>CAVOVD010000003.1:0-723405 GCA_963699765.1 uncultured beta proteobacterium | reverse complement strand
GCATCGAATTAATCCACATCATCCACCGCTTGTGCGGGTCCCCGTCAATTCCTTTGAGTTTTAACCTTGCGGCCGTACTCCCCAGGCGGCTCACTTCACGCGTTAGCTTCGGTACCAAGGAATCACTTCCCCAACACCTAGTGAGCATCGTTTAGGGCGTGGACTACCAGGGTATCTAATCCTGTTTGCTCCCCACGCTTTCGTGCCTGAGCGTCAGTATTGGCCCAGGGGGCTGCCTTCGCCATCGGTGTTCCTCCGCATCTCTACGCATTTCACTGCTACACGCGGAATTCCACCCCCCTCTGCCATACTCAAGCCCGCCAGTTTCAAATGCCATTCCCAGGTTGAGCCCGGGGCTTTCACATCTGACTTAACGAACCGCCTGCGCACGCTTTACGCCCAGTAATTCCGATTAACGCTCGCACCCTACGTATTACCGCGGCTGCTGGCACGTAGTTAGCCGGTGCTTATTCCGTCGGTACCGTCAACAGCGCCGGGTATTATCCGGCACCTTTTCTTCCCGACTAAAAGCGGTTTACAACCCGAAGGCCTTCTTCCCGCACGCGGCATGGCTGGATCAGGGTTGCCCCCATTGTCCAAAATTCCCCACTGCTGCCTCCCGTAGGAGTCTGGGCCGTGTCTCAGTCCCAGTGTGGCTGATCATCCTCTCAGACCAGCTACCGATCGTCGCCTTGGTAAGCCATTACCCCACCAACAAGCTAATCGGACATCGGCCGCTCCCAGAGCGTGAGGCCTTGCGGTCCCCCACTTTCCTCCTCGGAGCATATGCGGTATTAGCGCCGCTTTCGCGGCGTTATCCCCCACTCCGGGACACGTTCCGATGCATTCCTCACCCGTTCGCCGCTCGCCGCCAGGATTGCTCCCGCGCTGCCGCTCGACTTGCATGTGTAAAGCATGCCGCCAGCGTTCAATCTGAGCCAGGATCAAACTCTTCAGTTCGATCTCTGCAAAGTATCTCATCTCAACGTTGGCCCCATCCCCCGGCACTGCTGCCGGAGAACAGGACGTTCAGCCCTGGATCCGTCACCGGACCAGAGCCTTACTGCGTTGTGCGAGCACTGCGTTTGTCTTGGAACTTCCCCCCAGCCAGCACCACCCCGAAGGACAGCACCCGCCAAGGGCCCCAGACCACGAGCACCCACACCTATCGGTTGCAAATTGTTAAAGAGCCTGCCGGACCTGGGTCCATCGCCTGAGCGATCGTCCCCCGTTGTCTTGCGTTGATGCCTGTGGGTTTCGAAGCAGCAGAGAGGTGAAATTATAATCTGATTTCGCTGTCTTTGCAAAGCACTTTCCAACAAGCATCATGCAGGTCTGCGTCGGTACCGGCAGGAAACTTCACTCCGCATTCAAATTCAACGAGATGCCTTCCTTTTCCACCCTGGTAGAAGCGCTCGACGCCGTCGCCACGAGCACCGGCGCCATCCACTACGTCGCCGGCGAAGCGAACGAAACCCGACTTCCCTACGCGCAGCTGCGCGGCCGCGCGCTCGGTCTGCTGCGGCATCTGCAGGATGCGGGCGCGACGCCGGACTCGCAGGCGATCATCCTCGTCGACGGACTGGCACCCTTCGTCGACACCTTCTGGGCCTGCATGCTCGGCCGGATCGTCGCGGTGCCGCTGGCGCCAGGCAATGCCGACGAGCACAAGGCGAAATTCTTCCGCGTGCTGGCCAGGCTGCCGGCGCCCGTACTCGCCACCGAACGCAAGGTGATGGAGCGGCTGCGCGCCTTCGCGCAGGAGAACGACGGCGCCGCAACACTGGCGCGACTCGAAGGCCGCGTCGTCTATCTGGACGAGATCGCCGATGTCGAGAAGCCGGGCGTCGCACATCCGGCAGCACCGGACGACGTCGCCTTCGTGCAGTTCTCCTCCGGCTCGACCAGCGAGCCCAAGGGCGTCATCCTGACGCACCGCAACCTCACGACCAACATCGACGCCATCGCCTGCGGCGTGGAAGCACGCCCCGACGACGCCAGCCTGTCCTGGATGCCGCTCACCCACGACATGGGCCTGATCGGCTTCCACCTGACGCCGCTATTCCAGGGCGTCGACCACTGGCTGATGCCGACCGCGCTGTTCGTGCGCCGTCCCGGCCTGTGGCTCGCCAAGGTCGCCGAGCACCGGGTGAGCGTGACCTGTTCGCCCAATTTCGGCTACAAGCACTACCTCAAGTTCCACGACCCGGCGAAGGTCGCCGCGCTCGATCTGTCCTGCGTACGCGTCATCTTCAACGGCGCCGAACCGATCGCCGCCGACCTGTGTCGCGAATTCACCGACGCGCTGGCGCCGGCCGGCCTCGACCCCTGCGTGATGTTCCCGGTCTACGGGCTGGCCGAGGCCAGCCTGGCCGTGACCTTTCCCGCGGTCGGCGCGCCGCTGCGCTGCGTCGGCCTGTCTCGCGACGCGCTCGGCCCCGGGCAGCAGGTGCGCCGGAGTGCCCCAGGCGCCGCCGATGCGGTCGAATTCGTCGCCGTCGGCACGCCGGTCAAGGGTTGCGAAGTGCGCATCGCCGATGATGCCGGCGCACCGGCCCCGGCCGGCGTCGTTGGACGCATCCTGATCCGCGGCGACAACGTGAGTCCCGGCTACTACGACGACGCGGCGCTCACCCGCGCCGCGATCTCGGGGGACGGCTTTCTGGACACCGGCGACCTTGGCACCTTCGTCGATGGCGACCTGGTGATCACCGGCCGCGTCAAGGACATCATCTTCGTCGGCGGACAGAATCACTACCCGCAGGACATCGAACTGGTGCTGGCGCAGCATGCGGACGTCGAACTGGGTCGCGCCGCCGTCGCGGGATACCGCCCGCCGAAGGCGGAGACCGACGCCGTGCTGGTGTTCGTTCTCGCCAAGGGCGAGGATCTGGCGCCGTTTGCCGAGCTCGCGCGCCGAATTCGCCGCATCGTCGGCGAGCGCACCGGACTCGCGGTGACGTCGGTGATTCCTGTCCGGCAGTTTCCGAAGACGACCAGCGGCAAGGTGCAGCGTTTCGCGCTGGCCCGCGACTTCGCCGACGGCGCGTTCGCCGACGTCCTCGCGCGCCTGCGCGACGTCGAGGGCGCAGGGCAGCCGGCCAGCGAAGCAGCCGTCGACGATCTCGAGCGCGCGTTGCTGGTGATCTGCCGGAATGCGCTGCCGGGGCGCACGGTCAATCCGGAAGACAACCTGTTCGAGCTCGGCACCGGGTCGCTGACGCTGGCGCAGATCTACGAAAAGGTCGACGCCGCCTATCCCGGCATGCTCGAAGTCACCGACTTCTTCGAGCATCCGACCGTGCGTTCGATGGCCGGATTCCTGGCGCAGAAACTGGCCGAAGGCCCCGGGTAAAGCGGTACATTCAGGCGTAAACCGGCTTCCGGTACTTCCACTTCCGGTGCAGCCAGAGCCAGTCGGCGGGGCTGCCCCTGATTTCGCGTTCGAGCGTCCGCGCGTAGCGTTCGACGATCTCCGGGCCGGAATCGCGGTCGTAGGGCGGCTCGGCCAGCAGTTCGAGTTCGACGCTGTAGCGGCCCGGCGCGTCGCGACGCATCGCCACATAGATTACCGGCGCCTTGAGTATCCGCGCGATCTTGTCGGCACCGACGAAGAACGCGGTGTCCTGATCGAGAAATCGCGTCCAGTGCTTTTCCTCGTCATGCCTGGGCGTGTGATCGGCGACCAGCGCATAGGCGCGCGCCTCGCCGCGCCTTTTCATGACTTCGAACATCACGCTCCGGTGCGCGATGGGATTGCCGCCGAAGCGCGCGCGCGCCTGGCGCAGGAACGTATCGACGCCGGCGAGCCGCTGCGGCTTGTAGACGGCGTCGATAGGCACGTGCAGGATCCTGGCGCCGGCGAGCAGCAACCACTCCCAGTTGCAGAAGTGCGCCGCCAGCAGCACCACCGACGTGCCCTGCGACGTGTACCGCGTCACCACTTCCGGATTGACGAAGCGCACCCGTTCGGCCAGCTCATCGGCGCTTGCCCGCCACCCCCATAACGACTCGGCCAGCACTGCGCCAAGGTTGCGGTAGGATTGGCGCACGATCTCCTCGCGTTCCTCCGCGCTCGATGCGGGAAAGGCGTTGCCGACGTTGGCAATGGAGAGTTTCCGCCGCCAGCGCAGGACGCGGTAGGTGACGAAATACAGGACGAAGCCGAGCGCATCGAGCGCACGGCGCGGCCAGCGTGTGAGTAGACCGAGAAGAACACCCATGAATTCGTCCGTGGAGCGCCGTAAATGCGCACACGCGCAGGCGAGGCGCCGCGCGAAGCCATGAGCCTAGACGACTTGCCCGGCGCGGGCAATCGCGACGACGCAGGCTTCGCGCGGGAACCCGTTGCGCTGCCGCCGCCCGCGACCGGCGTCTCGCTGTGGGCCTTCGCACTCGCGCGCGATGCGACGGCATTGCGCGAACTCGAGGCGCTGCTCTCGCCGGACGAGCGGGCGCGCGCGGCCCGCTTCGGCACGCATTCGCTGCGCGACCGCTATGTCGTCGGTCGCGGCACGCTGCGCCGCCTGCTTGGAGCCACGCTTGGCTGTGCGCCCGGCGCCGTGGCGATCCGGCGCGGTCTGCGCGGGCGGCCGCAGGTCGACGGCGCCGGCTTCGACTTCAACGTCACGCATACCGCGGGAGTCGCGCTGGTCGGCATTGCAGCGCACGGGCGCATCGGCGTCGACATCGAGCATCGGAGATCGCCGTCTCAACGTTGACGGCATTTCGCGCAAGTTCATGTCCGCGCGCGAACAGGCCTACCTGGCCACGCTCGAACCCGATCCGCGCCGACGCGCGCTGCTGCGGCTGTGGACCTGCAAGGAGGCGATGAGCAAGGCCACCGGCGACGCGCTGTCTGCGCCCTTTCGCCGCATGGAGGTCGCCCTGGCCACCGATCTCGCCCTGCGCGACGGCCCGGCGCCCTACCTTTCCCCGGACTGGCGGCTGGTCGCCGCGCGCGCGCCGCCGGCCTTTGTCGCAACTGTCGCGCTCTGGTCGGGACCGGGCCAGACCTCCGGCGTTCCCACCGGCGAGTTCACTTGAAACACATAATCATAATTACTAAATAACTAATATAAATTATTAAATTTATAAAATTTATTTTTATTATATATTTATATAAATATTATCTAATCATATTAATACAACTGCTCAATTCGCCTTGCATTATCATTACCGTTCTTTGCTCTTAGCATTTCTCATTCTCTTCCCCCGCAAACACTCCGTATACATGCAAGCGTAACTTCTCTGAGTGTACTATCACTGTTCAGCAAACCTTCTTGAGCACCACTGCTTACACATCTTGTTCATTCTAAATACATGCAGCACTATGCTAGTCCATCCGAAAGACTGCAAATGCGAACATCAGCGTCCGAAAAACCACCATATCACCTTCTAATCTTTTCTTCAAACATTAGCTTGTTCCATCTAAACGCACAACAGAGCGCTCAGCGTATCATCACTGCTCACAGCACCGCAACGTCCATAAAATCGACGGAGACATTGCTCGAACGCGACCTGACTCGCGCCTATGATCAGCGGTCCGTGACGATCGCCGGCCGATTCACCACAAACTTCATGTTCTCCTCTCCAGAATCCTCGATACTCAATACCCGTCTTCGTCTTATGCGTACCTACACTGATATCTATCAAATCCACCAGCAGCACAGATAGCATGTCCAATGCAATCACGCCAATCGCTAAATTCCTTACTTAACGCCAAATACATGTTTTCGAACTCCAGCACAAGAAGCGACCGCAATCAATATGAACGCAACCGCACCATCATAGAGCAGCATATAGTTAGCGTATATCTCTCAATCACTACGAAATCTTCATTCCGTCTATAATTCTGTATTCAGCACCGGCTGATCGACGGCGAGGCTTTCGCCTTCTTTGGCCAGCACCTCGTCGACTGTTGCATCGCGATCGGCAAGGATGACGTTCTGCATCTTCATGGCCTCGATGACCACCAGGCGTTCGCCCGCCTTCACCTCCTGTCCCGCCTTGACCGAGACTTCGGCGAGCAACCCGGGCATCGGCGACAGCAGGAAACGCGAGGTGTCCGGCGGCAGTTTCGCGGGCATGCGCTTCAGCAGCTCGGCGGCCCGCCGCGGGATCACGATGATTTCCATCTGCGTGCCCATGTGCGTGACCCGGTAGTGCAGTCCCGGGCGTTCGCACTGGATCGCGAACGGCTGGTCGTTGCAGGTGCCGCGCATCAGGATCGCGCCGAACCTGAGGTCGTGCCGGATCGCGAACGATCGCTCGCCGATCAACACGTCGCAGCCCCCCGGGACCGGTCGCGCGTTGACCGTGTACTCGAATCCGGGCCCCATCGCGACGTAATCGACGCCGACCATCAGTTCGTGTCCCGGTACCTGGCCCTCGATCCGCGAAGCCCGTTCACGGTAGGCGCGGTGCACCGCCGAGGCCACCGCGGCCAGGAACGCAGTGTCCTCGTGCGGGACGTCGTCGAGATGGAACCCGTCCGGATACTCCTCCGGGATGAAGGCAGTGGTGAGCCTGCCCTCGAGAAAACGCGGATGCTGCACCAGCGCCGACTGGAACACGACGTTCGAGGCCACGCCGCGGATGACGAACTCGTTCAGCGCCTCGCGCATCCGCCCGATGGCCTCGCCACGGGTCGGCGCGTGGGTCACGAGCTTGGCGATCATCGAGTCGTAGTACATCGAGATCTCGCCACCCTCGTAGACGCCGGTGTCCACGCGCACCTGGCCCTCGATCTCCCTGGGCGGCAGGTAGCGGACCAGGCGCCCGATCGACGGCAGGAATCCTCGCAGCGGATCCTCGGCATTGATCCGGCACTCGATCGCCCAGCCGTCACGCCGGACGTCGGCCTGCGCGAAGCCGAGCGTCTCACCCGCGGCGACGCGGATCATCCATTCGACCAGGTCGAGCCCGGTGATCATCTCGGTGACCGGGTGCTCGACCTGAAGCCGGGTGTTCATTTCGAGGAAGTAGAAACCGCGGTCGCGGCCGACGACGAACTCCACGGTGCCGGCGGACTGGTAATTGACCGCGCGCGCGAGTGCCACCGCCTGCTCGCCCATCGCCTTGCGGGTGGCGTCGTCGAGAAACGGCGACGGCGCCTCCTCGATCACCTTCTGGTGGCGGCGCTGGATCGAGCACTCGCGCTCCCACAGGTAGACGATGTTGCCGTGCGCGTCGCCGAGCACCTGGATCTCGATGTGCCGCGGCTCCTCGATGAATTTCTCGATGAAGATCCGGTCGTCGCCGAAACTCGACTTCGCCTCGGCGCGGCAGGCGTCGAAGCCCTCGCGCGCCTCCTTGTCGTTCCAGGCCACGCGCAGGCCCTTGCCTCCACCGCCGGCCGAGGCCTTGATCATCACCGGATAGCCGACGTCGCGGGCGATGTTCACCGCCATCGCACCGTCGGCGATGACGTCCGTATAGCCGGGGATGGTGCTGACGCCCGCCGCAGCAGCGAGCTTCTTCGACGCGATCTTGTCGCCCATCGCGGCGATCGACGCGTGCTTCGGGCCGATGAACACGATGCCCGCCGCCTCGACGTCCCGTGCGAACGCCTCGTTCTCGGACAGAAAGCCGTAGCCGGGGTGCACGGCCTGCGCGCCGGTCGACTTGCAGGCGGCGATGATCCGATCGCCCTGCAGGTAGGACTCGCGCGACGGCGCGGGGCCGATCAGCACCGCCTCGTCGGCAAGTTCGACATGGCGGGCGTCGCGGTCGGCCTCCGAGTACACGGCGACGGTCTTGATGCCCATCTTTCGCGCGGTCTTGATGATCCGGCAGGCGATTTCGCCGCGGTTCGCGATCAGGATCTTCTTGAACATGGTGGCAGCCGGTGGCGTGGCGCGCGGCGCGCTCACAGGGGAATGTTGCCGTGCTTGCGCCACGGGTTCTCGAGTTTCTTGTGCGTCAGCATGGCCAGACTGCGGCAGATGCGCTTGCGCGTCTCGTGCGGCATGATCACGTCGTCGATGAAGCCGCGCCGTCCGGCGATGAACGGATTGGCGAAGGTCTCGCGGTATTCCTGCTCGCGCGCCGCGATCTTGGCGGCGTCGTTCTTCTCCTCGCGGAAGATGATCTCGACCGCGCCCTTGGGTCCCATCACCGCGATCTCGGCCGATGGCCAGGCGAAATTGACGTCGCCGCGCAGGTGCTTGGAGCTCATCACGTCGTAGGCGCCGCCATAGGCCTTGCGCGTGATCACCGTGATCTTGGGCACCGTGCACTCGGCGTAGGCGTAGAGCAGCTTCGCGCCGTGCTTGATGATGCCGCCGTACTCCTGCGCGGTGCCCGGCATGAAGCCCGGCACGTCGACGAAGGTGAGGATGGGAATGCCGAAGGCGTCGCAGAAGCGGACGAAGCGCGCCGCCTTGATCGCACTGCGGATGTCGAGGCAGCCGGCCAGCACCAGCGGCTGGTTGGCGATGATGCCCACGGGGGCGCCTTCCATGCGGCCGAAGCCGATGACGATGTTGCGCGCGTAATCGGGCTGCAGCTCGAAGAACTCGCCGTCGTCGACGACCTTGTGCAGCAGCTCCTTCATGTCGTAGGGCTTGTTCGGATTGTCCGGCACCAGCGTGTCGAGCGATTTCTCCAGCCGGTCGGCCTTGTCGTTGGTACGGCGCACCGGCGGCTGGTCGCGGTTGTTGAGCGGCAGGTAGTTGAAAAAGCGCCGCAGCATCAGCAGCGCCTCGACGTCGGTGTTGAACGCGAGATCGGCCACGCCCGACCTGGTCGAATGCGTGATCGCCCCGCCCAGCTCCTCGGCGGTCACGTCTTCGTGGGTCACCGTCCTCACCACCTCGGGCCCGGTGACGAACATGTACGACGAGTCCTTGACCATGAAGATGAAGTCGGTCATCGCCGGCGAGTAGACCGCGCCACCGGCGCAGGGCCCCATGATCAGCGAGATCTGCGGGATCACGCCCGAGGCCAGCACGTTGCGCTGGAATACCTCGGCGTAGCCGCCGAGCGAGGCCACGCCCTCCTGGATGCGCGCGCCGCCGGAGTCGTTGAGACCGATCACCGGCGCGCCGACCTTCATCGCGTGGTCCATCACCTTGCAGATCTTCTCCGCATGCGCCTCGGACAGCGAGCCGCCGAACACCGTGAAATCCTGCGAGAACACGAACACCAGCCGGCCGTTGATCATCCCGTAGCCGATGACCACGCCGTCGCCGGGGACGGTGTCCTCGGCCATGCCGAAGTCGTGGCAGCGATGCTCGACGAACATGTCCCACTCCTCGAACGATCCCTCGTCGAGCAGGATTTCGAGGCGTTCGCGCGCGGTCAGCTTGCCCTTGGCGTGCTGCGCGGCGATGCGCTTTTCGCCGCCGCCGAGCCTGGCGAGGCCGCGCTTCTGGTCGAGCCTGCGGATGATGTCGTGCACGTCGTCTACCTCCGTTGATTGTCGCCGAGCAGCTGTGCGGCGGCCGCGGTCGGCGTCACCGTCCCGGCCGCCACCCGGTCGAGGACGCCCGGAAGCGCCTCGCGCACGCGCGCGTCCGCCTGGAATCGTTCGCGCAGTCCGGCATCGATCAGATGCCAGGTCCAGGCGAGCGCCTGCCGGCTGCGCTTGGCCGTCAGTTCTCCGGCGGCGCGCTGCGCGTCGCGGCAGCGCAGCACCTCGCTCCAGAACGCCTCGATGCCCTCGCCCTTCAATGCGCTCACCGCCAGCACCGGAGGGCGCCAGCGCGCCGGACCGCTGCGCAGCAGCGACAGCCCGCCCTTCATCTGCCCGATGGCGCGTTCGGCCGCGGTCGGGTCGAGGTCGCGCTTGTTGTAAACGACGAGATCGGCCAGCTCCACGACGCCACGCTTGATCGCCTGCAGGTCGTCCCCGGCATTGGGCTGCTGGAGCAGCACGAAGACGTCGGTCAGGTTGGCGACGTCGGTTTCGCTTTGCCCGACGCCGACGGTTTCGACGATGACCACGTCGAATCCCGCCGCTTCGGTAAACAGCATGGCTTCGCGCGTGTGCGCCGCCACGCCGCCCAGGGCACCGCTCGACGGCGACGGGCGGATGAACGCCTGCGGATGCCGCGACAGCGCTTCCATCCGCGTCTTGTCGCCGAGAATCGAACCGCCGGAGACCGAACTCGACGGATCGACGGCAAGCACGGCGACCCGCTGACCCGAATTCACCAGCCGCAGTCCCAGGGCCTCGATGAAGGTCGACTTGCCCACGCCGGGCGCTCCGGTGATGCCAAGGCGCAAAGCGCGGCCGGTGTCCGGCAGCAGCTGCGCCATCACTTCGCGCGCCAGCGCCTGATGGTCGCCGCGCGTGGATTCGGCCAGCGTGATCGCCTTGGCCAGCGCGCGACGGTCGCCGCCACGCACACCCGCCGCCAGCGCATCCGGCGCCGACGAATCCGGCCCGGGCGGTTGTTCCGAAGGCCGCGCGGCGCTCAAGCGGCGACGGTTCTGGTCGCGCGTATTTTTGCCAGCACGTCGGCCGCGCAGGCCGGGATCGCAGTGCCGGGACCGTAGATGCCGGCCACGCCGGCGGCTTCGAGCATCGCGTAGTCCTGCTGCGGGATGACGCCGCCGACGAAGACGATGATGTCCTGCGCGCCCTGCGCCCGCAGCGCGTCGATCAGCGCCGGCACCAGCGTCTTGTGCCCGGCGGCCAGCGTGGACACGCCGACCGCATGCACGTCGTTCTCGATCGCCTGGCGCGCCGCCTCCTCGGGCGTCTGGAACAGCGGACCGATGTCGACGTCGAAGCCCAGGTCGGCGAATGCGGTGGCGACCACCTTGGCCCCCCGGTCGTGGCCATCCTGGCCGACCTTGGCGACCATGATCCGCGGCCGCCGGCCTTCCTGTTCGGCGAAGGCCTTGACGTCGGCGACGAGTCTTTCCCAGCCATCGTCCTGCGCGAAGCCGGCGCCGTAGACACCCGAAACGCTCTGCGTGGTGGCGCGATGCCGGCCCCAGGCGGCTTCCAGCGCGTCGGACACCTCACCCACCGTGGCGCGCGCGCGCACCGCGCGGATCGCGAGGTCGAGCAGGTTGCCTTCACCCGAGTGCGCGGCATCGGTGAGCGCGGTCAGCGCCTCGCCCACGGCGGCGACATCGCGCGCCGCCTTCAGTTTCGCCAGGCGCGCGAGCTGCGCCTCGCGCACCGCCGTGTTGTCGATCTCGCGCGTCTCCATCGGCTCTTCCTGCGCAAGGCGGAACTTGTTGACGCCGACGATCACGTCCTGACCGCTGTCGATGCGCGCCTGCTTCTCGGCCGCCGCGGCCTCGATCCTGAGCTTCGCCCAGCCGGATTCGACCGCGCGCGTCATGCCGCCCATCGCCTCGACCTCCTCGAGGATCGTCCAGGCGCGATCGGCCATGTCCTGCGTCAGCCGCTCCATCATGTACGAGCCGGCCCAGGGGTCGACAACGCTGCAGATGTGCGTCTCCTCCTGGATCAGCAGCTGGGTGTTGCGGGCGATGCGCGCGGAAAAGTCGGTCGGCAGCGCCACCGCCTCGTCGAAGGAGTTGGTGTGCAGCGACTGCGTGCCGCCGAACACCGCGGCCAGTGCCTCGATGGTCGTGCGCACGATGTTGTTGTACGGGTCCTGCTCGGTCAGCGACCAGCCCGACGTCTGGCAGTGCGTGCGCAGCATCAGCGACTTGGCGCTTTTCGGCCCGAACGCCTTCATGATCCGCCACCAGAGCACGCGGGCCGCGCGCAGCTTGGCCACCTCCAGGTAGAAGTTCATGCCGATGCCGAAGAAGAACGACAGCCGGCCGGCGAACGCGTCGACGTCCATGCCGCGAGCCAGCGCCGCACGCACGTACTCGCGGCCGTCGGCGAGCGTGAACGCCAGTTCCAGCGCCTGGTTCGCGCCGGCTTCCTGCATGTGATAGCCCGAGATCGAGATCGAGTTGAACTTCGGCATGTGCTTCGCCGTGTACTCGATGATGTCCGCGACGATGCGCATCGACGGCTCGGGTGGATAGATGTAGGTGTTGCGGACCATGAACTCCTTGAGGATGTCGTTCTGGACCGTTCCCGACAGGCGCTCCTGCGCAACTCCCTGCTCCTCGGCGGCGACCACGTAGCCGGCCAGCACCGGCAGCACCCCTCCGTTCATGGTCATCGACACCGAGACGCGGTCGAGCGGAATGCCGTCGAAGAGAATCTTCATGTCCTCGACCGAATCGATCGCCACGCCCGCCTTGCCGACATCGCCGACCACGCGCGGGTGGTCCGAGTCGTAGCCGCGGTGGGTGGCCAGGTCGAAGGCCACCGACACGCCCTGTCCGCCGGCCGCGAGGGCGTCCCGGTAGAAGGCGTTGGATTCCTCGGCGGTGGAGAAGCCCGCGTACTGGCGGATGGTCCAGGGGCGCCCCGCATACATGGTCGGCTGCGGGCCGCGCAGGAAGGGCGCGAAACCAGGCAGCGTGTCGGCGTAGGGCAGCCCGGCGAGGTCCGCCGCCGTGTACAGCGCCTTGACGTCGATGCCGTCCGGCGTGTGCCAGACGAGGGCGTCGACATTGCCGCCCGGGGCGTTCTTGCCGGCGGCACGGCGCCAGTCGTCGAGCGTGACCGGCGGGTAATCGCTGCGATCGGAGTCTGCCAATGAACTAGCCCCCTTCCCCGCCCACCCCGGGGCGACAGACCGCCATTCTAGCGGCAGTCGTCCATCGGGCGACTTGGCGCCGATCAAGGTTCCGCCACTCCGGGTGGGGCGGCACACCGCGCGCACCGCGGAACGTGCCGAGGATCAGCCGGGAACGAGCGCACCCAGGTAGCTGCGTGCACCGGCGTCGGTCACCAGCGCGTCGAACGACGCGAGTCCGCGCACGCGCCCTTCCTGCACGAACAGGAAGCTTTCGCAGGCCTGGCGCAGGATTTCCAGATGAAAGCGTTCGTTGGGATGCACGCAGAGGAAGACCACATGGCCTTCGTCGCGCAGGCGGGCGAAGAAGTCGAGCATGAAGCCGATGTAGCCGTCCTGGACCGAGAACTGCGGCTCGTCGAACAGGTGCACCAGCGGCCGGGTCCGGCCCGCCCGCTGCATCATGAACGCCGGCCGGGTGCGCCGGAAGGCCCGGACCTGGTAGGACTGGTGATAGTGGATCGCCAGGCGGTCGCGCTCGGCATGGCGCACCTGGTGAATGTCACGGCCCTCGACCAGCACCCGCCCGGAGGACGGCGCGTTGCTGCCGGTGATGAGTTCGAACAGCGTCGTCTTGCCGGACCCGTTGGGACCGAGCAGGCCGATGGTGGCCGGGGCGTGGACCTGGAAATCCGCCTCCAGCGAGAATGTTTGCCGGCGGGCGAGCCCGGGCGCGTAGTAGCGCTTGGCCAGCCGGTCGACGTGCAGCAGCGCCGGCGCCCCGCCGCTCATTGGCTCCCCCCGAACGGCGCTGCGCGCCGCCCCCCCAGGGGGCGAGCACCTTGGGGCGGCCCGGCGGCGCTCATGCCGCAAGCCCCAACGACCTGCGCGCGGCCATGTCGTGGCGCAGCTTCTCGGCCGCGCCCTCATGGACGACGCGGCCCGTGTGCAGCACGACCACGCGGTCGGCCACGTCGAGAACGGTGCCGACGTTCTGGTCGACGACCAGACAGGCCACGCCTTCCGACTTCAACCGGCCGATGGTCCGCATCACGTCCTGCACCACCTTGGGCGCCAGCCCCTGGCTGGGCTCGTCGAACAGCACCAAGCCTGGCGCTCCGACCAGCGCGCGGGAAATCGACACCATCTGCAATTCGCCGCCGGACATGTTCTCGCACTCGCGCGGCAGCAGATGCCGCAGCGCCGGAAAGATCTCGCAGCATTCGTCGACGCCGTAGGCCCGGTAGCGGGTGGTCTTGCGCGCGATCGACAGGTTGCGCGCGGCGGTCAGCGTCGGAAAGACGCGCCGGTCATCAGGCACCCAGCCGATGCCCAGACGCGCGATCGCGTGGGTGTGCGCCCGGGTGATGTCGGCGCCGGCGAAATCGATGCGGCCGGCGCGTGCCGGCGTAAGGCCCAGGATCGAGCGCAGCGTCGTGGTCTTGCCGGCCCCGCTCGGACCCAGCAGCGCCACGACCTCGCCCGCCTTCACCTCCAGCGACACGCCGAACAGCGCCTGGGTCTCTCCGTAGTAGGTGTCGATGCCCTGCACGCTCAGCATGCCAGCGCTCCCAGCGCCGAGCGCTGCACCCAGTCGTTTTGCCGCAACTCGGCCGGAGTGCCGCGGGCGATCACCTGGCCCCAGTGGATGACGTCGATGTGGTCGGCCAGGCGGAACAGAAAGCGCATGTCGTGCTCGATGATCACCAGCGTCACCCGCTGCTTGAGCGATTCGACGAGTTCGGCCAGCCGCGCGGTGCCGTCGGCGCCCAGTCCGGATGTCGGCTCGTCGAGGAAAAGCAGCCTTGGCTGCGTGGCCAGCGCCAGGCCGATCTCCAGCGCCCGCCGCTCGCCATAGGCCAGGTCGCGCGCCCGGACGTGCTCGCGGCCCGCGAGGCCGACCTGCGCCAGGATGGCGGCGGCGCGGTCCTCGGCGCCGCTGTCGCGGGCCCGGTCGCGCCAGGCATCGAAGGAGCGCGCGCGCATCGCCGGCAGCGCGACGATCAGGTTGTCGAGCGCGCTGTCGTCGTCGAAGAGACTGATGGCCTGGAACGACCGGGCGAGTCCCTGCCGGGTGATCGCCGGCGGCGACATGCCGGTGATGTCGTGGCCGTCGAAAACGATGCGGCCGCGGTCCGGCGCATACATCCCGGTCAGGCAGTTGAAGCAGGTGGTCTTGCCGGCGCCGTTGGGACCCATGATGCCGGTGAGCGTCCCCTCTTCGATCACGAGGTCGATGTTCTCCAGCACCACGCGGTCGCCGAAGCGCTTGTGCAGTCCCTGGGCCTCGAACAGCGCCACGTCAGGCCCCGCCGCGCCGGCGCACCGCCGCGCCGAGGTCGCGCAGCACCCCGGCCAGCCCTTCGGGCTTGTACAGGACCACCGCCATGAACAGCAGCCCGTACCAGAGCAGCCAGGTCTCGGTGTAGGCGCCGAGCAGGTCGCGCGCAAGTATGAAAAAGGCGGCGCCGAGCAACGGTCCCCAGAAACTGGTCAGGCCGCCCCCGATGAGCACCATCATCACCACGAACCCCGACTGGTGCAGGCTCATCACGTTTGGATAGGCCGACTGCTGCGCCATGGCGAACAGCGCGCCGGCGAGTCCGGCGATCGCCGCCGAAATGACGAATACCAGCCATTTGTAGATCCAGGCGCGGTAACCCAGGAAGCCGCCGCGAACCTCGTTCTGCTTCAGGCAGCGCAGCAGCCTTCCCATCGGCGAATGCACGAAACGCCAGCAGAAGACGATGACCAGCAGCAGCGCGGCCAACGTGAAGTAGAACAGCGCCGCATTGGACGAGAGATCGACCGACGTGAAGCCGAACTGCGCCGGCAGCCGCTGCAGGTTTAGAAGACCGTCCTCGCCGCCGGTGACCGAATGCCACTTGATGGACACGAACCAGAACACCTGCCCGAAGGCGATGGTCAGCAACGCGTAGTAGATGCCGCGGCGATGCGAAATGAACGCGGCGACCACGCCGCCCAGGATCGCCGCCGCAAGCATTGCCCCGACCAGGTCGAACCACAGGTTTGCATACGCATGCAGCTGCAGCAGGCCGTAGGCGTAGGCGCCGGTGCCGAAGAACGCGCCATGCCCGAACGACGGCAACCCGGAATTGCCGAGCAGCAGATTGAAACCCTGCGCGTAGATCATGAAGATCGCGATCTCCAGCGCCAGGTACTGGTAGAGGCCGATGCCGTCCAGCCACAGCGGCGTCGTCGCCATGATCAGCGCCAGCGCGACCAGCGGCCGGGGCACGATTGCCGCCGGTGGCGTCCCGACCGCGACGAGGGGGCCGGCAAGAGCGTGGTCGTTCACGGGCATGAGGGCATTCGGAGCCGATGGGTAGCGGTGGATGAAGACCAGATCATGGAGACCGAAGCGCGATGTCAAATTACGGCTGGACCCTTCCAGACCGTTCCACGATAGAATATTCATTCCAAATTGACAAGCCCCGGCCCGGGGTCCACGGAGGATGCGATGCAGGCCAGCACGCGGTACGACGATCTTGCCCGCGCAATCACCGAGGCCTATCCGAAGTTGCCCAACCGCCTCCAGGGCATCGCCCGTTTCGCACTCGGCAATCCCGATGCCATGGCGCTGTCGACGGTAGCCGAAATCGCCCGCGAAGCCGGCGTGCCTCCGTCGGCAGTGATCCGTTTCGCCAACGCTCTGGGACACGGCGGCTTCACCGATCTGCAACGCATCTATCGCGAGCGCCTGGTTGCCCGCTCGGCAACCTACCGCGAACGCATCGAGCACATGCGCCGCACGGGCGGCGACCAGGGCCACGTGGTTCCGCAGCTGGTCGACAGCGCGATTCACGAGCTCGAGCGCCTGCGCGAGCACTTCGATACGCAGCGCCTGGCGGTCGCCGCCGGGCACGTCCTGCGCGGGGCCAACGTGTATCTGCTGGCGCAGCGCCGCGCCTTTCCGGTGGCGAGTTACCTGGCCTATGGACTCGCCCAGCTGGAGATCCGCGCGTTCCTGCTGGACTCGGTCGGAGGCATGCTTCGCCAGCAGATCGCAACCATCCGCGCCGGCGACGTCCTGCTGGCCGCCAGCTTCCGCAACTACACGGAAGACGTGATCGAAGCGGCAGGCGAGGCGCGCAAGCGCGGCGCGACGGTGATCGCGATCACCGACCACCCGGTGTCGCCGCTGGCGCGCGTCGCGGAGGTCACGCTGGAAATCGGCGATGACCCGGAGGTGCAGTTCCGCTCGCTGGTGGCACCGTTGTGCGCCGCACAGGCGCTGGTGATGGCGGTCGGCTACGCCCAAAGCGAGCGCAACCGACCCCGGGGCAGCGCCGGGAAACCGCGCAAGCGCCCTTGACAGCGCCGAGAAATGGAATGAGTATTCCATTTCGCAAACTCACGGAATTAATGAGTCGGCGAGCCCGGTCGCTCCGGTTTCGCGCCCGCAGGACTGCCGAGCCGATGGCCGGCGTTCGACCCGTCATCCGCATCACCCAGGAGGAAGCGATGAACGAGAACACCAAGGACACACCCGAACTCCAACCGAAGCCCGCGGCGACGCCCACACAACCGCGCCTGACCCGCCGGTCGCTTCTGTCCGCGATCGCCGCCGGCGCGGGCACGGCGACGTTTTTCGGCCCGTGGAAGGTCAACCACGCCTGGGCGCAGGCCGCGCAGAAGAAGCCGCTGGTCATCGGCCTCACCATGGACGCGTCCGGCCAGTACGGAGCCTCCGGCGGCATGGAGCGGCTGGGCGCGATGATGGCCATCAAGGAGTTCAACGACAAGGGCGGCGTGCTCGGCCGGCGCATCGAAGCCCTGCACATGGACACGGAGACCACGCCGGCGACCGGCTCGCGCGTCGCCGAGCGCATGATCACCCGCAACGAGGCCGCGTTTCTCGTCGGCGGCGTGCACTCGGGCGTCGCCAACGCAATTTCGCAGGTGGCGCAGAAATACGGCTGCGTCTACTTCAACACCAATTCGAGCTCGCCGACCGAATCGGGCCAGAACTGCCACCGGGTCAAGTTCGTCTGGGACGGCAACGGCACCAACTTCGCCGAGGCGATCGTCAAGAACGCCATCCGCAGCAGCGGCAAGAACTGGGTGCTGCTGACCAACGACTACGTCTGGGGCCACAACACGTCCAAGGCGACGAGAACGCTGGTCGAAGCCAACGGCGGCAAGATCGTCGACGAACTGTTGATCCCGCAGAACACGCGCGACTTCTCCTCGTATCTGATCAAGCTGCAGCAGCTGAAACCGGAAGTCGTGGCCACCGCAGTCGGCGGCGACGACATCAAGGCGCTGCGCCAGCAGGTGGTCCAGCTCGGCCTGCAGAAGCGCATGGCGTGGATCAACAACCAGCAGGACTGGCCGGACGTCTACGGACTGGGTCCCGAGCAGATCTTCGGCGTCTTCGGCACGACCTGGTACTGGCTGCTCGACCTGCCCGGCGTCAAGGAATTCGTCGCGGCCTACCAGAAGGTCTACCCGGGCATGCCCATCCGCGAGCCGGGCAACGTTTATTACAACGGCTACGTGGCGACGCGCGAGCTGCTGCGCTGTGTCGAGGAAACGGGCACCACCGCCAGTTCGGCGATCATCAAGAAGCTCGAAGGCCGCAGGATGAGTGCGCGCGACCGCATGCAGAACTACGACGCGTGGATCGACCCGGCGACGCACCAGTGCCAGCAGACGATCTACATGGCCGCCTACAACGACCAGCCGAAGGAAAAGGACGACATCTTCAAGATCCTGACCCAGTCGGATCCGAAGGACGTGATGGACGCGGCGGCGCCCAAGGCGTGCAAGCTCGAGTCCTACGAGTCGACGCCGAATTACGAAATGTAGGCGACGCTTGACGCTGATCCCGCATCTGGTCAACGGCGTCGCGCTGGGACTGCTGTTCGCGCTGATCGCGCTGGGTTTCATGCTGGTCGTCAGCCTGATGGAGACGATCAACCTGGCGCACGGCTCGTTCTTCGCGCTGGGCATGTATGCGGCGCTGCTGCTGGTGGCGCCGGGCGGGGATCTGGGCGCCTGGCTCGACGGCTACCGCGGGCTGTCCGTGGGCTGGCGCTACGCGATCGCGCTGGCGCTGGCCCCGGTGGTCGTCGGCGCCGCAGGCATGGTCCTGGAACTCGCGCTGCGCCGGACCTACGGCCGCGATCCGCTCTACGGCCTGCTGCTGACCTTCGGCGCCGCGCTGGTGCTCGAGGAAGGGATCCGCGCGATCTGGGGCTCGAACGAGCAGCAGCTGGCGCTGCCGGAAGCCATCACCGGCGCGTTCCTGTTCGGCGATCTGATCTACGCCCGTTACCGGGTGTTCGCCTGCGCCTTCGCCGCGGTCGCCATCGGCCTCCTTTGGCTGTTCCTCGAAAAGACCCCCTACGGCTCGATCATCAAGGCGGGCGCGCACGACAGCGAAATGGTGCGGGCGCTGGGCATCAACCTGTCGCGGCTGCGCCTGTTCGTGTTCGCGCTGGGCGTGGCGCTCGCCGGCCTCGCCGGCGTGGTGATGGCGCCGATCTGGGGCATGCGCCCGCACGTCGGCGTCGATGCCGTGGTGCCGGCCTTCCTGATCATCGTGCTGGGCGGGGTCGGAAGTTTCTGGGGCGCGGTCCTGGCGGCGCTGCTGGTCGGGCTGGTGGTCGGCCTCACCGGCGCGTACGCTTCGGAGTGGTCGCTGCTGTCGATGTACCTGCTCTTCATCGCCGTGGTGACCTTTCGCGCGCGCGGTCTGTTCGGCAAGAAGAGCGTGCTGGACGTATGAACATCCCCTGTTCGTGAAACCGGTTTCCCAATGACGACTGCAGACAGTGAATCCTTCGCCGGCAAGGTGGCCTTCATCACCGGCGGCTACGGCGGCATCGGCGCCGCGGTCGCCGCCGACCTGTGCGCGCGCGGCGCCACGGTGATCGTCGCCGGGCGCGATGCCGCCAGGGGCGCCGAACTTGCGGCGGCATTGACGGCGGGCGGCGGGCGTGCGGACAGCGCGGCCTTCGACGCGCGCGATGTCGCGTCGATCCGCGCGGCCGTGATGGCCGCTGCCGAGCGCCACGGCGGCATCGACTTCCTGGTCAACAGCGCCGGCACCCAGCAGATCG
Organism: uncultured beta proteobacterium; assembly: GCA_963699765.1. Lineage (GTDB taxonomy): Bacteria > Pseudomonadota > Gammaproteobacteria > Burkholderiales > Casimicrobiaceae > VBCG01. The sequence continues at coordinate 703,748 of CAVOVD010000003.1, read as the reverse complement.
AGCCGCTGGTCGATGTCACCGAGGAGGCCTTCGACCGCGTGCTCGACGTCAATCTGCGCGCGGCGATGTTCGTCGCGCAGGCGGTCGCGCGGGTGCAGATCGCCGGCGGGCGCGGCGGCCGGCACGTGCACATCCTGTCGGTGCGCGCGCAGCTCGGCATGCGCGACCGCGGCTATTCCGCCTATTGCAGCAGCAAGGGCGGCCTGTCGCTGCTGGTCAAGCAGCACGCGGTCGAACTCGCCGGTCACGGCATCAACGTCAACGGCGTCGCGCCCACCGTCGTGCGCACGCCGATGGCCGTCGACTGGCTGGCCGACGCCGAGGTCTACCGCAAGCTGATCGAGCGCATTCCGCTGGGCCGCATCGCCGAGGTCGAGGACGTCAGCGGTCCGGTGCGCTTCTTCCTGTCGCCGGCATCCGCGTTCGTCACCGGACAGATCCTCTACGTCGACGGCGGCATCACCGCCTGCCAGTAACGAATTCGCCCGCCGCGGCCACCTGCCGCGAATTGCCGTGGCGACACGCGCGCGGCGACTTTTCCGGTCGGGGACAATGCGGGCCGGCTGGCCCGTAACGGCGTCCGGCGCTAGAATCGAACGTCGATTCCCGCGGAGGCAAGCCATGGCACTCGTCGATCGAGTCAAGAACATCCTGCTGGCCCCGAAGACGGAATGGCCGGTGATCGCCGGCGAGGCCTCGTCCACCGGCAGCCTCTTCGCCGGCTACGTCGCCCCGCTCGCCGGCGCCGCCGCGGTGTGCGGCTTCATCGGCGCCTCCTTCGTCGGTTTCAGCGTGCCCATGCTCGGGACGATGCGCACGCCGGTCGGTGCGGGCATCGTCACGGCGGTGTTCACCTTCGCCATGGCCTTCGTCGCCGTCTACGTCCTGTCGCTGATCATCAACGCACTGGCACCCTCCTTCGGCGGCGAGAGGAATCCCGCGCAGGCGATGAAGGTGGCCGTCTATGTCTACACGCCGATCTGGATCGCCGGATTGCTGCAGGTGATACCCCTGCTCGGCATCCTGGGCATTTTGTTCGCGCTTTACGCCATCTATCTGACCTATCTCGGGCTGCCGGTGCTGATGAAGAATCCGGTGGACAAGTCGATCGGCTACACGGCGGTCGTGGTGGTCTGCGCCATCGTGGTCGGCTTCCTGCTGTCGTTTGTGATCGGCGTGTTCAGCCACCTGACCGGAGGCGGCGCCGGCATGATGGGCGCGATGAGCGGGGACCGCGGCGCCGCGGTCAGCTTCGACAAGGACTCGCCCATGGGCAGGCTCGAGGGCCTCGGCAAGCAGATGGAGGACGTGAACCGCAGGATGGAGGCCGCGCAGAAAAGCGGTGACTCGCAGGCGCAGATGAAGGCCGCGATGGAGGGCTTGGGCGCGGTCATCGGCGGCGGCAAGCGCTACGAGCCGCTGGCGCTGGATGCGCTCAAGCCGTTCGCGCCGGAACAGCTGGCCGGCCTCGCGCGCACCAAGCACAGTTCGGAGCGCGGCGGCATGGCCGGCATCGAGATCGCCCGGGTCGAGGCCGACTACGGCGACGGCGCCGACAAACGCATCGAACTGGAGATCACCGACACCGGCGGGGCCGCCGGACTCATGAGCCTGGCGGGCTGGGTGAACATGCAGGGCGAGAAGGAGACCGAGCGCGGCGTCGAGCGCGTGCGCAAGGAAGGCGACCGCCTGGTGCACGAGAAAGTCAGCAAGGCCGGCGGCGCCAACGAACTGACGCTGGTGCTGGGCAGCCGCTTCATCGTCGAGGCCAAGGGGCGCGGCGTGTCCATCGACGAACTGCGGACCGCGCTGGCGTCGCTGGACCTCGGCAAGCTCGAAGCGATGAAGGACGTCGGCGCGCAGAAATAACGCGCGACGCAGCGCGCGCGGCCACGTCCGGCCGACGCAGGAACGACTACGGCGTCACGCCGCGAAAGAGCACGCGTTCCTTCGAATGCAACTCGCCCGGGGCGATCGGCGCGACCGGCTTGCCCTGACCGGCGGGAGTGAAATTGGCGCCGACGGCGAGGCTGCTCGCCAGCGGCCCCGAGAAATCCGGCACGCGCTCGGTCCTGGCCGCGGTGGACGCGTTCAGGATTACCCGGGCGAGCGCGGCGCGCTCGCCGATGCTCATGGTCAGCGCCAGCGCGTCCAGCTTTTCGGCCAGCGACTCGATATCCTCGCGGCGCACCGCCGCCAGATCGTCCTTCTCGCCCTTCATGGTCATGATGCCTCCTCCTTCAAAGACGGGACGTTGTCTGCTACCGTTGCGATTAAACACCTTGTAGGCCACGAAACGCAAGGCTGCACGATGAGCCGCCTTCCAGGACGCGTCACCGTCAGGATCGAGACCCCGGCTCCGGCGCCGGCACCGCCGCTGTGCGGCGACCCGGCCGCGCTGCCCGAGCACGTGGCGCGCGCGCGCGCGGGTTGGCCGGTCGCGCTCGTCTCGATGCCGTTCGCGCTCTCGACGCGGCCGTCGCTGCAACTGGGCCTCCTGGCCGCGATCACGCGGACGCACGGCTTTCCGGTCGAAACCTTCCACCTCAACCTCGACCTCGTCGCACGGATCGGGGCGGCGCGCTACCACCACGTCGCCTGCACGCGCAATCCCATGTTCGGCGACTGGCTGTTCGCCCGCGCGGCGTTCGGCGATGCGGCGCCCGACTCCGCCGGCACGATGCCCGAGGACGTCGCGCCGCTCGGGCAGGAAACGCTGGCGGCGCTGGCGATGTCCGCCGACGAACTGCGCGCGTGGCGCAACGACGCGATGCCCGCCTACGTCGACGCGATGGTCGAGGCCGTCGACTGGGGAAGGTTCCGCATCGTGGGCTTCACGTCGACCTTCCAGCAGAACGTCGCGTCATTCGCGCTTGCGCGACGGCTGAAATCGGCGTACCCGGAGGTCGTCACGCTGTTCGGCGGCGCGAACTTCGACGGCCCGATGGGACGCGCGTGGCTCGACGCGATCCCGTGGATCGACTTCGCGATCACCGGCGAAGCGGATCGCGCATTCGCGCAGTTCCTGATCGCCTGCGCGGACGGCGCCGATCCGCTCGCCGTGCCCGGAGTGCTTGGCCGCCGCGGCGAACGTACGCTCTCCGGACCTCCGCCGGTTCCGCTCGACACGATCGACGACCTGCCGGTACCCGACTACACCGAGTACTTCGTACGCGCGCAGGCACTGGAGGTGCTGCCGCCGGGAGCGGAGCGAAGCGTCGACATCCCCTTCGAGGGCTCGCGCGGATGCTGGTGGGGCGAGAGGGCGACCTGCCGGTTCTGCGGACTCAACGGGGCCACGATGAAGTTCCGCGCGAAGTCGCCGGAGCGGGTGCTGGCCGAACTCTCGACGCTCGCCCGCCGCCATCGCAGCCTCTCGTTCAACGCCGCCGACAACATTCTGGACGTGTCGCACATGCGACCGGTGCTCACCCAGCTCGCGGCCGCGCGTGTCGACTACTGGCTCTTCTACGAGGTCAAGGCGGACCTTTCGCGCGCGGACGTTCGCCTGCTGCACCAGGCAGGCGTGCGCGTGCTGCAGCCGGGCATCGAATCGCTGTCGACGCGCATCCTGCGGCTGATGCAGAAGGGCACGCGGGCGAGCACGAACGTCAACCTGCTGCGCTGGGCGCGCTATTACGGCATCGAATGCCACTGGAACGTGCTGTTCGGATTTCCCGGGGAGACGCCCGCGGATTACGCGGCGCAGGCGGAGCTGGCCCGCCTGCTCGTGCATCTCGACCCGCCGGGCGGCTACATGCGGATCGGACTCGAGCGATTCTCGCCGTACTTCGAGCAGGCGGACCGCTATCCGGTCCGCGGCGGGCACGCGCGGCCGGAGCCGGGCTACACGCATACGTATCCGCGCACCGTCGATCTCGATCGGGCGGCCTACCACTTTGCCGGCGAACTCGAAGGCAGCCTTGCCGACGACGACTACGGCGGTGTCGTGCGCGCCCTCGCCTCCTGGCACGACCGCAGGCGCATCGCCCCGCCGCCGACGCTGACCTACTGGTGGGCACCGGGCGTCCTGCACATCGAGGATCGCCGCAGCTCGCTGGCGGAGGCTTCGCACCATTTCGACGACCCGCATGCCGGCGTGTACGAGGCCTGCAGCGACGCGCCGTTGGCGTTGCCGGCGCTCGAGCGGCGCTGCGCGTTGCCGGCAGCCGAGCTGGCGCCGATACTCGACCAGTTCTGCGCGGCGGGACTGATGCTGCGCGACGGCAACGTGTTCGTCTCGCTCGCGCTGCCCGGCACGGCGGGACGGTGACCTCCGTGAGCCAGCAGAAGATCGCGCGGCGCGGCGACCCGGTCGATGCCGTGGTTCTCGCGTCCGGCGGCATCGACTCGGCCGTTTGCCTGGCGTTGGCCGGGCGCAGCGCCGGCTCGGTCCTCGCGCTGGGCGTCGACTACGGGCAGCGCAACCGGATCGAGCTCGACCATCTGCACCGGCTTGCTGCCGCGCAGCGCTGCGAGCTGCTCGTCGTCCGGATCGACATGCGGCAGTGGCTGTCCGACGGTCTGCTTGGATCGGCACCGCCGGCGGCCGGCGAAGGAACGAACTACGTTCCGGGCCGCAACCTGGTGTTCCTGGCCCTCGCCGCAAGCGTCGCCGAGGCTCGAGGCGCGACCCGCATCTACCTTGGTGCGACCGCCGCGGACTGGCACCACCCCGACTGCACCGAGTCTTTTTTCGCACCCTTCCGCGCGGCGCTGTCGGCCGGGCTCGACCGCGCACCGGCGCTGCGCACGCCGCTCGCCGGATTCAGCAAGGTCCAGGTCCTCCGGCTCGCGGTCAGCCTCGGCGTGCCGCTGGAGCTGACGTGGTCGTGCCACCTGGGCGGGCCGAAGCCCTGTGGCGGCTGCGCGCCGTGCCGTCTGCGCCGGCAGACCTTCGCGGAACTTGCGCTGGCCGATCCCGGCGTGCCCGCATGAATGCGCGGGTGCCATTGCGGACCGTTGCGCCCGGCGAAATCGCCGCGTTCGAGCGCGATGGCTTCGTCGTGCTGCGCGGTGTTCTCGCGCCGGCGTGGCTGGTCTGGCTGGAGCCGGCATGCGCACGACTTCTCGCGGCCTCGGATGCCGTTGACATCACCGAGGAGTCGCTGCGGCTTGCGACTCCTGCCGGCCCGGACGAGCTGTTCCGTGCGCCGACCTACGCGCACGCGCTCGCGGGACGCGGGCGCTTTCGCATGCATTTCAACACGGCGCGCCGCGACCCCGACGTGCTGGCGTTCGCGGTCGCGGGTGCCGTCGGCGCGCTCGTCGCCGCACTGATGCGCTCGGCGACGGTTCGCTTCGTCGACGACATCCTGTTCGTCAAGGATCCCCGCACTGTGGAGGCGACCGAGTGGCACGACGACGATGGCGGCAGCATCTGCACGGGCAATCAGCGCTGCTCCGTCTGGGTGTCGCTCGCCGACGTCGACGAAGCGTCCGGGCCGCTGTGGATGCTGCGCGGATCGCACCGCCGCTTCCCGGGCTGGCGCGCACGCGGCGAGAAGGCAGCCGACATCGCCAGCGCGCATCGACGCGACGTCGTCTCGTGCCCGGTGCGGGCCGGCGACGTCGTCGTACACCACCTGGCGACGCTGCATGCGGCCGGCCCCAACGGCGGCGACCGCCAGCGCCGGGCGTGGGCGCTGCGCTATGCCGGCGACGACGCGCGTTTCGACCTGCGGGAGGCGCGCCGCGAAACGCGCGAATGGTACGGATTGCCCGATGGCGCGCCGCTCGGCGGCAACCGTTTTCCGGTCGCCTGGCCACCCGCGGACCCTGGTCCGCGCGAAAAAGCCAGGGAACCTGCCTGCACATGAACGGCTCGGCACCACTGCGCGCAGTCACCCTGGACGAGATCGCCGCGTTCGAGCGCGACGGCTACGTCATCGTGCGCGGCGTGCTCGATCCCGTCTGGCTCGAGCCGCTCGCCGGCGCCTGCGAGCGCATCCTGCGGCTTGCCGAGACCATCGACATCACCGACGAAGCCGTCCGCCTCGCCGTCCCCGCGACGGAGACCGGTCTGTTCGGAGCCGTGCCCTATGCGCAGGCGCTGCGCGCGCGCGGCCGCTTCTTCGTCCACTTCAATTCCGCGCGCTCGGAGCCGGCGGTCCTGGACTTTGCGCTCCGCGGCGCGGTCGGCGGCATCGCCGCCGGCCTCATGCGCTCCCCGACCGCTCGATTCGTCGACGACATCCTGTTCGTGAAGGAAGCCGGCGCGCAGGAAGCGACCGAATGGCACGACGACGACGGCGGCGGAGTGATGACGGGGGCGCAGAAGTGTTCGCTCTGGGTGTCGCTGGGGGACGTCGATGCACGGAGCGGGCCGCTGCGCTTCCTGCGTCGATCGCACGTACGGCACAAAGGCTGGCGCGAACGCGGCGAGAAGGCCGACGCGCTGGTCGCGCAATTCGAAGGCGACGTCGTCGACTGCCCGGTCAAAGTCGGCGATGTGATCGCGCACCATCCGGCAACGATTCACGGCACCGGTGGCAATGCCGGCAGCGAACGCCGGCGTTCGTGGGCACTGCGCTTCGCCGGCGAAGGCATGCGCTTCGCCCTGCCCGCCGTGCGCGAGAGCGAACGCGCGTGGTGGGGCCTCGCCGACGGCGCTCCGCTTGCCGGGCCGCGGTTTCCCCTCGCCTGGCCACCTCGATGATGCATCGACCCGGCGATCCGCAACCAGATGACGGGCCTGGGCTGGCTCGCCGAGGGCGACGGGCCGAACCTCGTCGTGATGTGTGTGCCGGCATGATTCCCGGTTGGGCTCGCGCCGTGTTCGCGGAAGACAACGATTCGAAGTAGAGTGAATGAGCACCACCTCCGCAACCGGCACCAGCGTGCAACGCTAGCTGTTCTTCGGCGGTCGCTGCGAGGAGGCTCCGGATTCCGACGCGCTATCGCAGCTGGGCGCGCGTCATTGGACGCGGAGCTTCGTGCCAGGGGCATGCGGCCGTCACGGTCGCCCGCGCGGCCGAACGCCCGGCAACGGAATCGCCGCCCGGCCACAGACATGGCTGGACACTCGGCCCAATCGCGTCTATGGTAAAAAAGACATCAGTCAGGTCAAGTCGCTTCTCGGTTGGATGAATTGCGGCCGAAAGAGGCGAATCCCGGTTTCGAGGCTGGCGACGGCGCCGCTGGATGCGCCGCAGAGAAGTGCAGGCGCCGGCCAGATCCACGCTTGGGCAGACGTCATTTTTTCCAAGCACCGGTCGCCCAGCGCAGCCGTGTAGTTCATTCGCAACTTCGCGGTCGGGATGCCGACGATAACCTCATGGAGGAGACACGCGTGAGCGAAACCAAGATCCTGGGAATGGACGGCAAGTCGAAATCGATCGACGCGACGAAGATCGAATCGCTGAAAGGCGCCATGCGCGGCGCGCTGCTGCGCCCCGGCGAAGCGGGCTACGAGGAGTCGCGAACGATATGGAACGCGATGATCGACCGCCGGCCGGCGCTCGTCGCACGCTGCACCGGGGCCGCCGACGTGATGCTGGCCGTGAACTTCGCCCGCGAGAACGGCTTGCTTCTCGCAGTGCGCAGCGGCGGCCACAACATCGCGGGCAATGCCGTCTGCGAAGGCGGGATGATGATCGATTTGTCGCCGATGAAGCTGGTCTGTGTCGACCCGCAGGCGCGCACCGTGGACGTCGGACCAGGCGCTACGCTGGGCGATCTCGATCATGAGACTCAGGCGTTCGGCCTGGCCGTGCCCGTCGGCATCAACTCCACGACCGGCGTTGCCGGTTTGACGCTGGGAGGCGGGTTCGGCTGGCTTTCGCGCAAGTGGGGCATGACCATCGACTCCCTGACCGCGGCCGACGTGGTCACCGCGGACGGCAAGCTCGTGCGGGCCAGCGAGAGCGAGAACCCCGACCTGTTCTGGGCCCTCCGCGGCGGCGGCGGCAACTTCGGCGTCGTCACACGCTTCGAATTCCGGCTGCACCCGGTGGGTCCGAACGTGCTGGCCGGCCTCGTGGTCTTCCCGATCGACCAGGCCCGCTCGGTGCTGCAGCAATATCAGGCATTCGCCAAGTCGTTGCCCGACGAATCGGCGGCCTGGATCGTCCTGCGCAAGGCGCCACCACTGCCCTTCCTGCCCGAGTCGATCCACGGCAAGGAGGTCGTCGTCGTTGCCGTGTTCCACTGCGGCGACCCTGAGCGCGGCCAGGCGATCTTCGAGCCGTTGCGCAAGTTTGGAACGCCTGCCGGAGAGCACATCGGCGTGCAGCCGCTCGTGGCATGGCAAACCGCATTTGACCCGCTCCTCACGCCGGGAGCACGCAACTACTGGAAATCCCACAACTTCATCGAGTTGGACGACGCCGTCATCGACGTCGCGCTGAAGCACGTGATGCAGCTGCCGTCGCCGCATACCGAGATCTTTATCGGCCAGCTTGGCGGCGCGATGAGCCGCGTGGCTGCGGACGAAACGGCCTACTCGGAACGCGCCGCGCAATATGTGATGAACGTGCACGGCCGCTGGGAGACCGCAGCCGAGGATGCGTCCTGCGTCGAATGGTGCCGCCGCCTGTTTGCCGAGGCAGCGCCCTATGCCACTGGCGGCGTCTACGTCAATTTCCTGACGGAGGATGAAGGCGATCGGGTAGCGAGCGCCTACGGAGGAAACTTCGATCGACTGGCGCGGATCAAGGCCAAGTACGATCCGGGCAATCTCTTCCGCCTGAACCAGAACGTCAAGCCTCGGGGCTGAAGACCGACCTTGATGGAAGCGGGCCCGGCCCGCCAGGCGTTGGCCAGGCCGGGAGGCAGCGCGCCACCGCGGCCGGGTCGCCGGTCGCGGCGGCGTGGGCAGCCTCATCCAGCCGGCGAGGCCGGCCTGCGCTCGAACCGTTCCCTCAATCCGGCAGCAGCGCGCTGGCGTCGCCGCGAGCCACCAGCTCGTCGCCGACGTACGAGTAGCAGTCGAAGGTCACCTTGCGCGTCTTTTCCACCAGTTCGCGCACGACGACCTTGCTGACCACCACGTCGCCGGGACGCACCGGCTTCTTGAAGCGGATCGACATCCCGCGGGCGACCGATCCCGGCCCCGGCAGCTCGTTGGCTAGCACCGCCGAGACGAACCCGACCAGCAGCGCGCCGTGCGCAACGCGCCCTCCATAGGGCGTTGCGGCCGCGTAGGCGTCGTCGAAGTGCAGCGGGTTGCGGTCGCCGGTCGCCCCGCCGAACATCTCGATGACCTCGTTGGTCACCGGGTGCTCGAGCGATGCGGACATGCCGAGGTGGAGGTCGGAGAATTTCATCGGATCGTTGGCGCGTGGCGGGTTCCCCGCGCAGTGTGCCTTGCCTTGCCGGTAAAGGAAAGCCGGCGCGCGCCGGGACGCGCCGAGAACTAGTACACTTGCGAGGCCCACTACCCGCTGCAACTGCTGCGCCACGTGCAGATCGTTCCCGACATCCAGCCGATCGTCAATCCGGTCAACAATGCTTCGGCGCACAGCGTCCGGGTCGGCGGCATCAGACTGCGTGTGGCGTTCTGACATGGCTTCCTCCGGATTCCCGCAGATCGTCGGGACGCAGGACCGCGGCTGGCGGGTTGATCGGCTGCGGCGGAACGGTCCCCGGGACCTTCGCGGGCCCCGCGCCTGGGCTGACGGAAGCGTCCCATGAGCGCGATTGCCGAAGCATCCGGATCGGCCGGGACCGAAGCGGCCAGTATCGTGCTGGCCGGCCGGATCACCGCGTACACCGCAGCGTCGGCGTGGCAGGCGGCGCTGGCCACGCTGGCCGGCAACCCTGACCGGCCGGTCATTGTCGACGCCACGAAGCTCGAATACCTCGACGACGTGGGCATCGCGCTGGTCTTCGATCTGCTGCGGCAGGAGCGCGCGGCGACGGCGAAGGTGGAGGTCCGCGGTCTGGCGCCGAAGTTCGCGGCGCTGGTGTCGGCCTACGACCCGAAGGACTTCGTCAAACCGCCGGGTATCCGCCGCCGGGTCGGCGTCTTCGAGCAGATGGGCCGGGCAACCGCGCAGCAGATCGGCTACGCGCAGCAGATGTTCGAGTTCCTCCGCGAATGCGGCGCCGCGCTGCGGAGCGCGATTCGGCGTCCTTCGACCGTCCGCTGGGGCGAGGTGCTGGACCTGGCGACCGAGGCGGGCGCCAACGCGGTGCCGATCGTGCTGCTGGTCGGCTTCCTGATGGGCGTGATCATCGCCTTCGAGATCGGCCTGGTGGCGCAGCAGTTCGGCGCGACGATCTTCGTCGTCAACGGGGTGGGCGTCGCCATGCTGCGCGAGCTCGGTGCCCTGATGACCGCCATCGTCTTCGCCGGGCGCACCGGTGCCGCGTTCGCGGCGCAGATCGGGACGCAGAAGGTCAACGAGGAGGTCAACGCGATCTCGACCTTCGGGCTCAGCCCGGTCGGTTTCCTGGTGCTGCCGCGGTTGATCGCGTCGACGCTCGTGGTGCCCCTGCTCACCGTGCTGGCCGACATCGTGGGGCTGTTCGGCGGCGCGCTGGTCATGGTCAGCTTCGACATCGGCTTCGTGCAGTTCTACAACCAGCTGCTCGGCGCCGTCACGATGGCCGACTTTACGATCGGCATCGTCAAGGCAGCCGTCTTCGGCTTCACCATCGCGGTGATCGGCTGCGAGCGGGGCCTGTCGACCGGCGCGGGAGCGACGTCGGTGGGCCTGTCGACGACGAGCGCCGTGGTCACCAGCATCGTCCTGATCGTCGTCATCGACGGCTTGTTCGCCATTTTCACGAGCTGAATGGACGCCGTGCTCGAGCCCCGGCAAACGGAGGCCGCTTCCGGCAGCGCGACGCCTGCGGTGAGCGTCCGCCACCTGCGGATGGGCTACGGCAGCCGCGTGCTGCTCGAGGACGCCTCCTTCGACGTCGATCGCGGCGAAATCGTGGTCATCCTCGGAGGATCGGGTTGCGGCAAGTCCAGCCTGATGAAAAACATCATCGGCCTGTACAGGCCGATGGGCGGCGACATCCTGATCGGCGGCCAGAGCATCGTGAACACGAGCGCGACGGGCAAGGCGCAGCTGCAGCGCAAGCTCGGCGTGATGTACCAGAGCGGCGCGCTGTTCGGATCGCTGAACGTGCTCGAAAACGTGCGCTTTCCGCTCGACCAGTTCACCGACCTGGCGCCGGCAGGGAAGAACCTGGCCGCGCGCATGCTGCTGCGGCTGGTCGAGATGGGCTACGCGGAGTCGATGATGCCGGGCGAGCTTTCGGGCGGCATGCTCAAGCGGGCAGGCATCGCCCGCGCGATGGCGCTTGGCTGCGACATCCTGCTGCTCGACGAGCCCTCGGCCGGACTCGACCCGATCACCGCGGCCAACCTCGACCGGACGATCCTGACCCTGCGCGAGAGTCTCGGCTTCACGTTCGTCGTCGTGACCCACGAGCTGCAGAGCATCTTCACGATCGCCGACCGGGCGATCATGCTCGATCCGGTCTCGCGCAGCATCATCGCCGAAGGCAAGCCGGCCGAGCTGCGCAATCACAGCACCGACCCGCGGGTGCGCCAGTTCTTCAACCGCCAGTCCGACGCGGCCATGCAAACCGGGAGCAGCTAGACCATGGAAGAAACCAAGCGCTATTTCCGGCTCGGACTGTTCGTCTTCGTGACTGTCCTCACGCTTGCCGCGATCCTGTTCATCCTCGGCGGACGTTCGCTGTTCCAGCCGACCTACTTTTTCGAAACCTACTTCAACCAGTCCGTCGCCGGGCTTGGCATCGGTGCCCCAGTGCAGTTCCGCGGCGTCCCGCTTGGGCAGGTGACGGAGATCGTGACGTCGGCTGCGGCATACGAGCGCGATGTTCTGCTCGGCAAGCGCAATTCCTACATCGTCGTCCGGGCAAAGGTCACGGGTACCGCGGCGCAGGTCGAGCAATGGCGCAAGGACGCGGCAGAGATGGTCAAGGGAGGGCTGCGCGCTCAGACCCAGCTCGCCGGCATTACCGGGCAGCAGTACCTGGCGCTGGACATTCTCGATCCGCAGAAGCATCCGCCGCTCCCATTCGACTGGAAGCCGGAGTACGAGTACGTGCCGTCGGCGCCCAGCCGCGCCGGCGAGATCGTCGCCAATGCGCAGGCCTTCCTGGCGAGCCTCAACCAGGCCGACGTCGCGGAGCTCGGCAAGAACCTGAACAAGCTGATCGTGGACGTGAACAGCAAGGTCGGCGAACTGCCGCTCGGCGCGCTCTCCGCCGAGGCCTCGGCGGTGCTCGAAGGGGCGCGCGCCACGATCGATCGCGTCAACGCCATCCTTGCCAGGAAGGATGTCGACGCGACCCTTTCCCACCTCGCCTCGGCTTCCACGCGGATCGATAACCTGCTTGGCGATCCGGGACTGAAGAAAAGCGTGGACAACGTCGAGGCGGTCACCGACCGGCTGCGTCAGTTCGCCGACCGCGGCGACCTGGACCGCCTGGTCAAGTCCCTCGGTGAAACGGTGGCGCGGATCGACGCCCTCGTCGGCGACAACCAGTACGATGTGCGCGTGGTCGTTCAGGACCTGCGCGTGACTGCGGACAATCTGCGCACGCTGTCGGAGGCCCTCAAGCGCTATCCCGCCGGCGCGCTCATCGGCGGTCCGCCGGAAAAAATCCAGATCCCCGGGAAGCAGCCATGAGCTCGAGACAACTCGCCTCCGCAGCCTGCGCTGCGCTGATCCTCGCGGCCTGCTCGATCGGCAAGCCGCTCCCGCAGGCAACGACCTTCGTCATCGAGCCGCCGCCACCCGCGGCGGCGCCGGCCGCCGCCAGGCGCCCGGACACCATGCGCGTGGGTAACGTCCGTGTCGCGGCGCCGTTCGCCGGAAACGGGCTCGTGTACCGCGTCGGTGAAGTCCGGTTCACCTCCGACCCCTACAACGCGTTCATCGCGGAACCGGCGGCGATGCTCGGATACCGGATGGCCGAGTGGCTCGACCGCGCCGGGCCGTTCAGGGCCGTTGCTCCGCCGGAGAGCGCGAGGCCCGCGCGTTTCGTGCTCGAGGCAACAGTCTCCGAGCTCTATGGCGACTTCCGCGCCGGAAGCGTGCCCGCCGCCGTACTCGCAGTACAGTTTGCGCTGATCGACCAGGGCGGGGTTCGCCCGCGAGTCGTGCACGAGGGCGCAATCAGCAAGCGCATCGATCTGCCGGAAGCGACTCCGGATGCCCTGGTCGGCGGATACGGCAAGGCGCTGGCGGCCATCCTGGCCGACCTGGTCGCGCAAATTAAAGCCGTTCCGTCGAACTAGCGCGCTGCGGGCACCGCGAGGGGAGCCTTCCGTTCGTCGCCGTAAGCTTCGCGAGTTGATTCTCGTGTCGGGCGCCTTTCCGTCCTGGACGCGCGCGGGTCAGCCCACGGCGAAATTCAGCCCGAGATCGCGGTAGATCACCTGCGCCGCGTTGCGCCCGGGCGCCATCGAGACGCCGCCGCCCGGATGGCTTCCGGAGCCGCACAGGTAGAGATTGTCGACCGGTGCCCGGTACTGGCCCATCTCCGGGATTGGTCGCATGGCGCCGGCCTGGTAGGGCAGGAATGCGCCATGGGTGATCGTGCCCCGCGGCGCGCTTGGCAGCAGCGTTTCCAGATCGACCGGACTGCGCACGACCCTGCAGGCGATGGCGTGACGAAGATCGGGAACGTAGTCTTCGCTCAGCTGGTCGATGACGCGATCCGCATACTGCTCCTTGACCGCTTGCCACGTCGTGCCGCTGATGCGGCCGGCCGCATCTCCGGCAATGACGTACGGCACAGGCTGCACGACCAGCTTCATCAATGCCCTGCCCGCGGGCGCCCGGCTCGGGTCGCAGGCGGAGTCGTTGCATAGCAGCGCGAACGGATTCGACGGCAGCAGACCGCCGCGGCATTCCTGGAACTGGCGCGCGAGGCAGTCGAGCGAAGGAACCGGATGCACATAAACGCTGCGACTCGCATCTTCGCCCGCCTTGTAGTGGATCGGGCGGTCGAGCGCGAGGTAGACGACGAAAACCGATTCTCCCGGTTCGTAGCCGCGCATCTTGCGCACGATCCGGGGATCGATCGCCTGCTCGCCCAGAAGCCCCAGCACCAGCTGCTGCGGATCGACGCTGGAGGCGACGAGCCCTCCGACATCGATCGTCTCTCCGTCGGCCAACTCCACGGCCACGGCCTTTCCGTTCTCGACGCGAATCCTCGTGGCCCTCGAATCCGTGCGAATCTCGCCGCCATGAACCTCGAGGAACCTCGCGAGAGCGAGCGGAAGATTCCGCATGCCGCCCTTCACGATGTTGTTGCCGAACTGCTGGATGAGTGCAGCGAAGCCCTGTGCAACGCTGGCGCCCCCCACGTCGTCGGGGGACAGGCCTACGTGGGTGCACCAGGTTCCCAGGAGAACCCTTATCTTCTCGGACTCGAAGCGGCTCCGCGTCCACGAGCGCAAAGACTGCAGCTCGAACCGGTACTGATCGAGCCCGTCGGGCATCGCCTCCAGCGCAGCCATATGCTCCGCAGGGGATCCGGGCGGGGAGTTGATCGCGGCGCCAAACGCCGCCGCCTGCGCGGCGAAGCCGGAGCAGAGTCCTCGATAGGTCTCGGCATCGCCGGTCGAGAAGCGGCCCAGGCTCGCGCATGATCGCGCGATGTCGCGGAAGATGCTCACCGACGTTCCGTCCGGAAACGCGTGCGTGAACCCGATCTCCGGATACAGCAGCTCGAATCCGTGGCGCTGCAGATCGAGCTCGCGCGGCACCGGCGAGACGTTGCCGAGCTGGTAACCGAAGGCGTGCGTGTCGGACCTGAATCCAGGCAGCGTCACCTCTTCCGTGTTGGTCATTCCGCCGAGCGAGTCGTACTGCTCGAGAACCAGAACCTTCATTCCCGCCCTGGCGAGATAGCAGGCGCAGGTAAGGCCGTTATGGCCGGCCCCTAGGACGATGGCGTCGTGCGCGCTGGTCATGCTTTCCTCCCGTAGATCGGCTCGCGACCATTGTGCCCTATGCGAAACGGACCCGACCGGGCGATCGAGTGAAGGAGCCAGAGGGCTGGAAGAGTGATGAGATGCTACGTAGGAATGCGCATCCGCTTCACCGCCTCGACCATGAACTCCGCCGTGTACCACTTCGTGCTCATCGCGCCGCCTTGACGCCTGGCATGTCAGGCTCCAAGGGTCTATGAAACCCGGGGCGATTCACAGGTGCTAAGCTACCCCTGATCGCGCCTCGTTGCGTTGGATCTGCGTTCCGTACCATATTGATTCGTGAATCGGACAAATTTCTACCTGCATGTTCGTCGATTCAGACTATCAAAGCCGAGGTTGACCATGAAGTTACTCAAGGATCTTTTCGCAATAGCGACCCTGTTGATTCCTGCATCGATCAATGCGGCAGCTCTGGATGCTTCTGCCATCATATCGGGAACCAACAACGCCTTTTTGGTTGGGATAGTTACGGTCGACGAAAACTTCAGCGATATAAGTCCTGACTCGTCGACCGATCCGGTAACAATTAGCGAATCTGCAAGCTTCAAGGGCCTTGGCCAGACGGGCACGACGCTTGGCATCGTCAACGTTGACGGTTTCGACAACGGGTTTTTCAGCCTTTCAACCTTTGGACAGGGCAATCACCTGAATGAATCGGTGTTCCGATTCTCAGAAGTAATCACCAATTCATCGGCCCAGGCTCTGCAGTTCAACATGGATTTTCTGATCAGTGCTGGTCAACTGAAAACGCAAGCTTACGAAGTTACGCAGCAAGGTAATGAATTTCTCGAAGCAACTTATGGAATATCCATCGGATTTGCTGGAACGGAGATATTTCAAAGCAGCGCGACGCTGCGCCAGGTCGCCGGCATTGACGATTCCTCTACGACATCATCGCTGAGCCAGATTGGCGCTACGTTAGGCGGGAGTTTCACTCAGGGCAATCTGGCCACCTACAGTTGGGACGCGTTCAATGGAAACCTCATTCTCGGAATATTGAATGCCGGTGAAAGTGGATTGCTTGAGTACAGTATTTTTACCCGTGGCAGCGGTCAATTCGATATGTGCGGCTCGAGTGGATGTGGCTCAACCCGAGCCAGCATTGGCGACCCGATTAACCTGTCATCAATTGGAGCGCAGGACGATATTGCCGGTGTCCCGGTCAGAACCGTGCCCGAGCCGCCAATTTTTCTGCTCCTGTTTACTGGCCTGCTTGGGCTGATGATCAGCCGGGGCCGGCGTGACTTCGACCGCACGGCGCACTCGGCCTTCTGACCCTAAGTGAGTACGTCAAGGCAAGTCAGAAACGAAGTGTCGAAGTGACCATTTTCTAGCTGCGACCTGTCCACAAACGGGGCCAATGTCAGTTGGCCGATGAT
Organism: uncultured beta proteobacterium; assembly: GCA_963699765.1. Taxonomy (GTDB): domain Bacteria; phylum Pseudomonadota; class Gammaproteobacteria; order Burkholderiales; family Casimicrobiaceae; genus VBCG01. The sequence goes on along the minus strand of CAVOVD010000003.1, from coordinate 687,437 downwards.
TTGGCAATGATCCGGCGATGCATTCACGCTTTACGGAGAGCGAATCGCGTTTCAACGTTACCCGGCGTTACCCCGACTGAAAACGAAAACGGCCTGCAGAAATGCGGGCCGTTGTTTTGTTTGGTTGCGGGGACAAGAACGGATCGACGCGCAAGGACGATGAACACGACCCGAGCGAATCGTGGGCAGGGGAACCAGGTTCGCGCGCGCAGAGCCTTCGTGCGCGCGTCGCAGAAATGCGGATAATCGCCATCGCGTGCCGCCCGTTCCCGGCGTTGGGCAGGCGGGACATGCCAACGAGACGAGCAGCCGCTCGCCAACGGTTATTCGGCAACCCCGGTCATGGCCGTCCTTGACCGCCAAGTTCGGCCAAACGCAGGCGGCCGCGATCAGCCGCTGACGGCGCGCTTCCAACCGACAGCGAGTGCTCAGCCGGCGCCGGGCTTGCGAGCGCTTGGCCGGCGTGCATTGAGGGCGGTCGGCCTCCTCGTTCGGGCCATGCGCGGTGTCGCGTTGGCACGGGCACGCAAACGCATAGCGAACATGGCCGCCACGATCCCGATCAGCGCCAAGGGCACGACTCCCGGTTCCGGCACGCCGTTGACGGACACCACGCGGTTGTCGACAACGTTCATGCCGTCGATGAACGCGGAGTAGCCTTCCGGCAGGTTGAACACGGGACCGGTTGTGGGGAAAATCAGCGAGTTCATCGCCATTATCCCCCCCGCGTACAACAATGCATTGTCCGGAATGAGCCCCTCGACCAACCCCGTCAGTCCCAGCCCGAAGCCATAATCCACATTCGTCATCAGATTGATCGTCTGGGTCGTGATGATGCAAACAAGGCAATCGATGTCGGGGATGAACAGGCCCCCATTGCGTTGGCCGAGCGTGCCGTCCATGTACTGGATGACTTCGCCAAATCCGAACAACGATGCATCGATGCCAAGCCTACCGCCGTTGTCGCCGGTATGAGAGGAAGTCAGCCAAAGGTTCAGCGAAACAGGCACGGAAATATTTTGCGGCCCGGTTATCCTGATCGTCGTGTCCGCCCGCGCCGTCGCGCTGGCATTGACGTACCCGTTGACATAATACGCGGTGAGATCGACACGGATGCCCAGCCCGCCGGACGAAGCCCTGGCATCCACCGAGTTGGAGTTTCCGTTCAGGCAGCCATCAGACGCGCTGCGCGTGATCGCAAACGACGAATCCTGCGCAGGGAAGCTCGCACAGGGGCCGCTGCCTAATACGCGGAAGGTCGGATCCGCCATCGCAGGCGACAGAAGCGAAGAAGACGCCAGTATGGCAAGCGCCGCTGCTGCGCGGATGAAGACGCCATGCGCGAGCGGGGATACGAACCGCGATGAAAGCCAACCCGCTTCAATTCTCAGCCTGAATGCACTCATCGTGTTTCCCCCTCAATAGCGAATTGTCGGAGTTGTTGACCGGCTTCCTGGCGAGGATCGAAAAGCCGATTTGCGTCGAACTGGCTTGCGCAAACCATTCTGCAGAGCAAAAAGTCGGCCACAGATATTTGACGCTCTGTTTCAATGACATAGAGAACATCGACCCAAAAATCCCGGAGCACCTGTAAGAATTGTCGACACGGGGCGAAGCTGACAGAACGGCACGCTTCCGCCTTGCCTGGAGGCAAACCGGCGAAGGTGGATGGTCAGCTTGACCTGATGGCCGCCCACATCGCGGGTGCAGCAGGGCATCCGACCTGCCCACGACTGCAAGGCAACCCAGCAGCAGGTGCAGGCCACAGGCCGAACGTTGCGAGCCAAAGTCCGGCGCCACAGGCCACGATCGCCAATGGCGGAGACCGGAATGGCGGCAGCGCTTATTTTGGTGCGCGCGAAAACAATTGCCTTACACTCACCCGTCACGATTCGCGTCGCCGGCGGTGATCGAGTGCGTCGGTCAAGAAAAGGCGCAGCGTATCGGAACCAGGCGCGCGGGTCACCGCGCGTTGCGTCGTTTCGTCTGCGTCATTACGTCACGCACATCCGCCAGAAAACCTACTTGGAGTCCAACATGAAAAGCTGTCCGGGGAGGCACGTTTCGAGGAATTCGGTCGACTTCAGCTTGCGGGGCCGTGGCGTGACTGCGATGGGGTCGGCGGGGAATCGTGGAAGCTTGAGAACGGGAGGGAAGAAACAGGAGAAGTGTTTCGGCGACGCGACGGGCGGGTTGGTCTGCCGTCGTCGCCGGGCTGTTCGCAGTGGTGCCGGGCGGGAGCGCACTCGCGGCGATCCCGGACGCCAGCGGGATCATCCATGCCTGCCATGCAAGAAAGGACGGCGTCCTGCGCGTAATCGATCCCGCGGCCGGCGGGAGCTGCGATGCGAAGAAGGAGATCCCGCTGAGCTGGAACCAGACCGGACCGACCGGACCGCAGGGAGCGGTTGGCCTGACGGGCCCGCAAGGAGCGCTTGGCCCGGCGGGTCCGCAAGGAGCGGTTGGCCCGACGGGTCCGCAGGGGCCAGCGGGGCCGACCAACGCGTATGCGAACTATGGGGCGACGAGTTTCCAACGCATAAACGAGGGCACCACACAGACGGTGGCCAGCGTCACGCTTCCGGCGGGAAGCTATACGCTTGCGGCAACCGTCACCGGTATCGCGCGTGAGAACGCCCGGTTCGCCTCCTGCTACTTCGTCTCGGCCGGCGCCCTGAAGGGTCATGCGGCTCTGCTCGCCTACGACGACTACAAACACCCGCTGATCGGGGAGGTCTCGACTACGTTGACCGGCACGGCCGTGTTCCTCCGATGCTCCGCGCTGGACGGTGATTTCGACATAATCGGGGAACTGATCGCGACCCGTGTCGGAGCGATCACGCCGTCCGAGTAGTGCCGTCAGGTGGCCGGCGAATGCACCAAGGCGGCGGAATAGTCCGATCGCCCCGAGCTCAGGCGCGACTCTCGTCGCGCCTCATTGCGCCACTGCCGGGCTTCCGGCAGTCGGAGGCGCGGCGGTAATGCGGGCGCCGACATCCTTCAGGAGGCGCTGGAACTCGGGCGACGCCATGATGATCGTCCCCGCCGCGGCGCGCAGTCGATCGACGGCTTCCGCGGGCAGCACGAACGAGGTCGGCTGCTGATTCAGGTAGTCCAGTTCGGCCTTGTCCTTCAGCGCCGCGAACGACACGTCGATGGCAAAGATCTCCGCCTGGGGAACGCGCAGCGCAGCGGCGACAGCCGGATCCTTGTTGTCCGCCATCGCGGCCGAGCCCGCTATCAGCCGCAGCGTCCGCCAGCGCGCCGCCGTGTCCCTCAGCAGTTCGGTCGTCTCGAAGGAAAAGGCGTCGATCGGCGCGCCCGCAGACTTGAGCAGGATGTCCACGGTTCCGGGCGGAGTCTCCGACTGGTCCCAGTTGGTGGCCGGCGTGGACAGCGAATTCACGATGAAGACGATGATCCTGCGCGCGCTGTCGAGCGGCGTCGGCTTGCCCGCTTCGTGCAGCGCCTGGAAGATTTCGATCGCATCGAGCACGGAGCGCATGCCCACGTTGTCGGAGACGCCGCCGTCCACGAGATGGAGGTAGGGTCGCGCGGCGCTGTCGCCGTAGGACTGCTCCGACTTTAGCGTGCGTATCGCCCGGGCCGCGGGACGCGGCGGATTCTCGGCGTCGAGGAACGGCTTCACCCACTCGGGGGTCACCGTGTTGCAGGTACCGCCGTAATTGTTGAACGTGACGGGCGATAGCACCACCGGCACGGCCGACGAGGCTGCGGCCGCGCGGGACAGCGGAACCCCATTGAGGTCCGAGCAGATGACGTCGAACACGCGTTGGTTGAAGACGAAGCGCGAGCCGGTCGAGATGTCGGTGGCCGATGCCATGATCAGCGGCCCGTTGCCACGATCGAGATCGCCGAACGTCGCACCGTTGAACAGGATCTCGTCGTACAGCTGGGCCGCCAGTTCGGAGCGACCCCAGCCGGTCGACGACAGGTTCCCCCAGTTGGCGGGACTGAAGCTGCGGGAGATGATCTCGCCCTGCACGTTGCGCTTGAGGAAGCGTTGCTCGTACTCGGTGAACAGCTTGTCGCCGTAAAGCCCATACGCGAGCGCGGTGAAGCTGCCGCCCGAGACGCCGGTGATGACGTCGACCTCGTCGAGCAGACGGCCCTTGTTGCCCTTCCGCCCGACCACCTCCGTCTTGCGAAGAAATTCAAGGACGCCGTAGGAAAAGGCCGCAGCGCGCGTCCCGCCGCCGGAGAACGCCAGTATGACCAGGTTTTCCTTCCCGATGCCCTTCGCCTTCGCCTGGCGAGTCTCGAAACGGTAACCGCCGGCCGGGTCGGTCTGGGTGATCGGCGGATTGATCGGACGGGTCGCGCAGCCGCCAAGCAGCAGCACCGCCGCAAGTCCAAGCGAATGCAGCCTGCGCAGTTTCATCATGAGTTTCTCCGTTGGATCACTGGCGATCCCATCGCGACCGGCAGGACAGCGCGGCCGCCGGATCATGCCGGACCACCTCTGAGCCTGCGGCACGGATATGACGCAGGCCTGAAACAGAAGAGCCCGCATCGCTGCAGGCTCCTGGATTGTTGGTTGCGGGGGCAAGATTTGAACTTGCGACCTTCGGGTTATGAGCCCGACGAGCTGCCAGACTGCTCCACCCCGCGAGGCGAATTATACACGCGCCGACTGGGTCGGGGCAATATGCAGGATCGGGCCAGTACCTGTTGCGCTGGTGGAAGTGGTGCGGAGTTGTACCGGGGAAAGCAGTCGCGGGGTCTTGCGTCCGGGTACCGGGAGGAAGACCGGCAAATTTGCTTCGCCAGCGCCCGCGCCGTTCGGCACAGGCTCGGCACCGCCGAGATCGGCCCGCTGGCCGGGACCATTGTCGCGGTTGCGGATAGAATGCGCTGCGGCAAACTCGAGATGAGCACGCGCGGGCGCACCGCGCTCGCGGACCTGCCGATCGGCTCAACCGTCGGGCGCGTGGTCCACCGGTTGAAGCTGCCGGTACCGCTGGTCGAACAAGAACAGATTTACTGCGCGCCGCTCGAAGCGGGGCGCCGAGGGGAAGGAATGGAACCGATTGCCTGGATGGCGCTGGCCATCTTTGCCGTGACGATCGTCGCGGTGATCGTCAACGTCGTCGACGGCACGATCGCGGCGCTGATCGGCGTCGCGCTGATGATCTGGCTGGGCGTGATGACCGAGACCGAGGCGTTCGGGCTGGTCGACTGGAACGTCATGGCGATCCTGCTCAGCATCTGGATCATCGCCGGCTACTTCGGCAAATCCGGCGTGCCGAGCTGGCTGTCGGTGCAGGCGCTGCGGCTCTCCGGCGGGCACCCCGGGATGCTGGTGATGATTTTGTCGATGCTCGCCGGGATCATCTCGATGTTCGTCGACAACGTCGTCGTGATCCTGATGATGGCGCCCGTGGCGCTGCCGCTCGCCCGTGCGCTCAAGCTTCCCGCGACCCCGGTGGTGCTGATGATCGGGTTCTCCGCGAACTTCATGGGCAGCGCGCTGCTGCTCGGCGACCTGCCGCCGCAGATGCTGCACAGCGTCTCCGGCGCCGAGTTCGGCGACTTCATCTGGCAGCACGGGCGGCCGTCGTCGTTCCCGATCCTCATGGTGACGTTCGTGATCACGCTGGCCGCGATGTACGCCTACGGTTTTCGCGATCAAAAGCGGCACGCGGTCGACCTGGGCTCGCTCGGGATCGAGACGCACATCCCGAACAAGCCGTTCGCCACGCTCGTGGTCGCCTGGTTCCTGCTGACGGTGCTGGGCATGGCCATGCGCGAGTACCTCGGCGTGAAGCTCGGTTTCATCGCGCTGACCGGCGCGCTCTCGCTGGTGCTCGTGCTCGAGCTCTTCGAGAAGAAGCTCCGCCCGCCGTCCTTCGAGGAGATCCTGACCGAGCTCGACTGGCGCGCGATCCTGTTCTACATCGCGCTGTTCGCGCTGGTGGGGGGCCTCGAGAAGATCGGGCTGATCGAGAAGTCTCGCGCACTGCTGAAGCCGGTGTTCGCGGAGAGCTTCGCGCTGGGCGCCACGCTGATGTACTGGATCACGATCCCGATCGTGGGGATCGTCGAGCACGACGCCTACATCCTCACCTTCCTGTACCTGATCAAGCGACCTCGGCGGCGACGGCGTTCCCGCGTGGCCGCTGTGGTGGATGATGGTGTGGTCGGGGACCCTCGGCAGCAACCTCACGATCGCGGGCGCGCCGGCCCTGTTCGCCGCGCTCAACATCTGCGAGCGCGAGGAGAAGCGCAAGGTGTCGCTGCGCGAGTTCCTGTCGTGGAGCGTGCCGTTCACGCTGATCGCGTCCGGCGTATGCTATATATTCGGCATGATCATCTGGGTGCTCCCCTATGCCGGCTGACACCGCGAAGCCGCCGGTCTTCCGGCACATCCTCGTTCCCACCGACGGATCGCCCGCCTCGCTGCGCGCGGCGAAGGCCGCGCTGGCGCTCGCCAGGGCCACCGGTGGCCGGGTCACCGGCTTCTTCGCTGCGCCGCCGGCCACGCCCATCGTGTTCGGCAAGTTCCTGCCGACGGGCTACATGGAGCCCCAGAGCGCACGCGGCGATGATCAGGAAGATGTCGGACAGGTATCTCGGCAAGCTCGCGAAGCTCGCGGCCGACGCCGCGCGTCCCGTTCGAGGGCGTGCACAAGACCAGCGACTTTCCCGCCGAGGCGATCCTCGAGGTCGCGCGCAAGCGCAGGTGCGACCTGATCTGCATCGCGCCGAACACGCGCCAGGGCATCACCGCGGCCCTGCTGGGCAGCCAGACGCACAAGGTCGTCGAGCAGGCCAAGATCCCGGTCCTCGTCTACCGCTGATCGCCCGCGCGCAGCACGCAGGTGCACGATGGTCGTTGCTTCCCGGACGTAGAATCGTGCCATGGACCACCCACCGACCTGTACCGCGGAAGAAGCCCTGGAGCGCCTGAAGGCGGGCAACGCCCGCTTCGTGAGCGGCCGCGGATGCTTCCCGAGCCTGCAGAAGGACATCCTGGCCGACCTCGCGCAGGGCCAGCAGCCCTACGCCACCGTCCTCGGCTGCAGCGACAGCCGCGTGCCGCCGGAGGTCGTCTTCGATGCCCACCTGGGCGAGCTCTTCGTCGTGCGGGTCGCGGGCAACGTGCTGGGGAACGCGATCTTCGGGACGCTGCAGTACGCCGGCGCGCACTTGCGCACGCCGCTTTTCGTCGTCATGGGACACGAGGGCTGCGGGGCCGTGCAGGCGGCGATCGCGTCCAGGTTCCACGGCGCCGAGCACAAGAGCCGCATCGAGCAGCTGGTCGAAAACATCCTTCCGGCGCTGGACGGTCTCGACGGCACGCAGCCCCCCGAGGCGCTGCTGCATTCCGCGGTCGAGGCCAACGTGCGCTGGACGCTCAGGACGCTTCGCGAGACGCCGGAGGTGAAGGCCGTGGGCTCGACCAGCGGCATGAAGCTCGTCGGCGCCATCTACGAGCTCGAGACGGGCCGGGTCCGCTTCCTGGAATAGCGCGGGGGACGCGTTCGCCGCCGGTTGACGGCTTGAACGAGTGCATCCGCGGCCGTTCCGCATTATGCTGCCGGCTGCCCCTCCCCCTGCCTCCCCGGAGACCCTGCCATGCCCGCCATCGAATGCGTCGATCGTGCCCAATGGAGTCGACCCCGCCGGTGCGTCGCTGCCATCGCCCTCGCGGCATGCGCAGCCACGGCGCACGCGCAGAACAAGTGCACGGCCACGGGCGTGATGGCCGGCGAGAAGTTCAGCGTCACGCACTGCGCAGTCGCGGTCTACCCCGACTCGAACAGCGTGACGATCTGGTTCAACGAGAGTCCGATCACGGCGCAGGAAGCCCAGGCGTTCCAGGACAGCGCCTACGCGGATTCGAGCAAGGGCGGCAAGGAACGCACGATGCTGCTGGTGGCCTTCTGTCCGGGCGGCGGCAAGACGGCCGCAGCGGCAGGCGCGGTCAAGTCGATCGACCTCGGCCTGTCGCATGCGAAATCCGCGATGGCTGGCGCGCAGTGGGTCGTCGAGGCGCCGAAGGACTTCAAGGTCGACCGGATCGCCGGCGACGTGAAGCCTGGCGGCAAGCTGACGGGCCGGATCACCGGCAGCCGCAGCAGCGACGGCCGGCCGTATTCGTGGGACCTGACCTTCGACGTAGCGCTGCCCACGAAGGAGGCCGCATCCGGACTTGGCTGTGGGAAGTGAGACGCGCGCGCCGCGGCAACACCTGACGTTCTTGCTTCGCGCGCCATCGTTGGCGCTCGCGGCAGCGGCGCAGATGCTGGCGCCGGCAGCGACCGCCAGCGACTGGGCGCCGTTCGGCCCGTCGGGTGGCGCGGTCCGCGCGCTCGTGCAGGACCCCGCCACCGGAGCGCTCTTTGCCGGCACCTACGCCGGCGGCATCCTCAAGTCGGGCGACGCCGGCGCGTCGTGGACGGTCGTCGCCCCCGAGTTGCGCGGGCAGACGGTGAACGCGCTCGCGCTCGATCGGTCGGCACCGCGCACGGTATTCGCCGGCACGTACAGCAGCGGCGTGTGGCGCAGCGGCGACGGCGGTGCGACGTGGAAGCGCGTGCTGTTCGGCGGCAAGGACCTGCCCGACCGCCACGCCCCGGTCAACGCGCTCGCGGTCGATCCTCTGAATGCGAAAGTCGTCTATGCGGCGACCGACACCGGCTTCAACGCCGGCGTCTGGCGCAGCGCCGATGAAGGCGCCACCTGGACGCAGAGCACGACCGGATTGCCGAACAACTTCCGCCTGAACGCACTCGCGCTCGATCCGAAGTCGACATCCACGCTGTACGTGGGCACCAACGGCGACGGCGTCTACAAGAGCACCGACGCCGGACGGACATGGGCGCCGGCCGGCGAAGCGTTGCGCAAGGAGATCGTGCTGTCGCTCGCGGTGGACCCGGGCGCGCCGGCGACGATCTACGCCGGCACGATGGGCTCGGGCGTGTTCAAGTCCACGGACGGCGGCATCAGCTGGACGCCCCCCACGACGGGTCCGGTCAGGAACGCGCGCGTCTTCTCGCTGGCGATCGACCCTTCGAATCCCGCCATCGTCTGGGCAGGCGTATCCAACGCACTGTTGCGCAGCCAGGACGGCGGCCGGGTCTGGACCGACACGATGCCCGACCTCGATTATGCGAGCGTGCGCGCGCTGGCACTCGACAGCGCGCGACCGGCGGTCGTTCTGGCCGGGACGACGCGCGATGGCGTGCGCCGCTCGGACAACGGGGGCAAGACGTGGACCGGGCCGGGCGCGGGCTTCTTCGCGCTGGACGTCAGCGGCGTCGCGACCGACGGGTCCGCGCCGCCGACCGCATGGGTGTCAACCAGCACGGGCATCTGGCGTACGACCGACGGCGGCGCGACCTGGGCGTTGAAGAGCGCCGGGATCACCAATCGCGGCACGTCGTGCATCGTGCGCGACGCCGTGTCGCGCATGCTGTACGCCTGCACCGGCGATGGCGTGTTCCGCAGCGCCGACGGCGGCGAGAAGTGGGTCAGGCAGCAATCGGGGCTCGCGACGCGGGTCATCGCGCTCGCGCTGGATCCGGCCAATCCCGCCACGCTATACGCGCGCGACGCGCACTGGGTCTACACCAGCCGCGATGGCGGCGTGACCTGGAAGAAGTCCGACGCCGATCTCGAGTCGAGCGGGACCATCAATGGCCTCTTCGCTCTTGCCACGGCGCCCGGAATGCCGGGCGCGGTGTTCGCGAGCGTGTTCCGCCACTTCTGGAAGAGCCCGGACGGCGCGACGACGTTCGCCAAGAGCGGCACCGGCCTGCCGCTGGCGCGCGTGCAGGCGGTGGTGGCCGATGCCAGGGGAACGACGCTGTGGCTCGGCACCGAAGGCGAGGGTGTGTGGCGCAGCACGGACGGCGGCGCCACGTGGACCGAGAGTCGCGCCGGGATGGGCGCCGTCAACGTGCAGGCGCTGCACGCCGATGCGGCGAATCCGGGCACGCTGTACGCGGCGGCCTGGGGCAAAGGCATCTTTCGCAGTACCGACGCGGGCCGGTCGTGGAGCCTCGTGGGCGGCCCCCCGCCGCATCCCGATGTGATCGCGCTCGCACTCGACGCCTCCGGTCCCGGTCGGGTGCTGGTGGGAACGGGCGGCGGCAGCGTGTGGCGTCTGCAGGCAGGCTCACGCTAGCCGAGCTTCGTCCGAGCGTGCGCTGGCGCAGACTCCTGCAATGCACGACCGCCTACTTCCCAGGGTCGACCTGCAACACCAGCGGTCGATTGCCGCCACCGCCGCGCGATGCCCATCCAACCACATAGGCCCTCCCGGCATTGTCCCTGCTGATCGAACCGTAAAGCAGGATGCCGGCCAGGCCGCGGGTGTCGAGCGGAAAAGCGGCGGATACCCGCGTTCCGAGTTCGCTCACGACCCATTCGAAAGACGAGCCCCGACGGGCGACACCGGCAATCAGCCTGCCGCCGCCAAGCGAGAACAGCGACGGTGCATAGGCATGCCCGGCCGGGTGAAACCAGCCCTCGTCGCTCACTTTCGCCACCGCATCGGCCTTCGGTTCAATCAGGTAGAGGCGTCCCAGCGCGGTGGTGAAGACGAGCTCGCCGCCGGGCAGGTAAGCAAGGCCAACGATTCCGTGATTCTCGGTGATGGAGCCCGTGCCGACGTAGTGATGCAGCGGCGTTGCCGCAATCTCGCGCAGTTGGGCATCGAATTCGACCAGGAATGCCTCGGGACTGCCGTACGCCCGGCGCACGACGCGCGGCACGTAGGCATGACCACGCAGGTCGGTGAGAAAATTGCGCGAGACATGCCCGCCCGCTGATCCAACCACGACGCGGCGAACCGCTCCGCCAACGGTGTCGTATTGATACAGGACATGCCCGAAGTAGCCGAGCGCGTACACGAACCGCCCTGCACCGCTGACGGCGACGAGGCCTTCGTCGACGGCCGCGAGATGCTCCCAGACCTTCCGTTTCGGATGCACCCGCCACAGGTGACCACCCCACCGTGGCGGCTTGGAGCCGTCGTAGGCCTCGCCTTCCTCGTCCGTGGACGCGAAGTAAAGCCACCCGTCCGACGCCGGAACGATCTTCGAGTGGATCTTGATCTGACCCTCGCCATCGCGCCTGCGGCCGAGGCTCTGCAGTTTCTCCAGCACCGCGCCGCGGTCGAACCACTTGTCGGTATCGGGTTCATACTCGAACAAGTGAGCGCTCCTGCCGTCGCGCGACGCGGAAACGCCGACCCAGATGTGACCGCTCGCGTCGCGTCCCGTGGCACCCCAGACGGCGGTAGCGTCGTCGAATGGCGGCACCGCAAGCTCGCGCACCGCCGGGGGCCGAAACGGATCCTGAGGCGACGGCAGAAAGTTGCTGCCGGTCGACTCGGCATAACTGAGCACCTCGACTGCGGCGACGGCCTGGCCCGTGCGCGCGACGAGCAATTGCGCGCTGATCGCGATGCCGACGATCATCAGCCCGCCAAACACCATCCACCTTGCGCGAACCTTCAATGGCTTCACCTGGCTATCTGGATAATCCCTACTACCAATACGCTGGGGCGACGAGCCTGGGCACGCGTACTTGCCGCGACGGCCCTACGCGAAATCCATCTGGAAGCTGAACACGTCCTCGTTCGGCTCGCTGTGGACCTTCAGGTCGCTGGTCAGGAAGACCTGCTGCATGGCGCGATTCGCGCGCAGCACCTCGGCGGTGAACCCGCGTATTCCGTTGCGCTTGGCGATGGTGGCCAGGTGCTTCAGCAGGAACGCGCCGATGCCCCGGTTCTGCCAGTCGTCCCGCACGACGAACGCCACTTCCGCCAGGTTGGTCTTCTCGTCGAGATAGTAGCGGCCGATGGCGATGATGTCCTCGCGGTGGGCCTCCGGGATGGTCGCGACGATGGCGATGTCCTTGCGGTGGTCGATGAAGACGTAGTCCCGGAACTCCTTGCGCGGAATGTGCTTGGAGTGGGACATGAACCGGTAATACATCGTCTCCTGCGACAGCGCGTAGAACAGGTCGACGGTGGCCGCCTCGTCGGTCGGGTGGATCGGCCGCACGTTGATCTGCGTTCCGTCGCTCAGCAGGTGGGTGGTGCGAAACTCCTTGGGCCCGATGACGAGCTTGCCCTCGATGTCCGCCAGTTCCGGGCGCACGAACCTGGCTTCGATCGCCTCCTTGAGGAGCTGGGCGCGGAACTTCGGATGGGCGATGGAAATGAGCGCGATCGTGCGTTCCTGGACGCTCTTGCCGTGGAGATAGGCGACGCCGTATTCGGTGACGACATAGTGGACGTCGCCGCGGGTCGTCACCACGCCGGCGCCGGGAGAAAGCCGCGTGACGATGCGCGACAGGGTCCCGTCCTTGGCCGTCGAATGAATGGCGATGATCGCCTTGCCCCCCGGCGAGCGGGCGGCGCCGCGGTTGAAGTCGACCTGCCCGCCGATGCCGGAGTAGAACTGGGTGCCGAGCGAGTCCGCGCAAACCTGGCCGGTGAGGTCGATCTCCAGGGCGACGTTGATGGCGACCTGCTTGTGCTGCTGGGCGATCACGAACGGGTCGTTGACGTACTCGGTGGGATGAAACGCGAACAGCGGGTTGTTGTGGATGTAGTCGTAGAGCCGCCTGGTGCCCATGCAGAAACTGGCGACGATCCTGCCCTGATCGAGGGACTTGCGGCTGCCGTCGACGGCGCCCGACTCGATGAGGTCGATGATGGAGTCGGTGAACATCTCGGTGTGGATGCCGAGGTTCTTCTTGTCCGCGAGGAACGGCATCACTGCCTGCGGAATCGCGCCGATGCCGAACTCGACCGTGGAGCCGTCCTCGACCAGGGCGGCGACGAATTCGCCGATCTGCAGGGTTTCCGCATCGGGTTCCGGAACCTGCACTTCGATCAGCGGCGCGTCGGTGGGCACCAGCACGTCGATGTCGTAGACGTACAGGAACGCATTGCCCAGCGTGCGCGGCATGTTGGGGTTGACCTGGGCGATGACCAGGCTGGCATTCTCGGCGGCGCTCTTGACGATGTCGACGGACACGCCGAGGCTGCACATGCCGCGGCTGTCCGGCGGGCTGACCTGGATGAGGGCGGCATCCAGCGGCAGCTGGCCGGAGGTGAACAGGCGGGGGATGTCCGACAGGAAGACAGGGGTGTAGTCGCCCATTCCCTCCTGGATGATCTTGCGGACGTTGTCGGAGATGAAGAAGCTGTTGACGCGGAAATGCTCGGCCAGCGCCTGGTCCGCATAGGGCGCGTCGCCGGAAGTCAGCAGGTGGACGATCGAGGTATCGGACAGTTCGCGGCCGCGCGCCACGAGAGCGTGCACGAGTTGCTGCGGTTGTCCGCATCCGGTGCCGACGAATACCCGCTGGCCGGGGCGAATCCGCTTGACGGCCTGCGCAGCCGTGGCGACCAGCTCGCGGTAGGTCTCCTGCCAGTTCGGGTCTTCCGCCGGCTGCTCCACGCGCGGACTCATTGCGGCACACCCGGCGCCGCGCGCTCCTTCAGCATGATGCGCGCGTCGGCGGCCACCGATGCCCGTCCGGGCGGGGCGACGATGAACGGGTTGATGTCCATTTCGACGATCTCGGGAAAATCGGTCACCAGCTGGCTGATCCGCTGCAGGCTCGTGGCGATGGCATCGAAATCGACGCCGGCCTCGCCGCGCACTCCCTTGAGCAGCGCGAAGGACTTCGTGCTCTCCAGCATCTGCCGGGCCTCGTCCTGGGTGATGGGGGCGATGTGGAACGTGACGTCCTTCATCACCTCGACGAAGATTCCGCCCAGGCCGAACATGAGCATGGGGCCGAACTGGGGATCGCGGATCATGCCCAGGATGACCTCGCGCCCGCTCTCGCACATCTTCTCGACATAGACGCCGTGAATGCGGGCGTCGGGCAACTTGGCGCCGATGCGCATCATCATCAGGTCGTAGGCGTCGAGCACCGCCGTGGGCGATGTCAGGTTCAGTTTCACGCCGCCGACGTCGGACTTGTGGATGACGTCGGGCGAGGCGATCTTCATGACGATCGGATAGCCGAGCTTGCCTGCCGCCTCGACGGCTTCGGTGGCCGTGGCGGCGAGCTGCCCGGGCTGGACGGTGAAATCGTAGGCGCGCAGGATTTCCTTGGCGGCCGCCTCGCCGATCTCGTATACGCGGGTCTTCAGGTGACGCTGGATGATGCGCTCGGCGCGACGGCGGTTGACGGGGAAGCGGGTCACCACGCGCGGAGGGCGGCGCAGCCAGGCGGCGTAGTCGCACATGGCGCGCAGCGCGGCCACGGCGCGCTCGGGGGATTCGTAGTCCGGCAGGTTGGAGGCCACCAGCTCCTCCCGGCCCGGCATCACGTTCTGCCCGCCCATGAACGACACCAGGATGGGTTTGTCGCGACGATTGCAGGCGGCGATGGCCCGTGCGGTCTCCGCCGGCCGGGTCATCGCCTGGGGCGTGAGGATGACGATGATGGCGTCGACGGCGGGATCGTCCTGCGCGGCGTCGACGGCCATCACGTAACGTGCGGGATCGGCATCGCCAAGGACATCGATCGGGTTGCCGACGCTGGCGGCCGGGGGCAGCCTGCTGGCCAGCGCCGTCGACGTGCTGCCGGCGAACGAGCTGACCTGCAGGCCCGACTGTTCGACCGCGTCGGCGGTCATGATGCCCGGGCCGCCGGCATTCGTGATGATCGCCACGCGGTTGCCCCGGGGCAGCGGCTGCATGACGAAGGCCGTCGAGTAGTCGAACATGGCCTCGAAGGTTTCGGCGCGGATGATGCCGCAGCGCTTGAACGCGGCGCCGTAGGCGGTGTCGGCGCCGGCCAGGCTGCCGGTATGCGACGAGGCGGCCTTGACGCCGGCATTGGTGACGCCGGCCTTGAAGATCACGACCGGCTTGCGCGACGCGGCAGCCTCGGCGGCCTTGATGAAGGCATCGCCGGAATCGACGCTTTCGAGATAGCCGACGATGACCCTGGTTTGCGGATCGTCGGCGAAAGCCCTGAGAAAATTGGTTTCCGACAGGTCCGCCTTGTTGCCCATGCTGATGAGCTTGGCCAGGCCGAGGTGCCGTGCCGCAGCCCAGTCGAGAATGGCGGTGCACAGCGCGCCGGACTGGGAGATCACCGAGATTCCCCCCGGTTGCGGCATCTGCCTGGCGAACGAAGCATTCATCCGGTGGTGGGCGTTGATCAGGCCCAGGCAATTGGGTCCGAGCAGGGCCACGCGCCGCGACCGGCAGTAGTCGGCGATCTCCTTCTCCAGCGCGGCTCCGTCGGGGCCGACCTCCTTGAAACCCGCGGTGATGACGGCCACGGCCCTGGCGCCGGCATCGATCGAATTGACGACGGCCTGCCGCACCAGCGCCGTTGAAACGGCGATCACGCTGAGATCGATGCGGCTGCCGCAGACCCTCGGCTCCGGGTAACACTTGAGACCGAGAATCTCGTCGGCCGACGGATTCACCGGAACGATGACTCCGCCAAAGCCGCCGGCAATCAGGTTCGCCACCACTTCGTGCCCGACCTTGCCGGGAGAACGGGAAGCACCGACGACGGCGATCACATTGGGGGTCAATAACGCGTCGACAGCGACAGCAGGCGCGTCCCCGATATTTGATTTCACTTAGCCGCCCGCCGGAAACGTGACGACGTGATCGATGGCCAGCCGGATGCCGATCTTCTCGCCGATGGCATGGTTGTGGTGCGACGGCACCAGCGACAGCAGGCGCGTCCCCGATGCCAGCTTGAGCGTGTAGAGGAACTCGGCGCCGCGGAAGGTCTTGGACTCGACCTCGGCCTGCCACGGGCTCGCGTCGTCGTGCATGACGTCGTCCGGCCGCAGCAGCAGGTCGACCGCCGCCCCGTCGAGCACCGGCGCCGACAACTCCGCGTCGAGTTCGCCGATCTCGGTGCGCACCCGCCGACCGTGGCGCAGCACGCCCCGCAGGAAAACGCCCTGGCCGACGAAATCGGCGACGAAGCGCGTCCGCGGCCGATGGTAGAGGTTGTACGGCGTGTCCCACTGCTCGATGGCGCCGTCGTTCATGATGCCGATCTCGTCGGCGAAGGCGAAGGCCTCGTGCTGGTCGTGGGTGACGAGGATCGCCGTGGTGCCAGCCGCCTTGACGATCGCCCGCACCTCCAGCGAAAGCCGTTCGCGCAGGTCGACGTCGAGGTTGGAAAACGGCTCGTCGAGCAGCAGCAGGTCGGGCGCCGGCGCCAGCGCGCGGGCCAGCGCGACGCGCTGCTGCTGCCCGCCCGACAGTTCGTGCGGATACACGTCGGCGGCGTCGGCCAGGCCGACGAGCTCGATCATCGCGGCGGCCCGTTTCGCCGCCTGCGCCGGAGGCAGCTGCGAGAGGCCGAAGGCGACGTTGCGCGCGACCGACAGGTGCGGGAACAGCGCATAGTCCTGGAACACCATGCCGACGCCGCGCTTCTCCGGCGGCAGCTGCCGCGCCGGACTGGACACGACATTGTCGGAAAAGGCGATCTGGCCGCCCTGCACCGGCTCGAAGCCCGCCAGGCAGCGCAGCACGGTCGTCTTGCCGCAACCGGAGGCGCCGAGCAGGCAGCCGATGCTCGCCGGCTCGAGCTCAAAGCTCAGGCCGCGCACGACGCGATGCTCGCCGTACGCGTGCTGAAGATCGAGAACCTGGACGGAAGCAGCCATGGGCGCGGTCAGTGTAATGCCAAACCGGCCGCCGCCAGCTTGGCGCGCAGCCGCGGTCGCGCGTCGACCATGGTCCCGGAGGTCCCGCCTCGGCGCAGCGTCCCGAGCTTGCCGGCCATGGCCGCGCCGACGAACTGCTGCGGTCCGCCGCGCCCGTCCGCCGCCGCGATCTGCGCCCGGGCACGATCGAATGCCGTGCCGAAGGCCTCGCCCTTGCCCAGGCCGTCGCGGAACAGTGCCCTGCCGAAGCGCGCATCGCCGCCTTCGGCGCAATCGTCACGCCCGTCGCCGGGCCCGGCGGAGGTGATGATCAGCGTATGCTCGTCTTCCAGCGCCTTGAGATAGCCGCCCGAGTAACAGGCCGCGACGACGACGATCCGCCAGCGGATGCCGGCGTCGTCGAGCAGCTGCTTCAGCCCCGCAGGTCCGAGTTCGACCAGCGACAGCGGCGGCAGGTCCGCCACCAGGCGCGAGCCCGGCGCACCGCGACCCGTCAGATAGACCATGACCACGTCGTCGTCCGGATCCATGATCGCGGCGAATTCGTTCAGCGACTCGCGCAGGTTGGTCGCGGTCGCGAACGGCAGCGTCAGCAGCGACCTGGGGCTGTTGGCGAGCACGAGCGAGCGCCCGAGCGTCCCCCACTTCGCGTCCATCGCGCGCTGCGCGCCCTCGACATCCTCGCGGTAGGCATCGTCGCGGCCGTAGGGGGCGAAGCCGACGAAGTAGAGGTCGGACTGCCCCGGCCGCTCCTCCTTCAGCTCGTCGAGCGTGTCCTGCATCAGGTAGGCCTGGCGCCGCCATCACCGCCTCGGAGCCGGCATTCAGCGTGTAGCCGTCGCCGGGATGATGGTCGTCGCCGCGCCACCAGGGCTCGTTGGGGAAGATCGCGCCGGCGTACCAGATCGGCGAGGCCAGCAGCAGTCCGCCGCCGATGGCGCGCAGCCAGACGTGCGCCGGAGGCAGCACGAAGGCGACGAACACGCAGCGGACCAGCACCATGACGATCCACAGGATGATCAGGTGTTCGAACAGGTAGGCCTCGTCCGGCAGGTCCGCGCGCACCGCGGACACGATCAGCGCATAGTGCGCGATCTGCACGACCGGCAGCGCGGCGAACGCCACGACCGGCAACGCCATGATCAGCGACTGCTGCCGGTTGAGCAGCGCGATGAGCGCGGCGCCGAGCAGGAACAGGCCGGCCGACAGGACCTCGGAACCCGCGCCCTCGATCCGGAAGACGCGCGGCGCCTCGGCCAGCCACCAGTCGCCGCAGACGTCGATCGCCGCCGACAGGCCGAGCAGCAGCAGCAGCTGCGCGAGGTCGATGCGGAAGGCGAGCCTCTCGACCCGGAGGAACAGCGCCAGGCGCAGACCCGCGCGAAGATTGCGCAGCAGGCAGGACAGCGCGTAGCCCATGCGGATCCGGCGGGCCGGCGCGTTACGCGGGCGCCGCGTGTGCCTCGATGAACGACTTGAGAAGCGTCGCGTCCGCGGCCATCGGCGTGCTCCGCTGCGGGCGCGCCTCGAGTCCGGCGTAGGCGTGCGGGCGCTCGGGGTCGCGGCCGAGCGCCTCGCGGATGGTCGCCGCGAACTTGACCGGCAGCGCGGTCTCGATGCACACCAGCGGCACGTCCGGATCGCGGAACTGCGCTCCGACCTTGAGACCGTCGGCCGTGTGCGGGTCGACGACGACGCCGTAGCGCGCGTCGATGGCGCGGATCGTGGCCAGGCGGTCGCTGTGGGTGCTGCTGGCGGAGGCGAATCCGGCCGCCTTGACGTTGGCCCAGAACGGCGTCGTCGGACAGATCGAAGCCGCCGGTGCCGGCAAGCTCGCCCCACAGCGCGCGCACGCGCGCCGGGATCGCGCCCGACAATGTCGAACACGAAGCGCTCGAAATTCGACGCCTTGGAGATGTCCATCGACGGCGACGACGTCGCATGCGTCTCGGCGGACGCGCGCGGCCGGTAGCGGCCGGTGCGGAAGAACTCGTCGAGCACGTCGTTCTCGTTGGTGGCGAGAATCAGCCGCCGGATCGGCAGGCCCATCGCCCGCGCGACATGGCCGGCGAGGATGTTGCCGAAGTTGCCGGAGGGAACCGCGAAGTCGACCGGTGTCGCCGTTGCGGGCGCTGGCCGCGAAATAGCCCTTGAAGTAGTAGACGATCTGCGCGGCGATGCGCGCCCAGTTGATCGAGTTCACCGCGCCGATGCGGTGGCGCGCCTTGAACGCCGCGTCGGCGTTGACCGCCTTCACCATGTCCTGGCAGTCGTCGAACGTGCCGTCGACGGCGAGGTTGAAGATGTTGGGCTCGGCAAGCGAGAACATCTGCGCCGTCTGGAACGGAGCTCATCCGCCCCCGAGGCGACAGCATGAACACCGTCACGCCATGCTTGCCGCGCATCGCGTACTCGGCGGAGCTGCCGGTGTCGCCGGAGGTCGCGCCGACGATGTTGATTCCCCGCCCTTCGCGCTCGAGCACGTGCTCGAACAGGTTGCCCAGCAGCTGCAGCGCGATGTCCTTGAACGCCAGCGTCGGGCCGTTGGACACCGCGAGCAGGTGCAGCCCCGGCTCCAGCGTGACCAGCGGGGTGATGTCGTCGCTGCCGAACACGTCGCGCGTGTAGGTCCGGCGCACGATCGCCGCGAGGTCCGCGGGCGCGATGTCGTCGATGAACGGCGACAGCACGGCCAGCGCCAGGTCGGGGTAGGCAAGTGGACGCAGCGCGGCGAGCTGCGCGTCGCCGAAGCGCGGATACGCCTGCGGCACCGCGAGGCCGCCGTCCGGCGCGAGCCCTTCGAGCAGGATCGACGAGAACGGCTGCGGCGTGTCGGCCCAGGCGCCGCGGGTGCTGATGTAGCGCATCAGCTCAGCTCCTCCAGCCGGATGCGCACGATCGCGCCGCGGACCGTCGGCAGCGCCTCGGTCGCGGCGATGGCATCGTCGATGGCGCGCTCGGTGGTGCGGTGGGTGAGCAGGATGATGTCGGTCTGGTACTCGCCCTCGGAGGGCTCCTTCTGGATCATCGCGTCGATGGAAATGTCGCGGTCGGCCAGGATGCGGGTGATGTCGGCGAGCACGCCGGGCTTGTCGTCGACGCGCATGCGCAGGTAATAGCTGGTGACCACGTCGGCCATCGGCAGGAACGGAACGTCGGTCAGCTGGTCCGGCTGGAAGGCGAGATGCGGCACGCGGTGTTCCGGATCGGCCGTGTGCATCCGCGTCACGTCGACCAGGTCGGCGATCACCGCGCTCGCGGTCGGCTCGGCGCCGGCGCCGGCGCCGTAGTACAGCGTTGCGCCGACCGCGTCGCCCTGCACCAGCACCGCATTCATCGCGCCCTCGACGCTGGCGATCAGCCGCGCCTTCGGGATCAGCGTCGGATGCACGCGCAGCTCGATGCCCTTCGCCGTGCGGCGGGTGATGCCCAGCAGCTTGATCCGGTAGCCCAGTTCCTCGGCGTAGCGGATGTCCTCGCGGGTGAGCCGGCTGATGCCCTCGGCGTAGGCCTTGTCGAACTGCATCGGCACGCCGAAGGCGATCGCCGACATGATGGTCAGCTTGTGCGCGGCGTCGATGCCCTCGACGTCGAAGGTCGGGTCGGCCTCGGCGTAGCCGCGCTGCTGCGCCTCGGCGAGGACCTCGGCGAAGCTCGCGCCGCGCGCGCGCATTTCCGACAGGATGAAGTTCGACGTGCCGTTGATGATCCCGGCGATCCAGTCGATGCGGTTGGCCGTGAGCCCTTCGCGCAGCGACTTGATGATCGGGATGCCGCCCGCCACCGCCGCCTCGAAGGCGACCATCACGCCCTTCGCCGACGCCGCGGCGAAGATCTCGTTGCCGTGGTGCGCCAGCAGCGCCTTGTTGGCGGTGACGACGTGCTTGCCGTTGGCGATGGCCTCCAGCACCAGCGAGCGCGCCGGCTCGATGCCGCCGATCAGCTCGCAGACGATGTCGACGTCGGCGGCGCGCACGACGGCCTGCGGATCGGCGGTCAGGCCGACGCCCGCCGCGCCCTGGGTTGCAGCCCGCGCGCGATCGAGCGTGCGCGTGGCGATCCGGTTGATGCGGATCGGCCGGCCGGCGCGCCGGGTGATCTCCTCCTCGTTTCGGCGCAGGACCTCCCAGGTGCCGCGACCCACGGTGCCGAAGCCCAGCAGGCCCACGTTCATCGGCTTCATCGCGTTCGCCATCAGAGAAGCCCGTCCTCGCGAAACATCTGCTTGATCCCGCGCACCGCCTGCCGGGTGCGCGATTCGTTCTCGATCAGCGCGAACCGCACGTGGCCGTCGCCGAACTCGCCGAAGCCGATGCCCGGCGACACGCTGACCTTGGCCTTGGCGAGCAGGTGCTTGGCGAATTCCAGCGATCCCCGCTGGCGGTAGTGCTCGGGGATCTTCGCCCAGACGTACATCGACGCCTTGGGATTGTCGACCATCCAGCCGGATTCGTGCAGTCCCTTGACCAGCACGTCGCGGCGGCGCTGGTAGCGCGCGGCGATCTCCGCCACGCAGTCCTGCGGGCCTTCGAGCGCGGCGATGGCCGCGACCTGCAGCGGCGTGAAGGTGCCGTAGTCGTGGTAGCCCTTGATCCGCGACAGCGCGTTCACGAGGTCGCGATTGCCGACCATGAAGCCGATGCGCCACCCGGCCATGTTGTAGCTCTTGGACATCGTGAAGAACTCGACCGCGACGTCGCGCGCGCCAGGCACCTGCATGATCGACGGCGCCTTCCAGCCGTCGAAGCAGATGTCGGCGTAGGCGAGGTCATGAACGACGTAGATGCCGTACTCCTTCGCCAGCGCGATGATCTTCTCGAAGAACGGCAGCTCGACGCACTGCGCGGTCGGATTCGCCGGGAAGTTGATGATCAGCATCTTCGGCTTCGGCAGGCTCATCCGGATCGTGTGCTCGAGCTCGGCGAAGAAGTCGACGTCGGGGGTCAGCTGCACCTGCCGGATGTCCGCGCCGGCGATCACCGGGCCGTAGATGTGGATCGGATAGCTCGGATTGGGCACCAGCACCGTGTCGCCGCGGCTGAGCGTGGCGAGCGTCAGGTGGGCGATGCCCTCCTTCGAGCCGATGGTGACGATCGCCTCGGTGTCCGGATCGAATTCCACACCCCAGCGCCGCTGGTACCAGTGGCAGATCGCGCGGCGCAGCCGCGGAATGCCCTTGGAGACCGAGTAGCCGTGCGTGTCGGGACGCTGGACCGACTCGACCAGCTTGTCGACGATGTGCGCCGGCGTCGGCCCGTCGGGATTGCCCATGCCGAAGTCGATGATGTCCTCGCCACGGCGGCGCGCCGCCATCTTGAGTTCGGAGGTGATCGAAAAGACGTAGGGCGGCAGCCGCTCGATGCGAGCGAAGTGTGTTTCGAGGGGGGCGGACATGCGAGCCTCTCTTGCGTAAGCGCCCGGAACCGTCCGAGCGACGTAAGTGGCGGGATGGAAGTCGCTACTTCGGTATGATTCTAGCGACATCCCGACTTTGCCGCAATGCAACATCGCAGCGGTCCCGGCACGGCCGGCGGCAACTGGCAGCACCCTGGCCAACACTCCTTTCCACCACGCATGAAATTCCACCTCCAGGCCCCCTCGTGCGAACGTGGTCACCGGCTCCGGGCCCGGCTGGGTGCGCGTCGGCACGACCGAGTACCGCCACAACCTCGTCCTGCTGCCCGACCGGATCGTCGAGGGCTGGGCGCCGGAGGGCTTCGCCGCGCTGGACGAGAGGCCTATGCGAGCCTCCTCGACCATGCGCCGGAGATCGTCCTGCTCGGCACCGGCGCGCGCCAGCGCTTTCCGCATCCGCGGCTGCTGCAGCCGCTGGCCGCCGCGCGCAGTCGGCGTCGAGGTCATGGACACCCGCGCCGCCTGCCGCACCTTCAACATCCTGGTCGCCGAGGGGCGCCGCGTCGCGGCCGCGCTGATCGTGGCTGGGCCGGAGACGCCTGCCTCCAGGATTGCGCCATGCTGGGCATCCGTTAAAGTATACGTTGTTTTCCCGTCGAGGTGCCCGCTCCGCAGGCGGTGGCCGATCCCGCCCGTCCGCATCCGCATGCCGCCGAGCCCGTCAACCGATTCGTCCCCCTCTACCATCCGGAGATCAGAATGGCCACATCCCTGGGTTCCGCCCGCCGGTCCGCTTTGTCCTCGCAATTCTGTCCATGACCGTCGTGGCGGCTTTCACCCTGGTACCGGGTGCCGCCCGCGCAGTGAACGCCAAGCTCGGCCACCTCGCACCGACCGCCGACCCCCGCCACGAGGTGCTGACCAAGTTCAGCGACACGATCAAGGCCAGGACCAACGGAGCGGTCACCGTGCAGGTGTTTCCGAACTCCACGCTCGGCAAGGAACGCGAATTGTTCGAACAGGCTCAAGCGGGCGTCACCGAACTCGCGCTGGTGGGAGGTGTCGTCAGCAATTTCTACCCGGCCTGGTCGATCACCGACATGCCCTACCTCTGGAAGAACGAGGCGCACCTGCAGAAGTTCGTGAACAGCGACATCGCCAGGAAGTGGTCAGCCGAAATGTCGGAGAAGCTCGGCGTCGAGATGCTCGCGTTCCTGGAGCGCAATCCACGCATCCTGGTGACGCGCGAAAAGCCGGTCAACAAGATCGGTGACCTCAAGGGAATGAAGATCCGCGTGCCCAACATCAAGGTCTACACCGACGCCTGGCGCGCCTTCGGCGTCGAACCGGTGCCGATGCCGGCTGCCGACTTCTACATGGGCCTGCGCCTCGGCACGATCGACGGCATGGAGAATCCGGTCGAGGTCATGTACCACTGGAAAGCCTATGAAGTCGGAAAGTACCTGTCGCTGACCAACCACATGTACTCTGGCTTCTTCCTGGTCGCCAGCAAGAAGTTCATGGACTCCCTCACCGAGGACCAGCGCAAGGTCATCCGCGCAGCTGCGCTCGAGGCCCAGGCGGCGCTGGCCGTGGCCAATGCGGAGGGCGCGCGCACTCTCTACGACAAGCTGCGTGCCGCCGGAATGACGATCATCGAAAAGCCGGACGTCAGCGGCTTCGTCGCTGCATCGAAGGGTGTGCACGAAAAGTACATCCCGCAATTCGGCAAGGAAGCCTACGACCTCGCCATCAAGCTCGGCAACTAGGGCCGCCGCCAGTTCCAACCCGTTCGATCTCCCTCCCCGTTCGCCTTGAAGGCGACGGGGCCGGCGACCGCCGAATTCGACGACCAGGCCGCCATGACCACGAGCCCTTCGCGCATCGCCGGCAGCGTGTTCTCGGTGGTGCGCTGGCTGACCATCGCGGCCTTCGGGGTCATGGTCATGGCCGCGATCGCCCAGGTGATTTCCCGCTATGTATTCAACAGCCCGCTCGGCTGGACCGAGGAGCTCGCCCGGATCCTGATGATCTGGTGGACCTTCGGGTCGATCGGAATCCTCGCCTTTCGCCGCAAGCTGCTCGCGGTCGACGCCGTGCTGCTGGCGTTGCGGGGACGCCGGCATCTGGCGGTGCTGGCGCTGGGCAATGGACTTGGTCTGCTGTCGGTCGGCTGGCTCGCCTGGCTCAGCTGGCGCCTGGTCCGATTGGCCGGAAGTCAGGTGTCTCCGGCACTGGAGATACCACAGGCCTGGATCTATTGCGGCGTTGCTGCCGGACTGACCGCCGCCGCCGTCGGTTTCGCCGCCAATCTATGGGTCGATCTGCGTCGCCTGATCGCCAACGAGGACACCGGACCGATCAAGGCCACGGAGAGGAGCGATACCTGATGCTCTATATCGGCGGTCTGCTGCTCCTGATGATCATGGCGGTGCCGATCGCGGTTGCGCTGCTGCTCGTCAGCCTGGCCAACGTCGCGATCGGCACCGCTGTCGATCCGATCATCATCGCGCAACGCACCGCGACCGGCATCGACAGCTTCGCGCTGATGGCGATTCCGTTCTTCCTTCTCGCGGCGGAACTGATGAACCGCACCGGCATCACCGACCGGATCTTCCATCTCGCCAATTGCCTGCTGGGTGGCGTGCCCGGCGGATTGGGCTATGTCAACGTCGGTGCCAGCATGTTGTTCGCCTCGATGTCCGGGTCGGCGGTGGCTGACGCGGTCGGCCTTGGCCGCATCGAGATCAAGGCGATGACCGCGGCCGGCTACGACCGCGATTTCTCGGCCGCTGTTACCGCCGCATCGACGACCATCGCGCCGATCATTCCGCCGTCGATCTCGCTGGTCATCTTCGGTGTCACCGCCGGCGCGTCGATTGGCGGGTTGTTTCTCGGCGGACTGGTGCCGGGGGTACTCATGGGCCTGGCCATGATGGTCGTCGTCTTCCTGCATTCGCGCCGGATGGGCTACGGCGCCGGCGAGCACGCCAGCTGGCATGCGATCCGGCAGGCGATGATCGGGGCCTTCCTGCCGCTGCTGACGCCGGTGATCGTCGTAGGTGGCATCTGGGGCGGCATATTCACCGCCAGCGAGGCCGGCGCCTTTGCGGTGTTGTACGCACTGATCCTCGGCGTGCTGGTCTACCGGACGCTGCGCTTCCGCGAAATCGCGCAGGTGCTGTTCGACAGCGCCATGGCGTCGGCGAACATCCTGTTCATCATCGCCGTCTCCGCCGGCGTCGGCTGGCTGCTGACCATGCACCAGGTTCCGCTGCAGCTTGCCACGATGATCCTCGAATGGTCGCCCAGCCCGGTGGTGTTCCTGCTTCTTCTCAACGTCATCCTGCTGATACTCGGCTGCTTCATGGCGGCGGCGCCGGTGATCATCATGATCACCCCCATCATCCTGCCCGCCACCACGGCCATGGGCATCGACCCGGTGCATCTGGGCGTCGTGATGGTGTTGAACCTGATGATCGGCCTGATCACTCCACCGGTCGGACTGTGTCTGTTCGCCGTGGCCGAAGTCGCCGAGATCAGCGTTGTCCGGCTGGCCCGGGCGCTGACTCCGTTCTACGTTGTCCTGGTCGTGGTCCTGCTGGCCATCACGCTGGTGCCGCAGATCGTCACCGGATTGCCGATGTATTTTGGCTACATCAGGTAGCCGAATCGTCGGCGGCATGGTTCGGGGTGACGGGGCCTGCCGGAGCAAAGCCGAGGTCAGCGGATCATCAACCCCTCGAGGTGCCGGGAGCATCCCGCCCCCGTCGATTGCGTGCGTCCTGCTACTCCCCCATCTGCAGCAGCGTGCCGTTCTCGCGGGCGTGGCGGACCGACGAGGCGAGCAGCAGCGCGCCCAGCGCGATATAGACCGCGTTCAGTCCGACCGCCCACCAGAAGTGGTCCCAGCGAAACGCGCCATCGATCAGCAGTCCGCGCATGCCTTCGAAGACGTGCGCCGAGGGCAACGCATGGGCGACGCCCTGGAGCCAGACCGGCAGCACCGCGATCGGGTAGTAGACGCCCGACACGGGGAGGATCAGGAACACCGCCGCCCAGGCCAGTTCCTCGGCGCCCAGGCCCCAGCGCAGAATCATCGCCGACACGGCGAGTCCGACCGCCCAGCCGAAGACCAGCAGCGACGTGAAATAGGCGAGCAGCGGAAAACCGAGCGTGAAAATCGAATAATGGAACAGCAGCCACGCGAACACGCAGGCGCCGCCGACGCCGACCAGCGTGCGCAGCGCGCTCAGCGTCAGCTGTCCGCCGATGAACTCCGACAGGCGCAGCGGGCTCACGAACAGGCTGCCCAGGTTGCGCGCGTGCATTTCGTCGATGAAGGTCAGCGACACGCCGAGCTGGCCGCGGAACAGGACCTCCCACAGCAGCACCGCACCGATGAAGTATCCCGGCGCGTCGTGGAGAATGCTGACCGTCGGCGCCAGGTAAAGCGTCAGGAACGCCCACAGCACCATGGTCACGGTCGGGTAGTACATCATCGACACGATGCGGGGCCACGACTTGAGCAGCAGATAGGCGTGGCGGCGCACCAGAGCGCGGATGCGCCGGGCGGAAGCCGCCGGGCCGAGTTGCGGATGCAGCGTCACCGCGTCGCGGGCGAAGGCGTCCATCGCTATTCCCGCGCTTCCGGCGACCCGGGCGGCGACGCCGCGTCGCCGCGACCCTCGGCGCCGCGGGCGACGTCGAGGAACACCTGCTCCATGTCCGCCCGGCCGTAGCGGGCGATCAACTGCGCCGGCGAACCGCGATCGACGACGGTCCCCGGCGCGCAGCATGATCACGTCGTCGCACATGCGCTCGACCTCGCCCATGTTGTGCGACGCGAGCAGCATCGTGCAGCGGCTGGCGCGCTGGTATTCCTCGAGATAGCTGCGCATCCGGTCGCCGATGTCCGGGTCGAGCGAGGCCGTCGGCTCGTCGAGCAGCAGCACTTCGGGCTCGTTGAGCAGCGCCTTGGCCAGCGAAACCCGCGTACGCTGCCCGGCCGAGAGCTTGCCATAGGGCCGCCCGAGCAATGCGCGCAGATCCATCCGCGCCGCCAGCTCGGCGATGCGCCCGCCCGGGTCGCGCAGCCCGTAGAGGTCGGCGAATACGCGCAGATTCTCGAGCACCGTCAGCCGTTTGGGCAGATCGACG
Source organism: uncultured beta proteobacterium (assembly GCA_963699765.1). Taxonomy (GTDB): domain Bacteria; phylum Pseudomonadota; class Gammaproteobacteria; order Burkholderiales; family Casimicrobiaceae; genus VBCG01. The sequence goes on along the minus strand of CAVOVD010000003.1, from coordinate 660,271 downwards.
TACGGCGAGGTGAAGTTCATCCGCGGCAGCACCAGGTGGCGGCGGCGCAGCATGTCCTCGCCGAGCACGCTGATGCTGCCCGCCGACGGAGACAGCACGCCGAGCAGCATCGACAGCGTCGTGGTCTTGCCGGCACCGTTTCCGCCGAGCAGCGCGGTGGTGGAGCCACGCCGGACGGTGAAGGTCACGTCGCTGACCGCCTCGACCGGCCCGTAGCGCTTGCAGAGGCCGGCTACGGCGATCGCGGCATCATCCACTGCGACGGGTTCCGGCGCCCCGGATCGGACGGGCGGAGGGCCCGGACCGGCCGCCGGTCAGCACTTGATGGTCGTGCGGCAGTATTGGGCCATCTCCTGCACGATCGAAGTTGCCGTGACCGCCGCACGCGCCCGCTGCTCGCCGTACTCGAGCTGCAGCCGCACGCGATACTTGTCGAAGAAAGCGTTGAACTGTTCCGCGCCGACGGTCCCGAGTGCGTACAGGCCGTCATCGGCCGGATCGTGCTCGAGGATGATCGCCGCCAGCGGCTGCGGCGCGGGTCCGGACACGACGCGGGCACCCTCGGCCGGATCGTAGACGCTGTGATCGGCACAGCAATGGATGACCTGGCCGCTGGACGTCGACGAGCGTTCCGGCTGATAGCGGATGAACGACACCTCGCGCGTCGGATAGGCCAGCTTGTGCGCGCAGATGGCCGAAAAGGCGACGAGGTTGCGGTCGCGCCCGACGCCACCCTGCCAGGCGTACTCCGAGCCGTCCTCGCGCTTCAGCGCAGCCGGGACGATGACGGGCCGGGCGAGCTTGATCAGCAGGCACGGCGTCGACGCGAACGGATACTTGAACACGTAGTTGGTCTCGGTCGCCAGCGTGGCCATGCGCAGCGGCCGTCCGTGCACGTCGACCAGGCGCGTCCTGGCGTACAGCTTCGGCGTCGCCTGCGCCCAGACCTCCTGCAGGCCCGCCAGTGGCGCCACTGCGGCAGCGCCGCCCAGTACCGCACAGGTTTCCATGAATCCGCGCCGCTTCATCGCGTCCCCGCTGGTGGCTCGTCCACGCCGATTCTACCGGGGCTCGCGGCGGCGGCAAGCCTTCGCGCGCTCGGGATCGTCGCGGCCCGGCGCCCGGCTGCGCCGCGAAGCCTCAGCCGGCGACCAGTTCCCGGAGGTGCAGCGCGGCGCACCGGCCCAGCGCCGACAGCGCATATCCGCCCTCGAGCGTGGACACGAGTCGGCCCCGGGCGTGACGCTCGGCAAGCGTGAGCAGTTCGCGCGTCACCCACGCGTAATCGTCGTCGGTCAGGCGGAGTCCGGCCAGCGGGTCCTCGCGGTGCGCGTCGAATCCGGCCGACACCAGGATCAGCTCCGGCCGGAACGACGCGAACGCCGGCAGCCAGCGTTCCCTGATTGCGGCCCTGAACTCGTCGCTGCCATCGCCCTCGGCCAGTGGAATGTTCACCATGTTGGCCGCGTGCGGCTGCGTCCCGCTGTACGGGTAGAGCGGATGCTGGAAGGTCGAGACCATCAGCACCCGCGGCTCGCCCGAGAAGATGTCCTCGGTGCCGTTGCCGTGGTGGACGTCGAAATCGACGATCGCGACGCGCTCGAGGTCATGCGCGGCCAGCGCATGGGCAGCACCGACCGCGACGTTGTTGAACAGGCAGAACCCCATCGCGCGCCGGCGCTCCGCATGGTGGCCTGGCGGCCGCACCGCGCAGAAGGCGTTTCGATGCTCGCCGCTCAGCACCAGGTCGACCGCCAGCACGACTGCGCCCGCCGCATGCCGCGCGGCCGTGAGCGTGTGCGCATTGAGCGCGGTGTCGGGATCGACGAAATGCAGTCCGGCCTGCGGACTGGCCGCCTCGATCTCGTCGATGTAGGCGGCGCTGTGGACGCGGGCGATCTGCTCGCGCGTCGCCGCGGGCGCGGTCAGGTGCGTGAGCCAGGGGTCGACGCCCGAGGCAATGAGCTGATCGGCTATGGCCGTCAGCCGTTCCGGACACTCGGGATGATGGGACCCCATTTCATGGAGCAGGAACGACGGGTGGGTGATGAAGGCGGTAGACACGATTCTCGGTGCGGTCGGAAGGCCGTGGTCGGGCCAGCGGCAGGTGGTCGGGGCAGGCAGCCGGTCTCGCCCCGGAACGGCCCGTCGAAGGCGACGAACGAGGGTCGGCAGCCGCCCGACGGAGTGTACCTCGCGCCCGCCGGTCGTGACGAATGACCGCTGCCGCGCTAGAGTCGACCATCGCCCCGGGGCCGGGGCCGCACCCACGCCGAAAGCCACCCGCCATGTCCCTTCGTCCCGCATCGCAACCCTTGAGTCCCGCCGCCGCGCGCCTGCAGCCGGTCCTGACCCAGCTCGCGCGCATCGTCGTGGGCAAGGACGAGCCGTTGCGACTGGCGGTGGCCTGTCTGGTGGCACGCGGACACCTGTTGATCGAGGACATCCCGGGTGTCGGCAAGTCCACGCTCGCGCAGGCGCTGTCGGCCACGCTCGGCCTCAAGTATTCGCGCATCCAGTTCACCAGCGATCTCCTGCCCGCCGATGTGCTCGGCGTTTCCATCTACGATGAGCGCACCCAGGCGTTTCGATTCCACTCCGGCCCGATCTTCAGCTCCGTCGTCCTCGCCGACGAGATCAACCGCGCTCCACCCAAGACGCAAAGCGCGCTGCTCGAGGCAATGGAGGAGCGGCAGGTGTCGATGGACGGACAGACACGCAAGCTTCCGGACCCCTTTTTCGTCATCGCCACCCAGAATCCCGTCGAGCAGATCGGCGCCTATCCGTTGCCCGAGTCGCAGCTCGACCGCTTCCTGATGGCGATCGAGCTGGGCTATCCGGACGCGGCGGCCGAGCGCGAGCTGCTGGCGGGCGGCGACAGGCGCGTGCGCATCGCCGACATCGCGCCGGTCGCCGATCCGGCGACGCTGGCCGAGTGGCAACGCGAAGCGGCGGCAGTACATGTCGCGCCCGCACTTCTCGACTACGTCCAGGCCTTGCTGGCGGCATCGCGCGGGCACACGGCGAACGGCACCGGCAGCAACGCCGGCTCGCGCCGGGGCTTGAGCCCCCGCGCGGGCCTGATGCTGCTTGGCGCTGCCCGGGCATGGGCGCTGCTCGCCGGGCGCGCAATGGTCCTGCCCGAGGACGTGCAGGCCGTCTTCACCGCCGTCGCCGGACATCGCCTCGCCGGCGGCACGCGCGCCGGCGCCGGTCAGGCGCAGGCGCTGCTGCGCGCGGTTGCGCTTCCCTGAGCTCCGATGACCACGACGGCCATTGGCGGCAGCAGGCTGTCCGCGTGGTGGTCGCGGCTGCGTCAACGCGCGTTTCGCCATGCGCCGGCGGACGAGGCCACCGTCGTGCTGCGCCATTCGCGGATCTACCTGTTGCCGACCCGACGCGGCTGGGCATTGATCGCGACACTGATCATGATGTTGCTGGCCTCGCTCAACTATGCGCTGTCGCTCGGCATCGGCGTCACCTTCCTGTTGAGCGGGCTGATCGCAGCGGCGCAGCTGCATGCGTTCCGCAATCTCGCAGGCATCGAGGTGAAACCGCTGTCGGCGGGAGAAGCCTTCGCCGGTGAAAACCTCGCGTTCGCGATTGCCCTGCATGCCGGCGCCGCCAACCGCACGGCCATCACCATTGCGGCCGGCGGCGCCAGCGCCGAAGGCGACATCGAAGCGGGTGCAGCGCGAACCATCACGCTGGAACTGCCGGCGCCCGTGCGCGGCAGGCTGCCGCTCGGCCGCCTGACGCTATCGTCGGACTATCCGTTTGGTTTGTGGCGGACCTGGGCCTACGTGCACTTCCCCCTTGTCGGCATCGCCTTCCCCGCGGCCGAAATCGGCGCGCCTCCCCTGCCGCATGCCGGCGGCGGCGGCGACCCACTGGCGCACGGACGCGCCGAAGACAGTGATCTCGCCGGTCTGCGCGAGTTCCAGCGCGGCGACCCGCCGCAGCGCGTGGCGTGGAAGGCGGTCGCCCGCGGCGCCGGCTGGTACAGCAAGGAGTTCGAAGGCGCCGGCGGCGGCGGGCCGATCGCCCTGTCCTGGCAGGTGATGCCGCCATCGATGAGCGTCGAGGCCCGGCTGTCGCGACTGACCGCCTGGGTGCTGGCGGCCGAGCGCGCCGCCTGCCCATTTTCGCTGTCCGTTCCCGGGACCCGTCTGGACACCCGCCAAGGGCGTGAACACCGGCGGCAGGCACTGACGGCGCTGGCGCTGTTTCCGGGACAGGGCGACGCGTGAGCGCCATGCGCCTGTTCCGGGGCAAGCGCGCGCCGCAGCGGGACCCGCTGACCCCAACCCAGCTGCGCTGTCTCGGCGTGCTGCTGCTGGCCGCGCAGCTGCCGCAGGCGCCGCACCTGCCGATCTGGGTCGCCGGAACCGGCTGTCTGCTGGTACTGGTCCGCATTCTCCTTCTGCGCGGCGAGCGCGCCCGCCCGCAGACGTCGCTGGCGCGCATTCCTTCATGGGCACTGGTGTTGTTCGCCGTGGCCGCCGCGTTCGCGGTGCGCACGTCGTTCGGCTACATGGTCGGCCGCGACCCGTCGGTGGCATTTCTCTACATCCTGGTCGGCATCAAGTACCTCGAAACCCGTTCCACGCGCGACGGCGTCCTGCTCGTCTGCCTGGCAAGCTTCCTGCTCATCACGCCATTCTTCTACAACCAGTCTCTGCTGGCGGCGCTCGCGGTGCTGCCCGCCGTGCTGATGGTCGGCGTCGCCTTCGAGGTGCTGCAGAACCGTCGCGCGCCGGACGCGCGACCGTTCAGCCTGAAAGCAGCGCTTTCCAGAAGCGGCGTGATGATCATGCAGGGGCTTCCGGTTGCCGCGCTGCTGTTCCTGCTGTTTCCGCGCCTGGCCGCCCCGCTGTGGGGCCTGCCGACCGACTACGGCGCCAAGACGGGCCTGTCCGACGCCATGGCACCCGGGCAGATCAGCGAACTCTCGCTGTCCGATGCCGTGGCTTTTCGTGTCGATTTCGACGGCCCGGTTCCGCCGGCCGCGCAACGCTACTGGCGCGGGCCGGTGTTCTCGCGCTTCGACGGCAGGACCTGGACTCCGGGACTGTCCGGACTGGCCGACCCGAATGACGGATCCACGAGCGGCCCGGTATTCGCCTATACCGTGACGCTCGAACCGAACTACCGGCCCTGGCTGTTCGCGCTGGACCTGCCGGTCGGCTTGCCGCAGTTCGCATCCGGCGAACAGTCCGCGCGGCCGGGCGGTATCGTCCTCACCCGCGAGCGGCAACTGCTGCTGCGCGCACCGGTCGCGCAGAGCATCCGCTACGCGCAGCGCTCGATCCTGCGCGATTCGTACCCGGCGAACCTGCCGCTGGACACCCGGATGAACCTTGCGTCGGGCAGCGGCAATCCGCGCACGCTGGCGCATGCCCGCGAACTGCGGCTGCTCCATCCGGACGACCGCGCCTACATCGCCGCCGTGCTCGACTGGTTCAATCGCGAGGAATTCGTCTACTCGCTCTCGGTACCGTTCCACGACCGCGATCCGGTCGACGGCTTCCTGTTCGACGCCCGCTACGGTTTCTGCGAGCACTATGCCAGCGCCTTCGTGCTGTTGCTGCGTGCCGCGGGCATACCGGCGCGCGTGGTGACCGGCTACCAGGGCGGCACCGTCAATCCGCTGGGCAACTACATGATCGTCCGGCAATCGGACGCGCATGCCTGGGCCGAGGCGGTCATCGACGGGAATTGGCAGCGTTTCGACCCGACGGCGGCAGTCGCGCCTTCGCGCATCGACCTCGGCATGGGCGGCGCGTTGCGCCAAGGCGAGCCGGTGCCGTTCCTGGCACGCCTCGACTTGAATTGGATCAAGAGCGTGCGGCTGGCCTGGGACGCATTCAATCACGACTGGCGCCGCAACGTGGTCGGCTACAACCGCGACCGCCAGCGTTCGTTGTGGCGCGACTGGAGCCTCGATCGGTTCGCGCCGTGGCAGATCGTCGTCGTGGTGGCCGGCCTGCTCTTCGTCTGGGCGGGTGTGGTCGTCGGCTGGCTGCTCTGGAAACGGCGACGGCAGGAGCGCACGCTCGTCCTGTGGGATGATCTCAACCGCCGTCTCGCGCGCGCCGGGCTGCCGCGATTGCCGCACGAGGGTCCGCTGGCCTATGCCGATCGCGCCGCCCGCCGCTGGCCGCAGTTCGCCATCGCCTTTGCGGCCATTGGCGAGTCCTTCGCGACGCTGCGCTACGGCGCCGTGGCCGCCACGCAGGAACGCGACGCGCTGGTCGCAACGCTGAAGCGCGCCATCGAGGTGCTGCCCACTCCGGCGGCGCTGCGCGCCGTCGACTGATGCATCAGAACAGCGCCGCGCTGGTATACCCGCGCCGTACGAGCTTCTCGCGCAGGCGCGCGAGCGCCTCGCTCTGGATCTGCCGAACGCGTTCGCGCGTCACGCCCATTTCGCGCGAAAGTTCCTCGAGTGTCGTGACCTCGCAGCCGTTCAGGCCGTAGCGCCGCTCGATCACCAGCCGCTGGCGCGGCTGCAGTTCGGCCAGCCAGCCGGCGACGGACAACTCCATTTCGCTGTCGTGCAGCAGGATTTCCGGCGCCCGCGCGTCGTCGTCGGCAATGCCGTCGGCGAGAGTGAGTCCGGATTCCCGCTCGAGCGGCGCATCCAGCGACAGCATGCGTTCCTGGTGCCGCAGCAGTCGTTCGACGTCGGCGATCGGCTTGCCCAGCAGGTGCGCCACGTCCTCGAGCGATGGCTCATGGCCTCCGGCCGGCGCGTGCGTCTCGAGATGCCGCAGTGCGCGCAGCACGACATTGAGCTCCTTGACCACGTGCGCAGGCAGGCGGATGGTGCGCGACTGGTTCATGATCGCCCGCTCGATCGACTGGCGCACCCACCAGGTCGCATAGGTCGTGAAGCGGAACCCGCGCTCCGGATCGAACTTTTCCAGCGCATGGATCAGGCCCAGGTTGCCCTCCTCGATCAGGTCGGGGAGCGCCACGCCGCGATGCGTGTAGTGGCGGGCTATGCTCACCACCAGCCGCAGGTTGCGTTCGATCATCGTCTGCCGCGCGGCGAAATCGCCGGCGCGCGCCGCGCGCGCGAACGCAAGCTCTTCCGCCGGGGCAAGCAGCGCATGCTGGCCGACGTCGTTCAGATAGAGCTGGGTGACATCGGCGACGAAGTCCCCTGACAACCCGCCGGGCGGTTCGTCGAGCGGCAGATCGCCCGAGAGGCGATCGGGTTCGGATTCGAGCGCGGGCATTTCGTCCGGAGCATCCGGATCCGACTTGCCACGGGAAACCGATTTCATGCGACGCCGGGACGGTCGCGCTGGCCGCGGTAACGCTAGGCGGGCGGCAGATAGCGCACCGGATCCATCGGCTTGCCCAGCCGGCGGATCTCGAAATGCAGCTTGACTTCCGTGGCGTCGGTATTGCCCATTTCCGCGATCTTCTGCCCGCGGGTGACCGCCTGTCCCTCCTTCACCAGGATGTCCCGATTGTGCGCATAGGCCGACAGGTAGGTCTTGTTGTGCTTGATGATGATCAGCTTGCCGTAGCCGCGCAGTCCCGTTCCCGCGTAGACGACGGTGCCTGCGGCACTTGCCAGCACCGGCTGCCCCGCGGTGCCGGCGATGTCGATGCCCTTGAGGTTGGCCGTCTCGGAGAAATTACCGACGATGCGCCCGCGTGCCGGCCACATCCAGTCCAGCGCGTCGTCGTCGCCATCCGCACCCGCCGGCCGGGCGGCCTCGGGCTTCGGCTCGGGGGTGACGACGGCCGGGGGCGCGGGCGCCACCGAGGCCACGACAACCGGCTCGCTGGCGGCTCGCGTCACATCGCGAACCGCCTGCTCGGAATACGCCTCCTTGAGCGCCTTCGGCGCGGATTTGTAATTCTCGGTGTTGCGCGCGGCGGCTGGCGCGGCCTGCGTCGGAGACGGGACCGCGGGCTTCGCCTCGACCACCGGCGCAACCGAGCGCAGCGGCGCGGTAGTCACGCCGGCGGAACCGGCGGGGGCCGCAGCAACCGGCTCACCCGGCGCCGACAGCCGCAATGCCTGACCGACACGAATCAGGTTGACGTTCTCGATGTTGTTCCAGGCGGCGAGTTCGCGGTAATCGATGCCGTGATCGAGCGCGATCTGGTGCAGCGTGTCACCGCGCTTGACGACATAGGTCGCCGGCCGCCAATCGGGCTCGCGGGCGGGTTGGGCCGGAACCCCGGGCGCCACCGCGGTCGCGGCCGGGGCAGCGCTCGGCGCCGGCCGCGACGCCGAGCGGTCTTCGACCGGCGCGCGGGTCTTCGAAGCGCAGCCGCCGAGCAGCGCAGCCAGCGCGATCAGCGCCAGCGCCTGGCCGAGGCGGCGGTTCGACAGTGAAATGGAATCTGAGATCAGGCGCATCGTTGAATCGACAACGGACCCCGTGCAATCGTTCACGCCAGTCCGGAAAGCAATGGCACGAATCTTACCGCATCGAGCGTGTGCTCCTTGATTCCGGCGGCGGTGGACTCGATCACGGTCAATCGCTGCACGCCGCGCTCATCGCCCGCCCTCGCCAGCGGGAGCACCATGCGGCCGCCTTGCTTGAGGTAAGCCAGCAGCGCCGTGGGCACGTGCGTGGCGCCGGCGGTCACGATGATCGCGTCCACCTCGAGGGGCTCGCCCAGGTCGTGGCTGCCGTCGCCATGCTTCAGCGCCACGTTGCCGAGCTTGAGCGAGCGCAGGTGGCCCTTGGCCTTGGCTACCAGCGCACCGATGCGCTCGACGCTGAAGACGCGACGGGCCACGTGCGCGAGTACAGCCGTCTGATAGCCGCAGCCGGTGCCGATCTCGAGCACCGCGTCGAGGTCGCGGCCGTTGCGCGCGAGTTCGGTCATCCGCGCGACGACCCAGGGCTGCGATATCGTCTGCGCGTGCCCGATCGGCAGGGGCACGTCGTCATAGGCCCGAATGGCCAGCGCCTCGTCGACGAAGATATGCCGCGGAACCGCGTTCATCGCTGCCAGCACGACCTCGTCGGTAATGCCCTGTTCGCGCAGCCGCTCGATCATCCGCGCGCGGGTGCGCGCCGAAGTCATGCCGATGCCGGCGCGTTCCCGGTCACCGGAGGATTGCGTAACCATCTCTGCGCGCCTGCATCGTTACCGGGCGGCCGTGCCGGGGCTGCTCATCCGGCGAGCCAGCGGGACACGCCGGGCATCGCCTGCGGATGGGTCAGGTCGATCTGCAGCGGCGTCACCGAAACGCGGCCGGTGGCCACGGCGTGGAAGTCGGTGCCTTCGCCGGCGTCGGCCGCCGCGCCCGCCGCGCCGACCCAGTACACGGTCTCGCCACGCGGATTCTGGGTGCGGATCATGCCCTCGGCCTTGTGCCGGCGGCCAAGCCGGGTAACGGCGATGCCTCCCAGTGCCGATGCGGCGACGTCGGGCACGTTGACGTTGAGCAGCCAGGCGCCCAGTGGCTCGCGCGCGTGGCGAGCCACCAGTTCGCAGGCGACCTGGGCCGCGGTCTCGAAGTGCTCGCCGCGCTTGGAGGCGAGCGAGATCGCGATCGATGGAATGCCCAGCAGGTAACCTTCGGTCGCCGCAGCGACGGTCCCGGAATAGATGGTGTCGTCGCCCATGTTGGCACCCAGGTTGATGCCGGAGATCACCATGTCGGGCAAACCCTCGAGCAGGCCGGTAACCGCGAGATGCACGCAGTCGGTCGGCGTCCCGTTGACGAACAGAAAGCCGTTGGGTGCGCGCCGTACGTGCAGCGGCCGGTCGAGCGTAAGCGAATTGGACGCGCCGCTGCGGTCGCGTTCGGGTGCAACAACCGTGACTTTCGCATTTTGCGCAAGCGCTGCGGCAAGGCGTTCGATGCCGGGGGCGAAATAGCCGTCATCGTTGGAGATCAGAATGTGCATCGGCGGCGTTCTCGGGAGCCGCGGACATGGCGGTCGGCGACCCGCCGGATTATACCGTGCGCGACTCTCGGTCCCCGTCCTGAATCGCTGCAGCGTCGAACCACCCGCGCCGTCCTATAATCGGCGCCATGCGCCAGATGAATCGTTCCGGGCTGCGGACCGCCACGACGTGAACACCGGCCGACGCGGATTTACCGCCCTGGTGCTGGTGCTCGCGGTTCTCGCCGCGTTGCCGGTCGTGGCCATAGCGCTGCGCGGCCTGGCAAGCGGCGCGGGTGCCACCTGGTCGCATCTGGCCTCGACGGTGCTGCCGGGTTATGTCTTCAACACGCTGGTGCTGGTGGTTCTGGTGGGCATCGGCGCGGCGATCGGCGGCACGGCGGCCGGCTGGCTGGTGGCGCGGCACCGCTTCCCGGGCAGCCGGGTTTTCGAATGGGCGCTGTTGCTGCCCCTGGCCATGCCGTCCTACGTGATGGCCTATGCGTACACGGATTTCCTCCAGTACGCCGGTCCGGTGCAGTCCGCGCTTCGCGGCGCGTTCGGCTGGTCGCACGGCGATTACTGGTTCCCGGACGTCCGCTCGCTTCCCGGCGCGGCGGCGATGTTCGTGTTCGCGCTGTATCCGTATGTTTACCTGCTGGCGCGCACCGCCTTCCTGGAGCGGCCGCCGGCACTGATCGAGGCGGCGCGCACGTTGGGACTCGACCGCCGCGCGGCGTTCTGGCGGGTCGAATTGCCACTGGCCCGTCCGGCGATCGCCGGCGGCGCGGCGCTGGCGCTGATGGAAACGCTCGCGGATTACGGCACGGTCGCGTATTTCGCCGTCGATACGTTCACGACCGGCGTCTACCGCGCATGGTTCTCGCTGGGCGACCGGACGGCGGCGGCCCAGCTCGCCATGATCCTGCTGTTCTTTGTCGTCGGCGCGGTGACGCTGGAACGCGCATCGCGCGGCGCGGCGCGCACCTATGGCGGGCCGCGCGGCAAGCATGCGTCGCGGCAGGTGCCGGAAAAGCTGTCCGGGTTGCCCGCCGCCGTCGCCTCGACGGTCTGCGCGATTCCGCTGCTGCTGGGCTTCGTGCTGCCGGTGCTCCTGTTGCTGCGCCTGCTCTGGGACGAGCCCCAGCTTGCCTGGACTGCCCGCTTCGTGGAGTGGGCCTACAACAGCCTTCGCGTCTCGCTGCTCGCCGCGGTGCTCGCGGTCATCGCGGCAACCATCGTCGCCTATGCAGCGCGCCTGTCGCCAGGGGCGCTGACGCGGGTCGGCGCCCGCGTGCTGGCGCTGGGCTACGCGATTCCCGGCACGGTTCTGGCCGTCGGCGTGCTCCTGCCGCTGGGCGCGGCGGACAATGTTCTCGCAGGACTGCTGAAGGATGCCACCGGCCGACCGTCGGGCCTGCTGCTGACCGGGACCATCGTTGCGCTGATCTATGCCTACGTGGTCCGCTATTACGCGGTGGCGGCCAACGGCATCGAACCGGGATTCGCCCGCATCACGCCGGCCATGGACGCGGCGGCGCGAAGCCTTGGCGCCGGCGCGTGGACGACGTTGAAGCGCGTGCACCTGCCGCTGCTCACCCGCAGCGGCGCCGCGGCGCTGCTGCTTGTTTTCGTCGACGTCATGAAGGAGCTGCCGGCGACCCTCGTCCTGCGGCCGTTCAACTTCGACACGCTGGCGACGCAGACCTATCTGCTGGCCAAGGACGAACGGCTGGCCGAGGCCGCGCTGCCATCGCTGGCGATCGTCGCCGTCGGCATCGTGCCGATCATCGTGCTGGCGCAGATGGCGCGCCGCGGCTTCGCCGCCAGGCGCACGCGTCCCGCTGCGCTGCCGGGCCGCGTCGAGCCCGTCATCTAGGCGGCGAACCCGGGCCGGCGCGTGATCCGGCTCCGGCTACTTCCAGCCGACGCGATCCGCCAGTTTCTGCGCCTCGACCGTGTTCTTTCCCAGCGTCGCGATGGGCAGAGCGTCCACCTTGAAGCTGCCCCATGCGTCCAGGGCGGGATTGGCGACGGGAACGCCTGCCACCACCGGCCATTCGTTGTTGCCGTCGGCGAAATAGCGCTGTGCATCCCTGTCCGCCAGATACGAGAGGAACTTGACCGCGTTCTCGCGGTGCGGCGCATTCCTGACGACCCCGGCACCGGAGACGTTGACATGCGTGCCGTTGCCTGACTGGTCGGGGAAGACCACCCCGGTCGTGGCGACGATGTCGCGGTCCTCCGCCTTGGTCGAGCGCATCAGCCGCGCGTAGTAGTAGGAATTGGCCAGCGCGACCGTGCATTCGCCGGCAGCCACCGCCTTGATCTGGTCGGTGTCGCCGCCCCTGGGCGCACGCGCCATGTTGGCGACCACGCCACGCGCCCAGGCCTCGGCCTTGGCCAGACCCAGGTGCGCGATCTGCGATGCGATCAACGACAGGCTGTACGGATGGCTGCCCGAGCGCGTGCAGATGCGCCCCTTGTTCTTCGGATCCGCGAGCAGATCGTAGGTTGCCACGTCGGCAGGATTCACCCTTGCCTTGTTGTAGACGATGACCCGCGCCCGGTAGGAGAAGCCGAACCAGTTTCCGGCCGGATCGCGATACTTGGCCGGGACGCGTTCATTGAGCGCGGCGCTGGTCACCGGCTGGAACAGTCCCAGTTGCTGCGCCTGCCACAGCCGGGCGGCATCGACGATGAGCAGGATGTCGGCCGGGCTCGCCGCGCCTTCGTTTTTCAGCCGCTCGACCAACTGGTCGTCGCTGGCCTCGATGCGGTTGATCCTGATACCGGTGGCCTTGGCGAAGTCGTTGTACAACGCTTCGTCGGTCTGGTAATGGCGCGCCGAATACAGGTTGAGCACGGGCTCCTCCGCGGCGCGAACCGCGGGAATCGCGAACAAGGGCAGGAGCAGCGCGCAAAGCGCGCGGTTGATGCGGGTCATGGCGAGGGGTCCTTGGGATCCGGTCCATTGTCGGGACTGGCGTCGAATATAGTCTTGGCCGCTCGGGGTGTCAATACGAATGCGAATTATTCGCATTGCCATGCCTCACCCGAACCGGTTCCCGCTCGATCGCCAGGCTCAGCGCAATGCGCGAATCCGCTGCGCCAGCGTCCACACGGCCGCCGCGTACAGGCGACTCTTGTTGTAGCGGGTGATCACGTAGAAATTCGGGAACGCGATCCAGAGGCTGGCCTCGGCGCCGCCGCGCTCCGGCCCCTCCTCGAGCATCAGCACGCCGACCGGCTCCGCGGCGAGATCGTCAGGCGCGCCGATCGGGGCGACGCCATCGGCCAGCCACGCGGCCAGCGGGCGGCGCTCGCTGACGCCGCCGTCGAGGCGGCGGAGCAGCGCGTCGCGGCCCAGCGCCGAAACGTCGGCGCCCAGCAACACCGGCTGGTCGCGCAGCCAGTCGTGCCGCGCCAGGTAGTTGGCGACGCTGCCGATGATGTCGGCATTGCTGCGCCACAGATCCGCCTGTCCGTCGCCGTCGAAATCGACGGCGAAGCGCCGGTAGCTGCCGGGCATGAACTGCGGCACCCCCATCGCGCCCGCGAACGAGCCCTTGGGCACCAGAGGCGAGAATCCCTGGTCATGAGCGAGCAGCACGTATTCCTTCAGTTCGCCGCGAAAGAACTGCGCGCGTCGCGGATAGTCGAAGGCCAGCGTGGCCAGCGCGTCGATGACCCGGTGTGAGCCGATGTAGCGACCGTAGTAGGTCTCGATGCCGAGAATCGCGACGATGATCTCCGCCGGGACACCGTAACGTTCCTGCGCGTCGGCGAGAGCCTTCTCGTTCTCCTGCCAGAAACGCAGCCCCGCCGCCGCCCGTTCGGCAGACGTGAGCGACGGCGCGTACTGGAACCACTTCGGCGGTTCGAGCAGCGGGCGATCCATCAACGCGACGATCTTGGGCTGGAAGCGCGCGGCGGCGAACCAGCGCTCGACATCGCGCCGCGGCAGGCCGGTCTCGGCCGCGACTTCGGCGGCAAAGGCGCGCACGTCGGCACGCGGCCCATAGGCCGGCGATGCGGCGGGCTTTGCGGCGGGCTTCGCCGCGGGCTTTGCCGCGGGCTTTGCCGCGGGCTTTGCGGCGGGCGCCGCGCGGGCCGGCGCCGCCGAAAAGGACGCGGCCAGCAGCAACACCAATGCGAAAGAGAAATGGATGCGCGACGACATGGCGTGAATTCGGCGATGTTATCATCGCGCCGCAACCGCCTCGCGCGCGGCGCCGGCGCCGCGCAGTCCGATGTCCATCCACGGCCTCTTCCCGCTAGCCCGACCGTTCCTGTTCGCGCTCGAACCCGAGACGGCGCACGCGCTGGCGTTCGCGGCGCTCGATCGCGCGGCGCACCTGGGCATCGCGCAGGCCTTCGCGCCGCGGCTGCCGCAATCGCCGGTCACCGCCATGGGCATCACCTTTCCCAACCGCGTCGGACTCGCGGCGGGACTCGACAAGAACGCGCAGCACCTGGCCGGTCTCGCCACTTTCGGATTCGGGTTCCTCGAGGCCGGAACGGTCACGCCACGGCCACAGCCCGGCAATCCCCGGCCGCGCATGTTCCGCATCCCGAAGGCGCAGGCGCTGATCAATCGCCTGGGCTTCAACAACGACGGCGTGGACGCGTTACTGCGCAACGTCGCGGCGTCGACCTATCGGGGAATCCTGGGCATCAACATCGGGCGCAACTTCGACACGCCCAACGAGCGTGCCGCGGACGACTATCTGGCCTGCCTGCGCGCCGTGTATGCGCATGCGCACTACGTGACCGTCAACATCTCGTCGCCGAACACGCGCGGCCTGCGCGACCTGCAGGCCGAGGATGCGCTGGCGTCGCTGCTGGCCGCGCTGAAGCGCGAGCAGGCCGCACTGGCGCAGACGCACGGGCGCCACGTACCGCTGGCGGTCAAGATCGCGCCCGACCTGAGCGATGAAGCGTTGCGCGCGATGGCGCGGCAGTTCGCGGCCGCGGGCATCGACGCCGTCATCGCGACCAACACGACCATCGCGCGCGAAGCGGTGGCCGGATTGGCGCACGCGGACGAGGCCGGCGGCCTTTCCGGCGCCCCGCTCACCGAGCGCGCCGACGAGGTCGTGCACGTGCTGGCACGCGCGCTCGACGGAGCGATGCCGATCATCGGCGTTGGCGGCATCATGTGCGGCGAGCACGCGCGCCGGCGCGTCGCCGCGGGCGCGACGCTGGTGCAGGTCTACACCGGGCTCGTCTATCGGGGGCCGGAACTGGTTGCCGAGTGCGTACGCGCGCTGGCTGGCGCCTGACCTCGACCTCGGCGCAGGATGCCCCGCGGACCTTCAGGGGCGGCTGAAGACCATGATCTTGCCATTCGCCGTCGTGGTGAGCGTGCCGTGCTGGTTGGTGGCCTCGCCGGTGAGTTCGACCACGCCTCCCCCATGGCGCGGCTTGGGCACCAGTCCGCGCACAGTCCACGTCATGGTCAGCGTATCGCCCGGACGAACCGGCGCGAGGAAGCGCGCATTGTGCTCGAGGTAGCCGATCGCCGTGCCGTGAAAGCGCATGCCCACCGGGGCGCCCATGAAGGCGCTGGTCATCATGCCATGCAGGATTCGGCCGCCGTAGCGCGACTTGCGCGCGAATTCCTCGTCGACGTGCAGCGGGTTGAAGTCGGCGAGCAGGCCGGCCGCAAGCACCAGGTGCGTCTCGGTGATGGTCAGCGAACTCGCGAAGGTTTCACCAATGGCGACTTCGTCGAACCAGCGTCCGCTCGGATTCACGACGAATCCTCCCTTTCAAGCGGTCGCCAATCGAATCCCGACGCGGCGACGCCGTCACGCAGGTGCGCGAATGCGGCGTCGACGACGGCCGGGTCGCCCTTGACGCCTAGTTCGAGCGACCTGCGGCCATCGACGACCATCGTGGGCAGGCAGAACAGCTTGACCATCGGAAACAGCGACACGTTGGCTTCCATCAATGGCAGCAGCTGGCTTTCGCCGGCGTCGTAGACGATGAGCGCGCGCTCGAGCGGCGGGACCCGGGTGAGGTCCGGATACCAGGTGGCCAGCACCCAGTCGAGCATCGGCCAGGCCATGCTCGGGAATCCCGGAAAGAACGCGTGGTCGCGGATCGCGAAAGCAGCGACGCGATTCACCGGATTGGGGATGATGCGGCTGCCGGCAGGGAACTCGGCCATCAGCACGCGGTGAGGATAGGCGTCGGCGCCGAAGCGCCGCTCCAATTCCGCGACCGCCTCCGGATGCCGGACCAGCGGAACGCCGAGCGCGGCGGCAGCGGCCTGGCGCGTATGGTCGTCGGGCGTCGCGCCGATGCCGCCGAAGCACCACACCATGTCCCCGCGCCTGAACGATTCACGCAGCAGCGCGGTCAGGCGCTCGCGATCGTCGCCCAGGTAATGCGCGTAGTCGAGGCCGAGGCCGCGGGCGGCCAGCGTGGCGATGACATGCGGCAGATGCTTGTCCTGCCGCTTGCCGGAAAGGATCTCGTCGCCGACGATCAGCGCGCCCAGGGACTGCGGCGCGCGCGCCCCGGTGCCGGCCGGGGAGGTCAAGCGTCTTCCGCGGAAACCGGGTACTTTTCCTCGATCTGCGTGATGATGCTCGAGAAAGCCCGGTCGATCAGCGGTTCGGCTTCGACGAGTCGCGCGCGGTCGGCGCGGAACCTCTCGGCCAGTTCCTCGGCCGTCATCGACAGCGCCTTCTGCCCCTGACGGTTGGTGAACAGGTAAGTGCCGCGCAGCGGACTCACCCACGCCAGCTTGGCGAAGACGAGCTGCCCGTCATCGGATTCGAATTCGATCCACATGCCGCGCTCGAGGCTGCGCGCAATGAGCAGGTAGTCGTCATCGACCACCACCTGTTCCACCTCGACCGGCTCCGGTTCGGCCGGGGTCATCGCCACCACCAGCGCTTCGGCCTTCGCGGCGAGTTCTTCGTTGCCGGA
Organism: uncultured beta proteobacterium; assembly: GCA_963699765.1. Taxonomy (GTDB): domain Bacteria; phylum Pseudomonadota; class Gammaproteobacteria; order Burkholderiales; family Casimicrobiaceae; genus VBCG01. Next base: position 643,457 of record CAVOVD010000003.1, on the reverse strand, counting down.
TGCCTTCGCCAACTCGGCCTGTGCCTTGGCCGCCTCGGCCACCGCTTCGGTCGGCGTCATCCCGCCGGTCAGCACCGGCTTGACCGCCGCGGCATGCGCCTCGACCAGGTTGGCCATGAACGCTTCGCGTTCCTCGGGAACCCAGGCCTGGCTCTGCACACCGGAGGACATCCGCTTGAGCAGCGACGGCAACAAGGCGACGAGGTGCCGGCGATCCTCCGGCGACCGCTTGGGCTGCACGCTCCAGACCAGGTCCTCGAGCGTGGTCACCGCCGAGGCCCAGGCTTCGCTCTCCTCGCCCTCGCGCACGTGGACCTGCTCCAGCGCGCCCTGCCATTGCTGGCGCAGGAACGCCGCCAGGAAGTTCGGCACCGGATAGCTCTCGATCCGCTTTTCGATTTCCGCCTTGGCCACCACCGTCGCGATCTGCAGGCGATCGCGCTGGTTGATCTCGTCGGCGTTCGACTGGATGTTGGCCTCGGCGTCCTTTTCCTCCTGTGCCAGGAACGCCTCGAGAACCTCCTGCTGCTCGTCGAAAATGGTCAGGTCGTCGGAAAACTCGTCCAGGATCTTGTGGACGATGCCGCTGAGCATCCGGTACAGCGGATCCTCCGGCCCCATTTCCGGAGCCCAGCCGAGGCCGGCCTGCGCCAGGCCGTTGACCAGCACGCGCGACGGATGCGTCTTCTTGGCGAAGAACGCGCCATCGAGCATCGCCGCCTTCAGCACCGGAATCTGCAGCCGCGCGAGCAGCGCCTTGATGCCGTCCGGAAGGTCCTTGGTCTCGAAGATGAAGTCGAACAGCATCGCGACCATTTCGATGGTCATCGACTCGAGCTGATTCGCCTTCGCGCCGAGCGGCGACTCCTGCAGGTCGCGCAGCACATTGTGCAGACCCTGCGGAATGCCGGAGAAGCCGACCGAGGCGCCGCCGACGGAGAAATCCGACTGCCCCGCCTGCAGCCGGGTCAGCCCTTCGTGAAGGTCCGCAGTGGCGATGATCGGCGCGCCCGGCACGTAGCCGGACCGCGTCGGACGCATCGGCGCGAACACCGGCCCCGCCGGCGCGGCCACGCCCGGCATCGCAATCGACGGGAATCCGGCATCGTCGTAGCCCGACGACGGGTAACCTGGGGCAGGACCTGCCGGCGGGAGCCCGCCAAGCAGCGCCGCCAGCTCCGGCGCGTGCGGATGCGCCTGCGGCATCGCGGCCGACGGCGTCGCGCTGCCGTACATGCGCCTGAACATCGCCATGACGTCCAGTTCGCTCGGGTGCGGCGCGGCCGGCGACGGCGCGGTCGGGTGCGGCGCCGCCTGTTTCCCCGCCAGGCGGTCGGCCGGACCGCCCCGGTTGACGAACCCCGGGCGGCCCGCGGCAGGCAGCGCGTTCTTCTTCTGCAGATGCGCGTTCACGTCCGCGTAGATCTTGGCGATCTCGTTCAGCGGCGCCTGGTTGAGGTCCTTCATGATCTGGAACTTGACCCGCCGGTCGGCCTTGAGCGTATTCACCGCCTCCGAGAATGCGCCGACGATGGTGACCGGGCCCAGTGGATTCCCCTGCGCATCCATGTCCGGATACCCGAGCAGATGGCCCATGCCGCGATTGAGCACCGCGAGTTCGTCGTGGCACAGGTTCTCGACCACGCGGGCGATGTTGCCGGTCAGCACCGACTCGTCCATGGTCATGGTCTCGACCAGCGCCAGGTTGGTCGCGTCGACCTTGGAAAAGTCAGGCTTGGGCGCCGTCTTTCCGGAAATGCGATCGTTGATCAGCTTGCGCAACTGGCGTTCGAATTCGGCCATCAGCACCGGGCGTTCGCCGATGAGCGTGCCGCGCGCATCGAGGAAGAGCTGCTGTTCGTCGCGAATGTCGGTCTTGCTGGCCCGGTCCATCAGCAGGTCGCTGATGCGGTCGAGGATCTGCGCGAAGGACGCCGACAGGCGCGACACCGCCAGGTCCCGACACTCGGTCAGGATCTTGTTGATCTCGCGCGCGGCTGGGCGGCCGGCGGTCGCGTCGGTGGTGGATGGAATCACGGTCGTGCGAATGTGGAAGCCTGCCGTCCTCGTCCGGTTTCGCGATCCGCCGGAGTCGTTGCGGATCGACCTGCCTTCGGGCACTTGTCGACCGGAACCCGCCACCCGTGAATCATTGGGCGACAAACCCTTAGGAAACAAAGCCGCGAAGTTACTGTAGCACGGCGATCAGGCGGTGCCAACGCGTGGCGCGGGCCGGAGAGGCGGCGCGCGGGAAAGGTCCGCCCAGGCCCTTTCCACCCGCTTGAACGAGACCGGGAACGGGGTCCTCAGTTCCTGGGCGAAAAGGGACACCCGCAATTCCTCCAGCAGCCAGCGGAAGTCCTCCAGCGCCGCCTCCTCCCGCCCGGCGGCCCGATTCTGCGCCAACCGGTCAGTGTAGCGCCGCCACAACACTGCCACCTCGGCCGCGTGCCGCGCATCCCGGTCACCCCGTTCGTCGGCCTTGGCCAGGCGCCGGTCGAGCGCCTTCAGATAACGAGCGAGGTGCTGCAACTGCGGCCAGGGCGTGGCGCAAAAAAACCCGGGGTAGACCAAGGCATCGCGCTGGGCGCGGATCTCCGCGGCGAGCAGCGCCCGGGACTTCGGCAGCGCGTTCAGTCGCGCCGTCAGCGCCACATGTTCTGCGGCGACGCCGGCAAGCGTCCGGTACGCCCCTTCGACCACCGCCGGCAGCCGCGCGCGGGCCCGCTTGGCCAGTTCCGTGAAGGCAGTCTCGCTGCGCGGCAGCGGGTCGTCTGCCAGGAAAGCTCGCTCCAGCGCCGCCGCCGATACATCGGCCTGCAGACGGTCGGTGGGGACCGTGGTCTTGAGCTGCAGCGCCGCCTGAGCGAAGCCCGGCCCGCCCTTGTCGAGCCGGGAGACCTGCTCGCGCAGCGCGATGCGCAGCAGCCGGATCACCGCCGCGCGGGTGGACAGCGTTGCCGCCTCGGGCGTGTCCAGCAGCGTCAGCGCGACCGATTCGCCCTCGTCGGCCAGCGCCGGGTAGCCCGTGACGCGCCGGCCCGCACGATCGATCTCCAGCGACTCGGGCAGGTCGCCGAAGCTCCAGTCGCGCAGACCCTTGCGCTCGAAGGCCGGATCGGCCTTCGCAAAGGAAAGCTTCGCCGCCTCGCCCAGCTGCGCCCGCAGCGCGGCCAGATCGCGTCCGGACTTGAGTTCGGCACCCGCGGCATCGACCACCGCGACATTCACCACCAGATGCGCGGGCCACTCCAGCGTGTCCCAGAATCCGGCGCCCGGCGCGTCGGCGAGCCGTTGCCGCAGGAAGTCGTCCAGCGCCTCGGGCAGCGAGGCGCTCGGCTGGGTCTGCGCCTCCAGGAACGCGGTCACGAATTCCGGCAGCGGAATGATCCGGTTGCGCAGCTGCTTGGGCAGGGCGCGCAGCGCGTGGGTGACCTTTTCGCGCACCATGCCGGGAACCAGCCAGGTCAGTCGCGCATCGTCCAGCTGGTTGAGAAGCGTCAGCGGCACCGTCAGCGTCAGCCCGTCGAGCGGGTGTCCCGGCAGGTAGCGGTAGCGCAGCGGGAGTGCGGCACCTGCCATGTGCATCGTTTCCGGAAACAACTCGACCGTGATCGCGCTCGCCGCGTGCCGCATCAGGTATTCGCGGCTGACGAACAACCGGCGCGGATCGTCCTTTTCCGCCCGTTCGCGCCAGCGCTCGAATGCTGCCAGCGTACAGACCCCGTCCGGAATGCGCTCCGCATAGAAGGCGGCGATGACTTCCTCGTCGACCAGCACGTCCTGCCGGCGCGCCTTGTGCTCGAGTTCGGCCACCTCGGCGACCAGCCGCCGGTTGTGCGTCAGGAACGCGCCCTTGCTGCGCAATGCGCCGGGTACCAGCGCCTCGCGGATGAACACCTCGCGCGCGGCCGCGGGGTCGATCCGGCCGAAGGACACCGGTCGGCGGGCGACCAGCGTCAGGCCGAACAGCTGTACGCGTTCGCTGGCGACGACTTCGCCGCGCCGCTCCTCCCAGTGCGGTTCGAAATAGTCGCGGCTGACGCGGTCGCCCGCCACCTCCTCGATCCAGTCGGGCTCCACCCGCGCGGCGCAGCGCGCATAGAGCCGCGTGGTCTCGGTCAGCTCGGCGGCGAGCAGCCAGCGCGCACCCTTGCGCGCCAGCCCCGATCCCGGATGCAGGTGAAAGCGGATCCCGCGCGCGCCCGCGTAGTGCTCATCGGCGTCCGCCTTGACGCCTACGTTGCCGAGCAGCCCGGCGAGGATGGCCTTGTGCAGCGTCGCGTAGCGCGGCGCGTCGAAGGCCGCCGGCAGGGTCGGCGCCCACTTCCAGCCCGATTCCTCGAGCGTGGCGCAAAGCTGCCGATGCACGTCGCGCCACTCGACCAGGCGCAGCCACGACACGAACTGCGCGCGGCAGGCTTCAACCTGCCGCCGGTGCGGCAGTTTCCGGGTCTGCGCATCGGCGAAGAATTCCCACAGCGCGACCAGCGAAAGAAAGTCGGAACGTTCGTCGCGAAAACGCAGATGCGCCTGGTCGGCCGCCTGCGCGCGCTCCAGTGGACGCTCGCGCGGATCCGGCACGGCCAGCGCGCTGGCGATCACCAATGCCTCCGCCAGGCAACCGCCGTCACGCGCGGCAAGGACGATGCGGCCGATGCGCGGATCGAGCGGAAGGCGGGCCAACTCCCGCCCGAGCGGCGTCAGCGCACGCCCGGCGTCGACGGCTCCCAGCTCCTGCAGCAGCTGATAGCCATCGGCGATCGCCCGCGGCCCGGGTGCCTCGACGAACGGAAATGCGGCGACTTCGCCCAGGTTGAGCGAGCCCATGCGCAGGATGACCGCGGCCAGCGACGAGCGCAGTATTTCGGGCTCGGTGTATTCGGCACGCGCGGCGAAATCCGCCTCGTCGTACAGACGCACGCAGATGCCTTCCTGGACGCGGCCGCAGCGGCCGGCACGCTGGTTGGCCGCGGCCTGCGACACGCGCTCGATCTGCAGCAACGTCGTCTTGTTGCGCAGGCTGTAGCGCTTCACCCGCGCCAGGCCCGAGTCGATCACGTAGCGGATGCCGGGGACGGTCAGCGAGGTTTCCGCGACATTGGTCGCGAGCACGATGCGCCGGCCGCTGCTCGGACCGAACACCCGTTGCTGCTCGGTCACCGACAGCCGCGCGAACAGCGGCAGAATCTCCAGCTGTCGCGCGTACGGACGCCGCGCAAGCTCCCGGCGCAGGAGGTCGGCGGTCTCGCGGATCTCGCGCTCGCCGGGCAGGAACACCAGGATGTCGCCCGGACCTTCGCGCCAGAGCTCCTCGGCGGTTGCCGCAATCGCCTCCTCGAGCTCTTCCTCGTCGTCGGCCTCGCGTTCGGTGCCGGTTGCGCCGACATCGCCCTTGGCCAGCGGCCGATAGCGGATGTCGACCGGGTAGGTGCGGCCGGAGACCTCGATGACCGGCGCCGGCGCCGCCTCGGTCCCGAAGTGGCGGGCGAAGCGCTGCGCGTCCAGCGTCGCCGAGGTGATGATCAGCTTGAGACCGGGCCGGCGCGTCAGCAGCGCCTTGAGGTAGCCGAGCATGAAGTCGATGTTGAGGCTGCGCTCGTGCGCCTCGTCGACGATGATCGTGTCGTAGGCGGCAAGCTCATGGTCGCCCTGCGTCTCGGCCAGCAGGATGCCATCGGTCATCAGCTTGATGTAGGCATCCGGCCGGGTCTGGTCGGTGAAGCGGACCTTGAAACCGACGGCACCGCCGACGGGTTCGCCGAGTTCGTGCGCGATGCGCGCCGCCACCGCGCGGGCGGCGATGCGACGGGGCTGCGTATGCCCGATCAGCCCGGCTTCGCCGCGTCCGGCCGCAAGACAGATCTTGGGCAGCTGCGTGGTCTTGCCCGAGCCGGTCTCGCCGCAGACGATGATGACCTGATGCGCGCGGATCGCCCGTTCGATCTCCTGCGCGCGCTGCGCGACGGGCAGGTCGTCCGGATAGCGAATCGCCGGCTTGCCCAGCACCCGCGCCTCGCGCCTGGCCGTGGACCGCGCGAGGTCCGCCGCCAGCCGCGCCCATTCCGTCGGGCCGGCGCGCCGGACCCGCGCGCGTTCGATGCGCGCACGAAGCCGCGCGGCGTCGGCAGCCATGGCCAGCGACAGGCGTTCGGTCAGTTCCTCGTGACTGGGGGACAGGCTGGCTGGCATTGCTCGGGACCGGGTGAGCCGCTTCGGCCGCCACCGGATCCGGCAGCGCGACCGATCGGCGGCAGGCGGCGCGAATTCTACCGCGCGTGCCGCGGCGATTGCGTATCATCGGCCCCTTGCGGACGCCCCAACCCAGAGGCGGCCCAACCAAACCGGAGGAAGAAGCGATGCGCATTCCCTTTAGGCAGGCACCCCGCAGGGTGCTGCTCGCCGCCATCCTGGCGACGTTCGCCGGCACTGCGGTTCTCGACGTCGAAGCGGTCACGTTGCGCTGGGCCGGCCGCGGCGACATGCAGACCACCGACCCGCATTCGCAGAACGAAGGGCTCACCAACAACATCAACAGCCTGATCTACGAATTCCTGGTCCAGCGCGACAAGCAGCTCGGCCTGATCCCGTCGCTGGCCGAGTCCTGGACCCAGGTCAATCCGACAACCTGGCGTTTCAAGCTGCGTCCGGGCGTCAAGTTCCACGACGGCACGCCGTTCACCGCCGACGACGTCGTCTTCAGCTACGAGCGCGCCAAGGCCGACTCGTCGCAACTGCGCGCCTACGCCAACGCCGCGGGAACGGCGAAGAAGATCGACGACCTGACCGTCGAATTCGTCACCAACGGCCCCAATCCGATCATGCTCGAGCACGTGGCGACGATCAACATCATGTCGAAGGCCTGGTGCGAGAAAAACCGCTGCCAGAAGCCGCAGAACTTCAAGGACAAGGAGGACATGATCACCGCGCGCGAGGCCAACGGCACCGGGCCCTACGTGCTGGTGGCGCGCCAGCCCGACGTCAAGACCGTGCTCAAGAAGAACCCCAACTGGTGGGGCATCAAGGCCGGGCTCTTCGACGGCAACGTCGACGACGTCGTCTACACGCCGATCGTCTCCGACGCGACCCGCGTCGCGGCGCTGATGTCGGGCGAGGTCGACCTGATCAACGATCCGCCGCCGCAGGACGTGCCGCGCCTGCAGCAGACGCCGAACATCAAGGTGATCGAGGGCGTGGAGAACCGCATCGTGTTCATCGGCATGGACCAGTCGCGCGACGAGCTGCTCTATTCGAACGTCAAGGGCAAGAACCCGTTCAAGGACAAGCGCGTCCGCGAAGCCCTGTACCACGCCATCGACATCGACGCCATCAACAAGAACACCATGCGCGGCCTGTCCAAGCCGTCGGGCGCGCTGCTGCCCTCGCCGAAGACCGCGACGCCGGAGATCGAGAAGCGCCTGCCCTACGACAAGGAGCGCGCGAAGAAGCTTCTCGCCGAGGCTGGCTACGGGAACGGCTTCGAGGTGACGCTCGACTGCCCGAACAACCGCTACGTCAACGACGAGAAGATCTGCCAGGCGCTCGCCGCCATGTGGTCGCAGGTGGGCATGGCCACCAAGGTCAACGCCATGCCGCGCGCCAACTATTTCCCGAAGCTGGAAAAGACCGACACCAGCCTGTACATGCTGGGCTGGGGCGGCGCATCGACCGACGCGATCTTCACGCTGCAGCCGGTGCTGTCGAGCTACAGCGGCAAGGGCGACGGCGACTACAACTACGGCCGCTACAAGAATCCGAAGATCGACGAGCTGACGGCGAAGATCAAGGTCGACATGAATCCCGAAGCACGGCTGAAGCTGATCCACGAGGCATTGCTGTCGCACAACGCCGAGTCCAACCATATCCCGTTGCACCGGCAGGTGATCCCATGGGCATCGCGCGCCAATGTCACCGTCGTGCACCGCGCCGACAACAACGTGACGCCGTACTGGGCTACCGTCAAGTAAGCCGGTATCCCGGCGCAACGAGGGGCGCGGAAGCGATTCCGCGCCCTTTTTTCATCGCCGGCGCTTGCCGCCGTTCGCCGCCGGCGCGCCGGAAGCGGACGTCGCGCCGGCGGCGGGGGTCATCGCCTTCCTGAGGGCCAGCGTCGCGTACCAGGCCAGCGCGACAACCACCGGCGCCTGGACGGCTGCCTGCACCCATGCCGCCGGTGTCGCGCCCAGCGCTGCCGACCGCAGCGCCTCGAGCAGCATGCCCGTGGCGACGAACGCGGGCACGGCCGTGAGGTCGTAGCGCAGCACGGCCCAGACGAACAGCAGCGCCAGCAGGCCTTCGGCGACACCCTGCACCACCGCGTCGCCCGGCGACTGGCCGGACCCGAGCAGCATGGCCGTTGCCGTCAGCACCAGCACGGCGGCGGCGAGCCCGATCCGCCGAGTCCATTCGACCGTCCCGCGATCGATGATCGCGAGCAGGAACAGCGTCACGGCGATCGCGGGCAACAGCAACACGCCGGCAATCGCCGCTCCCAGCCACGGCCACGCCGCTGTCAGCGGATTCAGATCCGGCCACAGCGGCATGGTCGACGCGACGAACCGCCCGACGGCGGCGGAGACGCCCGCGGTCGCCAGAGCCGCCGCCGCGCCTGCGGCCCAGGCCGGCAACGCGCCGGCCAGCGCGACCGGCGACTGCCGCCGCGCGTACCACGCGCCGACGCCAGCGAGCAGGCCGGCGACCAGCGCCAGCAGCACGGCCAGCGCCAGCAGCGCGATGGTGCTGGTGGCCAATTGGGCCGCCACCGGTTCGGTGGTCTTCATCCCCATCGCCCATGCCGGCCAATGGTTGACCCGCGACGCGAGCGTCGCCGCCAACGTCACACCGCCGATCGCAAGAAAGGTGCGGCGATCGAAATGGCCACGGTTCCACGATCGCGCGGCGAAGACCAGCGCGGCCAGCGCCAGCAGCGCTACCAGCGCCAAAGCGACCGTGCGCAGCAACTGGTTGCGCCCTTCGCGATCCTGTTCCGCGCGGCGCCACTCTTCCGGAACGAACACCAGGCGGCCCACGGAGACCACCTCGTCGCCGGCGATCACCACCTGATAGCGCGCCTCGCCGCCTCCGCCGACCTGGACCGCGGGGTCCGCGTACAGGAACATCCAGTCCCGCCGGGCGGGTCGTGCCGTTGCGTCGGCGACGCGTTCCTGCAACGGCACGCCACGCAATCCGAAGGCTTCGTCGAGCGCCCGGCGCGCGACGACCTGCGCGTCGGCGCGCTCCAATGCGTTGCCCGGCCGCGCCTCGGGCAACCGGTGAAACACCAGCCGCACCTGGCCGTCGCCGGCCACGGTCACCCGCCATTCCTCGGCGCGTTCCGCAACGTCACCGTCGAAACGCGCGAAGCGCACCTCCCACAGCGGCGGCGCCAGGAACCCGCCGGCCAGCCGACGATACGCATCGGGGCCGCCCTCGCGCCAGACGAAGGCGTGCAATGGTCGCTGCCCGGCGTCCTCCGGAGCGCTCCGGACGACCGACGCGATGCGCCAACGGTCGTCCGGATCGCCACCCCGCTCGCGCATGGCGGTGGAGGCGATCCGCTCGGCCTCGGCGCGACCGATCGCCAGCGGCGGCACGTCGGTGCGCCAGGTGCCCGCGACCAGCCACAGCGCGAGCCCGGCAACGCCCAGAACCGGCAGAAGGCGCTGGACCCGGTGCGCGAAGCGGTTGCCGGAAACGGCCGCGGCCGCGATCAGCGGCGCCGGTGGCGGTGGAACGACCGGCTGCCAGGCGGCGTTCCTCAGCGACGCCGGCAGGCTCGCCCAGGTTCCTGCCTGCAGGCGCCTCGCGGCGACGATCGCCACCGGTACCAGCGCCGCGGCGACGACCAGCGCGCGCTGCGACCAGGCCCCGGACGCGTCGATCAGGAACAGCGGCAGCGAAAACAGCACCAGGTTGAACAACGCATGCAGCAGAATGGTCGGCAGCAGGCCGTAGCGCAGGAAAATGCCCGCCCAGATGAGCGACGGCACGATCAGTTCGACCAGGCGCGAATACGCGGGCAGGCCCGGGTAGTTCGCGTGCACGGCGCCGAAGATCAGCGCCTGGAGCACGAAGGCGACGGCGATCCCCACGTTGCGCCGGCCATAGCGCTCGCCGATCAGCGCGCCGAGCGCCAGCGGCACCGCCCGGAACACGCACTCTTCCATGAAGCCGGACTGCAGCGACAGCGCGATGGGTGCCAGGGCGGGAACGGCCGACGCCAGGATGTTGGGATCGGTCAGCGACTCGGACGGCTGCCACCAGCCCAGCCACAGGTTGGTCACGAAATAGAACACCGCAACCAGCGCGAATTCGACCGGGACGAACAGGTAGCCGGCCGCAGTCCGCCCGGCAACGTCGGTGGTGCCGCCGGCCTCGCGCGACCACAACCGCCACAACTGCGGATGGGCCGGAAAGGCGCGACGGGTAAGACCCTCGGCGGCCATGAACACGCCGCCCAGCGCGACGCCTGCGCCGAACAAGGCCAGCAATGCCTGGCCGGCCTGCCGGTACCAGAACGTACTTTCCTGGTGCGCGGTCGAAAACGTGAACCATGCCGTCGGCGCGGCGGCGAGCGCGGCGCCCGCCATCAGCGCGCCGACGACCAGGCCTGCCGCCAGCGCAGGTTTCCATAGCAGCCAGTGATGGCGCAGCAGCCAGAGCGCCCCCAGCAGGCAACCGCCCAGGCCATAGAGCACGCCGGCGACAATGGCGGCGACACCGGCGATGGTGTTGTTGGCGCTGCGCAATTCCGCGAAGCGCCGCGAGAAACTCTCCGGCACGTGCATGTACGGCTGCACCTGGATCAGTTCGTCGCCGAACACCACCAGTTGCAGGCGGATGCGTGCCTCGCCCGGACCCTCGCCGCGCTCGAACACGAACAGGTGATCGACCCGCCCGGTCGGCCGGGTCTGCTGCGACTGCTCCAGCAGCCGGTAGGGCGCGAAATCCACCTCCCAATCGCGCGCCGCGTGCATGCGGGCGAGCGCCAGCGCAATCTCCGGATCGAGCGCCCTGGACGCCGGATCGCGGATATAGGTCTCGGCGACCTTGCGCGTGAAACCATCGATCCGCCCGTCCGGGCGGAAGCGGATCAGCACCTCGTCGACGACGCCCGGCCGGAACAGGCGCACGTCCCACCAGAAAGGCGCGTAGGCAGTCCCCTCGACCAAGCGGGCGAACGCCGCCTTGCCGCCGCCTTCGAGCTCGACGTAGTTCTGCGCGGTCTGGTCATGATTGAACACGATCGCGCTGCGGGCGTCGGCGGGCGCGAGCGAGCGCTGCGCGGCCAGCGTCTGCGCGTTGGCCAGCGCCTCGGCACGCGACATCCGGATGTCCAGTTGCAGCAGCGGAATCGCCTGCGGCACGAGCTTCCAGGCGATCGCCATGCATACGGCGGCCAACGCAACATAGGCCGCCCAGAACAGCGGCCGTTGCGCGAGCGTGGTCAAGCCGGCCTCGTCTGCACGACGCCGGCGGCGACAAGACGGGCGATGGCGTCGGCATCGAGTCCGAGGCGATCGCGCAGGACCTCCTCGGTGTGCGCGGCGAGCAGCGGCGGCGCGGACTCCTGTTCGACCGGCGTCGCGCTCATCCTGATCGGCGCGCGCACCTGCGCAACGCTGCCGGCCAGCGGATGCGGCAGGTCCACGCGCATTCCGCGGGCGACGACCTGGGGGTCGGCGAACACGGCGTCGAGGCGGTTGATCGGTCCGCAGGGGACGCCCGCCTCCTCGAGATGATCCAGCCAGTCGCGCTGCGCGCGCGAGGCCAGCACCGGCTCGAGCATCGGCACCAGCATCGCGCGGTGCCGCACCCGATCCGCATTTTTCGCGAAGCGCGGGTCGCGCGCCCAGTCCGGGCGGCCCGCGACCTCGCAGAACTTCGCGAACTGTCCGTCATTGCCGACCGCTAGGATCAGGTGCCCGTCGGCGCAGGCGAACACCTGGTAGGGGACGATGTTCTGGTGGGCATTCCCGGCGCGTCCGGGCGGCACGCCGGTCACCAGGAAATTCATGTTCATCACCGCCATCATCGCCACCGCGGAATCGAGCAGCGCCAGGTCGACGTGCTGGCCGGCGCCGGTGCGCTCGCGTGCGGCCAGCGCCGCCAGCACCGCGGTCGACGCGTACATCCCCGTCATGATGTCGGTGATCGCGATACCCGCCTTCTGCGGGCCGCCTCCCGGCAGATCGTCGCGCTCGCCGGTCACGCTCATGAAACCGCTCATGCCCTGGATGATGAAATCGTAGCCGGCGCGCTCGGCGTAGGGGCCGTCCTGGCCGAAGCCGGTGATCGACGCGTAGACCAGGCGCGGATTGATCGCGGCGACGCTCGCGTAGTCGAGCCCGTATTTCGCGAGGCCCCCGACCTTGAAGTTCTCGATCAGCACGTCCGCCTGACGCGCCAGCGCGAGGACCAGGTCACGGCCTTCGGGACGGGTGAAGTCGATGGCGACCGAGCGCTTGCCGCGGTTGCAGCCGAGGTAGTAGGCGGCTTCCGACGTCTCGTGTCCCTCCGCATCCCTCAGATAGGGCGGCCCCCAGGCGCGGGTGTCGTCGCCGCTGCCGGGTTTCTCGACCTTGAGCACCGTCGCGCCCAGATCGGCGAGGAGCTGCGTGCACCACGGTCCGGCGAGGACGCGCGAGAGGTCGAGTACGGTCAGGTGGGCGAGCGGGCCGGCCATGCTTGCGGAAATTGAAACGGCGCGGACACCAGGATGTCCGCGCCGCAGCTTGCCGACAGACAATGCACGCCGTTACTCGAGCGCCTTGACGATGTCCTCGACGACCTTCTTCGCGTCGCCGAACACCATCATGGTCTTGTCCATGTAGAACAGCGGATTGTCGAGACCGGCGTAGCCCGCCGCCATCGACCGCTTGTTGACGATCACCGTGCGCGCGTTGTGCGCCTCGAGGATCGGCATGCCGTAGATCGGGCTGCCCTTGACCTCGGCCAGCGGGTTGACCACGTCGTTGGCGCCGAGCACCAGCACGACGTCGGTGGAGCCGAAGTCGCCGTTGATGTCCTCCATCTCGAACACCTGGTCGTAGGGCACCTCGGCCTCGGCCAGCAGCACGTTCATGTGGCCGGGCATCCGTCCGGCGACCGGGTGGATCGCGTAGCGGACGTTGACGCCCTTCTCGCGCAGCGCGTTGGCCATTTCCTTGACCGCGTGCTGCGCGCGGGCCACGGCGAGTCCGTAGCCCGGGACGATGATCACCGAGTCGGCGTTGCCCATCATGAACGCCACGTCGTCGGCCGAGCCCGACTTCACCTGCTTCTGCTCCGCTCCGGCCACCACGGTGCCGCCCTCGGCGCCGAAGCCGCCGAGGATGACGCTGAAGAACGAGCGGTTCATCGCCCGGCACATGATGTAGGAGAGGATCGCGCCCGACGAGCCGACCAGCGACCCTGACACGATCAGCATCGGGTTCGACAGCGAGAAGCCGATGCCGGCCGCGGCCCAGCCGGAGTAGCTGTTGAGCATCGAGATCACCACGGGCATGTCGGCGCCGCCGATGGGAATGATGATCAGCAGGCCGAGCAGGAAGGCCAGCGCCGTCATCACGATGTACGGCAGCCACTGGTTGTCGGTCGGCCCGGCCATGAAGAACCAGATGCCGAAGCCGATCATCGCGATGCCGATGGCGAGATTCAGCAGATGCTGGCCGGGAAAGACCACCGGCGCGCTGCGGATGCGGCCGGACAGCTTGCCGAAGGCGATCACCGAGCCAGAGAACGTGATGGCGCCGATGAAGGTGCCGATGAACAGTTCCAGCTTGTTGCCGGTCGGGATCGGATCGGGCAGGCCCAGCGCGACCGGATTGTTGACCGCGGCGATCGCGATCAGCACCGCGGCGAGACCAACCAGCGAATGCATCGCCGCAACCAGTTCGGGCATCTGCGTCATCTGCACGCGCTTCGCCACGACCGCGCCGATGGCGCCGCCGATCGCGATTCCGAGCAGGATCATCGCCACGTTCTTGGTCAGCGAGTACACCAGCGCCAGCGTGACGACCACGGCAATGGCCATGCCGGTGATGCCGAGCATGTTGCCGCGGCGCGCGGTGGTCGGATGCGACAGCCCCTTGAGCGCGAAGATGAAGCAGATCGACGCCACCAGGTACCACAGTGCGACTTGATTGGCGCTCATCGTCACTCCTGCTTCGGCGCGGCCGTCGGAGCCTTCGGCTCCTTTTTCTTGAACATCTCGAGCATCCGCTGCGTCACCAGGAAGCCGCCGAACACGTTGACCGAGGCCAGCGCCACCGCCAGCACGCCTACCCAGCCACCCCAGTCGAACACCGCCGGTCCGGCGGCGAGCATCGCGCCGACCAGAATGATTCCGGAGATCGCGTTGGTGACCGACATCAGCGGCGTATGCAGCGCAGGCGTCACGGTCCAGACGACGTGGTAGCCGACGAAGATCGCCAGCACGAAGATGATCAGGTTGAATACGATGGGATCGGCGGCGGTCACGTGGCTCTCCTCATTTCCTGGTCACGGGCGCGCCCGCGTCACAAATCATCGTCGCCTGGACGATTTCGTCGTCGCGCGCCAGCTTCCACTCGCCGGACTTCAGATCCAGCGACAGCGCCAGGAAGTTGAGCACGTTGCGCGAATACAGTGCCGAGGCATCGGTGGCCACCAGTGCCGGCAGGTTGGTCGTGCCGACGATCTTCACGCCGTTCACGTTCACCACCTTGCCGGCCTCCGAGCCTTCGACGTTGCCGCCCTGCTCCACCGCCAGGTCGACGATCACCGAGCCGGATTTCATGGTCGCGATCGTGTCCGCGCGCAGCAGCTTCGGCGCAGGGCGGCCGGGGATCAACGCAGTGGTGATGACGATGTCCATCTGCTTGCAGCGTTCGGCGATGATGCCTGCCTGCCGCGCCATCCACTCCGGCGGCATCGGCCGCGCGTAGCCGCCCACGCCCTCGGCGATCTGCCGCTCCTCGTCGTTGGCGTAGGGAACGTCGACCCATTTGGCGCCGAGCGACTCGACCTGGTCCTTGACCGACGGGCGGACGTCGGTGGCCTCGATCACCGCGCCCAGCCGCTTGGCGGTCGCGATCGCCTGCAGGCCGGCAACGCCGACGCCCATGATCAGCACGCGGGCCGCCTTCACCGTGCCGGCGGCGGTCATCAGCATCGGCACGAAACGCGCGTATTCGTTGGCGGCGAGCATGACCGCCTTGTACCCGGCGATGTTCGCCTGCGATGACAGCACGTCCATCGACTGCGCGCGCGAGATCCGCGGCAGCGATTCCAGCGCGAAACCGGTGACGCCGGCCTTGGCCAGCGCGCCCACGCCATCGGCGTCGAAAGGGTTGAGCAGCCCCACCAGCGCCGCACCGGATTTGAGCGACGGCAGTTCCTCCGCCGTCGGCATGCGCACCTTCAGCACCAGGTCCGCGCCCAGCGCCTCCGCAGCGCCGCCGAGCTTTGCGCCGGCCGCGGCGTAGTCGGCGTCGGAAATCGCCGAGCTCAAGCCGGCGCCGGCCTCGACGAGAATCGTATGCGCACCGCTGGCCGCGTACTTCTTCACGGTCTCGGGCGTGGCTGCTACGCGCGTCTCGCCCGGGCGGGTCTCGCGTGGGATGCCGATCAACATGGAAAGTCCCCTGCTACGCGATGCCGGGCAGCCATACATGGCGGCACCGGATCATGGTCGGTCGTTTTTTCTCGCCACATCGTGCCACAAATGACCTCGCTTGGGCAGGCCGGGCGCATGGAATCCGCGGCTGTGGCCCGTTCGCGCAGCGTGCGCGCTCATCCGCGCAGCGGGCGCAGTCCGTCGGCGAGCAGCGCCAGCGCGCGACGGTCCAGTTTGCCTGCCGGCGTCTGCGGCAGCTTCGAGACGAACCGGAAATGACGCGGGTGCTTGTACGGCGCCAGCCGTGCCGCGATGAATCGTGCCAGATCGGATTCGCCGGGGGGCGTCGGGCCCTCGGCGACGAGGATCATCGCCACGGTCTGGCCCCAGGTCGCGTCGTCGAGTCCGAATACGGCCGCTGCCGCGATTCCCGGACAGCGCTCCAGTTCGCGTTCTATTTCCGCCGGATAGACGTTCTCGCCTCCGGTCACGATCAGGTCCACGCGCCGTGCGTGCACGAGCAGGCGTCCCCGCGCGTCGAAGCGTCCGAGGTCGCCTGTGTCGAACCAGGCGCCCGGCGCCAGCGGCGGGCAATCCCAGTACCCCGCCATCAGCATCGGGCCGGCGACTTCGATGCGCCCGTCGACGATGCGCATCGCGACCGTGGGCAGCGGTACGACGGCGCCTTGCTGCGCGACCTCGTAGCGTGATGCGTAAGGCGTGGCCGCGACCTGCGAGCAGGTCTCGGTGAGGCCGTAGGTCTGCACGACGGGCACACCGCGCTCCGCGGCGCGCCGCAGAAGTCCTTCAGGTGCAGCGGCTCCCCCGACCAGGACGGCGCGCAACTGCGCGGGCGGCCGCCAATCCGGGTGCGCTTCGAGCAAGCGCGCGAGCATCGTCGGGACCAGCGAGGCGAGCGTCACGCGGCGGGCGACGAGCAGCGCCGGGAAGCCGGCGACGTCGAACCCGTCCTCGAGCACGACGGTTCGTCGCGCCGCGAGGCACCTCGTCAGAATCGACAACCCCCCCACGCGGGCGACCGGCATGCAGGCAAGCCAGCGGTCGTCGTCGCGCCAGCCCAGGTTCGCCTCGCTCGCCGCTGCGGATGCGAGCAGCGCCGCGCGCGTCAGCACTGCGCCGCGCGGTTGGCCGGTGGTCCCCGACGTGTGAATGATGGCCGCAGCGTCGGCACGGACCCATGACTGCGCGGCGCGGGCATCGGCCAGCAGCGCGTCGCGCTCGGTCGTCGTCAGGCGGGGGTGCAGCAGCAGCGCCGGGATCGATCGCTCCATCAAGGCGAGCAGCGTGACGACGGTGGCCAGCGTGTTGTGCGCGACCAGCGGATAAGCAGGCGCGTCGGGCCATTCGCGCTCCAGACGACGCAGCTCGGAGTCGACGAGCCTCGCGAGCTCGGCGTAGGAGCAGGTCCGGCCCCCGACATCGAGCGCCGGCGCCGGACCGGCCGCAGCCGCCGCGGCGCGGACGGAAAGGCGATCGCCGTCGCCGCTCACGCGTCGCCGGTCGGGATGCGGGCGGTCGCCGCCGCGCGCGTCACGGCAAACGACGGAACTTGCGGAAATCCGGCGGACGCTTCTCGAGATAGGCGTCGCGACCTTCGCGGCCTTCCTCGGACAGGTAGTAGAGCAATGTCGCGTTGCCGGCGAGTTCCGACAGCCCCGACTGCCCGTCGCAGTCGGCGTTGAGCGCCGCCTTCAGGCAGCGCAGCGCAATCGGGCTGTTGGCGAGCATCTCGCGGCACCACTGCACCGTCTCGGCCTCGAGCTGCTCGCAGGAGACCACGCAGTTGACCAGCCCCATCGCTAGCGCAGCCTGCGCGTCGTACTGCCGGCACAGGAACCAGATTTCCCGCGCCTTCTTCTGCCCGACGATGCGCGCCATGTACGCCGCGCCGTAGCCGCCGTCGAAACTGCCGACGCGCGGCCCGGTCTGGCCGAAGCGCGCGTTGTCCGCGGCGATCGTCAGGTCGCACATCATGTGCAGCACGTGGCCGCCGCCGATCGCGTACCCGGCGACCATCGCGACCACCGGCTTGGGCAGCGTACGTATCTGCCGCTGCAGGTCGAGCACATTCAGCCGCGGCACGCCGTCGCTGCCGACATAGCCGCCGTCGCCGCGCACGCGCTGGTCGCCGCCCGAGCAGAACGCGTCCCGCCCCTGCCCGGTGAGGATGATCACGCCGATGGCCTCGTCGTCCCGCGCGTCGGTGAATGCCCGCTGCAACTCGGCAACGGTCTCCGGCCGGAACGCATTGCGCACCTCGGGCCGGTTGATCGTGATCTTGGCGATGCCTTCGTCGGCCTTCGCGTAAAGGATGTCGCGGTAACCCGGGATGTCGTTCCATGCCGGAACCTGGGGAAGTTGCTGCGGCTGCATCGCTTGCTCCGTTCAGTCGATCTTGGCGCCGGCCCTGCGGACCACACGCGCCCACTTTTCCGATTCCGCGGCGATATGCCGCGCGAAGCTCTCCGGCGGGCCGGCGACCGGCTGCGCTCCGCGCGCGACCAGCGCGGCGCGCACGTCCGGATCGGCGAGCGCTGCGCCGATGGCGGCATTCAGCTTGGCGACGATCGCCGAAGGCGTGCCTGCCGGGGCGAGGATCCCGTCCCACGCCGTGACCTCGAATCCCGCCAGCCCCGATTCGGCGACCGTCGGAATCTCCGGTGCCGCCGGCACCCGCGCCGGCGTCGTAACGGCGAGTGCGCGCAATTTTCCGCTTTTCGCCAACGGCAGCACGTTCGGCATCACGTCGATCATCATCGCCACGTGCCCACCCATGAGGTCGTTGGCGGCAAGCGCGCCGCCGCGGTACGGCGTGTGCACGATGTCGACGCCGGCCATGGTCTTGAACAGTTCGCCGGACAGATGCGATGTGGTGCCGTTGCCGGCCGACGCGAAGAATACCTTGCCCGGATTCGCCTTCGCGTAGGCGATCAGCTCGCCCACCGAGTTCACCGGCAGCGCCGGGTTGACCACGAGCAGCGCCGCGATCCAGGTCATGCGCGACACCGGCGCGAAATCCCGGACCGGATCGAAGGGCAGGTTCGCGTAGAGCGTGCGGTTGATCGCATGGGTGCCGTTGGTGCCGTACAGCAGCGTGTAGCCGTCGGGCGCGGCGCGGGCGACGAACTCGGCCCCCAGGTTGCCTCCGGCGCCGGGGCGATTGTCGATGACGATGGTCGCGTTGAGTTCGCGCGCAACCCGCGGCATGATCGTCCGGGCCAGCGTGTCGGCGCCCCCGCCCGCTGGAAACGGAACGACGACATGGATGGGACGCTCCGGGTAGGACAGGTCGGCGGCCGAAGACACCTGCGGCGCCAGCGCCCCCAGCGCGGCCAGCGCCGCGCCGACCAGCCTGCGAAACGACGGTCGCGATCCCTGTTGTCGAACGAAGCGCACCGGATCCACCCCTACACCGCCGCGGCGATCGCGCGCCCGAGATCCGCCGTGGATGCCTTGCCACCCAGGTCCGGCGTCCGCGGGGCGGCCGGATCGGCCAGCACCCGCTCGATCGCCGCGACCAGCGCCCGCGCGGCGTCGGCGTGGCCGAGGAAGTCGAGCATCATGCGCGCCGGACCAGATCTGGCCGATCGGGTTGGCGATGTTGCGGCCCGCGATGTCCGGCGCCGAGCCGTGCACCGGCTCGAACAGCGACGGCCAGGTGCGCTCGGGATTGAGATTCGCCGACGGCGCGATGCCGATGGTGCCGCAGACCGCCGGGACCCAGGTCGGACAGAATGTCGCCGAACAGGTTGGAGCCGACCACGACGTCGAAGCGCTCGGGCCGCTGCGACGAAGTGCGCGGTCAGGATGTCGATGTGGTACTGGTCGGTGCGGATCGTCCGGGTAGTCGTGCGGCGACCACGCGGAAGCGCTCGTCCCAGTACGGCATGGTGATGGAGATGCCGTTGGACTTGGTGGCCGACGTCACGTGCTTCGCCGTCCGGCCGCGCGCATGCTCGAATGCGAAGCGCAGGATGCGGTCGACGCCCCGGCGGGTGAACACCGATTCCTGGAACACGATCTCGCGCTCGGTGCCCTCGAACATCCGCCCGCCGACCGACGAGTACTCGCCCTCGGTGTTCTCGCGCACCACGACGAAGTCGATGTCGCCGGGCTTGCGCCCGGCCAGCGGCGACGGAATGCCGGGCATCAGCCTGCACGGGCGCAGGTTGACGTACTGGTCGAAGCGGCGGCGAAACTGGATCAGCGATCCCCAGAGAGACACGTGATCGGGGACGGTCGCCGGCCAGCCGACGGCGCCGTAGTAGATCGCCTCGAACCCGCTCAACCGGTCGAACCAGTCGTCCGGCATCATCTTGCCGTGCTGCGCGTAGTAGTCGCAGCTCCAGTCGAAATGCGTGAGCGCGAGGTCGACGCCGAACTTGCGGCCCACCGCCTCCAGCGCGCGCAGACCCTCGGGCATCACCTCCTTGCCGATGCCGTCGCCCGCAATGACCGCGATCCGATGCTTCGCCATGCCGCACCCCCGCCAAAAGGACGTAGTTTACGCAACCGGGACCCGGCCGGCCGAAGGCGGGAAGATCGGTCGATCCGCCGGCATTCGCACGCGACCACCTGCCGGTGCCCCGCCGCCAGGGGCGGGGCGGCGCGCGGAGGCGATTTACTGCCTGCGCCGGATGTGTTAACTTTTCGGTTAATTAGCGTCCGACTTTCGCCCGGCGCCGGTGCCCGCGAACGTTCGCGACGCCGGCGTCTTGCATTGCGCCCGCGGGCAAGCCCGGCTCCCTGTTCCCGCTCCCACGATGACCTCCGCTTCCGTCGACCGCGTCGCGCGCCACCGCCGGGCGATCGCCTTCATGATCATCGCCGCGATCTGCTGGTCGACCGGCGGCATCCTGGTCCGCCAGCTCGCGATCACCAACGCCTGGGAGATCGTTTTCTGGCGTTCGCTGTTCATGGTCCTGTTCGTTGCCGGCGTGCTGCTGGCGATGCACGGGCGCGCGATGCCGCGCGCAGTCCGCGCCGTGGGCAGACCCGGGTTGCTGGCCGGACTGCTGCTCTCCGGCACCTTCTTCCTGTTCATCGGCTCGCTGATGCACACGACGGTCGCCAACACCTTCGTGCTGATGAGCGTGACGCCGCTGATCGCTGCGCTGGCCGGCCTGGTATTCCTGCGCGAGCCCGTGCCGTTGCGTACCTGGTTCGCGCTGGCCGCCGCGGGCGTGGGCATTCGTCGTCATGTTCGGCGGCGCCGCCGATACCGGGCGGCTGGTCGGCAACGTGATGGCGCTGGGCGTGTCGGTGTGCTTTGCCGCGCAGCTGATGGTGCTGCGCCGCTACCACGCCACGGTGGACATGCTGCCGCAGGTGACTGATCGCCGGCCTGTGGACGCTGATCCCCGCCTGGCTGCTCGCCGGGCCATTCGCGGCCAGCGGCCGCGATCTGTTCGTGCTCGCGGTCATGGGCAGCGTGCAGCTGGGCATCGGCTGCATGCTCGCCACGGTCGCGTCGCGAACGCTGTCGGCCACCGAACTCGGCCTGCTCGCGCTGCTCGAGCCGATCCTGGGCCCGCTGTGGGCCTGGATGCTGCTGGCCGAACGACCGAGCCCGGCGGCGCTGGCCGGCGGTGCGATCGTGCTGGCGGCCGTGATCGCCAACGAGGTCTTCGCGGCCTGGCGCGGGCGCACCGGCGGCGTCCGGCCGCCGCTGACCGGGCCCTGAACCGACTTCGCCGCCATGCTGGTGCTGCCCGAGTATCCCGCCGCGTTCTACGCGGTCGCCATCATCGCCATCGTGATCACCGGCGTGTTCAAGGGCGGCTTCGGCCAGGGTTCGGGCGGCATCGCCGTGCCGATGATGGCGGTGTTCATCACGCCCGCCGAGGCCGCCGGGATCATGCTGCCGATCCTCTGCGCGATGGACCTGTTCGGCCTGCACGCCTATCGCCGCCAATGGTCGGCGCATCACCTGCGCATGCTGCTGCCCGGCGCGATCGCCGGCATCGTGCTTGGCGGCCTCGTCTTCGGCCTGCTGCCGGTGAACGCCGTCCGCCTGCTGGTCGGCACGATCGCGGTGACCTTCGCGCTCAACCGGTGGCTGCGGCTGTCCGAGCGGCTGGCCGCGCGGATGGCCCGGGAGTCCAGACCGCCCGGGCGCGCGGCCGGCATTTTCTGGGGCGCGGTTTCGGGCTTCACCAGCACGCTGGCACACGCCGGCGGGCCGCCCTACGCGATCTACATGCTGGCGCAGAAGGTGGACAAGACGACGTTCGTCGCCACCTCGATCGCCTTCTTCATGGCCGTCAACTACATGAAGCTCGTCCCCTACTACTTCGTCGGCCAGCTCAGCCCCGGCAATCTGACCACATCGCTGCTGTTGGCGCCGCTGGCGCCGCTGGGCATCTGGCTCGGCGTGTACGTGCACCGGCGCATATCGCAGCGCCTGTTCTTCAACCTGAGCTACACGCTGCTGCTCGTCTTCGGCAGCAAGCTCATCTGGGACGCCTTCATGCATTGACCGCACCGAGGCTGCGCCGATCCGGTTGCGCTATGATGGCAACCCGCCTTCCCGCGCCTAGGGCCTGTTAACACTATGAACGCAAACGCGTTGCGAAGCCGAAAACGCCCAGCGCAAGGCGCGAAGGCGAAGGCGGGTCGGGAACCCGGCGAGCCTTCGCAACGCAGCGATGGGCGTTTTCGGCAGCAACCCGGAGGGAACGAGTGGCATCGGGCGCCACTCTTTGTTGCGCTCCTCGCAAAGGCTGCCAGCCTTTGCATCGTCGGCTGCCGCGATTGGCGCCCGATGCCACTCGTTCGCGATTGTGTTCATAGCGTTAACAGGCCCTAGCCCAGGATGAAACAGACCTTCCTCGATTTCGAGCAGCCGATCGCCGAGCTGCAGCAGAAGATCGACGAGCTGCGCTTCGTGCACGAGGACTCGGCCGTCGACATCTCCGACGAGATCGGCCGCCTCACCAAGAAAAGCCAGCAGCTGACCAAGGACATCTACGGCAAGCTGTCGGCCTGGCAGATCGCCCAGGTGGCGCGCCATCCGCAACGGCCCTATACGCTGGACTACGTCGCGGGCATGTTTTCCGATTTCCGCGAGCTGCACGGGGATCGCGCCTACGCCGACGACCAGGCGATCGTCGGCGGCCTCGCCCGGTTCAACGGGCAGCCGTGCATGGTGATCGGCCACCAGAAGGGCCGCGACACCAAGGAAAAGATCCACCGCAACTTCGGCATGCCGCGGCCGGAGGGCTACCGCAAGGCGCTGCGGCTGATGAAGCTCGCGGAAAAATTCTCGCTGCCGTTGTTCACCTTCGTCGACACGCCGGGCGCCTATCCGGGCATCGGCGCCGAGGAGCGCGGCCAGTCCGAGGCGATCGGCCGCAACCTGTTCGAGATGGCCGGCCTGCGCGTCCCGGTGATCGTCACGGTCATCGGCGAAGGCGGCTCGGGCGGCGCGCTGGCAATCGCCGTCGGCGACGTCACGTTCATGCTGCAGTACTCGACGTATTCGGTGATCTCGCCCGAAGGCTGCGCGTCGATCCTCTGGAAATCCGCCGAGCAGGCGCCGGAGGCCGCGGAGGTCCTGGGCATCACCGCGCCGCGCCTGAAGCAGCTCGGCCTGATCGACAAGGTGATCAGCGAGCCTCCGGGCGGCGCGCATCGCGACCACGGGGCGATGATGGCGACGCTCAAGAAGGCGCTGACCGACGCGCTGCGGCAGCTGCAGGACCTGCCGCTGGACAAGCTGCTGGAGCAGCGCGAGGACAGGATTCTTTCCTATGGCAAGTACAAGGAGATCGCCTCCGGCTGAGGCACCCGGTTCGCGGCGTACGTCGCGGCCCGGAGCGCGGACGCGGCGTTCGTCCGAGGCCGTGCGCGTCCCGCCCGTCGACGCGGCGATCGAACAGGCGTTCGCGGATCACCTGCCGGACGGCGGGCTCGCCGCGGTGGCCTTGTCCGGCGGGCGCGATTCGGTGGCCCTGCTCGACGCCGCGGCCCGGCTGGCAGGCCGACGCGCGGTTGCGCTGTCGGCCATCCACGTCCACCACGGACTTTCCCCCAATGCCGACGCCTGGGCGGGTTTTTGCGCGGACCTGTGCGCCGCCGCACGGCGTGCCGCTGACCGTCGCCCGCGTCGAACTGCGGCACGGTCGCGGCACCAGCCTCGAGGCCGAGGCGCGCGCGCTGCGCTACGCGGCGCTCGCCGCCGAGGCCGCCGCGGGCGGCGTCACGCACGTGCTGCTCGCGCATCATCGCGACGATCAGGCGGAAACGCTGCTGCTGCAACTGCTGCGCGGCGCCGGCCCGCATGGCCTGGCCGCGATGCCCGCGGCGAGCGTCGCTTCCGGCGTTCATTGGCTGCGGCCGCTGCTGGGACTCGGGCGTGACACGATCGGCGATCAGGCGCGCGCTCTGGGCCTGCCTTGGATCGACGACGAGAGCAACGCCGATCCGGTGCACCGGCGCAACGCGCTGCGCCTTGAGGTCGCCCCGGCGCTGTCGCGGGTCTTCCCGGCCTGGGCAACCACGCTCGCGCGCGCGGCGGCGCACCAGGCCGCCGCCGCCGCGTTGCAGGACGATCTCGCCGCGATCGACGCGGGTGCTGCGGGCACGAGCGGCATCCTCGAGCGCGCGGCGCTTGCCGTGCTCCCGGAGCACCGCGCCGCCAATGTGCTGCGCTGGTTCCTGCGCCGACACGGGCTGCCGGCCCCATCCGCTGCGCGGCTCGCGGCCATGCTCGCGCAGTTGCGCGGAGCGAGGCCCGATGCCGAGGTGCGACTGCGCCACGGTGGCGTTGAACTGGGCCTGGTGCGCGGATCGATCGTCGTCCACGCCCCGCCGCCGACGCCTTTCGATCTCGTCTGGAGCGGCGAAGACGAACTCCGCCTGCCCCATGGACGACTCGCCTTTTCGCGAACGCCGGGAACGGGCGTGGATGCGCGGGCGCTGGCGACGGCATCCGTGCACGTTCGCTCGCGTCGCGGAGGCGAGCGCTTTCAGCTTGCGCCGGGCCGACCCCGGCGGGCGTTGAAGTCGATCCTCCAGGAGGCCGGCATCCCGGCCTGGGAACGCGTCGGCCTGCCGCTGGTCTACTGCGGTCCCGCGCTGGTCGCCGTGGCCCGCATCGGCGTCGATGCGGCCTGCCGCGCGCCGCCGGACGGTCCGGGGATCAGCATCGAGTGGACGCCCGACCCGCAGTGAACGTCGATGCCCGCCGAGGGCGTCGACGATCGGCCCGCGCCGGACCGGGAAAATCGCCGTGCCGGCGAATCGCGCAGAGAGCCGTTCGAGCCTTGCCGCAACCGGCGATTGCCCATCGACGAGGCATTTCGCAACCGGCGAACTGCATGCGCCGCGGCACCCCCGGCGCAAGGCGTCGCCGTGTCGCCGGCAGGGGTCTCTACATGGTATAATTTTGAATTTATTCGCATTTATTCATCCGGAGCACGAAATGGCGGTCGAACGTACGCTTTCCATCATCAAACCCGACGCGGTCGCGAAGAACGTGATCGGGCAAGATCTATTCCCGTTTCGAGAAGGCCGGACTGCGCATCGCAGCCGCGCGGATGGCCTGGCTGTCCCGCGCCGAGGCCGAAGGCTTCTACGCCGTTCATCGCGAGCGTCCGTTCTTCAAGGATCTGGTCGATTTCATGATCTCCGGTCCGGTGATGATCCAGGTGCTCGAGGGCGAAAATGCCATCGCCGCCAACCGCGACCTGATGGGCGCCACCGATCCGAAAAAGGCCGCGGCGGGAACCATCCGTGCCGATTTCGCGCAATCGATCGACGCCAACGCCGTGCATGGCTCCGACGCCCCCGACACCGCGGCGGTCGAGATCGCCTACTTCTTTCCCGCGCTGGCCATTTACAGCCGATAGGCGGCGCCGCTTCGCACCATGACCAATCTGCTCGACCTCGACCCTGCGGCGCTCGACGCCTTTTTCTCGGCGCGGGCCGAGAAGCCGTTCCGGGCAAGGCAGGTGTCGCGCTGGGTGCACCAGCGCTTCTGCGCCGACGTCGGGCAGATGTCCGACCTGTCGCGGGCGCTGCGCGAGCGGCTTGCCGCCGAGGCCTCGGTGCAGGGTCCGTCGGTGCTGCGCGACACGACCGCCACGGACGGGACGCGCAAGTGGCTGCTCGACGCCGGCGGCGGCAACGCGGTCGAGGCGGTCTACATCCCCGAGGACGATCGCGGCACGCTCTGCGTGTCGTCGCAGGCGGGCTGCGCGCTCGACTGCTCGTTCTGCGCGACCGGCAAACAGGGCTTCAACCGCAATCTGTCGACCGCCGAGATCATCGGCCAGCTCTGGCACGCCAACCGGACGCTGCTCGCCGACGGCGTGTCGGCGCCGTGGATCGAGCATGGCCGGCCGCCGATCACCAACGTGGTCATGATGGGCATGGGCGAGCCGCTGGCTAATTTCGACAACGTGGTGCCTGCGCTGCGGCTGATGCTCGACGACAACGCCTATGGCCTGTCGCGGCGACGGGTCACGCTGTCGACGTCCGGACTCGTGCCCCTGATCGATCGCCTGCGCGACGAGTGTCCGGTGGCGCTCGCCGTCTCGCTGCACGCGCCGGACGACGCGCTGCGCGACCAGCTGGTGCCGATCAATCGGCGCCATCCGCTGCGCGACCTGCTGGCCGCCTGCCTGCGCTACCTCGACCGCGCGCCGCGTGACTTCGTCACCTTCGAGTACGTGATGCTCGACGGCGTCAACGACCAGCCGCAGCACGCAGCGGCGCTGGTCGAGCTGACCCGCGACGTGCCCTGCAAGTTCAACCTGATTCCCTTCAATCCGTTCCCGGGAACGCGGTACACCGGCAGCCCGCGGGCGCGGATCGTCGATTTCCAGCGCCGCCTGCAGGACGCGGGGCTGGTTGCGACGATGCGCAAGACGCGCGGTGACGACATCGACGCCGCCTGCGGCCAGCTGGCCGGGCAGGTGCGCGACCGCACGACGCGCCGCCTGGGCTCGCGCGTCGTTCCCATCGCCACCACCTGACCCCGCCACCAACCTCGAGCCCCTCATGCGCCGCATTCCCGGAACCCTCGTCATCCTGGCCACGGCGCTCGCGCTGCTCGCGGGCTGCGAGAGCGCACCGACGGTACCAACGCCGCCGCCGCAGCCACAGGCGCCGCCGCCGCGCCGCCGCTGCAGGAGGCGCCGCCGGCGTATCGCGCGCAGCTGCACACCGAGATCGCGGCCGGCTTCTACGAGCGCGGCCAGATGGAGGTCGCGCTCCAGGAACTGGACATCGCGGTCAAGCTCAACCCGAACAATGCCAAGTCCTACAACGTCTACGGCCTCGTCTATGCGCTGCTCGGGCAGGACGACAAGGCGCAGCAGAATTTCCGGCGGGCGCTCGAACTCGCGCCGAACGATTCGGAGATCCGCCAGAACTGGGGCTGGTACCTGTGCACGCACGGGCGCGCCAGGGAGTCGATGCAGGAGTTCGACCTTGCCGTGCGCAATCCGCTCTACAAGACCCCCGACGTGTCGCTGGTCAACGCCGGCAAGTGCGCGGCGTCGATCGGCGAGAAGAAGCGCGCCGAGGAGTACTTCCGCCGGGCGCTGGCGGTCTCGCCCGCGCCGCTGGCCGCGTACAACCTGGCGCTGCTGCTCTACCGCGAAGGCAAGGCGCGACGAGTGCGCGTTCGCTGATGCGACGCGTGATGGCGCAGCCCTCGCCGCCGCCCGAGGCGCTGTTCCTCGGCATGTGCATCGAGCGCAAGCTCGGCGACCGCGCCGCCGAGACTTCGTACGCGTCGCAACTGCGCAACCGCTTTCCGGAGTCGGCCGAGACCAAGGCCATCGCCGGCGGAAGCTGCGAATGACCGACGAGAACGACGTTCCGGCCGTTGCCCCCGATTCGACCGCGGCGGTCCCGATCGCCACGGCCGGGACGCGGCTGCGCGATGCGCGCGTCGCCGCGGGCCTGTCCATCGACGCGGTCGCGCAGCAGCTGAAGCTCGCGCCGCGACAGGTGGTCGCGCTGGAGGAATGCGACTTCGCCGCGCTGCCGGGGCGCACCTTCGTGCGCGGCTTCGTCCGCAACTACGCGCGACTGCTGCGGCTGGATGCCGTTGCGCTGCTCGAGGCGCTGCCCGACCCCGACGCCGCTCCGGGAATGTCCGAACCTTCGCTCGGCGCCTTCGCCGCGTCCGATGGGCGAACTGCCCAGCCGACGTCAACGCGCGGCCGAGCGCGGCGCGCTGGGCGATTCCGCTGGCGCTCGTGGCGATCATCGCCATCGCCGCCGTGTACGAATTGACGCGTCCGCTGGTGGATGCCACGAGATCCGAGCGGACGGTGACGACGCCGCGCGTCGCCGCGGAGGCCACAACGGCGGCGCCGGCAACCGAAGCGGCCGCGCCTCCGGCCGCCGACACCATGCGGCGCGCAGCGACGCGGCGCCGTTGCCGGCGGAAACCGTGCCGGCCTCGCCGCCCGTCGATGCGCCGCTGGCGCTGGTGTTCCGCGGCACCTCGTGGGTCGAGGTCAAGGATGCGAGCGGCGCCGTGGTGTTGTCGACGATGGGCTACCCGGGCGCCAAGCACTCGACCGGCGGCGCGCTGCCGCTGGACGTCGTCATCGGCAACGCCGAGGCGGTGACTGTCACCTGGCGCGGCAAGGCGTTCGACACCGCGCCGCACACGCGGCAGAACGTCGCCAAGTTCACGCTGAACTGATCATGAGCCGCGTGCCGCCAGCCCGCCAAGCCACTGGCGCCGCCCGCGTCGGCGGCGTGATCATCGGCGGCGGCGCGCCGATCGTCGTGCAGTCGATGACCAATACCGACACCGCCGACGTCGGCGCGACGGTGGCGCAGGTGCGCGCGCTTGCCGACGCGGGTTCGGAGCTGGTGCGCATCACCGTCAACACCTCGGCGGCGGCCGCGGCCGTGCCGGAGATCCGCGCGCGGCTCGACGCGCTGGGCTGCCCGGTGCCGCTGATCGGCGATTTCCACTTCAACGGGCACAAGCTGCTCACCGAGCATCCCGACTGCGCGCGGGCGCTGGCCAAGTACCGGATCAACCCCGGCAACGTCGGCAAGGGCAGCAAGCGCGACCCGCAGTTCGTGGTGATGATCGAGAAGGCGATCGAATTCGGCAAGCCGGTGCGCATCGGCGTGAACTGGGGCAGCCTCGACGCCGACCTCCTCGCGCGGATGATGGACGACAACGCCGCCAGGAGCGCGCCGCTGCCCGCGGACGGCGTGATGCGCGAGGCGCTGATCGCCTCGGCGATCGGCAGCGCCGAGCGCGCGCGTGGCGCTGGGCCTGCCGCGCGAGCGCATCATCCTGTCCTGCAAGGTCTCCGCCGTGCAGGACCTGATCGCCGTCTATCGGGAACTGGCGCGGCGCTGCGACTATCCGCTGCATCTCGGTCTGACCGAGGCGGGCATGGGCAGCAAGGGCATCGTCGCGTCGACCGCGGCGATGGCCGTGCTGCTGCAGGAGGGCATCGGCGACACCATCCGCGTGTCGCTGACGCCCGAACCCGACGGCGATCGCACCCGCGAGGTGATCGTCGCGCAGGAAATCCTGCAGACCATGGGCCTGCGCTCGTTCACGCCGCAGGTCACCGCCTGCCCCGGCTGCGGCCGCACGACCAGCACGGTGTTCCAGTCGCTGGCGCAGCGCATCGAGGCGCACCTGCGCGCGGCGATGCCGCAGTGGCGCGCTCGCTATCCCGGCGTCGAGGACATGCACGTCGCGGTCATGGGCTGCGTGGTCAACGGGCCAGGCGAGTCGAAGCTCGCCAATGTCGGCATCTCGCTGCCCGGCACCGGCGAATCGCCGGTCGCGCCGGTCTACGTCGACGGGCAGAAGACGGTGACGCTGCGCGGCGAGCGCATCGCCGAGGAATTCCAGGCGCTGGTGGAAGACTACGTGCGCGCGACCTACGGCGGCGAGCAGGCGGCGGCGCACCTCAAGCCCGAACGGACATCGATTCCGGTCAAGGCCGTCGGATAGGGCGCGGCCGATGGCGAACACACTGCAGGCCGTACGCGGCATGAACGACGTGCTGCCCGACGAGGCGCTTCTCTGGGAGCGCCTCGAGGACACCGCGCGCGGAGTGTTCGCGCAATACGGTTACCGCAACCTCCGCGTGCCCATCGTCGAGTCCACCGCGCTGTTCGTGCGCGGCATCGGCGAGCACACCGACGTGGTCGAGAAGGAGATGTACACGTTCGAGGACAAGCTGAACGGCGACTCGCTGACGCTGCGGCCGGAGGCGACTGCCGGCATCGTCCGCGCGACCATCGAGCACAACCTGACCTACGAGCGGCCGCAGCGCGTTTGGACCAGCGGCCCGATGTTCCGCCACGAGCGGCCGCAGAAGGGCCGCTACCGGCAGTTCCACCAGCTCGACGTCGAGGCGCTGGGGTTCGAGGGGCCGGACGTCGACGCCGAGCAGATCGTCCTGCTGGCGCGGCTGTGGAAGGCGCTCGGGCTGACGGGCATCGTGCTGCAGATCAATTCCATCGGCAACGCCGCACGAGCGCCTCGCGCACCGCAAGGCGCTGATCGCCCACCTCGAGGCGCACGCCGGCATCCTCGACGCCGATGCGAAGCGGCGCCTGTACGCCAATCCGCTGCGGGTGCTCGACAGCAAAGACCCGGCGATGCAGCCGATGCTCGAGGCCGCGCCCAGACTGGTCGACTTCATCGAGGACCGCTCGCTCGCGCATTTCGAGGCGCTGCAGGCGCAGCTGACCGATGCCGGACTCGCCTTCGAGGTGAACCCGCGCCTGGTCCGCGGCCTCGACTATTACAATCGCACGGTGTTCGAGTGGGTCGCCACCGGCAGCGCGCTCGGCGCGCAGGGCACGGTCGCCGGCGGCGGTCGCTACGACGGCCTGTTCGAACTGCTGGGCGGCAAGCCGAACTTCGCCTGCGGCTTCGCGATCGGCGTCGAACGCATGATCCTGCTGCTGGCGGACGCCGGCACGAAGGTCGAGTCGGCATTGGCCGCATACATCGTCCATGCGGGAGATGCCGCCGCTCCCGTTGCCCGCCGTGTGGCGGAATCGCTGCGCGATTGCGGGCATGCAGTCGTCGTGCATGCCGGCGGCGGCAGCTTCAAATCGCAGATGAAGCGCGCCGACGCCAGCGGCGCCCGGGTCGCGCTGATCATCGGCGACGACGAAATCGCGGCCGGCACGGTGGCGATCAAGCCGCTGCGCGAATCCGGTGCACAGGTTGCAGTGCCGACGCACGACGTCGCCGCACGGCTGGCAGCGGCCTCACCGAACCAACACTGAACCAAACGTACCCGAGGACAGCATATGGCAGTCTACGATCTGCAGGAGCAGGACCAGCTCGACGACCTGAAGGCCTGGTGGACGCGCTGGGGCAACGCCGTGACCACCATCGCCGTGGTCGTGAGCCTGGCGTTTGCCGGCGTGCAGGGCTGGCGCTGGTGGACGGCGACGCAGGCACGCGACGCGTCGGTGCTGTTTTCCGGGCTGGCGCAGGCGGCGCGCGCCAATGACCTGGCCAAGGCCCGCGACGCGACCACGCAGCTCGAGGAACGCTATGGCGGCACCGGCTACGCGCCGCGCGCGGCGCTGGTCTACGCCAAGATGCTCTTCGACTCCGGCGACGGCGCCGGCGCGCGCGCCCAGTATCAATGGGTAATCGACCGCGCCGACGAAACCGAATTGAAGGAAGTCGCGCGCTACCGGCTGGCCGAGGCACTGGTCAACGACAAGCAGTACGACGACGCGTTGCGCGTGCTCGATGCCAAGCACGGCGACGCGTTCGTTGGCCTCTACGCCGACCTGCGCGGCGACGCGCTGGCCTTGGCCGGCCGCAAGGCCGACGCGCGCGCGGCGTACGAGCTGGCCTACGGCAAGCTCGACCCCAAGTCGTCCTACCGCAACTATGTGCAGGTGAAGCTCGATGCGTTGGGCGGCGCCGCCGCCCCGCCGGCTGCCGCGGCCTTCGCCCCCGCAGCCAAGTCGGCGCCGGCGCCGGCAACCGGAAAATGAACCTTACCCGCATCGCTCTCGTGCCGCGACGCACGACACGCCGTTGGCGGGCCGCCGCGGCGGCCGCCCTGGCGGTCGTGCTCGCCGGCTGCGCGACGATTTCGGAGTACATTCCGATCATTCCCGCGCCGTCGATGCGCTGGCTCCTGGGCGACAGCAGGAAGCCCGGGCCGCTGCCCGACCTCAAGGCTTCGGCCACCGCGACGATCACCCTGCGGGCGAGCGTCGGCCAGGCCGTGCCCGGCTTCGCGCCGGCAGTGCTGTCCGATGCGATCTACGCCGCCGCGGTCGACGGTTCGATCACCCGGATCGATCCGGCCGACGGCCGGGCCGTCTGGCGCATCAGCGCCGGCAAGAAGCTTTCCGCGGGACCGGGCGCCGACGCCAGCACCGTGGTCGTGGGCACCGACAAGGGCGAGGTGCTCGCCTTCGACAGCGGCGGCAAGTCGAAGTGGACGGCGATCGTGTCCACCGAAGTGGTCGCGCCACCCAGGGTCGCCGACGGCGTGGTCATGGTGTTCGCCGGCGACGGCAGCATCCATGCGCTCGATGCCGCCACCGGCGCCAAGAAATGGGTGCACCAGCGCGTCACGCCCGCGTTGACCGTACGCAACTTCGCCGGCGGTGTCGTCGCCCGCGGCGCGCTGTTCACTGGCACCGCGGGCGGTCGTCTGCTCGCCATCGACGTTCGCACCGGCATCGTCGGATGGGATGCGACCGTGGCCAGTCCGAAAGGGTCGACGGAACTCGAGCGCATCGCCGACGTCACCAGCCTGCCGCTGGTCACGCAACAGCACGCCTGCGCGGTGGCCTACCAGGGCCGCGTCGCCTGCTTCGACGTGGGACGCGGCACGCTCAACTGGTCGCGCGATGTGTCAAGCCTGAGCGGCATCGCCGGGGACGCCAGGAACATCTACGTCACCGACGACCGCGGCGCGGTCCACGCGCTCGATCGCTCGACCGGCGCGACGGTGTGGAAGCAGGACCTGCTGGCGGGTCGCAAGATCGGCGGTCCGCAGCTCGTCGGTGACCTGGTCGGTGTCGTCGATCCGCTGGGTGTCCTGCACCTGCTGTCCCCGATCAACGGCGCCTACGTCGGACGCCTCGACACGGACGGCTCGCCGCCCACGTCGCAACCCGAACTGTTCCTCGGCAGCGCGCTTTGGCAGTCGGCCAACGGCACGCTGTACGCGGTCAGCGCGAAGTGAACGGACCCCGGTGCTCCCGACCGTAGCGCTCGTCGGCCGTCCGAACGTCGGCAAGTCCACGCTGTTCAATCGCCTGACCAGGACGAGGGATGCGCTGGTCGCCGATTTTCCGGGGCTGACCCGGGACCGGCATTACGGCCGCGCGCGCATCGGCGAACAGTCCTACTTCGTCGTCGACACCGGCGGCTTCGAGCCGAAGGCCACGACCGGCATCCTGCACGAAATGGCCAAGCAGACGCGCGCGGCGATCGCCGAGTCCGACGTCGTCGTGTTCCTGGTCGACGGCCGTGCCGGGTTGACGCCGCAGGACGCGATCATCGCCGACCTGCTGCGCAAGTCCGGACAGCCGGTGATCCTCGCGGTCAACAAGGCCGAGGGCCTGCCCGCCGAGCGCACGGTCGCCGAGTTCCACGAACTCGGCCTTGGCGAGCCGATCGCCATCTCCTCCGCGCACGGCGAGAATGTGCGCCCGATGATCGAAGCGGCGCTCGCGCTGGCCGTCGCGCGCGCCGGCGATGCCTCGTCGCTGCAGGAACCCATGCAGGCCGATGCCGACACCATCAAGGTTGCGATCATCGGCCGCCCGAACGTGGGCAAGTCGACGCTGGTCAACACCATCCTCGGCGAGGAGCGCGTCATCGCCTTCGACGAACCCGGAACCACGCGCGACGCGATCTACCTCGACTTCGAGCGCGACGGCACGCGCTACATGCTGATCGACACCGCGGGCATCCGCCGCCGCGGCAAGGTGTTCGAGGCGATCGAGAAATTCTCGGTGATCAAGACGCTGCAGGCCATCGAGGATGCCAACGTCGTCGTGCTGCTGCTCGACGCCGCGCACGCGATCACCGAGCAGGACGCGCACCTCGCCGGACACGTCCTCGAGGCCGGGCGCGCGGTCGTCGTCGGCATCAACAAGTGGGATGCCGTTGCGGCGGCCGACCGCGAACAGGTCAAGCGCGATCTCGACCGCAAGATGGGCTTCCTGGCGTTCGCGCAGCAGCACTTCATCGTGGCCAGGGAAGGACGCGGCGTCCAGGCGCTGTTGCGCTCGGTGAACGAAGCCTACGCGGCGGCGATGGCGCGCCTGCCCACGCCCCGCCTCACCCGGACGCTGCAGCAGGCGCTCGCCCGCCAGCAGCCGCCCCGCGCCGGACCGGTCCGCCCCAAGATGCGCTACGCCCACCAGGGCGGCGTCAATCCGCCGCTGATCATCGTCCACGGATCCGCGCTGCGCCACGTTCCGGATGCGTATCGGCGCTATCTGGAACATTTCTTCAGCGACGCTTTCCAACTTCGCGGCACCCCCCTTAGAGTACAATTCAAGGCGGGATCCAACCCGTATGCGGATCCTCCCGCGCGCAGGCGCTAGGCGCGTTTCCACGGCCGGGACCGACCTGAGGGCGGAGGCTGTCGCGGGCAACAACAACAGCGGAGCTCAACCATGAGCAGCAAAGGGCAAATGTTACAAGACCCGTTCCTGAACACTCTGCGCAAGGAGCACGTGCAGGTGTCGATCTACCTGGTGAACGGCATCAAGCTTCAGGGCCAGATCGAGTCGTTCGACCAGTACGTCGTCCTGCTCAAGAACACGGTCACGCAGATGGTCTACAAGCACGCCATCTCCACGATCGTGCCCACGCGGCCCGTGACCATGCCGCATCATCCGCCTGGTCAAGACGCCGAGGCCTGATGCCGGCACCCTGCCGGGCGATGAAGCTGGGCCGCCGCGTCGCGTGGCGGCCGGCTTGCGGACCACACCGGCGTCCGGTCGCTCCGGAGCGTTCGGCCTGATGTTCGAGCGCCCGTCACGCGGCGACCGCGCGCTGCTGGTCGCGCTGGATTTCGGCGGGGCGGACCCCGAGTATCGCGTCGCCGAGATCAGCGCGCTCGCCACCTCCGCCGGCGCCGTCGTGGTCGGTACGATCACCGGGCGGCGCGCCCGTCCGGATCCGGCGTTCTTCGCCGGCCGCGGCAAGGTCGACGAGATCGACGCCTGCCGCCGCGAGACCGGCGCCGACCTGGTCATCTTCGATCACGCGCTGTCGGGCGTTCAGCAGCGCAACCTGGAGCGCCGGCTGGAGTGCCGCGTCGTCGATCGCGCCAGCCTGATCCTCGATATCTTCGCGATGCGCGCCCGGAGCGCCGACGGCAAGCTGCAGGTCGAACTGGCGCAACTCGCCCACCTGTCGACCCGCCTGGTCGGCGGCTGGACCCACCTCGAGCGGCAAAAAGGCGGCATCGGCCTGCGCGGCCCCGGCGAAACCCAGCTCGAGACCGACCGGCGCCTGATCGGCAAGCGCGTGAAGCTGCTGCGCAGCCGGCTCGCCCGCGTGGCGGTGAGCCGGGGCGTGCAGAGCCGCAACCGGCGCCGGGCCGACGTGCGCACCGTCGCAATCGTCGGCTACACCAACGCGGGCAAGACGACGCTGTTCAACCGGATGACCCGTGCCGGCGGCTACGCCGCCGACCAGCTCTTCGCGACACTCGACACCACGCTGCGCAGGGTATACGTCCCGAACGCGGCGCCGGTCGTGCTCTCCGATACCGTCGGCTTCATCCGCGACCTGCCGCACGATCTGGTTGCCGCCTTTCACGCCACGCTGTCCGAGGCCGCCGACGCCGACCTGATCCTGCACGTCATCGACGGCTCGTCGGCACACCGTGACGAGCAGATCGCCGCCGTCGACGCCGTGCTGGCCGAAATCGGCGCCGCCGACGTGCCGCAGATCCGGGTGCTCAACAAGGCCGATCTGACCGGAATTCCGGTCGGGGTAGAACGGGACGGCTGTGGTACCATTTCGTCGATTCGGCTCTCCGCGGCGACCGGTGACGGGTGCGATCTGTTGCGGTCCGCGCTTGCCGAGAGGTTTCCTGCGGCGACCGTGAAGCCGCTGTCGTACGCCGACGATCATCAAGCGGCTCCGCCGCACGACCGCGACGCATCGCAGCAGACCGCTTGAGCGTAGCGCCAGGCGCCCCCAACTCACAGCAGCATTCCACACACCGGTTCAAGCATGTCGCTCAACGATCCCCAATGGGGCAAGCGCGGGAATAGCGGTGGTCCTCCGGACCTCGACGAGATCTGGCGCAACGTGAATCGCCGCCTGGGCGATCTCTTCAGTCGCAATCGTGGCGGCGGGGGCGACGACATGGGCGACGGCGGCGGGCCGCCGCCCCGGGCCGCGACGCTTGGCGGCGCGGGCCTGCTCATCGCGCTGGTGCTGGTCATCTGGCTGGCCAGCGGCTTCTACATCGTCGACGAGGGCCGGCGCGGGGTCGTGACGCGTTTCGGCAAGTACACCGAGACCACGCAGCCCGGTCCACGCTGGCACATGCCCTTTCCGGTCGAAGCGGTCGAACTGGTCGACTTCTCGCAGGTCAGGACCGTCGAGATCGGCTACCGCAATTCCACGGCGAACCGCAACGCCAAGGAAGCGACCATGCTGACCGAGGACGAGAACATCATCGACATCCAGTTCGCCGTCCAGTACAACCTGAACAGCGCCGAGGCCTACGTTTTCAACAACCGCAGGCCGGACGAGATCGTGAAGTTCGTCGCCGAATCGGCGATCCGCGACGTCGTCGGCAACGCCAAGATGGACTTCGCCCTCTACGAGGGCCGCGAGCAGATCGCCGCGTCGACGCGCGATCTGATGCAGAAGTCGATGGACAGCTACAAGACCGGCGTCTTCGTGCAGAAGGTGACGCTGCAGAGCGTGCAGCCGCCGGACAAGGTGCAGGCGGCCTTCGATGACGCGGTCAAGGCGGCGCAGGACCGCGTCCGCCTGGTCAACGAGGGCCAGGCCTACGCCAACGGGGTCGTCCCCCAGGCGCGCGGCACCGCCGCCCGGCTGCTCGAGGAGGCCAACGGCTACAACACCGAGGTCGTGCAGCGTTCCGAAGGCGACGCGTCGCGCTTCAAGTCGGTGCTGACCGAGTACCAGAAGGCGCCGGGCGTCACCCGCGACCGCCTCTATCTCGACATGATGCAGTCGGTTCTGGGCACCACGAGCAAGGTGCTGGTCGACCAGAAGGCCGGCAACAACCTGCTCTACCTGCCGCTCGACCGCCTGCTGCGCGAAGGCGGCCCGCCCGCCCCGGGCAGCGACGGGACGCCCCGTGCGGTTGCGCCAACGCCCGAACCGGCGCCGGCGCCGGCCGAATCGGCGCGCGCGCGCGACGGCCTGCGCAGCCGCGACCGCTAGAGACGACGAGAGAGCCCAGATGAAAGCCCTAGCCCCCATCCTTGCCCTCGTCGTCGCGGTCCTGCTGGTCGCCTCGCAGTCGATGTATACGGTCGACCAGACCAAGTACGCGATCCAGTTCCAGTTGGGCGAGATCGTCGACGTCAAGTCCGAGGCCGGCCTGTATTTCAAGGTGCCGCTGCTGCAGAACGTCCGCTTCTTCGACCGGCGCAACCTGACGCTGGAAAACCCGGAGGTCGACCGCGTGGTCACTTCCGAGAAGACCCCGCTCGAGGTCGATTTCGTCGTGCTGTGGCGGATCAACGACGTCAAGCAGTACTACGTCGCGGTGCAGGGCGACGAGGAGGCCGCGCGGCGGCGCCTGTCGCAGACGGTGCGTTCGAATCTCGCCGAGGAGTTCAACAAGGCGACGATGCACGACGCCATCTCCACCGGCCGGGTGCGGATCACCAACGAGACGCGGATCAAGGCCGCGCAGGACGCCAAGCTGATCGGGGTCGAGGTCGTCGACGTGCAGCTGCGCCGCCTGGCGCTGCCTGGCGACGTCACGGGTCCGGTCTACGCCCGGATGGAATCCGAGCGCCGGCGCGTGGCCAACGAGCTGCGTTCGCTCGGCGCCGCGGAGTCGGAAAAGATCCGCGCCGATGCCGATCGCCAGCGCCAGGTGATCCTCGCCGATGCCTACCGGCAGGCGCAGAAGATCAAGGGTGAAGGCGACGCCAAGGCCTCCGCGATCTACGCACAGGCCTACGGCCAGAGTCCCGAGTTCTTCACGTTCTATCGCAGCCTCGAGGCGTACAAGTCGACCTTCCGCAACAAGAGCGACATGATGGTGCTCGATCCGTCCGGCGAGTTCTTCCAGTACTTCAGGCAGTCCGGAGCCGGACGGGCTGGACGCGCCCCCGCGAAGTGACGATTGCGGTCCGGCGACTGACGGGCGGTCCGGCGGTGAATTCGTGGTGGGTGGCAATCGCGCTGCTGCTGATCGTCGAGGGCATCCTCCCGTTCGTCGCGCCGCGTTTCTGGCGTGACACGTTCCGCAGGATGATCGAGCTGTCCGACGGGCAGCTGCGCTTCATCGGACTCGCGTCGATCGTCACCGGACTCGCCGTCCTGATCGTCCTCCAGCATGCGTAACTGGCTGTTGCCCGAAGCGATCGAGGATGTCCTGCCGGCCGAGGCAGCGCGGGTGGAAGCGCTGCGCCGCACGCTGCTCGATCACGTCCGCACCCACGGTTATCGCCTGGTTCAGCCACCGCTGGTCGAGTATCTGGATTCGCTGCTCACCGGCACCGGCCGCGATCTCGACCTCCTGACCTTCAAGACCGTCGATCCGGTTTCCGGACGCCTGCTTGGCGTGCGCGCCGACACCACGCCGCAGGTCGCGCGCATCGACGCGCACCTGCTCAACGAGACCGGCGTCACCCGCCTGTGCTATGCGGGCAGCGTGCTGCGCACCGCCGCGGCCCGTCCCGGCGATACCCGGCAGGTACTGCAGATCGGCGCCGAACTCTATGGTTACGCCGGGATCGCCGCCGACATCGAGGTCATGCGCCTGTTGCTGTCCGCGCTCGCGGCGGCCGGCATCCGCGGCCTGCATCTCGATCTGGGTCACGTCGACATCTATCGTGCGCTGGCGAAGGCGGCCGGCCTCGACGGCAGCGGCGAGGGCAACGATGCGGAGCTTTTCGTCGCGCTGCGGTACAAGGACATGCCCGCGGTGCATGAACTGACCGAGTCGCTGTCCGGTCCGGCAAGAGACGGCCTGCGCGCGCTGGCGACGCTCTACGGCCCCGCCGCGGAGACGCTCGAAGCGGCCGCGCGGAGGCTGCCGGCACTGCCGGAGGTCACCGCCGCGCTGGAGGCACTGCGCGCGCTGGCCCTGCATGCCGACGGTGCCGACGCCGTCCACGTCGACCTGGCCGACCTCGCCGGCTATCACTATTACACCGGCGCGACCTTCGGCGTCTTCGCCCGCGGAAAGGACGCCACCGTGGTCGAGTGCGGCCGGGGCGGACGCTACGACGGCGTCGGCCGCGCATTCGGCCGGGCGCGCCCGGCGACGGGATTTTCGCTCGACCAGCGCCGGCTGGTCGCACTGGCCGGCGACAACGTCATTGCGCCGGCGATCGTCGCGCCCAACGAGCCGGACGGCACGCTGGCGAAGACGATTCAGGCGCTGCGTTCGGCCGGCGAGGCTGTCGTAACCGCTTTGCCCGACGAGCCGCTCGCCGGCCGCCGCAGGCTGGTGCGCAACGGCGACGGCTGGCGCATCGAGGACTGATCCCGGCCGACGGCCGCGACAGGCGCGGCACGGGATTCATCAGAGACTGGGGGTTGCATCATGGGCAAGAACGTCGTCGTCATCGGCACGCAGTGGGGCGATGAGGGCAAGGGCAAGATCGTCGACTGGCTGACCGAGAGCGCCTCGGGCGTCGTGCGCTTCCAGGGCGGCCACAATGCCGGTCATACGCTGGTCATCGGCGGGCGCAAGACCGTCCTGCGCCTGATTCCTTCCGGCGTGCTGCGCCCGGGTGTGGCCATCTTCATCGGCAACGGCGTTGTGCTCTCCCCGTCCGCGCTGCTGCAGGAGATCGGCGAGCTCGAGGCCGTCGGCGTCGACGTCCGCTCGCGGCTCACGATCTCGCCGGCCTGCCCGCTGGTGCTGCCGATCCACGTCGCGCTCGACCAGGCGCGCGAGGCAGCGATGGGCGAGACGAAGATCGGGACCACCGGGCGCGGCATCGGCCCCGCCTACGAGGACAAGATCGCGCGGCGGGCGCTGCGGGTGCAGGACCTGCTCGATCCGCCGGGATTCGCGGCCAAGCTGGAGGCGTTGCTCGACTTCCACAATTTCATGCTGGTCAATTACTACAAGCGCGACGCTGTTCCGTTCGCGCAGACCCGGGACGAGGCGCTGGCGCTGGGCGAGCAGCTGGCGCCGATGGTGGCCGACGTGGCGGCGCTGCTGCAGCAGGCGCGCCTGCGCGGCGAGTCGCTGCTCTTCGAAGGCGCGCAGGGTGCTCTGCTGGACATCGACCACGGCACCTATCCCTACGTGACCAGTTCGAATTGCCTCGCCGGCGCGGCCGCGCCGGGCAGCGGCATCGGCCCGCAATTGCTCGACTACGTGCTGGGCATCGTGAAGGCCTATGCGACGCGGGTGGGCACCGGACCGTTCCCGACCGAACTCACCGACGCCGTTGGCGCGGGGCTGGCCAAGCGCGGCAACGAGTTCGGTTCGGTCACCGGCAGGCCCCGACGCTGCGGCTGGCTCGACCTGCCGGCATTGAAGCGCTCGCTCCAGTTGAATGGCGTGAACGGACTGTGCATCACCAAGCTCGACGTGCTCGACGGCATGGACGAGATCCGGCTGGCGACGTCCTACCTCCGCGATGGCAAGGCGCTGGATCTCATTCCCACCGGCGCCGAGGCCGTCGGCCGGTGCCAGCCGGTGTACGAGACCATGCCAGGCTGGAAGGACTCGACCGTCGGCGCGAAGACTTTCGATGACTTGCCCGCCGCCGCCCGTGCATACCTGAAGCGCATCGAGGCGCTGACCGGGGTGCCCATCGCCATGGTGTCCACCGGCCCGGATCGCGACGAAACAATCCTGGTCCACCACCCATTCCACTGACCACACCGGTTCGCAGCCGCACGCAAGGCCTTACAATCGCTGACGCGCCCACGACACGCCCGCGATTGCCCGGGTTGCCGGCGGCGAACGCCGCCGGACCTTCGCCCCCGCGACGGACCAACGTCGACAACGGAGATGCCGCCATGAGCCTGAAGGTGAGCTGGGACGAATACAACACGCTGGTCGAGCAGCTGGCGCTCCAGGTCCACGAATCCGGTTTCAAGTTCAACCAGATCATCTGCATCGCCAGAGGCGGCATGCGCGTCGGCGACGTGCTGTCGCGAATCTTCGAACAGCCGCTGGCGATTCTCTCCACGCACTCGTATGCGTCGGAAGGCGGCACCATTCGCGGCGAGCTGGTCATCGCCGAGCACATGACGATGACCAAGCCGCGGCTGGGCGAGCGCGTGCTGCTGGTGGACGACATGGTCGACTCCGGCCATACGCTCGAAGCCGTGTACAACGAACTGCCGAAGCGCTTCACCCACATGGTCGAGCTCAAATCGGCCGTGCTGTGGTGGAAGGCCTGCTCGGTGTTCAAGCCCGATTATCACGTCCAGTATCTGCCGGACAATCCCTGGATTCACCAGCCGTTCGAGGTCTACGACAATCTGCGCCCGGAAGGGCTCAAGGCGCGCCTCGAGCGCCGGCCGCCCTGACGGGCCCGCGTCGCGTCGGGCCGTCGATACCGGGCAAGGCGACCGGACCCGTCGCGGCGACCCTCGCCAAGGGCATGATCGCGACGGGTCGGTCGCCGGCTACTTCTTTGCTGCCTTCTTCGCCGCCGGTTTCTTCGCCGCCGGTTTCTTCGCCGCCGGTTTCTTCGCCGCGGGTTTCTTCGCCGTCGCCTTCTTGGCGGCGGGTTTCCTGCGTTTGGCCGAGCGAACCGCGGACTTGGCCGCACGCTTCAGGTCGGCGGCGCCCTTCTTCACGGCGACCTTCGCCGCCGCGCTCTTGCGCGCGACCGTCCGCTTGGCTGCTCCAACTTTTTTCCTGGCGACCGCTTCCTCGTGGCTCACTGCCCGCTTGACCGTGTCGGCGGCCGATTTGACCTTTGCCTGCGCGCTGCGGGCCGTGCCGGCAACCGCGCGCCTGGCTTTTCCGAGCGCCTTGGAAACATCGGTTTCGGCGACCTTCGCCTGTCGCTTGATCTTGCTCTTGGCGGCGCGCGCCTTCTTTGCGACGCCGGCTGCCGCCTTGTCGGCTTCGCGCCGGGCATCCTTGGCGACCGCTCCCGCCTTCCGGACCATCGAGGCGCCGACCGCTTCGGCCTTGTGCTTGACCGTGTCAACGGCATCGCCGATCTTTTCCAGCAAATTTTTCTGCTTTCTCTTGGCCATCGTCAATGCTCCTGTCTGTGTGCGGTGGTAATGCAGCCGTCGCGCGAGCCGCCCGCGGCTGCAACTCCAATTGCCGCGCCGTGAGGCGCGTGCAACGCCAGCATACCAAGGAAACCGGTTTGCATCGCGCGGCGCTTCCGTTGCGGCGGCGCGTGCGCTACCTTGCGTTCTGGCGCGGCGCCGACGACGGCGCCGGCCGGTTCAATCCCGCGGGGGATACGACGATGCGACGCCTGCTTTCGTGGTTGACCGTGTTTCTGATCGATGCCGCCGCCGCGCAGACCGGGTTCTTCCAGGGCGTGACGCCGCGGCCGCCCGACCTGTATCCGCTGCCGGCAAGCCTCACCGTGACCAGGACCGCGCCCGCGGGCGGCGCACCGAATGTCGTTCCCGCGCTCTATACGCACGTGACCACGCAGCCGACGACGCAGACCTACGAATGGGCGAGTCTCACCATCCTCAACAATCCCGCCGATCAGGGCGCCAACGTCGCCAGCTACAGCCAGGCCCTGAAGACCGGGCGCGGCACCACCTGGGGCGGCGTCTTCGAATTGCAGGATGCGACGGGCAGAGGCGGCTTCTTCGGACTCGAGATCGACGCCTTCACCACCGGACCGAGTCCGGTGCCCGGTTCGATGGACGGGGATCGCATCGGGCTCGGCATCATCCTGGGGCGCGCCTTCCACGCCGGCCCCAAGGCGACCCTCGACTACGGCGTGCTGATCGCGCCCTACGGGCTCAAGGACGAGGAAGCCGACGTCAACTTCGGCATGATGGTGTGGTCGAGTTGCCGCTTCGCCTGCTTCGCGATGCGCGCGGGCAACAAGATCGCCTACGAGGAGTCCGCGCAGATCGCCAGCAAGTTCGATCCCCATACCGGCCGCTGGGGCCTGTTCAACGGCGACAAGCCGCTGTTCGAGGTGGACGTCGCCACCGGTGAACTGCGGGTGAACGGCCGCCCGGTCCAGATCACCTACAAGGACTGAAGCGCGTCCCGAGCGGCAAACAGGGCCGTCCGCTTTGCACGGGCCGGAAACGCGGACGCCCGCTTGCGCGGGCGTCCGGTCGTGCCTGTGTTGCATGGATTGCAGTGTTACCGGTCTTGCCGCTGCAACTGCGATGTTAAAGTGGTGCCCAGGAAGGGACTCGAACCCCCACAGTGTTGCCACCGCTAGGACCTG
The DNA here is from genome assembly GCA_963699765.1 of uncultured beta proteobacterium. Classification (GTDB taxonomy): domain Bacteria; phylum Pseudomonadota; class Gammaproteobacteria; order Burkholderiales; family Casimicrobiaceae; genus VBCG01. The sequence goes on along the minus strand of CAVOVD010000003.1, from coordinate 600,289 downwards.
AACCTAGTGCGTCTACCAATTCCGCCACCTGGGCAACCGCAACCGATCATTCTACTTTTAGCCGCGATCCTTGTCAAAAAAAATCCCCCCAACCTCCAAGCCGCCCAAGCCATCCACCCGGGCACCGCGCCCGCCTTCCACGGCGCTCGCGCCGCAATCGGTGCCCGCGTCGCGCACGCGGACCCGCACTGCCCGCCGGACCGATATCGATCCCGCGCTGCTGCCGTCGCGTGAAGCGATTCTCGAGCACCTGCGGGCCGCCGGCGCGCCGCAACTGCCCGCCGAGGTCGAGCGCGCGCTGGCCGTCGGCAAGGCTGCGCGCGAAGCGTTCCACGGCCGCGTCGCGGCGATGGAGCGCGACGGGCAGCTCCTCACCAACCGTCGCGGCGAACTCTGCCTCGTCGCCAAGCTCGACCTGGTCATCGGCACCGTGCAGGGTCACGCCGACGGCTTCGGCTTCCTGGTTCCCGACGAAGGCGGCGACGATTACTTCCTCTCGCCGCGCGAAATGCACAAGGTGCTGCACGGTGACCGCGCGGTCGTCCGGCGCAGCGGCACCGACCGCCGTGGCCGGCCGGAAGGCGCGATCGTCGAAGTCCTCGAACGCGCCAATCGCGAAGTGGTGGGGAGGCTGTTCGAGGAACGCGGCGTGTTCTTCATCGTTGCCGAGAACCGGCGGATCAACCAGGATTTCCTGGTGCCGCCCGAGTCCACCGGCGGCGCGAAGACCGGACAGGTGGTGGTGGGCGAGATCATCGAGCAGCCGTCGGCGAACCGCGAGGCGATGGCCCGCGTCACCGAGGTGCTCGGCAGCGCCACCGATCCCGGCATGGAAATCGAAATCGCACTGCGCAAGCATGCGCTGCCGTTCGAGTTCTCGAAGGAAGCGCTGCGGCACGCGAAGCGACTGCCGACCGAGGTTCGTCCGGCGGACTTGAAGGGCCGCGAGGACCTGAGGCCGCTGCCTTTCGTCACCATCGACGGCGAGACCGCAAAGGATTTCGACGACGCGGTCTGGTGCGAGCGCCGCGGCAAGGGCTTCCGCCTGATCGTCGCCATCGCCGACGTGTCGCACTACGTGCGCGACGGCGACGCGATCGACATCGACGCGCGTGAGCGCGGCACATCGGTGTACTTCCCGCGCCGGGTCATCCCGATGCTGCCGGAAGAACTCTCCAACGAGCTGTGCTCGCTCAAGCCCGACGTCGACCGCCTGTGCATGGCCTGCGAAATGGACATCGGCGCGAAGGGAGCGATCACCGCCTATCGCTTCTTTCCGGCGGTGCTGCACTCGAAGGCGCGACTCACCTACACGCAGGTCTGGGAATGGCTCGACCAGCCGGCGAAGGCCAAGGGGCCGCTCGCGCGTTCGCTGCTGCCGCAGCTGACCGACCTCTACGCGCTGTACAAGGCGCTCGCCGCCGCGCGAACCAAGCGCGGCGCGATCGACTTCGACACCGTCGAGCTGGCCATCGAATTCGACGAGCACGGCAAGATCACGCGCATCGCGCCAGCGCCGCGCAACGACGCGCACAAACTGATCGAGGAATGCATGCTGGCGGCCAACGTCTGCACGGCGGACTTCCTCGCGCAGCGTGACCACCCGGCGCTCTACCGCGTGCACGAGCGCCCGCCGCCCGACAAGCTGGCGGCGCTGCGCGACTTCCTCGCCACCTCGGCGCTGCACCTGCCCGGCGGCGAGACGCCGAGCGCCGCGGACTACGCCAGACTGCTGGACAAGGTGCGCGACCGCGCCGACTTCGACCTGCTGCAGCAGGTGCTGCTGCGCTCGCTGTCGCAGGCGCAGTATCGTCCGGAGAACGACGGGCACTTCGGCCTTGCCTACGATGCCTACGCGCACTTCACGTCGCCGATCCGGCGCTACCCGGACCTGCTCGTCCACCGGGCGATCAAGGCGGTACTCGGCGCCAAGCGCTACGTTCCCGCCGGAATGAACTGGGAGCAGCTGGGCGTCCACACGTCGATGACCGAGCGCCGCGCGGACGAGGCGTCGCGCGACGTCACCAACTGGCTGAAGTGCTATTACATGCAGGACAAGGTCGGCGAGACGTTCAGCGGAACCATCAGCGGCGTCACCGGCTTCGGCCTGTTCGTGACGCTCGACGGACTGAACATCGACGGGCTGGTGCACATCACCGAACTCGGCCGCGACTATTTCCATTTCGATCCTGGTCGGCACGCGCTGATCGGCGAACGCAGCGGTGCGTCGTTCCAGCTTGCCGGGCGAATCCGGGTCAAGGTCGTCCGCGTCGACCTCGAGACTGCGAAAATCGACTTTGCGCTGGCCGAGGACGAGGGCCCGGCCGATGCGGCGACGAAGCGGCCGTCGTTCGCCGAGCCGCTTGCCCGCGAAGGCCGGCCGCGCAAGGGCCGTTGACAGCCGGGTTCAGCGCGGATTTGCCCGTCCGCGGCAGCGCGCAGTTATAATACTGCGATGCAGCAAAATGCCGCCCGCCGGGCGGCTGACTATGGCGGCGAATCTTCGGCCCGCCCGGATGCATCTGAATTAAGTCATTTAAAACATGGACATAGGAACCCCACACTCCCCCTCGGCCACGCGGGTGATGCTGCTGGGCGGCGGCGAACTCGGCAAGGAAGTGATCATCGCGCTGCAGCGACTGGGGGTCGAGACCATCGCCGTCGACCGCTACGCCAATGCGCCCGGCCACCAGGTTGCGCACCGGGCGCATGTCATTGCCATGACCGACCCCGTGGCGCTGAAGCGGTTGATCGAGCAGGAGCGCCCGCAGATCATCGTTCCCGAGATCGAGGCCATCGCGACCGATGCGCTGGTGGAAATCGAAGCCGCCGGTCTCGCCCGGGTGATCCCCACTGCCCGTGCCACGCAACTGACGATGAACCGCGAGGGCATCCGGAGGCTGGCCGCGGAAACCCTCGGCCTGCCGACCTCGCCCTATCGATTCACCGACAGCCTGGACGGCCTCATCGCCGCGATCGACGACGGCATCGGCTACCCCTGCATCGTCAAGCCGGTGATGTCGTCGTCGGGCAAGGGCCAGTCGCTGGTGCGCGAACCGTCCGAAGTCGCGGCATCGTTCCAGTACGCGCAGAGTGCGGCCCGGGTCCGCGGCTCGCGGATCATCGTCGAAGGCATGGTCGAGTTCGACTACGAGATCACGCTGCTCACCGTGCGCGCCGCCGCCGCCGACGGCTCCATCGCGACGCACTTCTGCGCGCCGATCGGCCATCTGCAGGTCAACGGCGATTACGTCGAATCGTGGCAGCCGCAACCGATGTCGCCGAAGGCGCTCGCGGATTCGCGCAGGATCGCCGCCAGCGTCACCGGCGAACTCGGCGGCCTGGGCGTCTTCGGCGTCGAACTCTTCGTCAAGGGCAACCGGGTCTGGTTCTCCGAGGTGAGCCCGCGCCCGCACGACACCGGCATGGTCACCATGTGCACGCAGCGGCAGAGCGAATTCGACCTGCATGCGCGCGCGATCCTCGGCCTGCCCGTCGACACCCGCCTGTCGTCGCCCGGCGCCTCGGCGGTCATCTACGGCGGCAGCGAGGCCCGCGGCATCCGCTACGGCGGCATTGCACGAGGCGCTGCGGATCCCCGAATCCGACCTGCGCCTGTTCGGCAAGCCGGAAGCGTACCGGAAGCGGCGCATGGGCGTGGCGCTCGCCTGCGGCAAGGACATCGCCGAAGCGCGCGAGCGCGCGCGCGCCTGCGCCGGACTCGTGCAGCCGACGGCCTTGACTGTCGCCATGGAATCGCCGCGGCCTCCGGGCGCGGATTTCGTCGTCCAGGCGTCCTCGGTTGCGCCATTTGCGCTGGCCAGGCTCGCGCAGGCGGCAGCCGCCGGCGCGGTGATTCCCTTCGGCAACGGCAGTCCCGCCGCGTATCGCCTGCCCGGCGTCGCCGGGCCGCCCGACCTGCTCGACCAGGCACGCGCGGCAGGACTCGACGGCGCCTTCGTCCCGCACGCGCACCGGCGGACCGACGTGCGCGTGGTGGCGATGGACATGGACTCGACGCTGATCACCATCGAGTGCATCGACGAAATCGCCGACATGATGCAGCTGAAGCCGCAGGTCGCGGCGATCACCGCCGCGCGATGCGCGGCGACATCGATTTCGGGGAGAGCCTCACCCGCCGCGTCGCGCTGCTCGAGGGACTGCCGGTCGAGGCGCTGGCGCGCGTCTACGACGAGCGCCTCGCGCTCTCGCCCGGCGCCGAGGCGATGCTCGCCGGATTCCGCGAGGCCGGCGCGGCGACCGCGCTTCTGTCCGGCGGATTCACTTTCTTCACCGACCGCCTCAAGGCGCGCCTCGGCCTCGATCACACGCTGGCCAATGTGCTGGAGGTCGCCGACGGCAAGCTGACCGGCCGCGTGCGCCTGCCCATCGTCGATGCCAAGGCGAAGGCGCGCGCGCTGCGCGACTTGCGTCAGGCAATGGCCGGCGACGGCGGGCTGGTGGTGGCGATCGGCGACGGCGCCAACGACCTGCCGATGTTCGCCGAGGCCGATGTCTCGATCGCCTACCGGGCGAAGCCGGCGGTGCGCGCCGCGGCCACCCACGCGCTCGACGCCTGCGGCCTCGACGGCGTCCTGAACCTGTTCCGCTGACGCCGGGGTCACCGGCGGGGTCACGCTGCCCGTTTGGACGCGGCCGGATTACCCGACCGCCGTCGCTTTTCAGGCGGTTTCGTCGATCCACGCCATCTGGATCGCCTCGAGGATCTTCTCCCCGCTGCGCGCCGGATCGTCGGCGAAGCCGTCGAGCGCGCAGACCCACGCGTGCAGGTCCGTGAAGCGGACCAGGCGCGGGTCGACATCCGGGTGGCTGTCGCAAAGCGCGATGGCGATCTCGCGCGAGTCGGTCCACTTGAGCATGGTCAGTGACCTTCCTTGGCGTAGTTGATCGTGTACTTGGGGATCTCGACCACCAGCCGGCGCGTCGGCGACCTGCGCCTGGCACGACAGCCGCGACTGCGGCGTCAGACCCCATGCGCGGTCGAGCAGGTCGTCCTCGTCTTCCGTCGACGGCGAAAGCGACGCGAGACCTTCGCGGACGATCACGTGGCAGGTCGTGCACGCGCAGGATTTCTCGCAGGCGTGCTCAACCTCGATGCCCTGGTCGAGCAGGTTGTCCAGCAGCGAGCGGCCGGCCTTGCCCTCGAAGGTCCGGCCTTCGGGGCAGATTTCGGGGTGCGGCAGGACGACGATTTCCGGCATGGCGTGAGGTTCGTGGAATAAGGGTCAATCGGAGAACGAGTCCACGCGCCGGCCGGTCAGCGCGCGGGCGACGCCGCGATCCATGCGCCGCGCCGCGAATTCGCCGGTCGCCCGGTTCAGCGCCTCGACGCCGGCGCGAAGCGCGGCGGCGTCGGTGCCCGCGGCAAGTTCGTCCAGCCGGGCAAGTTCGGCCTCGATCGCGGCGCGCTCGGCGGCCGGCAGCAGGTCACCGTCTTTTTCAAGCGCGGCGCGCGTCGCGACGGCGATCTGGTCGGCTTCGACCCGCGCCTCGCCCAGCGAACGCGCCTGCATGTCCTCCGCCGCGTGGGCGAACGAATCCTTGAGCATCCGCGCGATCTCCTCGTCGGACAGCCCGTACGAAGGCTTTACCGCCACCGACGCCTCGACCCCGGTCGTCTGCTCGCGCGCCGACACCTCGAGCAACCCGTCCGCGTCGACCTCGAAGGCCACGCGGATGCGGGCGGCACCGGCGACCATCGGCGGAATCCCGCGCAGTTCGAAGCGGGCCAGCGAACGGCAGTCGGCGACCTTCTCGCGCTCGCCCTGCACGACGTGGATCGCCATCGCCGTCTGCCCGTCGCGGTAGGTGGTGAACTCCTGCGCGCGCGCGACCGGGATGGTCGAATTGCGCGCGATCACCTTTTCGACCAGGCCGCCCATCGTCTCGAGACCGAGCGACAACGGAATGACGTCGAGCAGCAGCCAGTCGTCGTCGCGCTCGCGATTGCCGACCAGCTTGTTGGCCTGGATGGCCGCGCCCAGCGCGACGACCTCATCCGGGTTGAGATTGGTCAGCGGCGGCTGGCCGAAGAACTCGGCGACGGCGCGTCGCATCTGCGGCATGCGCGTCGCGCCGCCGACCAGCACCACGCCCTTGATGTCGGCCGCGTCGAGCCGGGCGTCGCGCAGCGCCCGCTTGACCGGCTGCAGCGTCTTGGTGATCAGGTTGGCGGTGATGTCCGAGAACACCACCTTGGTCAGCGAAACGCTGATCGCCTGTCCGGTCGACAGCGTGGTGACGATGGGCACCGCCGCGTGGTCCGACAGGCTTTCCTTGGCCTCGCTTGCACAGCCCATCAGCAGGCGGACGTCCGCAGGCGCCAGTGGCGGCAGGCCCGCGGCCTCGATGATCCAGCAGAACACCCGGTGATCGAAGTCGTCCCCGCCCAGCGCGGAGTCGCCGTTGGTGGCCAGCACTTCGAACACGCCGCGCGACAGCCGCAGAATCGAGATGTCGAAGGTGCCCCCGCCAAGATCGAAGACGGCGTAGACGCCTTCGGCGGCGTTGTCCAGTCCGTAGGCGATGGCCGCCGCGGTCGGCTCGTTGAGCAGGCGCAGCACCGGCAATCCGGCGATGCGCGCAGCGTCCTTGGTGGCCTGCCGCTGCGCATCGTCGAAATAGGCCGGCACCGTCACCACGGCGCCGTCCACCGGTCCGCCCAGCGATGCCTCGGCGCGTTCGCGCAGCGCGCGCAGCAGTTCCGCGGAGATCTCGACCGGGCTCTTGACGCCGGCCCGCGTGGCGATCTTCACCATGCCCGGCGCATCGACGAAACGGTAGGGAAAGCGGCGTTCGTCGGCGAGGTCGGCGAGCCCGCGGCCCATCATCCGCTTGACCGAGACGATGGTGTTCTGCGGATCGATGGCGGCATTGGCCATCGCCGTGCCGCCGGTCTCCACGCCGTCCTCGGCATAGCGGACGACCGATGGCAGCAGCGGCATGCCTTCGGCGTCGGGCAGCACGACGGCGAGCCCGTGCCGGACGGTCGCAACCAGCGAATTGGTCGTGCCCAGGTCGATGCCGATGGCCCGCTTGCGCGCGTGCGGTGCGGGCGCCTCGCCAGGTTCGGAAATCTGCAGCAGCGCCATCGTCAGTTGTTCCCGGTCGCGTCGGCGATGCGCCCCGACGACAGTTCGCAGATTCCGTCGGCGGCAGCGAAGCGCCGCCGTGCCGGATGATCCGGACGCAGGTTCACGGCGTCTCCAGCGACGCCAGCATCGCATCCAGGTCGTGCGCGAGTTTCGCCAGGAACGTCAGTTCGCGAACCCTCGCGCGGGCGTCGGCGTAGGCGTGCTCGTCGTCCAGTTCCATGGCCAGGCGGTCCTCGTCTTCCTGTCCGTCTGCGCGCACGGCGGCCAGCAGCGCAGAAAGGGTCCGGTCGTCGCCGGCGGCGGCCGCCTCCTCGGCTTCCTCGCGCCGCTCGAGCTGCCGCTCCAGGAATTCCATCGGCAGCCGGGTATCGGTTTCGCCGACGGCGTCGATGCCGTGCAGCCCGAGCAGGTACTGCGCGCGCAGCACCGGATCCTTGAGCGCGCGGTAGGCCTCGTTGACGCGCGCCGACGACTGCAGCGCCAGCCGCTGCTCGGCGTCGGCGGCTCCGGCGAAGCGGTCGGGATGCACCTGCGACTGCAGCTCGCGATATGCGCGGTCGAGCATCGCGGCGTCGAGGCGATAGCGCTGCGGCAGGCCGAAGAGCTCGAAGTGATTGCGGGAAAAATCGATCATGTCGGAAAAAGGGGCGGCCGCGCCGCCCCTGCCCCGTCGTCGCGGGACACGGCTTTCAGACGTTGAAGCTCTCGCCGCAGCCGCACTCGTCCTTCACGTTCGGATTGCGGAACCGGAAGCCTTCGTTCAGCCCTTCGCGCGTGAAGTCGAGCTCGGTGCCGTCGAGGTAGGGCAGGCTCTTCGGGTCGACGACCACGGTCACGCCATGGCATTCGAAGGTCAGGTCCTCGGGACGCGTTTCGTCGGCGTATTCGAGCTTGTAGGCGAGGCCGGAACAGCCGGTGGTGCGCACGCCCAGACGCAGGCCGACGCCCTTTCCGCGCTTGGCGATGTGCGCGGCGACGTGCTTCGCCGCGGTCGCAGTGAGTAGTGACGGCCATGTGCCTTTCTCCGCCTTCAATCCGCCGCGAGCTTCGGCTCGTCGCTCGCGATGCCGTGCTTCTTGCGGTAGTCGGACACCGCTGCCTTGATCGCATCCTCGGCGAGGATCGAGCAGTGGATCTTCACCGGCGGCAGCGCCAGTTCCTCGGCGATCTGCGTGTTGCGGATGGTCATCGCCTCGTCGAGCGTCTTGCCCTTCACCCACTCGGTGACCAGCGACGACGACGCGATCGCCGAACCGCAGCCATAGGTCTTGAACCTGGCGTCCTCGATGACGCCGTCGGCTCCGACCTTGATCTGCAGCTTCATCACGTCGCCGCAGGCGGGCGCGCCGACCATGCCGGTGCCGACATCCTGCGCGTCCTTCGGCATCGAACCGACGTTGCGCGGGATTTTCGTAGTGATCCAGTACCTTGTCGCTGTATGCCATGGTGTTGCTCCTCTTGATTCGTACCGGTCAGTGCGCCGCCCAGACCACCGAGTCGAGGTCGACGCCGTCCTGGTGCATTTCCCAAAGCGGCGAGAGCTCGCGCAGCTTGCCGACCCTGCGCTTGAGCAGGTCGACAGTGTAGTCGACCTCCTCTTCGGTGCGTGAACCGGCCGATGGAAAAGCGGATGGAACTGTGCGCCAGCTCGTCGCTGCGGCCGAGTGCGCGCAGCACGTACGACGGCTCCAGCGACGCCGACGTGCAGGCGGAACCCGACGAGACCGCCACGTCCTTGATCGCCATGATCAGCGACTCGCCCTCGACGAAGTTGAAGCTGACGTTCAGGTTGTGCGGCACGCGCCGTTCCATGTTGCCGTTGATGTAGATTTCCTCGATCTCCGACAGGCCCTTCGCCAGCCGGTCGCGCAGCATCCTGATGCGCTCGTTCTCGGTGGCCATTTCGGCCCTGGCGATCCGGAACGCCTCGCCCATGCCGACGATCTGGTGCGTGGCCAGCGTGCCCGAGCGCATGCCGCGCTCGTGGCCGCCGCCGTGCATCTGCGCCTCGATGCGCACGCGCGGCTTGCGCCGCACGTACAGCGCGCCCACGCCCTTGGGGCCGTAGGTCTTGTGCGCCGAGAACGACATCAGGTCGACCTTGAGCGCTCGCGAGGTCGACGGGCACCTTGCCGGTCGCCTGCGCCGCGTCGACGTGGAAGATGATCCCGCGCGCGCGGGTCAGCTCGCCCATCGCCGCGATGTCCTGGATCACCCCGATCTCGTTGTTCACCAGCATCACCGAAACGACGCTGGTGTCCGGCCGCAGCGCCGCCTCGAACTTCGCCAGGTCGACCAGCCCGTCGGGCTCGACGTCGAGATAGGTGACCTCGTACCCCTCGCGCTCGAGCTCGCGCATGGTGTCCAGCGTGGCCTTGTGCTCGGTCTTGACCGTGACGAGATGCTTGCCCTTGTCCTTGTAGAAATGCGCGGCGCCCTTCAGCGCGAGATTGATCGACTCGGTCGCGCCCGACGTCCAGACGATTTCCTTGGGATCGCAGTTGACCAGCGCCGCGACGTTCGCGCGCGCCTCCTCGACCGCGGCCTCGGCAGTCCAGCCGAACGAATGCGAGCGCGATGCCGGATTGCCGAATTCCTCGGTCAGAAAGGTGATCATCTTCTGCGCGACGCGCGGATCCACCGGCGTCGTCGCCGAATAATCGAGGTAGATGGGCAGTTTCATGGGCTTGAGGTCGATGATGGTTTCAGGCGTCGGCGGCGGCGGGCACCTTGGCCGGGGCGGCACCCTTGGCGCGATGGTCCTTGATGACCGCGACATCCACCGGCTTCTGCTGGCGCACCAGCTCCGCGAGCGTCACGCCCGACAGGAACGAAAAGATGTGTTCGTTCAGGCTCGCCCACAGGTCGTGGGTCATGCAGCGGCGATCGTCTCGGCAATTCTCCAATCCGCCGCACTGGGTGGTGTCGATGGGCTCGTCGACCGCGACGATCACATCGGCCACCGAGACCTGCGCGGCGTCCTTGGCGAGATTGTAGCCGCCGCCGGGTCCACGCACGCTCTCCACCAGTCCGGCGCGGCGCAGCTTGCCGAACAACTGCTCCAGATAGGACAGCGAAATGCGCTGCCGCTCCGACACTGCGGCCAGCGTCACGGGTCCTCTGCCCCCGTACATGCCGATGTCGATCATCGCCGTCACCGCGAATCTGCCCTTCGTCGTCAAGCGCATCGTCCGATCCTTTCTGCCTTCCCGCTGGGGGTGGCTCACTTTGTCCCGAACCCGCAGCAGCGGGCGTTTGTATAGGACAAGACCATTATCCTATACCCGAATGATTTAGTCAACTACTCGGCCGGCGAGTTCCCGGCAAGTTCATTCGAGCATCTTGTTGATTTGTTCAGGGTCGAAGCCTTCGGCGGTCGCCTTGGCGTCCGCGCAGTCGAGTCCGTCGCGCTGCAGCTGCGCCACCAGCCGGTCGAAGCGCTCGTCGGTCGCCGCCGCATGGTCGAGCAGCTGGTGGATGGCCTGCACCACCGGGTCGTTCATGTCGGCGGCGATCGCGTACGCGGAGAAGCCCATCTTGCTTGCCTGCGCCTCACGCCGGTCCTGGTCTTCCGCGCTGACGATCCGCGCCGGGATGCCCACCGCGGTCGCCCCCGCCGGAACGTCGCGGACCACCACGGCATTGCAGCCGATCTTGGCCCCGTCGCCGACGAGGATCGGCCCCAATATCTTCGCCCCTGCGCCGACCACCACGCCCCTGGCCAGCGTCGGATGGCGCTTGCCGGCGTTCCACGACGTGCCGCCCAGCGTGACCCCGTGATAGAGCGTGCAGTCGTCGCCGATTTCCGCGGTTTCGCCGACCACCACGCCCATGCCGTGGTCGATGAACACCCGCCGGCCGATCGATGCGCCGGGATGGATCTCGATGCCGGTGAACCAGCGGGACAGGTGCGCGAGCCACCGGGCGAGCCAGCGCAGGCCGGCACGCCAGCAAGGATGCGCGAGCGTGCGATGCCAGACCAGCGCATGCAGCCCCGGATAGCAGGTGAGCACCTCGAAGCGCGACCGGGCGGCCGGATCCCGGTCGAACACGACGGCGATGTCTTCACGCAGGCGGGCGAACATGCGACTAGTTTCCCATTTCCGAGCAATTCACTCCACCATCTGGGGTCCGTCGGGCCCCGGAACAAGCCGCGTCCGGGTCCGATTTTGCTAAACTGGTCCGGTTGTCAAGGCAGACGGGGCAAACGTACCCCGGCTCCATCCAACCAAGGAGGATTCCATGCGCCACGCCCTTCGACTGGCCGCCGCGGCCGTCGCCATCGCTGCCGCCGCACCCGCCTTCGCCCAGGAGGTCGTGCTCAAGGTTCACCATTTCTGGCCGCCCGGCGCGATGCCGCCCTCGCAGATTCTCACGCCCTGGTGCGACAAGATCGCCAAGGACTCGGGCGGCAAGATGAAGTGCCAGATCTACCCGGCCATGCAGCTGGGTGGCACGCCGGCCAACCTGATCGACCAGGCCAAGGACGGCGTGGTCGATATCGCCTGGACGCTGCCCGGCTACACCGCCGGCCGCTTTCCGATGATGGAGGTGTTCGAACTGCCGTTCATGTCCAGCAGCGCCGAGGCGACCAGCCAGGCGGCGTGGGAGTACTACACGCAGTTCGCGCACAAGGAATTCCCGGGGATCAAGGCGCTGTCGGTCAACGTGCACGACAACGGCTACATCCACACCAATCCTCACCAGGTGAAGGTGATGGCCGACTTCAAGGGCCTGCGCATGCGCGCGCCCACCCGGCAGACCAACAAGATGCTGGCCGCGCTCGGGGCGACGCCGGTGGGCATGCCGCTGCCGGCGCTGGCCGAGGCGATCAGCAAGGGCGTCGTCGACGGCTACCTGCTGCCCTGGGAGGTCATTCCGTCGATCAAGGCGCACGAACTGACCAAGTACGAAAGCGAGACCGATCCCGAAGGCGCGGGCGCTGTACACCGCCGTGTTCATCCTGGCGATGAACCAGGCGAAGTACGACAGCCTGCCGGCGGACATGAAGAAGGTCATCGACGCGAATTCAGGAATGTCGCTGGCGAAGTCGATGGGCATGAAGTGGGATGCGTCGGCGCCGCCTGCGCGGAAGCTGGCCGTCGATCGCGGCAACACCTTCTACGTGATCCCGGCGTCCGAACTCGCCAACTGGGAGAAGGCGACCGCGCATCTTCCGGCGGAGTGGGTGAAGGACGTCTCCGCCAAGGGCAACGACGGCGCCATGCTGCTCAAGTCGGCGAAGGACCTGATCGCCAAGTACGAGAAGAAGTAGCGTCCGGCGAGGCCGCCTCGCCGGCAACGGTGGAGCGGCCGTTGGCCGTGGCTAGCGCAGTATCACCGCCGCGGCCAGCAGGCCGAAGATCGCCAGCGACAGCAGGAAGACGTAGACGATGCCGATGAAAATTGCGCGCAGCAGGCCGCCCCACCAGCGTCCGCGGTAGACGACCTGCTGGGCGCGCAGCAGGTAAAAGATGGTCCACAGCGTCAACGCCGACGCCAGCAATCCGGGCGGCACCAGCAGCTGCGCAATCAGCATCAGCGCCACGAAGGCCTCGACGTGCGCGGCGAAGACCAGATGCTCGGCGTAGCGCCGCGGGCGACCGGGGTAACGGCCCGCGCGCCCGAGGTAGGCCAGCCAGAGCAGCAGCGCGAACGCCGGCAGCAACGCCACCATCGCATAGGGCCCGTAGCGCACCATGCCCGAATAGAGGCGCTCGGCCTGGCCCTCGCGGGAGAGTTTCTTGAAATCCGCGTAGCGCCTTTGCAGCGGCTCGGGCAACGTCCTGACGAGGTCCCCGACCTGAACATTGATGTCGATGTCGTCGTCGAGCGCTTCGGAGTCCTTGTTGACATCGGCGGCTGACGGCGTTGTGACCGGGCGATCGCAGGCTCGCGCCGCCTTCCCTGGTCGTCAGCTCGATCGGCGCAACCGCGCTGCCGGCACCGCGCCTTTGCCAGTTCGTCGGTGGTGACGAAGGTGATCTGGTCGGTGATCTCTCCGGGTTGCTGCATCAGTCCGACCAGCGCGAACAGCAGCAGGTAGAGGACCAGGAACAGGCGGGCCGGACGGATGTAGCGGCGACGGCGGCCCGCGAAATACTCGAGCGTCAGGAAACCGGGCCTGGCGACCAGCGCGAACAGCGTTCGCCACAACCGTCCGTCGAGCGCGACATAGCGCCCGGCCGCTTCGCGCAGGAACGTGCCGACCCTGGGCAGCGCCACCCTCGTCTCCTGGCCGCATTGACCGCAGAAGCTCCCGGGCGCCGGCGCGCCGCAGTTCCGGCACGCGACTTCGCCACCTGCCGCCTGCGCTTCGGCCGGCAACGCTGTCTTCGCTTCAGTAGATGGCATAGCGACCCGCATGGTAGCCAATCGGCCAGCGGCCCCTGGCGAACAGCGCGTGCCGGCGCACGAACGGATGCGATGCCGGCGCGCCGGCGAGTCCCGCCAGCGCGTGATGATGAATGGCCAGCAGCGCGGCGGCAGTCGCCGCGTCGACCAGCATCGGTTCGCGGATTCGCTGTCGCGCGACTGCGTCCTGCGCCGCGGCGCGGACGGCTGCGGCGGCGGTTCGCGTCACCGCCTGCAGCCGGGCCAGCAGTTCGGCCTCGGCCAGATTGCCCGCCGCGGCAAGCCAGAGCCGCTCGCGTTCCTCCTCGTCGTCGTCGGCGATCGCCGCGGCGGCGGCGCCTTCGGTGAAGGCGCAGGCCGCGAACCAGGACGCCATCGGTTCGATGGCCGGGAACGCGCCCCCGGCGGCACTCGCGATCGCGCCGATGTCGGACAGGTCGTCGGCATCGAGGGGAACCCCGACGCGGGAGAACCAGACCAGGCGCGGATTCATCGTCGCCCGGCGCGTTCGACGAGTTCGTCGATGCGCGCAAGGATGCCGCGCAGGATGTTGACCTCCTCGCGTTCCAACCCGGCCCGGCCGAACAGGCGGCGCAGGCGCGGCATCAGCCGGCGCGGATTGGCCGGATCCAGAAATCGCATCGCCGCGAACGTGCGCGCCGCGTGCGCATGAAGTCCCTCGACCTCGTCGTGCGCTGCCGCGGCGAACCGCGGCGCGGTCCAGGTTGCAGACAGGCCGGCCGCCTGGCGCAGTTCGTAGGCCGCAACCTGGACCGCCGCAGCCACGTTGAGCGAGCCGAATTCCGGATTGGAAGGAATGGTGGCCGCGATCGCGCACAGCGCCAGTTCGTCGTTGGCCAGGCCCGACATCTCGCTGCCGAATACCAGCGCGACTTCTCCGTCGCCGGCGCGTCCGACCGCCTCGGCCGCCGCCTTGGCGAGCGGCAGCACGCGGCCCGCGAACGCCCGCGGCCGCGCGGTCAGGCCGATCGCCAGCGCGCACCCGGCCAGCGCCTCGGCCAGCGTCGGCACCACCAGCGCCTGTTCCAGGACGCGTTCCGCTCCGGTCGCGCGCGCGGTCGCCTCCGGCGACGGAAATTGCCGGGGCGCGACCAGCACCAGCCGATCGAGCCCCATGGTCAGCATCGCCCTCGCCGCGGCGCCGATGTTCCCCGGATGCGTCGTGTGCACGAGCACGATGCGCAGGCGGGAAAGCGGCGCGGAGGCAATGGCGGAAGGGTTCACGGAGGCTCGCGGAACGGACGGTCGGATGCGGGTAAAATAGCCTGAATCCCGCCTTTTTGACACGCCTGCGTGGCAGCGCGCCGGCGAGGAAAATCCATGCATCCGATGCTCACGACGGCCGTGAAGGCCGCACGCCGTGCCGGCAACATCATCAACCGCGGCGCGCGCGACCTCGACCTGCTCACCGTCACCGCCAAGGGGCCGAAGGACTTCGTCAGTGAGATCGACCACGCCGCCGAGGCGGCGATCGTCGAGACGCTGCTGGGCAGCTATCCGGACCACGCGATTCTTGCCGAGGAAGGCACGAACAAGGGTGCCAATCCGGATTCCGAGTACAAGTGGATCATCGATCCGCTCGACGGCACGACCAATTTCCTGCATGGCTTTCCGCAATACTGCGTGTCGATCGCGCTGGCGCACCGCGACGTCGTCCAGCAGGGCGTCATCTACGACCCGGTGCGCAACGACCTGTTCACCGCCACCCGCGGCCGCGGCGCCTTCCTCAACGACCGGCGCATCCGGGTGTCGCGCCGCACGCAGCTGCGCGATTGCCTGATCGGGACCGGCTTTCCCTTTCGCGACGGAACCTATCTCGACACCTACCTGGCGATGATGAAGACCATGATCACCCATACGGCCGGATTGCGGCGGCCGGGCGCGGCGGCGCTGGATCTGGCCTACGTCGCCGCAGGTTTCTACGACGGGTTCTGGGAAGTCGGTCTCAACCCCTGGGACGTGGCCGCGGGCGGCCTGCTGGTGCTCGAGGCCGGGGGGCTCATCGGCGACCTGACCGGAGAGTCGGACTACCTGTATGGCGGCCAGGTGATCGCAGGAAGCCCCAAGATCTTCGCCCAGATGGTGGCCGCGCTCGGGCCCTATCGCGCCGACATGGAACGCGACCAGGCGCGCAAGTCCGCCCAGAACTGACCCGGCGCGACGACACTCGCGCCGCGGCTGCCCATCCCGCCGCCATTGCGCGGCGTGCGCCGGTCGCCGAGGGCCATCGGAAACATCAATACATTCATCGGCTTCGGCTAGCCATCCGGCCGGCGGCCGGCGTATGCTTCCGGCGTAGACCTGCGCGCGTCCATGGTGGCATCCGACTTGCTGTTGTGTCGTATTCCGCGACCCCGGACTGCGGAACCATGGAGCCCTTCCGATGCCTGTGCGACTGATGCGTAGCGCCAAACTGGCCCTGCTGGCTGCCGTGACCATCGCGCTTGCGTGGCCTGCCGCGGCGCAGACCGTGACCACGCTGCGGGTGATGCTGCACCCCTACCTGGCCGCCGGAGGAACCTTGCCGCCGGAAGCGCTGGCGCACCTGCAGGAGGTCGCCCAGTCGCCGTTGACGCTCGCCGGGACGACACGTACCGGGGCGCTGGACCTGGCCTTGCCCGCAGCCGTCGATCTGCAGGAAGCGAATGCGCTGGTGCAGCGCCTGCGGGTCGACCGCGGCGTGCTCTGGGCGCAGCCGCAGCTCCCGCCCGGCGCCCGCCGCGAATCGGCCGCATCCGTCGCCCTGGCCGGCCCGCCGGGACAACGGCTGCTGCTGCGCCTGAAGGACGGCGTCGACCCGGACTGGGCCACGCTGTTGCCGCAGCTGTCCGCGCGCGCCGGCGTGCCGTTGAGCGTCGTGCGGTCGCTGGCCGATCACTGGGTGCTGGGCATACCCGAAAAGCGGCCGGTGGCCGAACTCGCCGCGCTCGCTGCCTCGCTGCAGCAGGACGCCAACGTCCAGTACGCCGATCCGGTACGGCGGGTGCGCGCCAGTGCGACGCCGAACGACCCGTACTTTGCCACGCCAGTGGTCGCTGCACGATCCGGTTTCCGGCGTCAACGTCGAGCCGGCATGGGCGCTGCAGCCGAGCGCGGCAGGCGCCGTCGTCGCCGTGATCGACACCGGCATCCTGCCGCATCCGGATCTCGTCAATCGCGTGCTCGCCGGCTACGACTTCATTTCCGACCCGGAGGCGGCGCGCGACGGCGACGCCCGCGACCCCAACCCGCGCGACGAAGGCGACTGGACCGACGATGGCGACTGCGGACCGGGGCAGGAGAGCTTCTTCCACGGCCTCTTCGTCGCGGGGCAGATCGCCGCGAACACCGACAACGGCATCGGCATCGCCGGCATGTCCGAAGGCGTGGCCATCCTTCCGGTGCGCGTGCTCGGCAAGTGCGGCGGGACCTTCGAGGATGTGATCGCCGGAATGCTCTGGGCATCGGGCGTGCCGATCGAAGGCGTGCCGGTCAACACGACGCCTGCCAAGGTGATCAACCTGAGCCTGGGTGGATTCGGTTCCTGCGATCAGACGCTGCAGGCGGCCATCGACCTGGCCTTGACCCAGGGCGCCGTGGTCGTCGCTGCGGCGGGCAACGAAGAGATGGATGTCAGCAATTTCGCGCCGGCCAACTGCAGCGGCGTCATCACCGTCGGCGCGCACCGGCGCGACGGCGACATCGCCAGCTACTCCAACTATGGCGCGCGGGTGGACATCAGCGCGCCCGGCGGCGACCTGCCCGTCGCCGATCTGATCGTTTCGCTCGGCAACGATGGCACCACGGTGCCCGGGAATGCCGACTACCTGTCGGCAAGGGGTACCAGCTTCGCGGCGCCGCTGGTCTCGGGTACCGCGGCGATGATGCTGGCGCGCAACCCGCTGCTGACCAGCGGCCGGCTGCAGGACATCGTCACCTCGACCGCGAGGAACTTCCCGCCCGGCACGCTGTGCTCGATAGGCGATCTGTGCGGGTCCGGAATGCTCGACGCCGGCACGGCCATCGCCAGCACCATCCCCGGCGGCCCGCCACCGCCCGGAACCGTGCGCGTGGTCGAGTTCTACCGGCCCGACCTCGACCACTACTTCATCACGTCGTCGGCAGCCGAGGTGTTCTATGTCGACACCTTCCTGCGCGGCATCTTCCAGCGCACCGGACTGTATTTCTATGCCTACCCGGAGCCCGCAGCAGCGCCCGAAGGGCTCCAGCCGGTGTGCCGCTTCTATGCCAATGCCGATGTCGAAATCAACTCGCACTGGTATTCGGCCGATGCGCAGGAGTGCGCCTTCGTGCAGGCCAACTGGCCGGGCATCTGGAATCTCGAGCAGACCGCGGCGTTCTACGTGCAGGTTCCCGATGCGTCCGGGACCTGTCCGGCGCATACGCTTCCGGTCTACCGGTTCTTCAACAACCGGCGCGACGCGAACCATCGCTACACGGTCGACCTGTCGGTGCGCCGGGCGATGATCAATCGCGCCTGGGCGCCCGAGGGCTACGGGCCGAACAGCGTGACGTTCTGCGCGGCGATCTGACGCCGGAGCGAATCAGGATTCGCGCGACGGCGGCGGCGCCGCGTCCACCGGAGCAGGCGCCAACTGGTGCGTGGGCGCCGCCCACTCCTTGATCAGCGCGAATCCGAGCGCCAGCAGCACCGGCCCGAGAAACACGCCGATGAAGCCGAAGGCGACGACGCCACCGAAGACCCCGAGCAGGACCAGCACGAACGGCAGGTTGCTGCCGCGGCTGATGATCGTCGGCTTGAGGAAATTGTCCACCGACGACACGACCAGCGCGCCCCAGACCAGCAGGAAGATGCCCCAGCCCATGTCGCCCTGCGAAAGCAGCCACAGTCCCGCGGGGATCCACACCAGCGGCGGCCCGACGGGAACCGGCGACAGGAAGAAGGTGATCAGGCCGAGCAGCGGCGCCGCCTTGATGCCGACGATCCACAGGCCGATCGCCATCAGCACCCCCTGCGCGAGCGCCGTGCCGAGAATGCCGTAGACGACGGCCTGGGTGGTCGCGCCGGCGACGCCGAGCATGTGCAGCCCGCGCGCGGGTGCGATCCGGCTCACCGCGCCGCGAACGCGCTCCATGATCGCCCGCCCGTCGCGGAACAGGAAAAAGGCGATGAACACCGACAGCGTCAGTTGCAACAGGCCCTCGCCGACCGCGGCGCCGCCCCTGAAGGCGAACTGCTTGAAGGGTTCGACCTGCTTTTTCACTTCTGCCATGAGGCTGGCGCCGTCGTGGGCGAAGGAACCCCAGTAGGCGGCGGCGCGCTCGCCGACCAGCGGCAACTGGCGCAGCCATTCGGGCGGGTCCGGCGGCCCCTGGTCGATCATCGTGCGCACGAAATCGGTCAGCCGCGTCGCATTCTCGGCCAGCGTCGCGCCGACGATGACGAAGGGCGCCACGACCACCAGCATGATCGCCAGCGTGACCAGCGTCGCGGCGAGGGTCGGACTGCGGAAGCGCTGTTCCAGCAGGTGGAACAGTGGCCAGGTGGTCGCGGCGAGAATCGCCGCCCAGACGATGGCCGAGAGAAAGGGCTGCAGGACGAGGAAGACACCGACGACCAGAATCGCCAGCACGGCGAGCGTGATCGTGCGGTCGATGCGGGACGGCGCCGGCGTGGCCATTGATCCTCCGACAGTCGGTCGAGTCTAGCATGCGACCGGCGGATACGACCGCGCGCCGGCGCGCCCGGCCGGCATCGCATTCGCGCGGACGTCAGACGCGGGCGGGGTGCTTCGCCAGCTTGCGTTGCAGCGTGCGCCGATGCAGCGACAGCGCGCGCGCCGTGGCGGAAACGTTGCCGCCGTGTTCGTGGAGCACGCGATTGATGTGCTCCCACTCGACCCGGTTCACCGACATCGGCCTCGCCGCGATCGGCAGGTCCGGATTGGTGCCTTCACGACCCAGCGCCGCGACGACTTCCTCGGCTTTCACCGGCTTGACCAGGTAGTCGATCGCGCCGAGCTTGATCGCCTCGACCGCCGACGGGATGCTGGCATGGCCGGTGAGGATGATCACCCGCATGCCGGGGTTGAGGGCGATGAGTTGCGCGACCAGCTGCAATCCAGTGCCGTCGGGAAGGCGCAGATCGACGACCGCGAACGCAGGCCGGAGTTCGGCGGCCGCCAGCCAGCGCCGCCTGCGCCGAGTCGGCCTCGATGGCGTGCAGGCCGTGCCGCGCCAGCGATCGCGCGAGCACGCCGGTGAGCGCGACATCGTCGTCCGCCAGCAGCACTCTCGACGCGGAACCTTCTCGCGCCACGGTTGCATTCATCGTTCTCCTCCCGATCGCAGTTTTTCCAGGGGCAACGACAGCTGCGCGCTGGTGCCGCCGCCGGCGCGCGCAACGAAGCACAGGCTGCCGCCACGCTCGCGCGCCACGTTGACGGCAAGCACGAGTCCAAGCCCGGTGCCCCTGCCCGGTGGCTTGGTCGTGAAAAACATCCTGCCCAGGCGTTCGCGCAGGTCGTCCGGCACGCCGTCGCCGCGATCGCGGATCGCGATTTCCAGGCACTGCGAATCCCAGCGCGCCGACATCTCGACATTGTCCGGCGAGGCGTCGACGGCATTGTTGAGCAGGATCAGCAACGCCTGTTCGAGCGCAGGATCATCGACGACTGCCGGCACCGGCATCGCCCCGTCCCAGCGACAGGCAAGCGCGGCGTCCGGATGCAGCTTGCGCTGGCGCTCGGCAATGCGCTCGAGGTAGCGATCCAGCGGAATCTGCGCGTGCGAACCCGCATGCGCATGCCGCGCGGCGGCGCTCAGGTTCTCCAGCGTGCGCCGGCCGGCCTCGACCTGCGCCTGCAGCGCCGCCGCGTCGCGGCGGATGGCGACCGGATCGTCCTGCCGCTGCAATTCGGTCGCGAGCAGGCCGATGGTCATCAGCGGCGAGGCGAGTTCGTGAACGGCGCCGGACGCCAGCGCACCGATCCGGACGATCATTTCGTCGCGATGCGCCTTCTCCGCCGCCTCGTGGAGCAGCCGCTGGTGCGAGCGCAGCAGCGCGGCCAGGCGGGCGACGAACCACGCGGTCACGACGATGGTCAGCACCAGGGCCAGCACGCCGCCGAGCGATGCGAGGTTCTCCGGCAGCGGCGCGCCGTCGCTCAATTCCAGCGGCTGGCGCAGCCGGAGGCAGAGGACGTAACCGGCCAGCACCAGCACGACGCCGATGACCGCGGTCGCTGCCGGCAGCAGCAGAACGATCAGTGCGGCATGCAGCACGAAGAAAACATGGAAGGGATTGGCCGTGCCGCCCGACATCGCCAACAGCGCAGCGAAGGCGGCCAGGTCCAGCGCAAGGGCGAACGCGACCTCGTGCACCGCGACGTCGCCGCCGCGCCTCAGGCGCCAGGCGGTGGCCGCGTTGAGCACGACCAACGCGGCGACGACCAGCGCCATGGCCACGGCCGGCAACGCCACGTCCAGCGCGACGCAGGCGCCGATCGCCGCCGCCTGTCCGGCGATGGCCGCCGCGCGCAGGCGCATCAACTGCGCCAGGCCCTCGGCGGGCGGAAACACCGTCGCATCCGGGTCCTGCATCGCCGCGGATTTCCGCCTTTCCAGTGCAACTTCCACGACTCTCCCTTTGCTCGCTGCGCGAGGCGCGCCACGCGGTGCGTCCGAAGTCCCAAGTAGAACACAAAGCCTGCGGCAAATTGTCGCGGTTCGCGCTTCCCTTGACCGCAGTCAACGCTTCGCCGGCATCCGCGCGCGAGCCTTGGTCCGTGCATTCGGCATTCGACAAGGCGGGGCGATGCCCACGCCGACGTGTCGTGCATCAACCATAGGAGAAATCGGGATGAACATCGGAAAATGCTCGAAAAGCATCTTGGCGGTCGGCTGCATGGCGTTGCTTGCCGGCGCCGGCGCCGCCTACGCGCAGGGCACGCTCACGGCGATCAAGGCCGCCAACGCGCCCAAGCTCGACGCCTTCGGCGCCGACCCGGCCTGGGCCAAGGCGCCGGGGCTGAAGGTCAAGTTCAGCGGCGGCGCCAATCTGACCGGCGGCTCGACCGACGGCGAGCTCAAGGCCGTCTACACCAAGGACATGGTCTATTTCATGCTGACCTATGCCGACCCGACGCAGTCGGTGCGGCGCAGCCCCTACGTCAAGCAGGCCGACGGCTCCTGGACCAAGCTCAAGGACCCGGACGACAAGGGCGGCGACAACAACAAGTACTACGAGGACAAGGTCGCCTACATCTGGGACATCGGCGGCTCGATCAAGGGCTTCGACCAGAACGGCTGCTTCGTGACCTGCCATGCCGGCGAACCGGGCAAGCCCTACGGCAACAAGTACACGGCCAGCGCCGGCGAACTCGGCGACATCTGGCATCTGAAGACCGTGCGCACCGGTTACATCGGCCAGGTCCGACAACCAGTACGTCGACCATGACCGTTACGACAAGGAGAAGACACCGGGCGCGGGCCGCCACAGCGACGCCAAGACCGGCGGCGGCTACGCCGACGTCAAGCTGGTCAACGGCAAGCCGGAGTTCATGAGCAAGGACGGCAAGGCGGCGAACAAGGGCGGCACCTACTACCTGCGCGCCGAGGACAAGGTGGCCTTCGACGACAGCAAGTTCGTCGCCGGCGACGAAGTCGCCTCGATCATGGTCGAGAAATTCACCGGCGACCGTGGCGTCCTCGACACGGCGATCAAGTACGACGACGGCAAGTGGTCGACGATCATCGCCCGGCCGCTGGTCACCAAGAGCAAGAACGACGTCCAGTTCAGCGACCTCGGCAAGTCCTACCCGTTCGGAGTCGCGGTGTTCGACAACGCGCAGGTGCGCCACGCCTTCCACATGGGCGCGATCAACCTCAAGTTCGCGAAGTAGTCCGCGGCAACCGGCAGGCTTCGCGACCCTGCGCAGATGGCCGCAGACGGTTGCGGCGATCTGCGCGGGAGACGGATCCGGCGATGCCTCCGGACACCGGAACGCACGACGAAAAAAGCCGGCTCGCGCCGGCTTTTTTCTTCCCGCCCGAAGCGGAAAACTACATCGCCAGCACCCACTTCACCAGGCTCTTGATGTCGTCCGGCTTGGCCTTGGCCGCGGGATGGCCCTTGCCCTCGGTCAGCGCGGTGACGAGCTTGCCCTCGGCATCGGCCTTGCCCTTGTACTTGGCGGCGATGTCCTTGAACGACGGGCCGACCTTCTTGGCGCTGACGTCGTGACAACCGAGGCAGCCCGAGCTCTTGGCGAGCGCTTCCTGCGCGGACGCGGTGCCGGCAGCCGCGAGGCCGACGGCAGCGACGGCGGCGATGATCAGAATCTTCATGCGTGCTCCTTTGCGTTGGTTTGAGAGACCGGTACGGATGGCCCTGCCCTGCGTCGATCCGCTTCGACGGATGCATTCCCTGTGAAACCCCGGCGATTCTAGCAGCCATCGGCGCTGCGCGTCGCCCCCCTGCGGCGCAATGTCGCAGCGCAGACCGTCGCCGCCGGCGCCGGTGCCGCCCATGCGGCTCCGGAATGTGCTCATCCGTCTCGCGCCCTAGTCGGCCGCCGCGCGGCCGGCCCGTTCCGGCGGCCCGGTCCGGAGCGCGCGATGCCGCGCGAGGTGGACCGGCGTGCGCGAGCGCGGCACCTTGCCGACGAAATGGGCGCGCGCGACGTGATAGCTCGGATCGAAGCCGAAGAAGTTCCGCCGCATGCGCTCGAGTTCCTCGGCCCGGTAGCGTTCCAGCGGCTTGACCGCCTCGTCGGCGGCGCGGCGGCGCGCCTTGTCCCGCAACAGCGATTCGAAGCCGGGATCGGCGGCCAGCGCCTGTGCCCGCCCGGTGACCTTCGCGACGAATGCGGCCGGGGTGGCGCCGAAGCAGTCGTCGATGAGTCCCTGGCACGCGGCGGCCCGCGGCGGGCAGCGGCAGGCGCGCCTGCGTCAGCGCGCGCGCCGCCTCTGCGCCGATCCGCCGGGGCGTCAGGTAGGTCCAGTACTCGGAGCCGTACAGGTTGCCCATGCCCCTGTAGTGCGGGTTGAGGATCACCCCTTCGCGCGCGAACACCCGGTCCGCGGCCAGCGCCATGAACACGCCGCCGGCGCCGGCGTTGCCCTGCATGCGCCGCGATGGTGATCTGCCGGGAGGTCAGCACGATCTCGCGCACCAGGTCGTTCATGGCGTTGATGTTGCGCCAGGATTCCTCGGCCGGGTGCGCCGCCGCCTCGATCAGGTTCAGGTGAATGCCGTTGGACCAGAAGTCGGGCCCGCCCAGCAGCACCAGCACGCGGATGGGTCGCGCCTTGGCGACGACGAGCGCGGCGCGCAGCGCTTCGCAGTGCTCGGTGCTCATCGCGCCGTTGTGGAAGGCGAAGTGCAGGAAGCCGACGTCGCCCTCCTCCTCGTAGACGATCGGCCGCCAGGTCGGATGGTCGACGACGGCCTCGGGCGCCAGCGGCGCTTCCGGCACGCCGTCCAGCCGATCGGCCAGCGCCATCGCCGCGGGCAGCTTGAACGCCCGTCGCCGGGTCGTCCGCGCGCTTCGACCTGGGTGATCCAGACCGCGCCGTCGCGGGTCGCGCGCAGCAGCGCGCCGTCGCGGCGGGCGATGACCGCGCCGGGGCGCGCATCGGCAAAGTCCGCCCGCAGCGCGCCTTCCGGATGCGCGTCGAACAGGCGCACCGGCATTCCCAGCATCTCGTCGGCGACACCGGGGAAGCCGTCGGCGGCGCGGACCTTGCGCAGGACCGTCGCCGTGTCGTCGGCGTCCCAGTCGATCGCCCGGTCGGATCTGGCGCAGCAGCGGCCGGGCGCGACCGCGGACCGCCGGGTCGGCCGGATCGACGGCTCTGGGCGGCTGCCCCCGCGCGATCATCGCCAGCGCTTCGTGCAGCGCCGCGACCGCGGCCTCGGTCACCTCGTTGCGATAGAGGCTGCCCTTGGTGGCCTCGCGCATCGGGAACCCGACGCTGGCATAGACGTCGCCGGCGTCCAGTTCGCCGTTGGCGAGCAGCGCCGTGGCGCCCCAGCGCGTCTCGCCTTCCATGATCGCCCAATCCAGCGCCGACGGGCCGCGATCGCCGACGATGCCCGGATGCAGCACGATGCAGCGATGCGCCCGCCAGACGCTGTCCGGAATGCGCCGCTTGAGGAAGGGTGCGACGACCAGGTCGGGCCGCCACAGCGCCACCGCCTCCTCGGTCACGCTGTCGGCGATGTCGAACTCGACCGACACGTCGTGGCCGGCCTCGACGAGTTCCGCGTGCACCCGCTGCGTCAGGCTGTTGAAGGCATGCGCGAGCAGCAGGATGCGCATCAGCAGATCCGCGGCAGCTGCTCGCCGGTCAGCCAGTCGACGACGCGGCGGCCGCCGAAGCTGGTGTCCATCTGCACGAAGCAGTGCGCGTCCTCGATCACCTCGCCGATGATCGCCGCTCGCGGCCCAGCGGATGCGCGCGCATCGCCGCGAGCAGCGCGTCGGCGTCGCCCGCCGCGCAGATCGCCACCAGCTTGCCTTCGTTGGCGACGTACAGCGGATCGAGGCCGAGGAACTCGCAGGCGGCGGCGACCTGCGGCCGCACCGGAATGCGCCGCTCGTCGATCACCATGCCGCAGCCGGACTGGCGGGCGAGTTCGTTGAGCGTGGTCGCGAGGCCGCCGCGCGTCGGGTCGCGCAGGCAGTGGATGCCGGGGACCGCGCCGACCATGCCGGCGACCAGTTCGTGCAGCGCCGCGCTGTCCGAGAGGATGGTGGTCTCGAACGACAGGTTCTCGCGCAGCGACATGATCGCCACGCCGTGATCGCCGATGGTGCCGCTGACCAGGATGCGGTCGCCGGGACGCGCGCGATCGCCGGCGATGTCCACGCCTGGCGGCACCACGCCAACGCCGGTGGTGGTGATGAACACGCCGTCGCCCTTGCCGCGCTCGACCACCTTGGTGTCGCCGGTCACGACCGGCACGCCGGCGGCGCGCGCCGCGGCGGCCATCGAGCGAACGATGCGCCGCAGATCGGCCAGCGAAAAGCCCTCCTCGAGGATGAAGCCGGCGGCCAGGTAAAGCGGCACGGCGCCGGCCATCGCCACGTCGTTGATCGTGCCGTGCACCGACAGGCTGCCGATGTCGCCGCCGGGAAAGAACAGCGGCGAAACCACGTGGCTGTCGGTGGCCATCACCATCCGGCCCGGCGGCGCGGCGAACGCCGCCTGGTCGTTGCCGGCGCGCAGCAGCTCGTTGTCGAATTCCGCGACGAAGAGCTCGTCGATCAGCTGCGCCATCGCCCGGCCGCCGCCGCCGTGCGTCAGGTCGACGCGGCCGTTGCGGAAGTCGACCGGCCGGACGTAGCCCGCGCGCACGCTCATGCGGCGATCCCCGGGCCTGCCGCCTTTGCGGCAGGCCCGGCGACGGCGCCCGCATCCCGGAAGCGCCCATAGCTGTAGTGCGCGGCGCAGGCGCCCTCCGAGGACACCATGCACGAGCCGAGCGGATTCTCCGGCGTGCAGGCGGTGCCGAACACCTTGCAGTCCGCCGGCTTCTTCGCGCCGCGCAGGATCGCGCCGCATTCGCAGGCCTTGTGGTCCGGCACCGGCGCGATAGCTGATGCCGTAGCGGCGCTCGGCGTCGAACGCCGCGTAGTCCCCCTTGATCGCCAGCGCGCTGTACGGAACCTCGCCCAGGCCCCGCCACTCGAAGCTGCGGCGCAGCTCGAAGACCTCGGCGACCAGCGCCTTGGCCTTGACGTTGCCCTCGCGGGTGACCGCGCGGGTGAACTCGTTCTCCACCTCGGCGCGGCCCTCGTTCAGCTGCCGCACCAGCATCAGGATCGCCTGCATCACGTCCAGCGGCTCGAAGCCGGCGATGACGACCGGCCGCTGGTACTCCTCGGCGAAGTACTCGTAGGGCTCGCTGCCGATGACGGTCGACACGTGCGCCGGCCCGATGAAGCCGTCGATGGGCACGGTGCCGATCTCGCGCACGTCCTTCGATTCCAGGATGTTGGAGATCGCCGCCGGCGTCAGCACGTGGTTGCAGAAGACGGAGAAATTGGCGAGTCCCTGCGCGGCCGCCGCGCGGATCGCCACCGCGGTCGGCGGCGTCGTCGTCTCGAAGCCGATGGCGAAGAACACGACCTCGCGGTCCGGATGCGCACGGGCGATCGCGAGCGCGTCGGCGCTCGAGTAGACCATGCGGATGTCGGCGCCGCGCGCCTTGGCCTTCAGCAGCGACAGTCCGCCCGAGGCCGGCACGCGCATGGTGTCGGCGTAGGTGCACAGGATGAGACCCGGACGCTGCGCGAGTTCGATGGCGTTGTCGATGCGCCCGATCGGCAGCACGCAGACCGGGCAGCCCGGTCCGTGGATCATGTTCACGGTCGCGGGCAGCAGGCCGGCGAGCCCGTAGCGCGAGATCGCATGCGTGTGGCCGCCGCAGAACTCCATCAGGTTGTAGCGCCGGCCGGGTCGCGCCTCGCGGGCGATCGCCGCGGCGAGCCCGCGGGCAAGCTCGCCGTCGCGGAATTCGTCGATGTATTTCACGGCGCCGCCTGCGGCGCCAGGCCCGCGCGCGCGAATTCGTCGAGCGTGCGCTGCGCCTCCTCGGGGTCGAGGCGCGCGAGCGCATAGCCGACGTGGACGATCACGTAGTCGCCGCAGGCAACGTCGTCGACCAGCGCCAGCGAGATGCGCTTGCGCACGCCGTCGACGTCGATCACCGCGACCTCCGGTTCGGGGATGTCCACCACGCGGGCAGGCAGCGCGAGGCACATGGTCAGGTTCCGTTCGCAAGCTGAAGCGCGACCCAGGCCTGGCCGAGCGCCAGGCCGCCGTCGTTGGGCGGGACGGCCTGCGCCTCGAGCAGCGCGATGCCTCGCGGGCGCAGCGCGGCACGCAGGCCGCGCGCGAGGATCGCGTTGAGCAGGCAGCCGCCTCCTGCGGCGACGGTCGCGGAGGCCGTGATGCCGCGCGGCGATTTCCACCCAGTCGGCGAGGGCGGCGACCAGCGTGGCGTGGAACAGCGCGGCGCCGCGGCCCGGATCGGGTTCGTCGGCAAGCCGCGCCAGCAACGCCGACAGGTCGAGTTCGCCGTCCGCGGCGATGGCGAACAGCGCCGGATCGGCCGGCACCGCGCCGTGCCGCTCCGCGAATCCCTCGAGATGCATCGCCGCCTGTCCCTCGAAAGCCATCCGGCGCGAGACTCCGAGCAGGCCGGCGGCGGCGTCGAAGCAGCGCCCCATGCTGCTGGTCGGTGGCGAGTTGACGCCGCGCAGCGAGCATGGTCGCCACCGTCGGCGCGGCCGCCTCGTCGGCGAAGCGTGCCGTGATTTCGTCGCCGCGTCCGAGCAGCGCGAGCGCCGCCGCGGCCATGCGCCATGGCTCGCGCGCCGCGCGGTCGCCGCCGGGCAGTGCCAGCGGCCGCAGCCGGCCGGCGCGCGAGAACGTCCCGCCGTCGACCAGCAGCAACTCGCCGCCCCACGCGGTTCCATCGGTGCCCAGGCCCACGCCATCCAGCGCCAGCCCCAGCACCGGCGCCTCGACGCGATGCTCGGCCAGCACTGCCGCCACGTGCGCATGGTGGTGCTGGACCGGACACAGCGCCACGCCCGGCGTCCGGCCAAGTTCACCGGCGAAGCGCGAGCCGTGGAACTCCGGATGCAGGTCGTGCGCGACGATGGCCGGTCGCACGTCGACGATCGCCATCAGGTGGGCGGCCGCGCGTTCCAGCGCCACGCAGGTGGGCGCATTGTCGAGGTCGCCGATGTGCTGCGAGACGAAGGCCTCGTCGTCGCGGGTGACGCAGATCGCGTTCTTGAAATAGCCGCCCAGCGCCAGTACCGGCGGTCCGGCGCGCGCCAGCCGGATCGCCCGCGGCGTGTATCCGCGAGCGCGGCGCACGAACTGGAACCGCGGCCTCGCCGCATCCGCATCGTCGAGCGCGCGCACGACGCTGTCGTCGCAGCCGACGACGATGTCGCGGTCGTGGACGAGGAAGGCATCGGCGATGCCCGCCAGGCGTACGCCGCGCTTCGTCGTTGCCGGTGACCAGCGGCTCGCCGCCGGGATTGGCGCTGGTCATCACCAGTACCAGGTCCTGCGCGTCGCGCAGCCAGGCGACACCCTGCGGCCGGCCCGCGGCTTCGTGGAACAGCAGGTAGTGCAGCGGCGTGTACGGCAGCATGACGCCGAGCCAGGCGAGCCCCGGCGCGATGCCGGGCAAGCCGCTGCGTCGGCATCCGCCCGCTTGCCGAGCAGCACGATCGGCCGCTCGACGGCTTCGAGCATCGCCTGCTCGGCCTCGCCGACGAAGGCGAACGGCGGCTGCCGAGACCACGTTGGCGGTCATCACCGCGAACGGCTTTTGCCTCGCGCGACTTGCGCGCGCGCAGGCGCGCCACCGCATCGGCGTTGCGCGCGTCGCAGGCGAGGTGGAAGCCGCCCAATCCCTTGATGGCGACGATCTCGCCGCGTACGAGGCGCGCGAGCGTGCCGGCGATGGGATCGATGGCCCGATCCGGCGCGCCGGCGGCGTCCGACAGCGTCAGCCCTGGTCCGCAGACGGGACAGGCGTTCGGCTCGGCATGAAAGCGGCGGTCTTCCGGCGCCCGGTATTCGGCGAGACAGCGCGGGCACTGCGCGAAGACCGCCATGCTCGTCTGCGTGCGGTCGTAGGGCAGCGCGCGGGTGATCGTGTAGCGCGGCCCGCAGTGCGTGCAGTTGACGAACGCGTAGCGATAGCGCCGGTCGGTCGGCGTGAAAAGTTCCTCGAGGCACGGCGCGCACACGGCGGCGTCGGGTCCGATCGCCGTCGCCGTGCGGCCGCCGCCGCTCTCCAGGATCGCGAAGCCTTCGCGCAACGGATCGGCATCGCAGGCATGGACATCGACGCGATCGACGCGCGCCAACGCCGGTGCGTCGTCGCGCAAGCGCCGGACCATGCGCTCGACGGCTTCCGTCGCACCCTGAATCTCGATGGTGACGCCGCCGCCATCGTTCCTCACCCAGCCGTCGAGCGCGAGCTCGCGCGCCAGCCGGTAGACGAACGGCCGGAAGCCCACGCCCTGGACGATGCCGCGACACGCGCAGCCGCCGGCGTTGCACCCGCGGACGATCGTGTACCGGCATCGGCGTCGGCAGCAGCATCGCGTGGCGTCAGTTCGGCGGCGACGACGCCGCAAGTCTCGCCTCGAGTTCGGACACCCGCCGGCGCAGACCCGCCACGTCGGCATCGCGCGCCGTGCGCGCGGCCTCGCAACCGGCGTCGATCCAGGCGATCCAGTCGGCGATGCCAAGGCCGGTCGTCGCCGACACCCGCAGCGCCGGCAGGTCGGGCCGGACCCGGCGCGCGTTGGCGATCGCGGCATCGACATCGAACTCGACGTGCGGCAGCAGATCGATCTTGTTGATCACCATCAGGTCGGCGGCATGGAACATGTCCGGATACTTGAGCGGCTTGTCGTCGCCCTCGGTCACCGACAGGATGACCACCTTGTGCGCCTCGCCCAGGTCGAAGGCCGCCGGGCACACCAGGTTGCCGACGTTCTCGATCAGCACCAGGCTGTCGAGCGGGCGGATCGAGCGATTCCAGCGCATGGCCGACCATGTGCGCGTCGAGATGGCAGCCCTTGCCGGTGTTGAGCTGCACGGCGCGCGCGCCGGTCGCGCGGATGCGCTCGGCGTCGAGCGAGGTCTGCTGGTCGCCCTCGATCACGCAGGCCGGCAGCCGCCCGGCCAGCGCCTCGATCGTGCGCACCAGCAGCGTGGTCTTGCCCGAGCCCGGGCTCGACACCAGGTTCAGCGCCAGGATGCCCCGGTCCGCGAAGAGCCGCCGGTTGGCCGCGGCGAAGGCGTTGTTCTGCGCCAGGATGTCCTCTTCGATCTGGACGATGCGGGTGGGCGAAAGCCCGGGCGCGTGCGCCGCGCCGAGCGGACCGTGCGGCGACGCGCCGCCGTGGTCATGCGCATGGCGATGCCAGGTGCCGTCGGCGTGGCGGTGCGCGTGCGTCGCGGCGGCCGCCAGATGCCGGTAGGCGGGTCCCGCTGCCGGCGACGCGTTTCCGGGCGCACCCGCCGGGTCGACGTGCTGGTGAACGTGCGCGAGCGCCGCGCCGTCGATACGCGTGTCGCCGTTGCCGCAGCCGCAAGTCGTGCACATGTTCCTGTCTCCATTCCAGGCCGCGCCATCGGGCGCCGCCGTGATTCATCCGATGCCGATTTCCTTCACCCGCATCTCCTCGCCTTCGAGCACCTGCAGCTGGTAGCTGCCGCAGTCCGGACAGGGATCACCGAGTCGTGTCACCGCGACGCGTTCGCCACAGGGCAGGCACCACGCCAGTCCGGGCGTGCGCGCGATCTCCAGTGCCGCGCCCTCCGCCACGCTGCCGCGGGTGACCGCGGCGAAGCAGAAGCGCAGCGCCTCGGGCTCGACGTGCGCCAGCGCGCCCAATTCCAGCCAGATCGTGTGCACGCGCGTCGCCGCATGTCGCGCCGCCGCGTTCTCGACGACCGACAACACGCCTTCGGCAAGCGCGACCTCATGCATGGCCGATCTCGAGCCGCGCGGCGACGCAGGGATCGAGCGCATGAATGCACAGGCGCGCTGCGCGCGCCAGCGCGTCCCGGTCCCGCGTCGCGAAACCGGCGAGACCGCGAACGAGCGCGCCGCCGGGGTGGAAATTCCACTCGGTGGGCGCGACGATCTGGTATTCGGCGACGCGCCCGTCGACGACGCGGGCGCGGTGCAGCAGCAATCCGCGTGCGGTCTCGACCGCACCGATGCCGGCATGGCCATCGAGCTGCAATGCCTGCGCCCGCGCGACGGCGCGCGGCGGATGGACATCGACGGCGAGTTCGCCCAGCAATTCGGCCACTTCCACCATGCGCGCGACGATCCTTGCGCCCGCGCCGTTGCCATGGGCATCGACGACCGCCCGCACCAGCGGCCGGTGGCGCATGCGGGGGAAGGCGCCGGTTTCCACCGGCAGGCCCGCCCACGAGGGCGCGCGGGCGAAATGCGCATCTTTTTCCAGCGCCGGCGCGATGACCTCGCCCAGCGCCGCCTCGGTGATCGCCGGCATCGCCGCGATGTCGCTGCGGCCGACGTCCGGCTGCCGCAGCACCGCACGCAACAGTCGCGCCGGCAGAGTCGCGCCGGCCTTCGCCCATGCGCCCAGCGCGAGCAGGTCCGGCAACTCCAGCCAGCGGCCCGGCGGCATGCCGAACAGCGTTTGTTCGGCGAGTTCGCAAAGTTCGGCACCCAGCGCGGTTCGGTTCGCCGTCATCGTGTCCGGACCCGTGGCGGCCGAAGAACGCTGCGCCTGCCCGATCAACCGCCGCGCTTCAGCGACGGGCGCGGCGTACGGCGCGCTGTCCATGGCGCTGGGCCAGTCGATCAGCAGGTGCCAGAATCCGTCCTGCACGCCGCTGACGGCCAGGACCGCTTCGCGTTCGGCGGCGGGTGCGGAGAATTCCGGCACGCCAGCCGCGGCCAGCGCGCAACGGGCGGCGACGGACTGCGCTTCGCCGCAGACACTGAACAGCAGGCCGACCGACCGGACCGCCTCGGCCGGCGTCTTGCCGATCAGCGCGCGCGCAGGCGAAACAGGACGTGTCGAGACGATGTCGACCCGTCGTGCCCGCCGTCCATCCCAGTCGATCGCCACCACCAGTTCACCCTCGATCGGCATCGCCGGCTCCGGACCCGCCCCCGCGCAGGAAGTCGCGCTTGGACATCCGCGTGTCGAGCCGCTTTTCGAGACGCGCCAGCGGCCCGGGCTGCGCGCCTGCAACGGCGGCCTGCGGCGACAGGTTGGCCACCGGCATCTGCGGCACTTCGGCGTTTTGCGCATCGAACAGCGCCTCGCGGGCAAGTCCCGCGACGAGGACCGCCGTGGCCTGATCGTCGAACTCGAGCACCGGAGAGAACAGCGAACACATCCGGTACTCGCCGGCCACCGGATCCCGTGCGGCGATGAAATCGTAGTCGCCCGCGGGAAACCGGCAGCTGCGCTTCTCTCCCGGCGGCAGCGAAGTCCACGCATCCGGGTCGAGGGGGGCGAGCACCAGGTTCATGAACCAGGGCGTCAGCACGACGCCAAGCCAGTGCCCGTTCCATGGCGCGAAGCCGATGGCCTCGACGTCGAGGGCAGGATTGCAGATCGGCAGTCCCTGCATGCGCACCGCGGCGGCGCGAAACGCCGCGACCAGCCGCTGCGACGGATCGCCGCCCCGCGGCAGCGCCGCGCCTACCGCGGGCATCGGTTCAGCGCGCATCGCCGAGCACCAGGAACTGGTCCTGCGTCGCCGCGCAATTCGGGCAGGTCCAGTGCGGCGGCAGGTCCGCGAACGCCGTTCCCGGCGGGACCTGCCAGACCGGGTCGCCCTCGGCCGGATCGTAGACATGCCAGCAGATCCGGCATTCGCGGCGGGCGTCGGTCGCCGGCATCACCGGATTCTCCCCGCGCTCACGGCGTGGCATCGACACGCGAACCCCGGGGCTGCGTGCAGCATTCGCCGATCCATCCGACCAGATCCCTGAGACGCTCGAGACTGTCGGCCAGGTCCTCGGGCGCGGCCAGCGCCACCGCGGGCACGTCGACGATCTCGATGGTGTTCAGGATCAGCGTCTTCATGCTGTTGAAGTACTGGACGCGCCACACGTCGCGCAGCGCGGTGGACGTGATGTGGCAGTTGCCGAAGCCGCGCGAGATCATGGCCACCTGTCCACCCGGCAGCGCCTGCTCCAGCACCTGCTGGTCGTCCGGCGTCAGCGGGAACAGCGTGAGATTGATGACGTGCGCCGCCGCACCGGGCCGGACGTCGCGCCATCCGCCCGGCGATCTCCTTCAGCAACGCCGGCGAATTCATCGCCCCGGCGGGAATCGTCACCGGCGGCAGCGTGTCGGCGGCAGCGTCCCGCGCGGCGGCGGCGACCACCCGCGGCAGCGCGCCCGCCTCGAGCCAGTCGGATTCGAGCCGGCCTCCGGCGCCGAGCGCGCAAACGCGCCAGATGCCGGTGAACACGCTCTCCTGGATCCGGTACTCGACTTCGCCGCCGATGCGTATCGACACCTCGCCCTCGCCGAGCATCTCGTTGGCGACGGCGATGCCTTCGGGGGAAAGCGCCGCCAGGTCGAAAACCGGCCCGGGCATCGTCGATGCGGGGTCCCAGGCCTCGAGCCGCGCGGTGAAGTCGCCAAGCGCGTCGCGCGCCTCGGCCAGCGCCCGCGCGTCCGCGTCTTCGGGCACCAGCGGCATCCGGAAGACGTTCATGTCGCGGGGCATCGCGAGGTACTGCAGTTCCTCGTCTTCCCCGGGCTGCGATCCGGGCCCCACCATGTGCACCGGCAACGGGAAGTCCTTCATGTTCTCTCCATGGTTCGATGCGCTCAGTGGCAGTGCGGCGCCGGACCCTGGTCGCCCTTCACCGCGACGCCCACGCTCGGCGGCCGCGTCGGCGGCGACGCCAGCAGGCGCGCGACGTCGGCCAGGTATTCGTCCCAGTTGCGCAGTCCGTCGATGGCGCCGACGTACTCCCCGTCGGCCAGCATGACCACCGCCGGCCAACGCCGGAATCCGTAGCGCGGCGCCACGGCCCGCGCGTCCTCCGGCAGCAATACCCCGACGGCGAATTCGCCGGGAAAGGCACGCACCAGTTCCGGTACGATCACCGCGAGATCCAGCGTCTCGCGGACCCGGATCGGATCCTCGAGAAAGACCAGCAGCGCGCGACCGGGCCGCGGCAACCATTCGGCCAGCGACGCCTGCGACAGGCGCGTGAACGCATGCCTGTCGAACAGCTGCCCGATCAGCGGATAGCGCAGCGGATCGTCGCCGGCCACGAGGGGCATCGGAATCGGTGCGGTCGACATCAGGATGCCCCTTTCAAGTGCGCCGGCAGCTCCGGTTCGCGGTCGACCAGGTCGGCGAAGTGCGCGTCGATGTCGGCATCTCCGGCGAGCACGCCGGCGAGTGCGTCGAGCGCCGCATTGGTCGCCTGCGCCTCCGCATCGGACAGGACGCGCATGGCGGCGCCACGGAACGCCAGCACCCAGGTTCCGGGCGGCTGGTCGCCGGTCAGCATGAAGTCGACCCACGCCGTTTCGCCGCGGCCCTCACAGAGCGCGCGACCGGGTGCGGCGCCGGGTGCGGACTTCACCACCCGCATCGGGATGCCGATGCACATGCCTAGCCGTCCTTCCCGGCATGCGCCTGCAGTACCCGCGCGTCGCCGACGCGGCAGGCATCCTGCGCCGACGGGCGGCCCTGCTCGTAGGCCGCGAGCGCCAGCGCGTGCGCATTGAGCGGCTCGAATCGCTCGCCTGCCGCGCGTGGAACTCCCGGGTGTCCCCACCGCACCAACTCCGCAGCGGCGAGCGCCACGGCCTCGGGAAGGCGATCCCTGACGGCATCGGACAGGCTGCCGCCGAAGTCGTCGAGCTGCACCGGCTGCACGCCGATCGCCACCAGGCATTCCGGCGTGCGGCCGTTCAACTGCGCGAGGGCGAGAATGTCGTTGAAGCCGACCTGGTGCGGCGACAGCTTGGCGCGCCCCCAGGCCGGAACCTCGGCATCGCGCAGGACGCGCAGCGTGCCTCCGGGCAGCCCGAAGTCGATGGCGTCGAAGACCAGCACGCGACGGGCGTTGGCCACGCGGTCGTAGAGGTTGAGGCCGAGCGTGCCGCCGTCCTCGAGCACGACCGCCGCCGGGAAGCGAAAAGCGGCGTGCAGGGCCTCGACCGCGCGCACGCCGAAGCCCTCGTCGGCCCAGAGTACGTTGCCGATCCCCAGCACCAGCGAGTCGAAGTCGCGTTGCACCGACCCTCCTGTAACGGTCACGGTTACAGAAGGGAGACTAGCCCGATGCGCCGCCGACGTATTGCGTTACGTCAACGCGCGCGTCGATGCAGCGATCGAAGACCGTCCGGAGAATCGGCGCGACCGGAATGCTCAGCGCGGCGGGCTGCGCGCAGCTCGCGCATCGCGACGTGCATGTCCCAGGCGACCTGCAGGTGCATCCAGAACGCCGCCTCGTTGCCGAAGAACAGCGCCAGCCGCAGCGCGGTGTCCGGCGTCATCGCCCGCCTGCCGTTGACCAGCTCGTTCACCCGCCGGCGGGAAATGCGCAGCGCCTGCGCGAGTTCGGTCTGGCTGATCGCCAGCGGCTTCAGGTAACGCGACTCGAGGAACTCCCCGGGACGCGGCGGCCGGCGGTTCGATATCCCCAGCGCGACGGCGCGACGGCGGGATCCCGATCGCAGCCGATCCGGCGCCGCGCGACGCCGGCGACAGCAGCGAATTCATTGCCCGGGCTCGCGCTTCCACAGCCGGATGCCGCTGATCATCGCCCCGACGACCGACTGTCCGCTCATCACGTCCTCGCGCAGCACCATGTAGACGTGGATGACCGCGAACAGCAGCAGATACCACATGCCCAGGTGGTGCAGCGTGCGCACCATCTGCGGGTCGCCGAACAGCACGAACACCCAGCCGAAGGCATTCATCCATGGCGTGCCCCAGCCCCACTGCTCGGCATACAGCGCCAGGCCGGTGACGATCATGAATATCGTGCCCAGCGTGTACATGAGAAACATCGCGAGCTGCGCCAGCGGGTTGTGGCCGACCCAGAGATTCGGTTCCTTCCGGAGGAACAGGTAATACGCCAGCTGGCTGAACAGGCCCTTCCACCAGCGCAGGTTCCACACCGGCGGCAGGAAGATCGCCCGCGACGTGCGGTTACCGACCAGCGCCCAGTAGATCCGCACCAGGAAGGCGACCATGAAGATCATCGCCGCGATGAAGTGGATCATCCGGATGGTGCCGAAGAAGTAGCTGAACGTCGCCTCGCCGCCGATCGACGGCGGCGGGCTGCCGATCAGGTAGCCCGTCGCGGCGAGGAACAGCATGGCGATCATCATCACCCAGTGCCACAGGCGCACCGGCGCCTCGTAGACATAGACGGGCTCCAGCGGGCCGGAGAGCACCTGACCGGAGACGGCATCGACTCTCATCGCACTCTCCTTCGTCGCCTTCAGCGCACCTTCACCGCGACCAGTTCCTCGCCTTCCGGGGACATGACGTGCGTCGCGCAGGCGAGGCAGGGGTCGAAACTGTGGATGGTGCGCAGGATTTCCAGCGGCTGCTGCGGGTTGACCATCGGCGTGTTCAGCAGCGCCGCCTCGTAGGCGCCGATCTGGCCCTTGGCGTCGCGCGGCCCGGCATTCCACGTCGTCGGCACCACGCACTGGTAGCTGTCGATCCTGCGGTCCTTGATCTTCACCCAGTGCGCCAGCGCGCCCCGCGGCGCCTCGCACGGCGCCACGCCCTTCGCTTCCGCCGGCCAGGTGGACGGCTCCCACTTGTCGACGTTGGCGGTGGCCAGGTCGCCGGCCTTGATGTTGGCGATCAGCTGATCGTAGAAATAGCGCATCTTGTGCGCGGCCCACTGGCATTCAAGGCCGCGCGCCGCGGTCCGGCCGAGCGTGGAGAACAGTGCGGTGACCGGCACGTTCAGCGCCTTCAGCGCACCGTTCACCTGCTCCTGGATCTCCTTGTGGCCGCTGGCGTAGGCAACGAGGTAGCGCGCCAGCGGTCCGACCTCGACCGCATGACCCTTCCAGCGCGGCGACTTGACCCACGAGTAGCGCGCGCTCTCGTCGAGGTTCTCGATGTTGGTGCGCGTGCCCTTGGTTCCCGGACCCAGCACGAAATCCGGATCGGTGACGCCGTCGAACGGATGCAATCCCTTGTCCTTGTCCGCAGCGGCGTACTTGTACCAGGAATGGGTGACCCACTCCTGCACCTGGTCCGCGGCCTTCAGGTCCACCGGGTGCACGGTCTTCAGGTCGCCGCCGAGAATCACGCCGGCCGGCAGCAGCATGCTCTTGTTCGAGTAGTCGTTCGGGATGTCGGGGAACTCGCCGTAGGACAGCACGTTCTGGCCGGAAAGGCCGCCGCCGATCGCCGCCCAGTCCTTGTAGAAGCCGGCGATGGCCAGCAGGTCCGGGATGTAGACCTGGTCGATGAACTCGATCGTGCGGTCGCAGATGTCCTTGACCATGTTCAGCGTGGCCATGTTCACCGCGCCGACGGCGCCGGTGCCGTCGACGTTGATCGGACTGGGGACGCCTCCGACCAGCCAGTTGGGGTGCGGGTTCTTGCCGCCGAAGATGGTCTGGATCTTGACGATCTCCTTCTGGAAGTCCAGCGCCTCCAGGTAGTGCGTCGTCGCCATCAGGTTCGCCTCCGGCGGCAGCTTGTACGCCGCGCTGCCCCAGTAGCCGTTGGCGAAGATGCCGAGCTGGCCGCTCTCGACGAATTTCTTCAGCCGGCTCTGCACCTCGCGGAAGTATCCGGGCGAGGAATTCGGCCACGGCGAGATGCTCTGCGCGAGTTCCGAGGTCCGCCGCGGGTCGGCCTTCAGCGCCGAGACCACGTCGACCCAGTCGAGCGCGTGCAGATGGTAGAAGTGCACCAGGTGGTCCTGCGCGTACAGCGTCGCGTGCATCAGGTTGCGGATGATGTTGGCGTTCTTCGGGATCTTGATCGCCAGCGCGTCCTCGACCGAGCGCACCGAAGCCAGCGCATGCACGCCGGTGCACACGCCGCAGATGCGCTCGACGAAGGCCCAGGCGTCGCGCGGGTCGCGGCCCTTGAGGATCACCTCGAGGCCGCGCCACATCGTGCCCGTGGACACCGCGTTGCGGATGACGTTGCTCTTGTCGACGTTGACCTCGATGCGCAGATGTCCTTCGATGCGCGTGATCGGGTCGACGACGATGCGCTGACCGGAATTGTCGAGCGTGAAGCCTTGGGTCTGTAGGGTCGCCATGATTACTTCTCCGCCTCGCTGCGCTGGTCGTTGCGCGACTTGCTGCGCGCCTGCTTGATCGCGCTCACCGCGGCGTGCGCCGCGATTGCCGCGCCGGCCGCCGCGACGGCGGTCAGCCCGATCCTGTCGGCCGTGCCCTCGATGCCGAGTCCTCCCGGCGGGCGGATGGTGGTCAGGTGATCGTAGAACGAGCCCTTGTCCCAGAAATCGTCCTCGGAGCAGCCGATGCAGCCGTGGCCGGACTGGATCGGGAAGGACAGCCCCTCGTTCCAGCGCATCGCCGAGCAGGCGTTGTAGGTCACCGGGCCCTTGCAGCCGACCTTGTACAGGCAGTAGCCCATGCGCGCGCCGGCGTCGTCGAAGTTCTCGACGAACTGGCCGGCGTCGAAATGCGGCCGGCGATAGCACTTGTCGTGCACGCGCTGGCTGTAGAACATCTTCGGCCGGCCCTGCGCGTCGAGGTCGGGCAGGCGGTCGAAGGTCAGGATGTAGGTGACCACGCCGGTCATCACCTCGGCGATCGGCGGACAGCCCGGCACCTTGATGATCGGCTTGTCGAAGATCACCTTGTGCACCGGCGTCGCCTGCGTCGGGTTGGGCTTGGCTGCCTGCACGCAGCCCCACGACGCGCACGAACCCCAGGACACGATCGCCTTGGCGTCCTTGGCGACGTGGCGCAGCTTGTCGACGAAGGGCCGGCCGCCCGGGATGCAGTAGATGCCGTCGTCGGCCAGCGGCGGATTGCCCTCGACGGCGAGGATGTAGTTGCCCTTGTACTTCCTGATCGTGTCCTCGAGCGCCTGCTCGGCCTGGTGGCCGGCGGCGGCCATCAGCGTGTCGTCGTAATCGAGCGAGATCATCGACAGCACCACGTCCTTCGCCAGCGGATGCGCCGAGCGGATGAACGATTCGGTGCAGCAGGTGCACTCGAGGCCGTGCAGCCAGACGACCGGCGTGCGCTGCTTGGTCTGCATCGCCTGCGCGATCTGCTGCGCGCCTGCCTCGCCCAGCCCGAGCGATGCCGCGGTGAGGCTGCAGAACTTGAGAAAGCTTCGCCGCGAGATTCCCTGGCGACGCATCAGATCATAGTAGGTCTCGATCATCTTGCTCTCCAACGGACGGGTCCGATCGGGCGCGATGCCGGCACTGCGATTCGATGGCGATCCGCTCGCGCAACGACACCATTAGGAGCGCTTCACGGCGCGGCGTGCTTGACGGGGATCAAACGATTTCGCACTTGCTTCCTGTATGGCTTCGACCGCCAAAATAGGCGGGCCGTCCGAGGCGCGAACGTAACGGGAGCCGTTACAATTCCTTCGCAGCGATGTCATCCGCGACGATTCGCGCGGGTGTGCTGCAATGGCCGCGGAGCCCATTACATGGAAGTGCACAAGTCTGCATTGGTCGGCCACAGCGCCGAGGAAATGTTCGACCTCATCGAGGCCGCCGAGCACTATCCGGCCTTCCTTCCGTGGTGCGCCGCAGCAGCCATCCTGCACCGCGACGACTCGGTGGTCGTGGCGCGCATCGGCATCGACTATCACGGCGTCCGGCTGTCCATCGTCACCCGCAATCCCAAGCGCCGCCCGGAGTGGATGGCCATTGATCTGGAACAAGGACCCTTCTCGCGTTTCCACGGAGACTGGCGCGTCAAGCCGCTCGGGGAGGCGGGGTGCAAGGTGGAGTTTGCCCTCCGCTACGATTTCTCGACCGCCGCCATGAGCCGGCTTGCCGGACCGGTCTTCGACCGGATCGCCAACACCCTCGTCGACGCGTTCGTCCAGCGTGCCGACGCCGTCAGCCTCCGTGCCGCCATTCCGGGCGCCGAGGCGACGGGATCGCCACCGAAGGGCCAGATCGAATGACCACGCCGGCTGAACTCCAGGCGCTTCGCAGTTCCAAGATCGGCGCCGAACTCTCCCCCGAACAATGCGCGACGCTGGCCGGCCTGATCGAGTTTCGCGATCTCAAGGAAGGCGAGGTGCTGGTCGAGGAAGGCACCCAGGACAACCACCTGTACGTCATCGTCAACGGCGCGCTTGGCGTGGTGCGCAATGCCGGTTCGCCGTTGCAGGTGACGCTGATCACGCTGTCGGCCGGGGACCTGGTCGACGAAATGAGCTTCATCGACGGCAGCGAGCACTACGCCGCGCTGATCGCGCTGGGCCCCACCCGCGTCTTCGGCCTCGAACGCGAGAAGCTCGAGTCGCTGCTGGCCACGGCGCCGGAGATCGTCTACCTGGTCATGCGCGCGATCATCCGCACCGTGCACCAGCTGCAGCGGCGGATGTCGATGCAGACGGTCGAGCTGACCAACTACATCTACAAGCAGCACGGCCGCTACTGAGCGCCCTGC
The DNA here is from genome assembly GCA_963699765.1 of uncultured beta proteobacterium. Lineage (GTDB taxonomy): Bacteria > Pseudomonadota > Gammaproteobacteria > Burkholderiales > Casimicrobiaceae > VBCG01. Next base: position 559,653 of record CAVOVD010000003.1, on the reverse strand, counting down.
CGGGGATCGTCCCGGGCCCGAACCGGCCACCGGTTCCCCGCCTCTGGAAAAAAAGAAGCCGCACCCATGCGGGTGCGGCCCTTGCCACTGGGGGATGGCGTCAGAAGCGGTAGGTGCCGAGCAGGTAGAAGATGTTCGCGTCGTAGGGCGTGAACGCGTTCCAGCCGTTCAGGTAGCTTTGCGACGCCGGTGCCGTCGACGGCGCCACGCCGGTGTGGACGTAGCCGTTGAACTGGTCGTCCGAGTACTCGTACTTCTGGTAGGCGTAGCCCAGGGTCATCGACCAGTTCCTGTCGAACCTGTAGTTGCCCTTGAGGTTCAGCGAGGTCATCTTGACGTTCGGATAGTTGGGCAGCGGCAGCGGGTTGCCGTAGTTGTTCTGCGCCGCCATGTCCGAGCTGCCGTCGGTCTGCTCGTACAGGAACGAGCCGGTCAGCATGAAGCGGTCGTTCACCGGCAGGTCGCCGCCCACGCCGATCAGCCAGTTGTTGTTCTTGACGTCGTTGCTCCAGTTGTACGAAGACGACGAAGGCGGGCTGTTCGGATCGAAGCAGTTGGGCCCGGTGGTCGCATTGCACGAGCCGACGCCCACGTAGCGGAGGTAGGACTCGACCTTGACCGTCTCGTAGTCGCCGAACAGGCTGACCCGCCACGACGACGGCGCGCCGTAGGTCAGGTTGGCGAAGATCTCGGTGCGCGTCGTCGCTGGTGCGGCCGAGCGTCGTGCCGCCGTAGTCGTTGTCCTTCCAGATGAACTCGACCGCGACGCCGGTGTTGTCCGTCGGCGCCCAGTCCAGCGTCGCCTTGACCCGGTTCTGCGTCAGGTCGGCGAGGTCGTAGCGCCGGACGAAGCGCTGCATGTACAGCACATCGTTGGCGTTGGCGCCCGCATTGCTGAGCAGGAAGGTCGAGCTGCGGTCGAGGTACGAGTACTTGATCCGCGCGGTCAGCGTGTCGATGGAATTGTTGCGCCACTCCGCCCAGAAGGTGTTGCTGCTGGTGTCGTCGAAGTCGCGGCGGTTCTGGGTGATGTGGTTGTAGTCGTAGCCGCCGCCGATCCGGTTGGCCCGGCTGAAGCGGTAGTAGGCATCGACGCCGGCGTTGTCCTTCTTGTAGTCCCACAGATGGTTGGTGGCGCCGTCCGCGAACGTCAGTTCCGTCGAACTGTTGTTCATCTTCTGCCAGTTCAGGTACACGCGCGTGTCCAGGTTCGCGACCGGCGTGGCCGCCCAGCCCAGCGTGAACGTCTGCCGTTCCTGGTTGCCGTTGTACACGCCCGAACTCGGGTTGGTCGGGATCAGGGCTCCGCCGGTGCCGAGGAAGGACGTGCCGACGTTGGCATCGCTGGTGGTCTCGTCCCAGGTGTAGCGCATCGCCAGCGTCGACTTGAGCGGCAGCTCGCGGAAGGTGGCGTTGAGCGCGACCCGCTGGTAGTTGTTGGCCGGCGGCAGGTAGGTCTCGTCCTTGCCGTTGTTGTAGAAGCCGTTGTTCCAGTGGACGACCTCGTTGGAGTTGCCGAAGTTGCTGGCGAGGTAGCTGCCGGAGAACGTCATCGTCCGGGTCGCGTAGCCGACTTCGCCGGTGACGTTGTTGGTCTCGTACTGGACCGGCAGCGCGAGATCGACGTAGCCGTTGCCGGGGCTCGTGCCCTGCGAACTGCCGCCGTTCTTGGTCCCCTGCGTCTTGACCTGGTTGCCGTCGACGCGGAAATACCACGGCGACTTCGACTGCCACTCGAACGAGCCGCCGGTGTCCTTGCGCTGGTAGCCCAGGTCCAGGTTCTGCCAGGTCGCCGTATTGGGCGACGGGAAGGTCGCCGAGAGGTTGTTCGAGCCGCTGCCCGTAAACGGCGTCAGGCCGTTGTAGAGGAAGTTGTGCGGCATCCAGTTGGTGTAGGCACGCGCCTTGAACACGTCGTACATGCCGCCGCGCAGGTTGACGTACATGTCGTCGCGGCCGAAGTTCTCGCCGTAGGCGTCGATCCAGCTCTTGCTGTTGCGGCCGGTGACGCCGATGTTGGACAGCATGCCGTTGGACAGGTCCTGGTACTCGTCGAACTTGGAGGTGTCCCTGCCCGACGTGTCGGTGACGATGCCGCCGGCGGTGATCGAGCCGGTGGCGCGGAACGGGTCGTCCCCGGACTGCGCCAGGACCGGCGCAGCGACGAAGAGGGCCGCAATCAGGATGGAAAGCTGTTTCTTGTTCATAGGTCCCTCGTCGCGTTCAGCGGATCAGGAACTGCCCGTGCGAGCCCGGCGCGTTGGAGCCGTGGATCGCCGCGTGGCAATTTACGCATGACCGTGCGATGAATCGCGTGCTGACGCCCGGATTGGTGCCCGGCGCCCCGCTCGGATTCACGAAGCCCGCAGCGGCGCCGTACACGGTGCCCGGGTGCCGCGACCAGTCGTGGCAGTCCTGGCACAGGTTCGGCGCCTTGTCGGTCAGCAGCTTGGTGTAGACCGAGCCGTGCGGCGTGTGGCAGGACAGGCAGTTCTCCTCGACGGCCGGGTGGCTGAAGATGTACGGGCCGCGCTTGTCGGCGTGGCAGGAGTAGCACTGCTGGTTCACCGTCTCGGCCTTGAGCATCACCGGCGTCAGCGCGCCGTGCGGGTTGTGGCAGTCCGAGCACTTGATCTTGCCCTCGACGATCGGATGGTGCGAGGGCTTGAGCGTGGCGGAACGAACCTGCTGGTGGCACTTGCCGCAGATGTCGGCCTCGTTCGGGCGGAAGGTCGTCGTGAACGGCGACACCGCCACCGGGCCCGGCTTGTTGTGCAGGTTGTGGCAGTTCGTGCAGGACACCTCGTTCTTGGCGTGCTTGCCCGATTCCCAGAAACTCAGGTGGCGATTGCCCGCATGGCAGGTCTGGCAGACCGCGTCCTTCTCGGCCGCAGTGGAGGTCTTGCTGGTCAGCGGACCCTGCGGCTTGACCTTGCTCGGATCCCGGAGGTGGGCGCTGGCGTCGCCGTGGCAGGTCTGGCACATCGAGCCCGACTCGTCGTTCTTCGCGCCGTGCGCGGTGTAGAGAATCGAGTCGTGCGTCGCCTCGTGGCAGTTGGCGCAGACCGGCTTGGTGGTGACCGCCGTCGTCGGCTTGGGCTGCGCCTGCACAGGCGAAGCCAGGAACGCCAGAGCGGTCGCCGCGATGCCGGCCATGGCGATGAGGGATTTGAAGCGCATGTGGACCCCTTTGCTGGACTGCTGGTTGTGCCGCCTGCAAACACCGTCGCCGGGTTTCGGTCCATCCGTCCGGTCCGCCCTGGCGGGCCGCCGGTCATTTCCGAGACACCGTGAGGCGCCAGACAATTCTTGATTCTTTTTACCGACCCCACCGGGGCCGGGTCAACCAAAATGCCCGGTAAAGCCCGCGGCAAATTGCCGCACTGTCGCGACCGCGCACTCGACCACCGCTGCTACTGTCCTCCTAGATGCCATCCCCGACGGCCGCCGATATTGACACGCATCAAATCGGCGCCTCCACGGCCGAAAATCGGGGAACTCCGAGCAGGAATACAACAAACAACGGCCTGGGCGCGCGGCACCGTCACGACCCGTTGCGTCGCCGGTTGGGGCAGGTCGCGCAGGACAGCGATTCGCCGTCGGGCGCGGTGACCGCCGGCCCGCCGCAGGAGCCGCGCAGGCAGGGCCGGCGGAAGATCACGCCGATGGCCATGGCCAGCACGCCGGCGCCGATGAACGCCAGGGCCAGCAGGAATACCGTGAGCAGCGACATGCGCCTTTCCCCGATCAGGCCGCCGGCCGCGCGCCCAGCGCGGCGAACGCCGAGGTCGACCGGTCGCGCAGGCGGTCGCCGTCGCGCACGATGAAATGCGCCGCCAGGCCGGCGGCTTCCGCCAGCGCAAAGCCGCGCCCCGGACCCATCACCATCAGCGCGGTGGCCATCGCATCGGCATATCCGCAGTTCGGCGCCACGACGCTGACCGACGCCAGCCCCGGTTCGATCGGTCGTCCCGTCGCCGGATCGATCTCGTGGCAGTAGCGCCTTCCATCCTGGTCGAAGAAGATCCGGTAGTCGCCGGAGGTCGCCATCGCCAGCCCGGACAGCGGAACGATCAGGTGCGCACGCTGCGGGAATGCGTCGGGACGTTCGACCGCGATCCGCCAGGGTTCGCCGTCCGCGTTGCGGCCGCGGGTGCGCACCTCGCCGCCCGCTTCCACCAGGTAATCGGCAAGGCCGAGCCGGTCGAGCGCCGCGGCCGCGCGATCGACCGCATGGCCCTTGGCGATGCCCGAGAGGTCGGCGCGCGCCTGGGCCTGCGCCTTGGTGACCGTCCGGCCCGCCGGATCGAGCCGGAGTCCGTGCCAGCCGACCCCGCGCTCCGCGGCGCGCAGGTCCTGGTCGGACGGCACGCGCTGCGCCTTCTGCGGCCCGAAGCCCCAGGCGTCGACCAGCGGCCCCACGGTGACGTCGAAGGCGCCCGCGGTCGCCGCGCTGACCTGCGCCGCCTGCTCGAACACCGCATAGGTCGCCGCCGACAGCGCGAACGGCGTGGTCTCGGCGTGGGCATTGAAGCGCGACAGTTCGCTGGTGCCGTCATAGGTCGACATCAGGGCGACGACCTCGGCCAGCGCGGCCTCGACCGCCCGCCGCGCCGGGGCGACGGCATCGTCTCCGGGCGCCACGCCGGCCAGCTTGACCGCGTAGGTGGAGCCCATCGTCGGTCCCCCGAACGCCGCCTGCGGGCGCGCCGCATCGGAGAACCGCGCGGAATCGCCGCAGCCGGCGGTGAGCGCCGCGGCGGACAGCCCCTGCAGCAGCAGCCGCCGGCGTGGAGAAAGCAGCATGTCCATGTTCGTGCTCCGTAGCGAATTTTGGCGAGCGGCGGTCATTTCGCGGCGTCCGGCGCCTCGTCGCGCACCGCCGCCTCGAAGCGGCCTTCGCCGCGGCGCACCATCTGGAAGACCAGGTCGCGCATCGAGATGATGCCGTGCACGTGCGGGCCGTCGATGACCAGCAGGTGCCTGAACCCGAGCAGGTGCATCAGCGACAGCGCCGCCTCGGTCGTCGTCCCCGGCGACACGAAGCGCACGTCGCGCGTCATCACCAGCGACAGCGGCGTGGTGTTCGGGTCGAGGCCGGGCCGCACGACGCGGGCGAGCAGGTCGCGTTCGGAAAAGATCCCGGAGACCAGCCCATCCTCGTTCATCGCCAGCACTGCGCCGATTTCCCTCGCCGCCATGACCTCGACCGCCTCCGCGACGGTGGCGCCGGCGTCGATCGAGATCATCTCGACGTTCCTGCGATCCCGCACGATGTCGGCGACTGTCTGTTGTCCCATGTCCGTCTCCTGCCCGTTGTCCCGCTTGTGTCATTGCTGCTCCGGCCGGCCGCAGATGCGGCGCGCGCCGGCTCAGCCGAAATCGTCCAGCATGATGTTCTCGCGGTCGACGCCCAGCGAGAGCAGCATGTTGATCACCGCCTTGTTCATCACCGCCGGCCCGCACAGGTAGTACTCGATGTCCTCGGGCGCCGGATGCTTCTTGAGGTAGATGTCGCGCAGCACGTTGTGCCGCACCAGCCCGATCGGCCCGGTCCAGTTGTCCTCCGGCCGCGGCTCGGAGAGCACCAGGTGCCATTCGAAGTTTTCGTGCTCGCGCGCCAGCTTCTCCCATTCGTCGACGTAGAACGCCTCCTGCAGGTTGCGCGCCGAATACCAGAAAGTGATCTTGCGCTTGCTCTTCAGCCGGAAGAACTGGTCGTAGATGTGCGAGCGCATCGGCGCCATGCCCGCACCCGCCGCGACGAAGCACATCTCGTTGTCCGTGTCGCGGGCGAAGAACTCCCCGTAGGGTCCGGACACCGTGACCGGGTCGCCCTCCTTGAGGTTGAACAGCCAGGTGCTCATGATCCCGGGCGGGATGTCCTCGCGGTAGTCGGGCGGGAAGACGATGCGGATGGTGAACAGCAGGATGCCCTTCTCCAGCGGGTAGTTCGCCAGCGAATAGGCGCGCTCGACCGGCTCGGTCACCACCGAGCGGAAGCGCCACAGGTCGAACTGGTCCCATTCCGCCCGGAATTCCGGATCGATGTGGATGTCGTGGAAGTCGATGGTGTGCGGCGGACACTCGACCTGCACGTAGCCGCCCGCACGGAACGGGACGTCCTCGCCTTCGGGAAGCGCCAGCTTGAGTTCCTTGATGAACGTCGACACGCTGCGGTTGGACAGCACCTTGCACTGCCACTTGCGCACGCTGAAGATCTCCGGCGGCACCTCGACCTTCATGTCGCGCTTGACCTTGACCTGGCAGGCCAGCCGGTAGCCGCGCTTGGCCTCGCCGGGCGAGATGAAGCCGGTCTCGGTCGGCAGCAGCGCGCCGCCGCCGTCCTTGACGATGATCTCGCAGGCGCCGCAGGACCCGCGCCCACCGCAGCCGGCCGGGATGTAGATCTCGTGCTTCGCCAGCGCGGTCAGCAGCGTGCCGCCGGCGGCGACGGTCAGCGCCTTGGCCGAATCCTCGTTGACGACGATGGCCACGTCGCCGGACGCCACCAGCCTGCGCCGCGCGACCAGCAGCACGCCGACCAGCAGCAGCACCACGACGGTGAACATCACGACGGCGAGGACGATGTCGAGCATGGCTAGATCTGTATTCCGGAGAACATCATGAACGCGAGCGACATCAGCCCGGCGGTGATGAAGGTGATGCCGAGCCCGCGCAGCCCGTCGGGCACGTTCGAATACGTGAGCTTCTCGCGAATCGCCGCGATCGCCACGATGGCGATCGCGAAGCCTAAGCCCGAGCCGACGCCGAACACGACCGACTCGCCGAACGTGTAGTCGCGCTCCTGCATGAACAGCGATCCGCCCAGGATCACGCAGTTCACGGCGATCAGCGGCAGGAACACGCCGAGCGTCGCGTACAGTGCCGGCGCGAACCGGTCCACGGTCATCTCGACGATCTGCACGGCGGCGGCGATGGTGGCGATGAACAGGATGAAGGACAGGAAGGTCAGGTTGACGCCGGCCAGCGCCGGGCTGATCCACCCGAGCGCGCCCTCGTTCAGCAGGTAGCGCAGCAGCAGGTTGTTCAGCGGCACCGTCAGCGTCTGCACGAACACGACCGCGACCCCCAGCCCCAGCGCCGTCTCGACCTTCTTCGAACAGGCCAGGTAGGAGCACATGCCCAGGAAATAGGCGAGCGCCATGTTCTCGATGAACACCGAACGTACGAGGAGATTGGCGTAGTGTTCCATCGCCTAGCTGTCTTCCTGCAGTTCGGGCTTCCAAACGCGCAGCGCCCAGATCAGCAGCGCGACGATGAACAGCGCCGAAGGCGCGAGCAGCATCAGCCCGTTGCCCTCGTACCAGCCGCCCTCGCTGGCGAGCGGCAGCACGGCGAAGCCGAGCACCTTGCCCGCGCCGGTCAGCTCGCGGACGAAGGCGACCAGCAGCATGATCAGCGCGTAGCCCAGGCCGTTGCCGATGCCGTCGACGAACGACATCCACGGCGGGTTCTGCATCGCGAAACCCTCGGCGCGCCCCATGACGATGCAGTTGGTGATGATCAGCCCGACGAACACCGACAGCTCCAGCGAGAGCTCGAACAGGTAGGCCTTGAGGAACTGGTCGACCATGATCACCAGCGAGGCGATGATCGCCAGCTGGACGATGATGCGGATGCTGCCCGGCGTGTAGTTGCGCACCAGGCTGACCGCGAGATTGGCGAAGGCAGCCACCAGGATGACCGCGACGCCCATCACCAGCGCCTTGTCGATCCGGGTCGTGACGGCCAGCGCCGAGCAGATGCCCAGCACCTGCACGGCGATCGGATTGTTGGTGAGGATCGGCGTCAGCAGCACGCTTCGCGTGCGTGCCGGAAGCACGGTATCGAGGACGCTCAAGACATGCCTCCTTCGCGAAAACGCGCCAGATAGGGACCGAAGCCGTCGGCCGACAGCCAGAAGGAAACCAGCCGCGACACGCCCAGGCTGGTGATGGTCGCGCCGGAGATCGCATCGACGCGGTAGTGGCTCTGTTCCGTCGGCCCCGCGACGCCTTTGACCACCGCGATCTTCGGCTCCCAGTTCTCGTCGAAGGCGTGACGGCCCACCCAGAGCGCCTGCCAGCGCGGGTTGGCGATCTCTCCGCCCAGGCCGGGCGTCTCCTTCTGGTCGTAGAAAGTGATGCCGCGGATCGTGCGGCCGTCGCGATCGATCGCCAGGAAGCCGTAGATCGTGCCCCACATGCCCAGGCCCTCGATCGGCAGCACGACCTGTCCCACTTCCTTGGACCGGTCGTCGATCACCTGGTACACGGCGGCGTAGGTCGGCAGCCTCGAGATCTTGGCCGGGTTCGGAGGCGCCGGCCGCGAAAGTGCCGGATCGTTGCGGGCGCGCAGCTGGTCATAGGTCTCGGGGTCGATCTTGTCGCCGGCGGAGTATTCGCCGGTCGCCAGGTCGACCAGCCGGATGCGGATGTTGCGATCGAAGATCTCGCGCAGTTCCTTGCTCGTCAGTTCCTGCCCCGGCTCCACCAGGCCCGCCACGAGCAGGACGTTCTTCTGCCGGTACAGGCGCCGGTTCTCCTCCTGCCGCGACTGCAGGCCCACCGCGGACACGGCGACGACCAGCGCGCAGACGACGCACACGGCCGCGGCGAAGCCGATGGTGTAGCGGGTGGAGTCGACGTTAGGCACTGCGGGCCTTCCTTCGCTTGATGTTGGCGCGGACCAGCGGATAGTCGATCAGCGGTGCAAGCACGTTCATGAACAGGATCACCAGCATCATCGACTCCGGATACGCCGGGTTCACCGTGCGGATGAGCACCACCAGCACCCCGATCATCGTGCCGTAGATCCAGCGTCCGCGGTCGGTGAACGGCGCGGTCACCGGATCGGTGGCCATGAACACCGTGCCGAAGGCCCAGCCGCCGAGCACCATGTGCCACCAGAACGGCATCGCGAAATAGGGGTTGGTCGCGGAGCCGATCAGGTTGAACAGCAGCGCCATCGCGATGGTCCCCAGCGTGACCCCGGCCATGATCCGCCACGAGGCGATGCCGGTGACGAGCAGCAGCACCGCGCCGATCAGGCAGGCCAGCGCCGAAGTCTCGCCCATCGACCCGGGTTCCAGGCCGACGAATGCCTGCGTCCACGCGCCGAGGTCCAGAGACACCGACTCGCCGGGAATGCGCAGCTGCGCGAGGATGGTCGCGCCGGAAAAGCCGTCGACCGCCGCCTCCTTCGGCATCGCCGTCCACACGGCGTCGCCGGAAATCTGCGCCGGATAGGCGAAGAACAGGAACGCGCGCGCGGCCAGCGCCGGATTGATGAAGTTCATGCCCGTGCCGCCGAAGACCTCCTTGGCCAGCACGACGCCGAAGCTGATGCCGACGGCCGCCTGCCACAGCGGCGTGGTCGGCGGCAGGATCAGCGGAAACAGGATGCCGGTGACGAAGAATCCCTCGTTCACCTCCACCTTGCGGACGATGGCGAACAGCACCTCCCACGACAGCCCGACGACCATGGTCACGATGTACAGCGGCAGGAAGTACAGCGCGCCGTGCACGACGCAGGCGAGCAGGTCGTCCGGCGAATAGCCGACGTCGAGCAGCCGCAGCACCTCGTGCCGCCAGCCGACCAGCGTCGCCGTCTTGGCCGGGTCGAGCGCCAGATTGGCCTGCAGGCCGGTGTTGTACATGGCCATGAACACGCAGGGCAGCGTGGCGATGACCACCAGCATCATCATCCGCTTCAGGTCCAGCGCGTCGCGGACGTGCGCACCGGTCTTGGTCACCGACGCCGGCGTGTAGAAGAAGGTGTCGGCCGCCTCCCACAGCGGATAGAAGCGCTCGAAGCGCCCGCCCTTCTCGAAGTGGTGGCCGACGCGGTCGAGCGCGTCGCGCAGGCGCTTCATCAGCCGGCCTCCTTTTCGATGTGCTCGAGTGCGCGGCGCAGAAGCGGCCCGTACTCGGTCTTGCCCGGGCACACGAACGTGCACAGCGCCAGGTCCTCCTCGTCCAGCGCCAGCGCGCCCAGTTCCTCGGCGCGCTCGATGTCGCCGGTGATCAGTGCGCGCAGCAGGAACGTCGGCATCAGGTCCAGCGGCATCACCCGCTCGTAGGCGCCGATCGGCACCATGGCGCGGGCACCGCCATTGGTCGTCGTCGACAGCGGCAGTCGGCGCCGCGAAACCGCGCCGAGCACCACGTTCCAGAGAGAGAACTTGCGCGCGCCAGGCGCAATCCAGCCGAACAGCTCTCGCTCGGAACCTTCGGGCAGCACCGCGACCTGCAGGTGATAGCGGCCGAGATAGCCGTGGACCTCGCCCATCGCCGTGCGGCCGTCGAGGACGGAACCGGAGATCACCCGTTGCGTTCCGGGCTCGAGTTCGCCGCGGGTCAGGTCATCCAGCGCCGCCCCGAGACGCGTGCGCAGGTGGCGCGGGCGTGCCGCACCGGGTCCGGCAAGCGTGATCACCCGCTCGACGTCGAGGATTCCGCGGGTCACCAGCGCGCCGATCGCCAGGACATCCTGGTAGCCGACGTGCCAGGCGGGGCGTCGGAGGGCGACGGGCGCGAGGGTGTCGATGTGCAGCCCGGCCGTCCCTGCCGGATGCGGGCCGGCGAAGGTCTCGACGACAATGCGCGAGTCCGCGGGGACCTCGATTTGCGACTCGGGCGCGACGCAGACATAGGTTGTTCCCGGACAAAGCCGCGACACCGCGATCAGCCCGGCCTGGAAATCCGCGATGCGGGGCAGGATGACCTGCGCGGGATCCGGAGCATGCGGTCGCGTGTCCATCGCCGTGACGAACAGCGCGTGCGGGGTGGACTCCGGCAGGGGAATCCTGGAGAACGGTCGCGTGCGCAGCGCCGTCCAGAGCCCCGATTCCAGAAGCAGGTCGCGCACCGCCTCCCCGTCGAGCGCACCAGGCGCCGCGCCGGTGTATCGGGCGAAGGCGACCTGCGCGTCGGGGCCGTCGGCCGGGTCGACATCGACCACCAGCGACTGGAATGCGCGCATCTCGCCGCGATGAATCGCCCGGACCACGCCCGAAGCCGGCGCGGTGTAGCGCACGCCGGGCGTCTTCTTGTCCTCGTACAGCGGCGTGCCGCGCAGCACGCGGTCGCCCGCGGCGACCAGCAGCGTCGGCTTGAGTCCGATCGCATCGGCACCCAGCAGGGCCACGCTCGCCGGCGACGGCGCAGCGTCGACTCCTGCAGCCGGCACCCCCGAAAGGGGAAGGTCGAGACCCTTCGCGATTCGATGCAAAGCCACTGCCGTTGGTCCTCCGTTCGTATGCCCCAACTGCCCGGCGCCGTCCGCTTGGCCAGCATTGCCTGCGGATTCTGGAATGCGCAGGGCAGCTTAAAGGGCATGGCCCCCGGCTTTGTTGATCGAAGGCAAACCTGCGGTCCGCGGTCCCGGAACGCCCGGGCACCGGCAAGGACGCGACCTGCGTCGCGGCGCAAGCGCCGCGACCGGTCACCCGGCGGCGGGCGGGTCGCTGCTGCGCACCATCGCGCCGGCAACGAGTTCGGCGATGTCACGGGTGTCGATGGTGTCGACGAAGCCCTTCGCGGACACTCCGTCGGCCATCATGACCGCGCAGTAGGGGCAGGCCGTGGCGATCGTCCGCGGCGCCTGCGGCAGCGCCTGCTCGATGCGAAGGACATTGATGCGCGTCCCCAGCGACTCCTCGAGCCACATCCGCCCGCCGCCGGCGCCGCAGCACATCGCCTTCTCCCGGTTCAGCTCGAATTCGAGCGGTCGATCGCTGCACAGCGCGCGCAGGATCTCGCGTGGCGCCTGGTACACGCCATTGTGGCGGCCGAGGTAGCAGGGTTCGTGATAGATGACGCGCTCATGGTCCGGCCGCACCCGGATCCGGCCCTGCGCGATCAGGCGGGCGATGAGCTCGGTGTGATGCAGTACCTCGTAATGGCCGCCGAACGCCGGATACTCGTTTTTCAGCGTGTTGTACGCATGCGGGTCGCAGGTGACGATGCGCGTGACGCGAAGACCGTTCAGCGTTTCGACCAGCTGGGTCGCCAGCGACTGGAACAGCATCTCGTTGCCGACCCGCCGCACGCATTCGCCGGTCGACGTTTCCGCCGCGCCGAGAATGCCGACGCGCACGCCGGCCTCCTCGAGTATGGCCACGAAGGCCCGGGCGATTCGCTGTCCGCGCGGGTCGAATGATTCGGCCGAGCCGACGTAGTACAGATAATCGAGCCGCGCGACCTCCTCCGCGGTGCCCACCACCGGCAGGCCGAGCCCGGCGGCCCAGTCGCCGCGCGTCGAGGCGGGGAAACCCCAGGGATTGCTCTGAACTTCGTAGGCGGAGAATATCGGCTTGAGTTCGGCTGGAAACGCCCCTTCCATCAGGACGCGTTGCTGGCGCAGACGGTAGAACTTGGGCAGGTGTTCGAGTTCGATCGGGCAGGCCGCCTCGCAGTAGCCGCAGGTCGTGCACGCCCAGAGCGTATCCTCGCCGATCACGCCGGGAACCAGTGCCGGCAGCGGTTCCCCGCCCTTCGTATCCGGCGCGACGATCGCCTCGCGCTGCGCCAGCAGATGCTGCTTCAGGCTGTCGTGCACCCATTTCTGCGACAGCGGCTTGCCGGTGAGAAACGTCGGGCAGGCATCCTTGCAGCGACCGCACTCCGTGCAGGTGAACGCGTCCAGGCCGTCCTTCCAGGCGAGGTCGGCCGCGGTGCGCACGCCGACGCGGAGGTCGGCGCCATCCCCCTCCTCGGCCATGATCCGTTCGAGATCGACCGCGGGCACGGCATTGGCGGGCCCGCCCCGGCGAAAATACAGCGTCGGCAAGGCTGTGACGATGTGGAAATGCTCCCCGGTCGGCAGCAGCACCAGAAAGGCCAGCACGACGGCGATCTGGGTCCAGTAGGCAAGCTGATAGCCTGCGGCCAGCGCCTGCGCCGACCATCCGGCCAGCGCGGCCTCGACCTGGCGGCCGGCGAAGGCGTGGTCGCGTTCGTGCGCGATGCCGGCATCCGCCTGCGCGTGCAGCGCGAAGCGAAAACCGTCGAACAGGAGGTCGGTGACGACAATGACGGTGATCAGCGACAGCACGACCAGCGCCTCGCGGTTGGGCTCCAGGCGCTGCGGGCGCAGGACATAGCGACGCCAGAACGCATAGGCGAGCGCCGCCAGCAGCGCGATCTCGACGGCGTCCTTCGCGGCCGCGAAGGCGCCGCCGGCGAAGCCCGGAAAGCTGAAGCCCTCGTCGAAGCCGATGGCCAGCAGCTGGATCTTGCGCAGCAGCAAGGTCAGGAAGCCCGCGAAAATCACCAGGTGCATGAGCCCGGGGATCCATTCGCGGGCGATCATGCGCCGCTGCAGGAAACCGTTGACCAGAACCGAGCCCGCGCGACGCCAGGGCCGGTCGGTCCGGGGCTCGGGCGCGAGGCGCACGACGATGGCAAGCTTGCGCCAGGCGAGAATCGCGAAGGCCGGGATGGCCACCGCCAGCATCAGCGAAATGGCCCACGCACCCATCAACAGTTTGAGCCAGCGCATGCCGCGGGCACCGCGCGGCAGTACACTTTCATCGAAAGGCGATTCGCGTTGCGCCCTGGCGGGCGCACGGCGGGTCGCAGCCGCGCGCCGGCCACGGCGGGCCAACGCGTCATTTCAGGAGGAAATCCACCATGACCAGGGAAACGCTGATCGAGGTGCTGCACCGGCATCCGTTCATCGAGGAGTTCACACACGAGGATTTCGACAAGCTGGCGGCACTGGCGCGGGAAGTTTCCTTCGAGCCGGACCAGGTCATCTTTCGCGAAGGCGACGATTGCCACGACTTCTACCTGATCGTCACCGGCCGGGTCGCCCTCGAGATCGTGGCGCCGGACCACACGTTCCGGGTGCAGACGCTCTCGGCCGGCGACGAACTCGGCTGGTCGGCGATCATGATGGGCCGCGGCAAGCATTTCGGGGCGCGCGCGCTCGAACACGTCGACGCACTGGCGATCGACGGCCATGCGCTGATCGCTGCGTGCCAGAACGACAAGTCGTTCGGCTTCGCGCTCATGTACCGGATGCTGGGCGTGGTGTCGGAGCGCTTGCAGGCGACGCGGGTGCAATTGCTCGACATGCACTCTCCTGTGGCCAAGCGGGCGGGCACCTGACGTCCCCGGCAGATCGCGTTTCGACACGCCGGATCATCGGCGTCAGAGCGGCAGCAGCGCCAGGAACCAGCCCGGGAACACCGCCATCAGGATCATCGGCGCGAGACAGAGCAGCGCCGCCGCGAACGCCGCGCCGCTCCGTCGACGCCACTGTTCCGTGGTCGCGGCCGTGTTCATGAACATGGTCTGGATCACCCGCAGGTAGAAATAGATCCCGAGGTAGCTGCCGACGAGGCCGAGCACCGCATAGACCGTGTAACCGGCGGTCAGCACGTTGCTGAAGATCAGGAACTTGGCGACGAAGCCAGGAAACGGCGGTATGCCGGCCAGCGACAGCATCGCCACGCCGATCATCACGGCGGCGAAGGGGCGGCGCCCGGAAAGCCCGGCAAGACCGTCGATGCGATCGTCCCGCGCACCGTCGTGTTGGCGGGGCAGCGACGCGAACGCAAGCACGTTCATGAAGCCGTACGCAACGACATAGAAGACCACCGCCTGGAAGCGCCCTGCGCCATCGCCCAGGAACGCGTAGAACAGGTAGCCGGCGTGGGCGATCGACGAATAGGCGATCATCCGGCGGAAACTCCTCTGCCGCATCGCCGCCAGGTTGCCCCAGACGATCGACACCAGCGGCAGGATCGCGATGAGGTCGACCAGCGGGCGCTCGATCTCGGCCGTGCCGAAAAGCCGCAGCGTTGCGAAGAGCACGCCGGCCTTGACCACCGTCGCCATGAACGCGGTGACCGGCACGCTCGCGCCCTCGTAGGCATCGGGCGCCCAGGCATGGAAGGGAACGATCGCGGCCTTGAGGAAGAACGCCGCGAGAACCAGCACGACCGCGGCGGTCGAGAGCAGGTCCCGCCCCGACAGCGCGGCGGCGAACACCGAGAGCTCCAGCGAACCCGTGCCGCCGTACAGGAGCGAGATGCCCATCAGCAGCATTGCCGTCGCCGCGCCACCGAGAATCAGGTACTTCAGCGCCGCCTCCGGCGCCTGCGGCATCCGGTGCCCGAGCAGCACCAGCGCGTACACGGGCATCGACATGATTTCCAGGCCGAGGAACAGCGTCAGGAAGCTGTCGGCCGACAGCAGCAGGCAGAAACCGTACAGCGCGGACAGCAGCAGGATGTGGAATGGCGCATCGTCGGCGAACTCGTCGCGCGCCAGCAGCAGTACCGGCAGCGTCAGCGACAGCACCGCGGCCTTGGCCAACGACCCCGCCGGATCGACGCTGAATTGCCCGGGGAACGGCGACGCGTCGAAGCCGCTCTGGTAGTGCATCCACGCGGCAGCCGCGGCAGCGGCCATCGCGACGAAGGTCAGCAGCGGCAGCCCTCGCGGCCGCTCGGCCAGGATCGCCGCCAGCGTCAGCAGCACGATGCCCGCCAGCAGCGCGTTCTCCGGCGCCAGCGCAACGAGGACGTCCAGCCAGCTCATGGCGCGCCCCCCGGCGTGCGCGAGGTCAGCACCAGCGCCTGGAAGTGCTGTGCCGCCAGTTCGGTCTTGCGCAGGGCCGCATCGGGGAACATCCCGAGTGCGAATATGGCGACGACGATCGGCAGCAGGATCAGTTTCTCGCGCAGCTTGAGGTCGGCGACCGGGCCGTGCGGCACCCGCTCGGCGCCGAACAGGAAGTGCTGCGCGAAGCGGAGCATGTACAGCGCACCCAGCACCACGCCGGTCACCGCGAGCACCGCCATCGCCAGCGGCCAGCTCGCCCCTTCGATGTGCTGCGGCCAGGCCGAGGTGAAGGTTCCCAGCAGGACCAGGAACTCACCGGTGAAGCCGCTGGTCGTCGGCAGTCCGATCGAAGCCAGCGTCAGGATCATGAAGAATACCGAGTAGACCGGCAGCGCCTTGGCGAGTCCGCCGTAGGCGGCGAGTTCGCGCGTGTGGCAGCGCTCGTAGATCATCCCGACCATCAGGAACAGGCCGGCCGCGGTCAGCCCGTGGCTGACCATCTGCACGATCGCGCCCTGGATGCCGAGGAGGTCGAGGCTCACCAGCCCCAGCATCACGTAGCCCAGGTGGCTGATCGACGAGTAGGCGATGATCTTCTTGATGTCGGTCTGCACCAGCGCGAGGCAGGCGCCGTAGACGATGGACAGCACCGCGAGCGACATCAGCGCCGGTATCAGCGCCCGCGTCGCGTCCGGAAACAGCGGAAAGCCGAGTTTCATGAAGCCGTAGGTGCCCATCTTCAGCAGGACGCCGGCGAGGATCACCGAGCCCGCCGTCGGCGCCTCGACGTGCGCGTCGGGCAGCCACGTGTGCAGCGGCACCATCGGCACCTTGATCGCGAACGACAGACCGAATGCCGCCAGCAGCCAGAACTGGACGGACATCGGCAGCGGCGCGTCGAGCAGGTCGGCGAAGGCGAACGACGCGATCCCGGTCGACTCGTGCAGCGAATAGACCAGGTAGATCACCGCGGCGAGCATCAGGATGCTGCCGAAGGCCGTGTAGAGCACGAACTTGAGCGTCGCGTAAATCCGCCGCTCGCCGCCCCAGATGCCGATGATCAGGAACATCGGGATCAGCATCGTCTCCCAGAACAGGTAGAAGACGAAGAGGTCCTGCGCGACGAAGGTGCCCAGCATCGCGAACTGGATCAGCAGCACCATCGCGTAGAACAGCTTCACGTCCTTGTCGATCGCCGAGAACGCTCCGGCCACCACCAGCGGACCGAGAAAGCCGGTGAGCAGCACCAGCAGCACGTTGTAGCCGTCGAGGCCGATCTGGTAGTGGACGCCCCAGGCCTCGATCCACGGCAGCCGCGTCTCGAACTGCAGCCCCGCCACGGTGGGGTCGAAGCGGTAGTACAGCGCCGCCGTCAGGGCGAACTGCACCGCCATCACCCAGAACGTGGTCCAGCGCACGGCGCCGTCGCGTCCGGCCGGAAGCGCCGCGACCAGCGCGATCCCCAGCACCGGCAGGAACAGCGCCAGGTTGAGCATGGCCGCGTCAGACATGCGACAGGCTCCAGGCAAGGCAGATCACGGCGCCGGCGAGCACCAGGAACGCATACCGGTGCAGGCTGCCGGACTGCAGGCGCGACAGCCCTCCGGCGATGCGTTGCGCCAGGCCCGCCATGCCGTTCAGCGTCCCGTCGAGCAGCATGCGGTCGCCGGCGCGCAGGAAGACGTAATCGGAAATCCACACCAGCGGGCGGCCGAGAACGCGTTCGTAGAGCTCGTCGATGTAGTACTTGTGCGTCAGGATCCGGTGCAGCGCGGCGAAGCGCGCCTCCATTCGCGCGGCGCGTGCCGCGTCGCCGCCGTAGAGCCAGGCCGCGGCCGCCAGTCCCGCGAAGGCGATGACCACGGACAGCCCGAGCAGCGGCTTGTGCAGGTGGTGCAGCGCCGGGTCGACCGCGGGCGCCGGCAGCAGCGCTTCGAGATAGTGCGGCACGGCGATGAACCCGCCGATCGTCGACAGCATCGCCAGCACGACCAGCACGCCGCCCATCGACCACGGCGACTCGTGCACGTGATGCGCGGTCTTCTCGTCCATCCGCGAGGGGCCGAGGAAGGTCCGCCACACCAGCCGGAACATGTAGAACGAGGTGATCAGCGCCGTCAGCGTCGCGACCAGCCACAGCAGCGTCGCGCCGCCGCGCGTGCTGGCCAGGGCGAACCAGAGAATCTCGTCCTTGGAGAAGAACCCGGCCAGCGGCGGGATGCCGGCGATCGCCGCGGTCGCCACGGCGAAGGTGACGAAGGTCACGGGGATCCGCCGCGCCAGCCCGCCCATCTTCCTGATGTCCTGTTCGCCCGAGAGCGCGTGGATCACGCTGCCCGCGCCGAGGAACAGGCAGGCCTTGAAGAACGCGTGCGTGGTGACGTGGAAGATCGCCACCCCGTAGGCGCCCACGCCGAGCGCCACGAACATGAAGCCCAGCTGCGACACCGTCGAATAGGCCAGCACCTTCTTGATGTCGGTCTGCACCACCGCGATCGTCGCGGCGAAGAAGGCGGTGGCAAGCCCGACGGTCGCGACCACCTGCGAGGCCGCCTCCGCGTGCAGGTAGATGCCCGACATCCGTGCCACCAGATAGACGCCGGCGGTGACCATGGTCGCCGCATGGATCAGCGCGGACACCGGCGTCGGGCCGGCCATGGCGTCGGGCAGCCAGACGTGCAGCGGAATCTGCGCCGACTTGCCGGTGGCGCCGATGAACAACAGGATGCCGACCAGGCTCGCCGACACCGCCGGCGCCGCCGGAGAGTTGAACGCGGCGTTGATCCGGTCCATGTCCAGCGTACCCAGGCCCCAGAACAGCAGGAACATGCCCAGCAGGAAGCCGGCGTCGCCGATGCGGTTGACGACGAACGCCTTCTTGCCGGCGCGGGCCTTGTCCGGATCCTCGAACCAGAAGCCGATCAGCAGATAGGAGGCAAGTCCCACGCCTTCCCAGCCGACGAACAGCACCAGCAGCGAGCGCCCCAGCACCAGCAGCAGCATGAAGAACAGGAAGAGGTTCAGGTAGGCGAAGTAGCGCGCATAGCCCTTGTCGTCCTTCATGTAGCCCAGCGAGTAGACGTGGATCAGCGTGCCCACGCCGGTGACGATCAGCGTCATCACCGCGGACAGGCGGTCGAAGTAGAACTCGACGGCGAACACCCGCGGGCCGATCGCCGCCCAGGTGTAGGCGGTCTCGACCAGCGGCGCGCCGCCGGCCTCCAGCGCGCGGAACGCGGCCAGCGTCAGCGCGAACGCCGCCAGCGGCAGGCCGCAGCCGACGACGCCGACGAAGCGGTGCCCGGCCCGCGCGCCGAACAGGCCGTTCAGCACGAATCCGGCGAGCGGCGCCAGGACGATGAGAGTGAGCATGGTCGTCACGCTAGCCCTTCAGGTCCGCGTAGGCGTCGGCGTCGAGCGTGCGCTTGCTGCGGACGAGCAGCAGCACGATCGGGATCGCGATGGCGATCTCGGCCGCCGCGACGACGAAGATCAGGAAGACCAGCACCGCGCCGGCCTCGGTTCCCGTCTGCTGCGCAAAGGTCACCAGCGACAGGTTGACGCCGTTGAGCATCAGTTCCATGCACATCAGCATGACCAGCAGGTTGCGCCGGATGATGACGCCGAGGAGCCCGACCGCGAACAGCGCGACCGAGAGCAGCAGCAGGAGTTCGAGCTCTATCCACGGTCGCGCCTGCCTTCCCTGATCACCGCCAGCGCCGCGACCACGACGACCACCAGCAGGACCGAGGTGAGCTCGAACTGCAGCCAGTATTCCGAAAGGAACGCCACCGCGAACTCGCGCAGGCCGAAGGCTGCCCCGGAACCCGTCGACGGCGCGAACGCGCCGTGCCAGACGGCGTAGCCGAGCGTGCCGAGCAGCAGCACGGCGAATGCCATCGCCGGGTACCGCCAGCGCGAAAAGCGATGCGCGAACGATTCGTCGCGCGTGTCGAGCAGCATGATCACGTAGACCATGAACACCATGACCGCGCTGACGTAGATCAGCACCTGGAACGCGGCGACGAAGTGCACGCCGAGCAGGCCGTAGATGCCGCCCAGAAAAACCATCGTCGAGATCAGCGCCATCGCCACCTGCATCGGATGGCGCAGCACCAGCATCATCAGCGCGCCGACCAGCGCGGACAGCGCGAACACGTAGATCAGCAGGCTGTCGAGGCCGGTGAGCAGGGAATCGATCATGGCGCGTCCCCGGCCGGCTGCTGCGCGCCGCGCGGCGGATAGGGCTTGGCGACGTCGCGCGCGGGCTGCCACTCCAGCAGTTCGGGCAGCGTCAGCCACATGTTGTCGCGGTCGATCCGCGGCAGTTCGGGCACTTCCTTGACCATGCGGATCGCGTCCTCGGGACAGGCCTCGACGCACAGGCCGCAGAAGATGCAGCGCGAATAGTCGATCTCGAAGCGCGACGGGTACTTGGGGTGCGCGGGATCGCCGGGGTCGAAGGCCGCATCGATCTCGATGACCTTCGCCGGGCAGACGGTCGCGCACATGTTGCAGGCGACGCACTGCGGCCGGCCGTCCGGGCGCTGCGTCAGGATGTGCTTGCCGCGGTTGCCGGCGGCATAGTCGGCGCGCGTCTCCTCCGGGTAATAGGTGGTGAGCGCGCCCTTGCGCAGCGTCACCCAGCGCCACATGTTGCGCAGGAAGACGCCGCTGGTGATCGACAGTCCGCGCAGGATCTCGGGCAGGTACGCCCGCTCCCACCAGGTCATGGTCATCGAATTCCAGTACTTCCGGCGGCGGTAGGGCTTGCGGCTCATGCCGAAAGAATCCAGACGGCGACCACGGTGACGATCAGGTTCGCGAGCGCCAGCGGCAGCATGAACTTCCAGGCGAACGCCAGCACCTGGTCGTAGCGGAAGCGCGGCAGCGACCAGCGAATGAGGATCTGGAAGCTGGACACCGCCAGCACCTTGACCAGGAACACGACGAGCTGGGTGACCACGACCGCGCCATGGCTCATCGGCAGTTCGTGTCCGCCCGGGAACGCGAAACCGGCGTCGCTCATGTAAGGCAGGTTGTAGCCGCCCAGGAAAAGCGTCGTGAACAGCGCGCCGATGATCGCGATCTCGATGAATTCGGCGAACATGAACAGCCCCATCTTCATGCCGCTGTACTCGGTGAAATACCCGGAGATCAGCTCGGACTCGGCCTCGGGCAGGTCGAAGGGAATGCGCTTGTTCTCGGCGATCGCCGCGGCGAGGAACAGCGTGGCGGCGAACGGCTGCAACACGACGCCCCAGGCCGGCACCACGCCGAAGACGATGCCCGACTGCTGCTGCACGATCTCGGTCAGGTCGAGCGTGCCGTAGATCAGGATCAGCCCGAGCACGGTCAGGCCCATGACCAGCTCGTAGGAGATCATCTGCGAGCCGGCGCGCAGCGCGCCCAGCATCGAGAACTTGTTCGACGACGACCAGCCGGCGAGCATCGCCCCGATGATCGACATGCCGCCGAAGGCGAACACGATCAGCAGCCCGGCGTCGAGCCGCGCGATCTGCATGACGTAGGTGCGCTCGCCGAACCACTCGGCGACCGCCGGCAGGCCGGAGAAGAGCTGGGCGGGCACCAGTGCGCCGCCGAAGGGGATCACCGCGAAGACCAGCAGCACCGGCGTGAAGACCACCCACGGCGCCACCGCGTAGGCGTACCAGTCGTAGGTGCGCGGACGCCAGTCCTCCTTGACCATCATCTTGAGTCCGTCGGCGAGACCGTGGAACAGTCCCAGCCAGACGAGCTTGATCTGGGTGAACGGGATGCGCACGTAGGCGCGGTTGGCGCCGATGCGGTCGGACATCACCGCCGCCTGCTTGCGCTCCACCCAGGTCAGCACCGTGCCGAAGGTCAGCAGCACCGCCAGCGCGTAGCCGACGTAGACCAGGTGGACGACCAGATCCTGGGTCATGGCCCGGCGCTCCCCGGGGCGGCGAGCGCGGCGAACACCGCCACCGCGTCCGCGACGCCTTCCGGCGCCGGGAAACAGGGCGAGAACGCACTCACGACCCCGGCTGCGTTGGTGTAGTGGCCGGCGCGCTCGGTCTGGATCGACAGCGGGATGAAGATGTCGGCATGGCCGTTCTCCGGCTGCAGCCAGGCGTTGAGGAACACGATCTTCGCCTGCGGCGGCAGCAGGGCGAAGTTGCAGCCCTCGCCCCAGACCAGCACCAGGTCGGTGTCGTCGGCGAACTCCGGCGCGCGCATGCCCGCCTCGCCGAACAGCGCGCGGGCCCCGGCCGTGTTCGGATTCTTGTCGGCAACGATCAGCAGATCGTCCTCGACCCGCTCACCGGGCTCCGGCAGCTGATCGTGCTTGACGAACACCGTGCAGCGATCGCCGAGCGCATCGCGAAACGCGGCGAGCTCCTCGTTGGATCCCCACGACGACAGCAACGCGACCGGCCGCCTCGCGCCGGCCAGCAGCTGCCGCGCCAGCGCGATGGCGGCGTCGAGCTCGACCGGCTTGCCCTTGCGCATCGCCGCTTCGGCCCGCGGCCGGCCGAAAATGCGCGCGAGGTCGCGGCCCTTGTTGCAGATCCAGGGGCCGTTGACCTCAGGGTTGGGCAGCGGCGTGACCCGGACGATCTCCGTGTTCTGCGCCGGGTCGAGCGCGCGCAGTTTCCACTCGGGGCGGCGATGCCAGAGCTGCACGGTGCAGCCGCGTGCGCAACCCGGGCACACCGAGGGCGTTGGCTGCAGGTACCAGACGCGCGCCTTGTACAGGAACGGCCGCGACAGCAGCGCGCCCACCGGACACAGGTCGATCACGTTGTCCGAGTAGGGATCGGCGTCGAGCGCCTGGTCCTCGGAGCAGCGTACCAGCGACGCGTCGCCGCGGTGAATGACGCCGAGCGCGTTGGACTTCGAGATCTCGCGCGTGAAGCGCACGCAGCGGGTGCAGAGGATGCAGCGCTCGTTGTCGAGCACGATGCGCTCGGACAGGTCGTGGAACTTGGTCGAACTCACCTTGGGTTCGCGCGACACCGAAGGCGAGCCGTTGTAGGCGTAGTGGTAGTCCTGCAGCGAGCACTCGCCGGCCTTGTCGCAGATGCCGCAATCCACCGGGTGATTGAGCGTCAGCAGCTGCATCACCTCTTTGCGATGCGCACGAACCAGGTCGGAATCGGTCAGCACCCGCAGTCCCTCGGCCACCGGCATGTTGCAGGCGATCTCCACCCAGCTGCGGCCCTCCACCTGGATCGTGCAGATCCGGCAATTCCCGGCGACCGACAGCTGCGGATGCCAGCAGAAATACGGGAATGTAGTGGCCGCTCGCCTGCGCCGCCTGCATGACGGTCTGATTCGCGTCCGCCTGGACCGCGTGGCCGTTGATGAAGATCTCAGGCATGGGCCATGACCTCGAGCCGGCCGTCGAAGCGCGAGCGCCCATGCTCGATCCAGTGGACGAATTCGTCGCGGTACTTGTTCAGGATGCCGACGGTGGCATAGCCGGCGGCGTCACCCATGCCGCAGATGGTCGTGCCGTCGTTCATCTTCGAAATCGCGTAGAGCCGCTCGATGTCCTCCATCCGCCCGTTGCCCGCGACGATGCGATCGATGATCCGGTGCATCCAGCCCATGCCTTCGCGGCAGGGCGTGCATTGCCCGCAGGACTCGTGGTGATAGAAGCGCAGCAGCACCTGCAGCGTGCGCACCATGCAGGTGCCCTCGGCGATCACGATCATCCCGCCCGAGCCCAGCGACGAACCTGCCGCTTCCAGAGAGGCATGGTCGTAGGTGACGCCCTCGCATTCGGCGGCGGTCAGCACCTTGGTGGAGATCCCGCCCGGGACGACGCATTTCAGCGCCATGCCGGGTGGCATGCCGCCGCAGTCCTCGAACAGGAACCGGGTCAGCGGATAGCCGTACTCGACCTCGTAAACGCCGGGGCGGGCGATGTGCCCGGATATGGAGACCAGCTGCGTGCCGGGACTCTTGGCCGTGCCGACCTTGCGGTACTCGGCGGCGCCGCGGGCGATGATGTTGGTGATGTTGGCGAGCGTCTCGACATTGTTGACCACGGTCGGCCGCTGGTAGAGGCCACGCACGGTCAACCGCGGCGGACGGTTGCGCGGATAGCCACGCTTGCCCTCAAGCGACGACAACAGGCCCGAGGCCTCGCCGCAGACATAGGAACCGGCGCCGCGGTAGACGACCAGGTCGCAGACGAACCCGGACCCGGCGACGGGCACGCCCAGGTAGCCGGCGGCGTAGGCCTCCTCGACCGCCGCCGCCAGTCGCCGGTACGGCAGGTCGAATTCGCCGCGGATGTAGACGAACGCATGGCGCACCTGCAGCGCGAACGCGGCGATCAGCATCGATTCGATCAACAGGTGCGGCGCGTGCTCGAGGATCCAGCGGTCCTTGAACGTGCCGGGCTCCCCCTCGTCGGCGTTGGCGCAGAGGAAATGCGGCTGGTTGTCGTCCAGATGCACGACGCCCCATTTGCGGCCGGCCGGAAAGGCCGCGCCGCCGTGTCCGAGCAAACCCGCCGCCGTCACTTCCTTGGTGACGTCCTCCGACGTCATGTCGGCGAGCACCCTGGCGAGCGTCGCGTAGCCGCCGCGCGCGCGGTAATCCGCCAGCAGATGCGAGGTCGCGGTCACCGGAAAGGTCATCAGCAGCGGCGTGCCCGGCATGTCAGTCGAGCTCCGCCAGCAAGGCCTCGAGCGCCTCGATACTCATGCTCTCGTGGTATTTCTCGTTGATCATCACCACCGGCGCGGTGCCGCAGGAGCCCAGGCACTCGACGGTCGAAAGCGTGTAGCGGCCATCGGCCGTGGTCTGCCCGGGCGCCACGCCCAGCTTCTGCGCCAGCCGGTCGATCAGCCGCTCGGCGCCGCGCAGCGAGCAGCTGATGTTGCGGCAGCACTGCACATGCCAGCGGCCGACGGGCGCACGCCGGAACTGCGTGTAGTAGGACAGCACCTCCTCGATCTGGATGCGCGGCACGCCGAGGTACTCGACCAGGCCGTCGATGTCGCTGTCGGCGACGAAGCCGCGGTCCTCCTGGATGCGCCGCACGCAGGGCAGCACCAGCGAGCTCTCGAAGCCCGCTGGGAAGCGCGCCTTCAGCCGGTCGAATTCTGGAATCAGGTGTCGCATGTCCGCCTGGCCGTCGCTCATCTACCGATCGCACTCGCCGCCGATCATGTTCACCGAGCCGAAGGTCGGCACGATGTCGGCATACTGGTAGCCGTCGAGCATCCGGTGGATGCCGCCGACGTGGATGAAGCTCGGCGCGCGCGCGTGAACCCGGTACGGAACGCCGCCGCCGGTGCTCACCACGTAGAAGCCCAGTTCGCCATTGGGCGACTCGTGCGCCGCGTAGACCTCGCCGGCGGGCACCTGCGGCCCATCCATCACCAGCTTGAAGTGATTGATCAGCGACTCGATCTCCGTGTAGACGAGTTCCTTCTCGGGGAAAACGCAGCGCGGGTCGTCGACGCTGATCGGGCCCTCCGGCAGCAGGTCGATGACCTGGCGCATCATGTGCACGGACTCGTCCATCTCGCACATGCGCACGTAGTAGCGGTCGTAATTGTCGCCGTTGATTCCGACCGGCACCTCGAAGTCCAGTTCGGCGTAGGCCAGGTAGGGCGTGTCACGGCGCAGGTCGAGCGCGGCGCCGGTCGAGCGCAGGATCGGACCGGTGTAGCCCCAGTTGATCGCGTCCGCGGTCGAGATCACGCCGACGTTGCGCATCCGGTCGATGAAGATGCGGTTGCGGTCCATCAGGCCGTGCACGCGGCCGACGAAGACCTCGTAGCGGTCCAGGATGGCTTCGAGGCGGTCGAGCCAGCCGTCCGGCAGGTCGCGCGCGAGGCCGCCGATGCGCCCGTAGGAATAGGTGACCCGGGCGCCGGTCAGGTCCGCCAGATGCTCGTACATGTAGTCGCGGATCATCACCAGATAGAGGAACGCGGTCATCGCGCCCAGCTCCATCAGTCCGGCGGCGATGCAGGTCAGGTGATCGACCAGGCGCGAGTACTCGGACAGCAGCGTGCGCAGATAGCGGCAGCGCGGCGTGATCTCGATTCCCAGAAGGCGCTCGACCGCGTCGCAGTAGGCGAAGTCGTTGATCAGCGCCGAGACGTAATTGAGGCGATCGACGTAGGGAATGAGGTTGTGCCAGGTGTGCGACTCGCATTCCTTCTCGAAGCCGCGGTGCAGGTAGCCCGCATGCACGTCGGTGCGCACGACCCGCTCGCCGTCCAGCTCGGCGATGATCTGCACCGTGCCGTGCGTGGCCGGATGCGACGGCCCGATGTTGACGATCACGCGGCCGTCGTCGCCGCCCGCGACGATGGCGGAGCGGACCGGATTCGGCAGCGGCCGGTCGAGCGGCGGGAGCGTCATTTGCGCATCGGCACGAGCGGTTGCTCGCGCTCCTTCGGATAATCCTTGCGCAGCGGGTGGCCGACGAATCCCTCGTAGAGCAGGATCGGCCGCAGGTCGGCGTTGCCGCGGAACCTGACGCCGAACATCTCGTGGCATTCGCGCTCCATGAAATTCGCGGAGCCGTACATCGACGTCAGCGAGTCCACCTCCGGGAGCCTCGGCCGGAACGCGCAGCTTCACGCGCAGGCGCTGGTGGCTCCGGGTCGAATAGAGGTGATAGACGACCTCGAACCGCGGCGTCTCGCCCAGCCAGTCGACCGCCGTGATGTCCAGCAAGCAGGTCGAAGTCCCACTCGTCGCGCAGCAGGCGGATCACGTCGAGCAGCCGCTCTGGCGCGACCCTGACCACCGGCATGTCGATCCCCGCGCCAGGATCGGCGCCGAGCGCGCGCAGTCTCTCCAGCAGCCGCTGCTCCGGCGTGGGCATGGTCAGAATCGCTCCGTGACGATCGGATGCCGGGAACCGGCGATCCGGTCCTGCAGCCGCATGATGCCGTCGATCACCATCTCCGGCCGCGGCGGGCAGCCCGGCACGTAGATGTCCACCGGGATGATCCGGTCGATGCCCTGCACCGCCGCGTAGTTCTGGTAGAAGCCGCCGGACGTCGCGCACACGCCGAAGGCCATCACCCACTTCGGCTCGCACATCTGCTCGTAGACCTTGCGCAGGACCGGCGCCTGCTTGTGGGTGACCGTGCCGACGACCATCAGGAGGTCGGCCTGCCGCGGCGAGAACCGCGGCAGAGCCGCGCCGAAGCGGTCGGTGTCGTAGGGCGACGAACTGACGGCCATGAACTCCATCGCGCAGCAGGCGGTCACGAACGGATAGGGAAACAGCGAGAACTTGCGGGCCCAGCCGATCAGCTCGTCCTTCTTGGTCGTCAGGTACTCGAAGGCCGCGGAACGTCCGCCTTCGGCCCGGATCGGGATGGTCGGCGAATTCATGCTCATTCGGTAATCCGCTCGAGCAGCCGCGCCTTGTAGACGTAGAGCAGGATCAGCAACAGCAGGAACATGAAGATGCCGAAGGTGGCGAGCATGAAGGTGTCCAGCGGCTGCGCCCCGAGCGCCCAGATGAACAGGAACACCGTCTCCAGATCGAAGAGGATGAACATGATCGCCACCGCGTAGTACTTGACCGGCACCGCCTTGACGTTGCGCAGGTCGATCGGGGTGGCGCCGCACTCGAAGGGCTCGAGCTTGATCTCGGATGCGACCGGCTTGGGCCCGAGGATGCGGTTGAGCAGCAGCGTGAAGCCGACGAACCCGAGGATCGCCAGCAGGTAGATGAGGAATACGGTATAGGGATTCATCGTTGGATCTGTGCGCCGCGACCGCAGAACTGCGCGGCTTTCGAACTCACCGCAGACTAGAACCTCGGCGCGTCCGGCGGGTTGATCCTGGTCAACGCACTACCGGACGGGCCGGCGGCTATGCGTAATTGCGGTAATTCGGCTCGTACATCCGCTCCCGCACATGGGCCATGAGATCGGCAGGCTGCGTGATGCGCGCCAGGCCCTGTTCGAAGGCGACGCGGGCGACCGCGCAGGCGATGTGGGCCGACACCTCGCGCACCCGCGCCAGCGGCGGATAGAGGCTTCCCTGCGCGAGATCCTCCGGGGTCACCTGCTCGGCCAGCGTACGGGCGGCGGCCATGAACATCTCGTCGGTGACGTGCTTGGCCCGTACGACGATCGCGCCCAGCCCGACACCCGGGAAGATGTACGAATTGTTGCCCTGACGCGGGAACATGGAGCCTGCCCTCGTGGGTCACCGGATCGAACGGACTGCCCGAGGCGTACAGCGCGCGGCCCTTGCTCCATGCATAGGCCTGCTCGGCCGTGCATTCGGCCTTCGACGTCGGGTTCGACAGTGCAAAGACGATCGGCCGTTCGTTCATCGCGCTGACGCACTCGATCACCTCGCGGGTGAACGTGCCCCCGGTGGCGGCGACGCCGATGATGCCGGTCGGCTCGAGCGCCTTGATCGCCCCGACGAAGTCGGTGATCGGCGGGTGATCGTGCGCATAGGGAAGCTTGTGCGCGGCGAGTGCGCCGCGCCCGGCCACCACCAGTCCTTTCGAATCCACCAGCCAGCAGCGCTGGCGGGCCTCCGGCTTCGGGCATGCCCTCCGCGACCATCGCCGCCACGGTCAGGTCGGCAATGCCGGTCGCCGCCTCGCCCGCGCCGAGAAACAGCAGTTTCTGCCTGGTCAATGCCCCGCCGGTCACCCGCAGCGCCGTGAAGACCCCCGCCAGCGCGACCGCCGCGGTGCCCTGGATGTCGTCGTTGAACGTGCAGATCCGGTTGCGGTAGCGCTCGAGCAGCCGGAACGCATTGTGATTGGCGAAATCCTCGAACTGCACGACCACGCCGGGAAAGACCTGCTGGGTCGCCTGGATGAATTCGTCGACCAGGCTGTCGTACTCGTCGCCGGTCAGCCGGGGATGCTGCTCGCCGATGTACAGCGGGTCGTTCTGCAATTCCTGCGTTGTTGGTGCCGACGTCGAGGACGATCGGCAGGCACTGCGCCGGATGCACGCCGGCGCCGGCGGTATAGAGCGCGAGCTTGCCCACCGGGATGCCCATGCCGTTGGCGCCGAGGTCGCCCAGGCCGAGGATGCGCTCGCCGTCGGTGACGACGATCATCGCCACGTCGCGGTTGGGCCAGTTGCGCAGCACGCTGGCGATCCGGCCCCGGTCGCGGGTGCCGATGAACAGCCCCCGCGGCCGCTGGAAGATGTGGCCGAAGCGCTGGCAGGCGAGGCCGACCGTCGGCGTGTAGACCACCGGCATCATCTCGTCCGGGTAGTCGACCAGCAGGCGAAAGAACAGCGTCTCGTTGCGGTCGTGCAGCGCGGCGAGATTGATGTAGCGATCCAGCGGATCCGACCTCGCGGTGGAAATTCTCCAGTACGCGCTGCACCTGTTCGGCCTGCGTGTTGACGTGCGGCGGAAGGAGTCCGCGCAGGCCGAAGGCGTCGCGCTCGGCGTCGGTGAAGGCCGTGCCCTTGTTGAGCAGCGGGTCGCGCACCAGTTGCATGCCGTGTGGAAATGCATTGTCGTGGGACTTCGTGGCAGACATCGCTTCCTCCTGTTGTTTCCCGGGCGCGTCCGTCGCGCGGCTTCATGGCCCGCCTTGCGGCCCTGTCCCGGTCAGATCGTTTCGGGCACCATCCTGATCGCCCCGCAGGGACATTCGGACACGCAGATGCCGCAGCCCTTGCAGTAATCCAGGTTGAACCGGAATCGCTTGCCCGGACCCAGCTTGATGACCGCGTTGTCCGGGCACACGCCATAGCAGTTGTCGCATTCGAAACAGTTGCCGCAGGACAGGCAGCGGCGGGCCTCGAACAACGCGTTGGACCCGTCGAGAGCAGCGACGGCCTCGTCGAAGGACGAGGTGCGACGCACCAGATCCAGAATCGGCCGGACGGTCTTCGGCGCGTCCGCGTAGTACCACGGGTTCAGCTTGTCGAACGAGGCGAGTTCGTGCTTCGGCGGCGGACTCCAGGTCTTGCCGCGCAGCCAGGCATCGACATGGCGCGCCGCCTTCCTGCCGTGACCGATCGCCGCGGCGGCGGTCCGCTCCGGACGGACCATGTCGCCGCCGGCGAACAGCCCCGCGCAGCCGGTCATCAGGCTCGATCCGACCTGGACCACGCCATCGTCGACCTCCAGCCCGGGAACGCCTTCGAGCAGCGACCGGTCGACCGCGGGGTCGGGCGCGCCGACGGCAAGGAACACGGCGTCGAAACCGTCGTCGCGCATCGTCGCCCGGATGTCGGCGACCCTGCGATTGCATTCCAGCGCGACGCCCAGGTCGAGAATGCGCGCGACCTCGCCGTCGAGGACGGCGCGTGGCAGCCGGCTGTCCGGGATGCCCGAGTCGCAGCATCCCGCCCGCCATCGGTCCGGCCTCGAAGATCGTGACGGCGTGGCCCATTTGCCGCAGCTGGTAGGCCGCCGACAGCCCGGAGGGGCCCGCGCCGACCACCAGCACGCGCTTGCCGCTCTGCGCCGGCGGCTCTGGCGAACGACCAGCCCCGGCGCAGCGCCTCGTCGCCCAGGAATCGTTCCACCGCGTTGATGCCGACCGCTTCGTCGAGCCTGGCCGCGATTGCAGGCGCCTTCGCAGGGGTGATCGCAGACGCGTCCCATGACCGCGGGCAGCGGATTGTCGGCGACCAGCGCGCGCCAGGCGGACTCGTAGTCGCCGGATTCCGCATGGTAGAGCCAGTCCTGGATGTTCTCGCCCGCGGGACAGGCGTGGTTGCAGGGCGGCAGCCGGTCGATGTAGACCGGTCGTTCGGTGCGCCAGGATCCGGTCTTGTTGGCGAGGCTCGAGCCGACGTCGAGGGTGACCGCGAAGGGCTTATCCACGCGCATCCTCCGCGGCCGCGCCGGTATCGAGCAGTCCGAACTGCTCGATGTTCCGGTCGGCGATCGCCTGGATCCGCGCGACCCGCGGATCCGGGCCGCCGGCTCCGAACAGGTGCGCGAAGCGCTTCTGCAGTTTGAGGTATTCGGTCACCGGTACCTTGCTGCGGATCGCCGTGCGGCCGGTCTGCCTGCCGTCCCTCGCCTCGAACAGCGGAAACAATCCCGACTCGACCGCCATCCGCGCGACCTTGATCGTGTCCGCCGGCGCCGACCCCCAACCCAGCGGACAGGGCACGTGGATATGGATGTAGCGCGACCCGCGCAATGCCATCGCCGCGGCGACCTTGTACTCCAGGTCGCGCAGATTGGCCACGCTCGCGGTGGCGACGTAGGGAATGTGGTGCGCCATGGCGATCAGCGGCACGTTCTTGCCGGTGCCGAACACGTTGCCGGGTTCGTCGCCGACCGCCATCGTGGTCGTCGTCCGCGCCGTCGGCGGCGTGGCGCTGGAGCGCTGCGCGCCGGTGTTCATGTACGCCTCGTTGTCGTAGCAGAGGTAGAGGACGTCGTCGTTGCGCTCGAACATTCCCGACAGGCAGCCGAAACCGATGTCGGTCGTGCCGCCGTCGCCCCCCTGCGCGACCACGCGCACGTCGCCGCGCCCGGTGACCCGCATCGCCGCGGCCACGCCGGAGGCCACCGCAGCCGCGTTGCCGAACAGCGAGTGCAGCCACGGCACCTGCCATGACGTTTCCGGATACGGCGTCGAGAAGACCTCGAGGCAGCCGGTGGCGTTGACGGCGATGAGCCGGTTGCCGGTCGCGCGCATCGCTGCGTCGATCGCGTAGCGCGCGCCGAGCGCCTCGCCGCAGCCCTGGCAGGCGCGATGCCCGGAATCGAGCGAGTTCGTGCGATCCATGTTGGCCTGCACGGTGCGCTCGTTCGGCTCGAGCAGCCGATTGCCGACGGTGAAGGTGCCGGACTGGTAGAACTTGACCGTCTGGAGTTCCATGCCTGCGGGGCCGAGGATGGCTCTAACCGACCCGCGAGCCGACCGTACCCAGGCGGCGCAGGATCGCCTCGGCAGTCGGGCCACTGCGGCGCAGCTGTTGCTCGCGCTCGAGTTCGAAATTGACGACCTCGGCATTGAGGTCGAGAAAGGTCAGCTGCTCCAGTTCGTCGCGGCCGGCATCCTCGAAAAGTTGCCGCAGCGAGGCGCGGGTGATGGCTCGCCCGCCGAGGCCGGCGATTGCCGTATAGCCCTTCAGCTGGATGCCCGACAATGCGTTGCGGACGCCGTCGGAAACGACTCCGCCCAATCCGACCGCCAGGCATTTCTCGACGACGACGACCCGCCTGGCGCGCAACAGGACGCTCGCGCAGCGCCGTCAGCGGGAACGGCCGGAACGAACAGATGCTGACAGCGCCGATCCTTGCACCGTCGGCGCGCATCTCGTCGACGACTTCCTGGATGGTCCCGATCACCGAGCCCAGCGCGACGACGATGGTCTCGGCGTCGGAGGTGCGGTAGGGTCGCACCAGTCCGCCGGAGGCGCGTCCGAACTGGGTCGCGAACGCAGTGGAAAGCTGCGGTATCAGCTGCAGCGCGCGCAGTTGCTTGTGATGGGCCAGGTAGCGGACTTCGGTGAAGGCTTCCGGGCCGACCATGGCGCCTATCGACACCGGTTCCGCAGGGTCGAGGATCTGCCGCGGCGCGAACGGCGGCAGGAATGCATCGACCTGCGCCTGCGTCGGCAGCTCCACGCGGTCACAGGCGTGGGTGAGTATGAACCCGTCCATGCAGACCATCACCGGGCAGGACAGCTCCTCCGCCAGACGGAACGCCTGGATGTGCAGGTCGAGCGCCTCCTGGTTGTTCTCGGCGTAGAGCTGGATCCATCCCGCGTCGCGCATCGACATGCTGTCGGAGTGATCGTTCCAGATGTTGATCGGCGCGCCGATCGCGCGATTGCCGATGGTCATGACGATCGGCAGTCCGAGTCCGGCGGCGTTGTAGACGGCCTCGGCCATGAACAGCAGCCCCTGGCCGCTCGTCGCCGTGTAGGATCGCGCACCCGCCGCCGACGCGCCGATGGCGACGGAAAGCGCCGCGAACTCCGATTCGACGTTGATGAACTCGCAACCGGCGAGTTTGCCCGATTTCACCATTTCGCCCAGGCCTTCGATGATGTGCGTCTGCGGCGTGATCGGGTAGGCGCAGATCACCTGGGGCCGGCACAGCGCGACGGCCTCGGCCACCGCCAGCGAGCCCTCGATCTGCCTAAGCATCGGCCTTCTCCATCTCGCGCGCGACCGCCGCGAAGGCCTCGGTCGCCGCCGCCACGTTGGGCTCGGCCAGCGCCCGCGGAAACCTCTCGCGTATCGCGGCAATCACCGACTGGAGCCTCACCTCCCCGGTGGCCGCGGCAAAACCGCCGAGCAGCGCGGCGTTTGGCAGGGGCCGGCCGATGTGTTTCAGCGCGATCTCGGTCGCGGGGACCGTATGCAGCCGCTCGCGGCGAAAACGCCGGGCAAAGTCCTTGAGCCCCAGCGCGTCGAAGCTGCGGGTGGAATTGATCAGGATGTATCCGTTCGTACCCAGGCCGTGGAAGACGTCCACCTGGTGGAGCAGCGTCGGATCCTGGATGATCAGCGCATCGGGTGCCAGCACCGGCTCGCGCAGCCTGATCTCCGTATCATCGATCCGGCAGAATGCCATCACCGGCGCACCCATGCGCTCCGAGCCGAAACTGGGAAAGGCCTGCGCGTGGCGCCCCTCGAGGAAGGCCGCCACCGAAAGCATTTCGGCGCCGGATACGACCCCCTGTCCGCCGCGACCGTGAATCCTGATCTGGAACATGCTGCTGCCGTCATGGTTCATACATTCGTCCGCCGAAACCGGTTTGCGGCTGCCCGTTTGCATATCGTGCACGCACCGTCCGGGAGGCCGTTGACATAGGTCAAGGGGCGGGAACGCGGTACGCATTAGCGTACGTCGCACCTGGCCAGTCCTCCAGGGGGGAGCCGTCGATGGAATCGAGCAATCCGATCATCGCCGGCGTCGGTCTTGCCGACGCCGCGCACAAGAGCCGCCTGCCGGCGCGGCTCGATTGGCTGCAGAGTGCGTCCGGACTTCTGCTCGCGCTGTTCATGTGGGGTCACATGTTCTTCGTGTCGACGATCCTCATCTCCAACGACGCGATGTGGACGATCACCAAGTTCTTCGAAGGCTATTTCTTCTTCGGCGCGTCCTACCCCGGCATCGTTTCGCTGGTGGTCGCCGTGGTGATCGCGCTGTTCGTCTGTCACGCGATGCTGGCGGTGCGCAAGTTTCCGATCAACTATCGCCAGTACCGCACTTTCCGCGATCACGCGCGGGTCATGCGCCATGACGACACTTCGCTGTGGTTCTGGCAGGTGTTCACGGGTTTCGCGCTGTTCTTCCTGGGATCGGTGCACCTGTACATCATGCTGACCCATCCGGCGCGCATCGGCCCCTACGAATCCGCGGACCGCGTCTGGTCCGACCTGATGTGGCCGCTCTACATCCTGCTGCTGCTCGCCGTCGAACTGCATGGGGGCATCGGCCTCTACCGCCTTTCGGTGAAATGGAACTGGTTTGGCGGAGGGGATGGCGACTCGACGCGACGACGGCTGAAGACGTTCAAGTGGGCGATCACGGCATTCTTCCTGGTGCTGGGCTTCGCGACGCTGGCGGCGTACATGAAGATCGGCTACGAACACCGCGACCGCTATGGGGAGCCCTACGTGCCGGCGCACCTGCAGCCAACGCCACCGGCGCAGGGCACGAAATGAACATCATCTACACGGACGTCCTGGTGATCGGTGGCGGCCTGGCCGGCTTGCGCGTGGGCATCGGCGCCAAGCGCCGCGGCCACGACGTGATCATCCTGTCGCTGGTGCCGCCCAAGCGTTCGCACTCCGCCGCGGCGCAGGGCGGCATGCAGGCCTCGCTGGCCAACGTCGCCAAGGCGCAGGGCGACAACGAGGACGTGCATTTCGGAGACACGGTTCGCGGCAGCGACTGGGGCGCCGACCAGCAGGTCGTGCGGATGTTCGTGAACACGGCGCCCAAGGCGATTCGCGAACTCGCGGCCTGGGGCGTGCCCTGGAGCCGCGCCCGCCGCGGCGATCGCCAGGTGGTGATCAACGGCGAGAAGGTCACCCTGACCGAGCGCGAAGAGGCGCATGGACTCCTGGCGCAGCGCGATTTCGGCGGCACCAAGAAGTGGCGCGCCTGCTACGTCTCGGACGGCACCGGCCACGCCATGCTGTTCGCCATCAGCGACCGGGCCATCGCCGAATCGATCCCCGTACACGAACGGATGGAAGCGATCGCGCTCATCCACGACGGCGGCCGGTGCCACGGCGCGGTCGTCCGCAACCTGGTCACCGGCGAACTGTCGGCCTACGTCGCGCGCGCGACGGTGATCGCCACCGGCGGTGCGGGTCGCCTGTACCGCGTGACCACCAACGCAGTGATCTGCGAGGGCATCGGCACCGCGATCGCGCTGGAGACCGGGGTCGCCGCGCTGGGCAACATGGAAGCCGTGCAGTTCCATCCGACCGGCATCTTTCCGGCGGGCATCCTCGTCACCGAGGGCTGCCGCGGCGACGGCGGCATCCTCAAGGATGTCGACGGCCACCGCTTCATGCCCGACTACGAGCCGGAGAAAAAGGAACTCGCCTCGCGCGACGTCGTATCGCGGCGCATGGAAACGCACATCCGCAAGGGCAAGGGCGTGAAGTCGCGCTTCGGCGATCACCTGTGGCTGGACATCACGCTGCTCGGCCGCGCCCACATCGAGCGCAACCTGCGCGAGGTGAAGGAGATCTGCGAGTCGTTCCTCGGCATCGACCCGGCAACGCAGCCGATCGCCGTGCGCCCGGCGCAGCACTACACGATGGGCGGCGTGCGCACCGACCACACCGGTCACAGTCCGACGCTGCGCGGCCTCTTCGCCGCCGGCGAGGCCGCCTGCTGGGACATGCACGGCTTCAATCGGCTGGGCGGCAACTCGGTTGCCGAGACCGTGGTCGCCGGAATGATCGTCGGCGAGTACGTCGCCGACTGGTGCGCGAGCGCCGAAAGCGACGCGAACATCGCGACCGGCCTGGTGCGTGAATTCGTCGCCGCCGAACAGGCGAAGCTCGACGCGCTGACCTCCGGCCGCGGCACCGAGGATGCGTCCGTGCTGCGCGTGGCGATGCAGCAGATCATGACCGACAAGGTCGGCATCTTCCGCACCGGCGCCGACCTCGACGCGGCGGTGAAGGAACTCCAGGCACTGCTGGAGCGAAGCCGCAACATCGGCCTGCGCTCGCAGGGTCCGGGACCCAATCCGGAGCTGGTCACCGCCTACCGCGTCCAGAAGATGCTCAGGCTCGCGCTGTGCGTGGCCCACGGCGCCTCGGTGCGCACCGAAAGCCGCGGCGCGCACTTTCGCGAGGACCATCCGCGGCGCGACGATGCGCGCTGGCTGAAACGGACGCTCGCCACCTGGGCAGGACCGGAGGCGACGCTGCCGACGCTCGATTGGGAGGATATCGACGTCATGGCCATGGAACTGCCGCCTGGCTGGCGCGGGTACGGGGCCAAGGACAACGTCGTCCATCCCGACACCGCAAGGCGCGAGGAGGAGATCGAGGCGGTCCGCAAGCGCATGGAGGGCGCCGACCGCTTCGAACTGCAAGACGCCCTGATGCCCTATGATCACCTGCTGCCCGACGAACTGCGCGGGCGCAATGAACGCATCGACGAGCCCCTGCCTGCGACCCCCGCCCGCAAGGCCGCAGCCACCCCGCCGCGAGACGCCCGATGACCGAGACCGCCACCGCCACCGCCGCGCCCGCTGCGAGCCCATCGCGCAAGCTCACCATCAGCATCCTGCGCTACAACCCGCAGGCTGCCGACAGCATTCCGCACATGCAGGACTACGACATCGAAGAGGCGACGGGGATGACGCTGTTCATCGCGTTGTCCGAAATCCGCGAGCGGCTGGATCCCTCGCTGGCCTTCGATTTCGTCTGTCGCGCCGGCATCTGCGGCAGTTGCGCGATGATGATCAACGGCCGGCCGGGGCTCGCCTGCCGCGCGCTGACCGCGAACCTGCCGGCGCAGATCACCCTCGCCCCGTTGCCGGTATTCCGCCTGATCGCCGACCTGTCGGTCGACACCGGCCAGCTGGATGCGGGCGATGAGCGAGCGCCTCGAGACCTGGGTGCACCTGAAGGAACAGGAGGTCGATCTGACCCGGATGGAGGCGCGGATGGAGCCCGACCTCGCCGAGCAGATCTACGAACTCGACCGCTGCATCGAGTGCGGCTGCTGTGTGGCCGGTTGCGGCACGGCGCGCATGCGCGAGGATTTCGTCGGCGCCGTGGGCCTGAACAAGGTCGCGCGCTTCCGCCTCGATCCGCGCGACACGCGCAGCGACGATGACTACTACGAGCTCATCGGCGACGACGATGGCGTGTTCGGCTGCATGTCGCTGCTCGCCTGCCACGACGTCTGTCCGAAGCAGCTGCCGCTGGCCACGCAGATCGCCTTCATGCGGCGCAAGATGGTCGCGCAGGGCTGGAAGTAGATCACCGCAGCGACGCGCCGAATCCGGCACGCCGGCGGCTCAGCGCAGCGGCGCGGTGGCCAGGTACTGCGGCGGCCGCCGAGCCCGGGTCGCCTGTTCGAACGCGTAGGCCAGCCGGATCAGCGTCGGCTCGCTCCAGGCGGACGCAAAGAACGACAGCCCGACCGGCAGACCGAAGACGAATCCCGCCGGGACCGTGACGTGCGGGTAGCCGGCGACCGCGGGCAGCGTCGAGCAGCCGCCGGAAAAGTGATCGCCGTTGACGTAGTCGGTCAGCCACGCCGGCCCGCCGGTGGGCGCCACCAGCGCATCCAGCCGCTGCGCCGCGAGCGCCGCATCGATGCCCTCCTTTCGCGACAGGCGACGGCCGCGCGCGAGCGCACGGCGATACGCGGGCTCGGTCAGCGGACCCTTGGCCTGCGCCGCGATCAGGCGCTCCTGGCCGAACCAGCGCAACTCGCGCTCCGAATGGCGCAGGTTGAAGTCGATCACCTCGGCGAGCGTACGCACGGATGCCGACGGGCCGAGCGCGGCGAGATAGGCGTTCAGCCCCGCCTTGAACTCGTACAGCAGCACCTCGATCTCCGAGGGTCCCAGCAGGTCATGCGAGGCGATGCGCACCGGGTCGACGACCACCGCGCCGGCCTCGGCCATGGCGCGGATCGCCGCCTCGATCACGCCGTCGACCCGGTCGTTGTTGCCGAAAAAGTCGCGCGCGACGCCGATGCGCGCACCTTTCAGTCCGCCGGCATCCAGGAATCGCGTGTAGTCGCCGTGCGCCTTGCCACGGCTTCCCGCCGTCGCGCGATCGAGCGGATCCACGCCCGTCATCGCGCCGAGCAGCGCGGCCGCATCGGCAACGCTGCGCGACATCGGTCCGGCGGTGTCCTGGCTGTGCGAGATCGGAACGATGCCGGCTCGGCTGACCAGGCCCACGGTCGGCTTGATTCCCACCAGTCCGCACACCGACGCCGGACTGACGATCGAGCCGTCGGTCTCCGTGCCCACCGCAATCGCGCACAGGTTGGCCGCGACCGCCGCCGCCGAGCCCGAGCTCGATCCGCTGGTGTTGCGGTCGAGCGCGTAGGGATTCCTCGTCTGCCCGCCGCGTCCGCTCCATCCGGACGTCGAGCGTGCGCCGCGGAAGTTCGCCCACTCGGACAGGTTGGCCTTGCCCAGCAGGACGCAGCCGGCCGCGCGCAGCCGTCCGACCACGAAGGCATCGCGCGGCGCGATCGACTCGGCCAGCGCCAGCGAGCCCGCGCTGGTGCGCATGCGATCGGCGGTGGCGACGTTGTCCTTGACCAGCACCGGGATGCCGTGCAGCGGTCCGCGCGCGCCGCGCTCCCGCCGTTCGCGGTCCAGCGCCTCGGCGATCGCCAGCGCATCGGCATTGAGTTCGATCACCGCGTTGAGCGTCGGCCCCGCGCGGTCGACGGCGGCGATGCGCGCGAGGTAATCCTGCGTGATCGACACCGCGGTCCGCGCGCCGGTCCGCATTGCCTGCTGCAGGTCGGCGACGCTCGCCTCCGGCAGGGTGTTCGTCGCCGCGGCAATGGCGGCCGGCGCGGTTGACGCGCCGCCTGCGCCATCGGCAACGGCGACCGGCATCAGCCCCGCCGCGGTGAGCTTCAGCAGCATCCGGCGTTTCAAGCCCGCTTCCCGCATTCGACTGTCCGCATCCTGTGCATCGTCATTCCCGATCTTCGTTGCCGGCCCGGCCGCTACCTGGCCCCGGCCTTGAGGAGGACGGCCTCGATCGGCCGGTAGCCGCGCGCCCGCGCATGCGCCAGCGGCGTGACGCCATTGCGATCGGCGATGTTCACGTCGGCGCCATGCTCGACCAGCAGTTGCACGATGCGCTGATGCCGGGGCCCGCCGTCGCTCAGCACGATGGCCTCCAGCAGTGCCGTCCAGCCGAGGTTGTTGACATGGTTCACGTCGATGTCGGTACGGGCGAGCAACTCCAGCGTCACCTCGACATGTCCGCGCTCCGCGGCGGGAATGAGCGCGGTTCCGCCGAAACGGTTGGTGATGCGCGTGTCCGCCTTGGCCAGGATCGCCAGACGAAGAATGTCGAGCAGGCCTTCGGCGCCCGCGTACAGAAACGGGTTGTCGAGCCGATCGTCGCGCAGATTCACGTCGGCGCCGGCATCGAGAAGCACCTTCACCGCCGCCGTGCGCCGCGCGTGCGTCGCTGCCATCACCGGCGTGCGGCCGCGCTGGTCGCGTGCATCGATGCGGGCGCCCTGCGCCAGCGCGGCGGCGATTGCGACGGTGTCGCCCCGCTCCGCGGCGAGCAGCAGTTCGCGCTCTGCCGGTCCCGGCGCCGGCTGCGCGCGCACGCCTGGCGGCCAGGATGCGCAGGCCAGGACCGCGCTGACCAGCATCATCAGCGGCACTACGCGAGCCGCGCAGGATTCGCGCCCGCCGCCTGGCCGGCGGCTGCGCCATCACTGCCCACGACTGGATGCAAAGGCAGTCGTCAGCACAATCGCGGCGACCCGTCGTCGGTCGGCGCGTCGCCATGATGCATCCGGGAGATCCGCGCCCAGTAGGCGGCGGACGCGCACATCGGGCAGGCGCGCGAAGTGCCGTAGAGTTCGCAGCCCGACAGGTCGTTGGTGCCCAGCCGCCGCGCCGCATCGCGGATCGCCTGCATTTCCGCATGCGCCGTCGGGTCGCGATCGGTGACCACCGCGCTGACGCCCTCGCCGACGATGCGGCCATTCTTCACGACGACGGCGCCGTAGGGCTGGTCGCCGCGTTCGATCGCCAGGCGCCGCATGTCCGAGGCGCGGGCGGCGAATGCCGCCGGACCCGGTCTCGACGGCTGCACGATCGCATCGTCGCGGCGCTGCGCCCGCGGCCGCTCCGCCACGCCGGCCACCGCGGTCACCGCCGCCGCCGCCAGCATCCTGCGCCGCGATAGCCTTGTCGTCATGCCGCGGCGTCGATCATGGGCATCTCCTCCTGAGGCCGCGCGCCGGAGCGCGATTCGTCGGCAATTCGATTCCGGGCCAGCCGCCATCCTAACCCGGTCGGCGGCCATTGCAAGCGCGTCCGGGCAAGGATTTCAGTGGCTTGCGGGCCACGCTGGTCAAGTCGCGGGCCGACGGCACGGCATTTGCGTGTCGAACCAACCAGTCTCGCCAACGTGCCTCGTGTGGCCCGGGACTGCAATCCAGAACGGAAATCATGTCCCGCTCCCCGGCTCAAGACCAATCAAGAACCGCTTTCGGTGCCGCCCTTGGTAGGCACCTGACGCAATTCGTCGCGTTCGTCGTCCTGCTGAGCGCGTTCGGCGCGAACGCCGACGACGAATTGATGCGGCGCGCCCGCGGAATGGAAGCCTCGCTCAACGGCTTCCCCCAACGCACGCTTGCCGAGCTGGTCACGCTGCTGCCGCACGCTGCCACCGCGCCCGCTGCGGAACGCCTGTACGTGTCCGCGATCCACGGCCAGGCCCTGGCGTTGTCCGGAAACACGGCGGGCGCCGCGGATCTGGCCGTGCGCCTGACGGACGAGGCGGAGCGGACGCAGGATCCGGCACGTCTGGCCACGGCGCTGCTCATCCGCAGCGCAATCGAATCGTCCATCGGTGATGCGGCGAAGTCCGCCGCGCTCGCCCGCGAGGCAGCCGAACTTGCAGCGAAATCCGGTGGCGAGTTCCTGCGCTACTGGGCCGCGCTGGCGCTCGGCACCTCCGCCCGGACGCTCGGCCGATCCGAGGAAGCGCTGACCAGCCTGCAGCAAGCGCTGTCGCTTGCCGAGGCGGCGGGCGATCCGCACCGGCGGTCGAGCGCCCTCTACCAGCTGTCCGTGCTGCAACGGTCCCTGAAGAACGGCCCTGCCGCGCTGGCGGCCAGTCTGGCCGCTTTCGCCGACGGCGAGGCCGCGAAGAATGCCTACGACATGGCGAACGCCCGGATGGCCGAGTCCGCCGTCATGGAATTCCTCGACCGGCCCGCGCGCGAACTGGCGGCCATCGAGGAGGCGCTCATGATCGCGCGCATGTCGCGCTCGACCGTCGCCGAAGCGCGCGCGCTGGTCAATCTGTCCGATGTCCGCCTGCGGCGCAGGCAATTCGCCGACGCGCAGGACCTGGCTCGACGGTCGCTGCAGCTGGCACAGACCCTGGACAACCCCCAGTTGACCGCGACCAGCCGGGCAAACCTGGGGTTCGCGCTGGTCGGCCTGGGACGGACCGCGGAGGGCAAACGGCTGATCGACGAAGCGCTGGCCCAATACGAACTCGCCGGCGCGACCGCCGAGACCGCCGAGCTGCTCGGCGAATACGGGCGGAGCCTGGAACAGGCCGGCGACCACAAGGCGGCGCTTGCCCTCTACCACCGTGAACGCACGCTCAACGACGAGATCGCGATCCAGACCCGCCAGCGGGCGCTGCTCGACGTCCAGGAGAAATACGAGACCGAGAAACGCCGGCGGGAAATCGATCTCCTCAATCGCGAGAACGACCTCAAGACCAACGAGATCGCCAATCGCGTACTGGTGCAGCGGATCTGGTGGCTGCTGGCGGGTCTCTTTGCCGTATCCTTCCTGGTCGTGGCGTGGCTCTATCGCAAGCTGCATCGCGCCAACCTGCTCCTCGCCCGCACCAATGCGGAGCTCAGCGTGCAGAGCAGCCGTGACCCGCTGACCGCGCTCTACAACCGCCGCTACTTTCAGAATTTCCTGGTCGCCGAGCAGGCGCAGGCGGACAAGGGCGCCGCGAAGACGACCGGACGACGCGCGCGCTGCTGCTGATCGACATCGATCACTTCAAGGAAACCAACGACCGGTTCGGGCATGCGCTCGGTGACGCCGTTCTGGTCGCCGTCGCCGACCGTCTGCGCGACACGTTGCGCGAAACCGACATGGTCGTCCGCTGGGGCGGTGAAGAGTTTCTGGTGTACGCAACGACCCGCACCGACGGAATCGACGACATCGCCACGCGCATCCTGCGCGCGATCTCGTCGCGTAGCCGATCACGCTGAACGACAAGGTCATCCGGACCACGGTGTCGATCGGCTACATGCCGATGCCGCTGCCGCCGGCGTTCGCTCCGCTGTCGTGGGACCGGGCGATCGGCCTGGTCGACATGGCGCTGTACATGGCGAAGGTCAACGGAAGAAACCGGGCCTACGGCCTCAAGCGCGTACTGGGCGACGACGCCGATGCGCTGCCTGCGGCCGAACGGGACCTCCAGCATGCGTGGAAGTCGGGCCTGGTGGAAATGCAGGTGCTCTACGGCCCGATTCCCGCAAGCGGCGTCAGCGCCGGAATGCCTGAATCCGAAGACACCGCACACGCTACGTTCGATGCACCGGCAGGGTTTGTAGCTCGATAGCAGCGGCGCGCCCCCCCCTTTCGC
Source organism: uncultured beta proteobacterium (assembly GCA_963699765.1). Taxonomy (GTDB): domain Bacteria; phylum Pseudomonadota; class Gammaproteobacteria; order Burkholderiales; family Casimicrobiaceae; genus VBCG01. The sequence continues at coordinate 517,291 of CAVOVD010000003.1, read as the reverse complement.
CCGAGAGCGAACTTGTGGTGATCTGGTGCGTCCCTGCGACAAACAGTGGGCAGGCGCCAGCAAAGACCAGGGCCGCAATCGCCATGGCACGCTACTCCTATGGGTTCCGGCAAGCCAATTGTCATCGGTCAAGGAGTAGAGTAGATGCAGTAAGGGGGTCGGGCTGGGGAAGGATGGCTCGTGCCGCCATGATGCTCACCTATCGATTCGGTCGCTTCGAGCTCCGTCCGGCTACGCGGCAGCTCCTCGTCGACGAGCAGCCGGCAGCGCTGGGCGCGCGCGCATTCGACCTCCTGCTGGCGTTGATCGAACGGCGCGATCGTCTGGTCACCAAGGACGAGTTGCTCGAACTCGTGTGGCCCGGACTGGTGGTCGAGGAAAACAACCTGCAGGTGCAGGTCTCCGCGCTGCGCAAACTGCTGGGGCAGGACGCCATCGCCACCGTCGCCGGCCACGGTTACCGCTTCACGCTCGAACCGACGCAAGTCGATGCGCCACAGCCATCACCGGCTCCCGTCGCGAAGCACAATCTGCCGGCGCCGGTCTCGTCGTTCATCGGGCGGGAGCGCGACCTCATCGATCTGCGCGCGATGCTGGCGCACCACCGGCTGGTGACGCTCACCGGCGTCGGCGGGCATCGGCAAGACGCGCCTGGCGCTGCGGCTCGCCGCCGAGCGTGTTGGACGCGCACGCCGACGGTGTCTGGTTCGTGGACCTCGCGCCGGTGTCCGATCCGCGCCTCGTTGCCAATGCGGTCGCGTCAGCGCTCGGGGTCCGGGAAGAGCCCGGCCGGCCGGTCAGCGAGACACTGCAGCAGGTCATCGCCGATCGGGCGCTCCTGCTTGTCCTCGACAATTGCGAGCATCTGCTGCCTGCGTGCGCGCAACTGGCGCGGGACCTCCTGCATGCCGGTCGCGAAGATTACGATCCTCGCGACGAGCCGCGAGCCGCTCCATGTGTCCGGCGAGGCCACGTTGCCCTGGCGCCACTGCCCGCGCCCGATCCAGCAGGCGATCTCGCTCCCGACGCGCTGAGCGGGTATGCAGCGGTGCAGCTGTTTACTCGACCGCGCGATCGACGCTCGCCCGGATTTCGCGTTGACGCGGGAGAATGCAGCAGCGGTCGCGCGCATCTGCCGCGATCTCGACGGCATTCCGCTGGCGCTCGAGCTGGCGGCAGCGCGGGTTCGGTCAATGTCGGTCGACGCGATCGTCGGTCACCTGACCGACCGGTTCACGCTGCTCAAGGGAGGCGACCAGACGGCGCTGCCGCGCCAGCAGACGCTGCGCGCGACGATCGACTGGAGCTACGACCTGCTCGCGCCGCCGGAGCGCGCGCTGCTGCAGCGGCTGTCGGTGTTCGCCGGCGGCTTCGCGCTCGACGCTGCGGAGGCGGTCGGCGCGGGCGACGACGTCGCGTCTGCCGATGTGCTGGACGCGCTGGGCCATCTGGTCGACAAGTCGCTGGTCGCGTTCGATGCGCAGAACGAGCGCTACCGACCTGCTGGAGACGGTGCGCCAGTACGCGCTGGAGCGCCTCGCAGAATCGGGCGAGGAAGCGACGCACCTGCGACCGGCATCTCCAGTTCCACGTCGTACTCGCCGAGCGTGCGGAGCGCGAACTCGCTGGCCGCACCGGGACACCTGGCTCGCCCGCCTCGACGCCGAGCGCGAGAACATCCTGCTCGCGTTCGCCCACGCGCGCCGCGTACCCGGAGGTGGCTCGGCCGGCCTGACGATGGCTCACGCGCTCCTCATGTGGATGACGCTCCGCGAAGTCGAACTCTGGCACGGGGTGGTGCTGCAGGCGCTCGCGCATCCGGACGCGCAGCAGGAAGACCTGGCGCGATGCCGCGCATTGTACGTCGCCGCCTCCATGTGCAACGTGACCGGCCGCTGCGTCGAAGCGTTCGCCCTTGCGCAGTCCAGCGTCAAAATCGCGCGTGCATGCGGCGACGTACCTGCGCTGGCCGAGTCGCTCACGCGCTTAGGATACGCGGCCGTTGACGTCGACCGTGCGGCCGACGCGCTCGAGTACTTCCTCGAGGGCCTCGCGCTGGCGCGGCAGTTGGACAACCAACGTGGGTCTACGGCTGCTTGTCGCGGGCTGGGCGAAGCTCATTCGCTGCAGGACCGGTTCGAGCTCGCCGAAGCGCCCTACCTGGAAGCGCTTGCCGTCTTGCGCGGTACGGCCGTGGACGACCTGTACGTACTGGGCAACCTTGCCCGCAATGCGATCGCGCTTCGCGCCGAGGCCAAGGCCGTGCAGTACCTGCGCGAGATGGTGGCGATCTCGGCTGGGAAAGTACCGAGATCTACTTCGCTGGCGATCCTGCTGCGGAATTGCGCCGGGCTTGCGGCGCTGCGCGAGGAGTGGGCGCAGGCGCTGCGGTTGAGTGGTGCCGCCACGGCGTTTGAAGAAAGCAGCACAACCTGTTCGGACTTCGTCGACGCGCGATTTCACGCACGCGAGCATGGCCCCGGCGCGCGAGGCCGTTGGTGCGGACCCGGCCGACGCCGCGTTCGCGGCCGGCCGGGCGCTGGGTTCCGATTCGGCGCTCCGGGAAGCCGAAACCTGGCTGGGTGCGCTGCCGACCGACGGACGTGCGCCATGACGCTGACCTACCAATTCGGCCGCTTCGAGCTCCGTCCGGCTACGCGGCAGCTCTTGGTCGACCAGCAGCCGGCGACGCTCGGCGCGCGCGCATTCGACCTCCTGCTGGCGTTGATCGAGCGGCGCGATCGTCTGGTCACCAAGGACGAGCTGCTCGACCTGGTCTGGCCCGGACTGGTCGTCGAGGAGAACAACCTGCAGGTCCAGGTGTCCGCGCTGCGCAAACTGCTGGGGCAGGACGCCATCGCCACCGTAGCCGGCCACGGTTACCGCTTCACGCTCGAACCGACGCAGGCCGCCACGCCCGCAGCCATCACCTGCTCGCACGTCACGAAGCACAACCTGCCCGCTCAGGTCTCGTCGTTCGTCGGGCGCGAGCGCGACCTCATCGATCTGCGCGCGATGCTTGCGCACCACCGGCTGGTGACGCTCACCGGCGTCGGCGGGATCGGCAAGACGCGCCTGGCGCTGCGGCTCGCCGCCGAGGTGTTGGACGCGCACGCCGACGGTGTCTGGTTCGTGGACCTCGCGCCGGTGTCCGATCCGCGCCTCGTTGCCAATGCGGTCGCCACGGCGCTCGGGGTCCGGGAAGAGCCCGGCAGGCCGGTCAGCGAGACGTTGCAGCAGTTCGTCGCTGGCCGGGGGCTCCTGCTCGTGCTCGACAATTGCGAGCATCTGCTGCCTGCGTGCGCGCAATTGGCACGGGATCTCCTGCATGGCCGGTCCGAGGATGACGATCCTCGCGACGAGCCGCGAGCCGCTCCATGTGCCGGGCGAGGCCACGTTTTCCCTGCCGACGCTGCCCGCGCCCGATCCAGGCCACGATCTCGCTCCCGACGCGCTGAGCGGGTATCCAGCGGTGCGGCTGTTCGTCGCTCGCGCCATCGACGCCCGTTCGGATTTCGCGTTGACACCACAGAACGCCGCAGCCGTGACGCGCATCTGCTACGACCTGGACGGCATACCGCTGGCGCTGGAGCTGGCGGCAGCGCGCATTCGTTCGATGTCGGCCGTCGCGATCGCCGGACACCTGACCGACCGGTTCACGCTGCTCAAGGGGGGCGACCGGACCGCGCTGCCGCGCCAGCAGACGCTGCGCGCGACGATCGACTGGAGCTACGACCTTCTCGCGCCACCGGAGCGCGCGCTGCTGCAGCGGCTGTCGGTGTTTGCGGGCGGCTTTGCGCTCGACGGTGCGGAGGCGATCGGCGCGGGCGGCGACATCTCATCCGCCGAAGTGCTGGACGCGCTGGACCATCTGATCGACAAGTCGCTGGTCGCGTTCGATGCGCAGAACGAGCGCTACAAGCTGCTGGAAACGGTGCGGCAATACGCGCGGGAGCGTCTCGCGGAAGTCGGGCGAGGAAGCGAACAGCCGCGACCGACATCTGCGCTTCTACGTCGCGCTTGCGGAGCGTGCGAGAGGCAAGCTCCTTGGGCCGAAGCTCGCAGCGTGGACCGCCCGCCTCGATGCCGAGCGCGAGAACATCCTGCTCGCGTTCGATCGCGCACAGATCGCGTCCGGAGGTGGCGCGGCGGGTTTGGCGATGGTCTACGGGTTCAACCAATGGTTCGGATGGACTCATCCTCGAGCTCTGGCATCGGGTGGTGTTGGAGGCACTCGCGCATCCGGATGCGCAGCAGGAAGACGTGGCGCGCTGCCGTGCGCTGTATGTCGCCAACCAGCTTGGCTGCCTGACTGGCCGTTACGACGAGGCCTTCGCCTTCGCGCAAAGCAGCGTGCGGATCGCCCGCGCATGTGGCGACCCGCAGCTGCTGGCCGAGGCGCTCTTTCGCCTGGGGTACGTGGCCGTTGTCGTCGACCGTGGAGACGATGCGCACGAACACTTCATCGAAGGCCGCGTGCTCGCGCGGCAGACGGGCGATTCGGCGCTGGTCGCGCACCACTTCCTCTGGTCTGGGCGAGCTCTATTCGCAACAGGACCGGCTCGAACTGGCCGAGCCCCACTTCCTCGAAGCGCTCCGCGCCGATCCGCGACGATCCCGCGAGCACGTTGTGCACACTGGCCAACCTTGCCCGGAATGCAATCGCGCTTCGCGCCGAGGCCAAGGCCGTGCAGTACCTGCGCGAGGCGGTGGCGACAGGGGATGCGCGGGACTCGATCCTGACCATCCAGCCCATCCTGCTGTATTGCGCCGGCCTTGCGGCGCTCCGCGAGGAATGGGCGTTTGCCCTCAGGTTGAGCGGTGCCGCCGAATTGCATCGGGAGCAGCATGGCCTCCTGGGCCTCTTTATCGACGCGCCATTTCACGCGGCAAGCATGGCTCCGGCGCGCGCAGCGCTCGGGGACCGCGCGGCCGACGCCGCGTTCGCGACAGGCCAGGCGCTGAGCACGGAAGTGGCGCTGCGGGAAGCCGAAGCCTGGCTGGATGCGCTGCCGCCCGACGACGCCCGCCATGACGCTGACCTACCAATTCGGCCGCTTCGAACTCCGTCCGGCTACGCGGCAGCTCCTCGTCGACCAGCTACCGGCAGCGCTCGGCGCGCGCGCATTCGACCTCCTGCTGGCGTTGATCGAACGGCGCGATCGTTTGGTGACCAAGGACGAGCTGCTCGACCTGGTCTGGCCCGGACTGGTGGTCGAGGAGAACAACCTGCAGGTCCAGGTGTCCGCGCTGCGCAAGCTGCTGGGGCAGGACGCCATCGCCACCGTAGCCGGCCACGGTTACCGCTTCACGCTCGAACCGACGCAAGCCGACGCGCCGCAGCCATCTCCGCTCGCCGTCGCGAAGCACAACCTGCCTGCGCCGGTCTCGTCGTTCGTCGGGCGCGAGCGCGACCTCATCGATCTGCGCGCGATGCTGGCGCACCACCGGCTCGTGACGCTCACCGGCGTCGGCGGGCATCGGCAAGACGCGCCTGGCGCTGCAACTCGCCGCCGACGTGTTGGACGCGTACGCCGACGGTGTCTGGTTCGTGGACCTCGCGCCGGTGTCCGATCCGCGCCTCGTTGCCAATGCGGTCGCCTCGGCGCTCGGGGTCCGGGAAGAGCCCGGCCGGCCGGTCAGCGAGACGTTGCAGCAGTTTGTCGCTGGCCGGGGGCTCATGCTCGTGCTCGACAATTGCGAGCATCTGCTGCCTGCGTGCGCGCAACTGGCGCGGGACCTCCTGCATGCCGGACCGCAGATGACGATCCTCGCGACGAGCCGCGAGCCGCTCCATGTGCCGGGCGAGGCCACGTTTTCCCTTGCCGACGCTGCCCGCGCCCGATCCTGGCCACGATCTCGCTCCCGACGCGCTGAGCGGGTATGCTGCGGTGCTGCTGTTCGTCGATCGCGCGATCGACGCCCGTCCGGATTTCGCGTTGACGCGCCAGAACGCCGCGGCGGTCGACGCGCATCTGCCACGACCTGGACGGTATCCCGCTGGCGCTCGAGCTGGCAGCAGCGCGCGTTCGGTCGATGTCGGCCGACGCGATCGCCGGACACCTGACCGATCGGTTCGCGCTGCTCAAGGGGGACGATCGGACGGCATTGCCGCGCCAGCAGACGCTGCGCGCGACGATCGACTGGAGCTACGACCTGCTCGCGTCGCCGGAGCGTACGCTGCTGCAGCGGCTGTCGGTATTCGCCGGCGGTTTCGCGCTCGACGCGGCGGAGGCGGTCGGCGCGAGCGACGACATCTCATCTGCCGATGTGCTGGACGCGCTGGGCCATCTGGTCGACAAGTCGCTGGTCGCGTTCGATGCGCAGAACGAGCGCTACCGACCTGCTGGAGACGGTGCGGCAGTACGCGCTGGAGCGCCTCGCGGAGTCCGGCGACGAGGCGGACACCCGCGACCGGCATCTCGGGTTCTACGTCGAGCTTGCCGAACGCGCACGACCCGAACTGAACGGCCCGAAGCAGGCGGCCTGGGCCGCCCGCCTCGATGCCGAGCGCGAGAACATCCTGCTCGCGTTCGCGCATGCGCGCAGCGCCCCCGGCGGCGCGCCCGCCGCACTGGCCATGGCGCACGGGCTCTTCATGTGGCTGGCGTGGAAGGACTTCGAGCTCTGGCGCCGGGTGCTGCTGGAGGCGCTCGCGCACCCGGACGCGCAGCAGGAAGAGGCGGGGCGAAGCCGCGCCCTGTACGTGGCGAGCTACATCGTCTACGTGACCGGCCGCTACGAGGAGTCGTTCTCCCTTGCGCAGTCCAGCGTAGAGCTGTCTCGCAAGTGCGGCGACGTGCCCGCGCTGGCGGAAGGTCTTTACTCACTGGGGATCGCGGCAATCGCCGTCGGGCGCCAGGCCGATGCGCGCGAGCACTTCACCGAGGGCCTCGCGCTCGCGCGGGCCGCGGGTGCGCGCAGGTCGATCGCCACCCTGTCGTGCGGCCTGGGTGAGCTCTATTCGCAGCAGGGCCAGTTCGAGCTCGCCGAGTCCGCGTATCTCGAGGCGCTCGCCACCAGCCCGGACGATCCCACGGTCCGCGTAATCGGCCTGCACAATCTGGCCCGGAATGCGATCGCCCTTCGCGACGCTGGCAAGGCCGTGCGCTTCCTGCGTGAAGCCCTCGTAGGCGAGAAGCCGCAGATTTCGATGGCTATCTTGCAGTTCCTGATGAACTGCGCGGGGATCGCTTCGCTGCGAGAGGAGTGGACGCTGGCTCTCCGGCTGGGCGGCGCCGCGTACGCGTGTCAGGAGCGCGACCACCTCTGGGGCGACTTCGTCGACGCCCCGTTCCTCGCCCGGCACGTGTCCGAGGCGCGCGCGGCGCTCGGTACGGAAGCGGCCGACGCCGCACTCGCGGCCGGTCGCGCGATGGATGTCGCCACGGCGCTCCGCGAGGCCGAGGCGTGGCTGGCTTCACTCCCGGTCGACGGACGCACGCCATGACGCTGACCTACCAGTTCGGACGCTTCGAGCTGCGTCCGGCCACGCGGCAGATCCTCGTAGACCGGCAGCCGGCCGCACTCGGCGCGCGCGCATTCGACCTCCTGCTGGCGCTGATCGAACACCGCGATCGACTGGTCACCAAGGACGAGTTGCTCGACCTGGTTTGGCCCGGACTGGTCGTCGAGGAGAACAACCTCCAGGTCCAGGTTTCCGCGCTGCGCAAACTGCTGGGCAGGACGCCATCGCCACTGTCGCCGGCCACGGCTATCGCTTCGCGCACGCCGTCGTTCTGGACGCCGACGACGTGCCGTCGCCCCCGCCGTCCCAGGGCGTGCCGCAGCCGGCGACCACGTTCGTCGGGCGCGCCACGGAATTGCGTGAGGTCGAGAGCCAGCTGGAGGCCACGCGACTCCTGACGCTCGTTGGCGTAGGCGGCATCGGCAAGACGAGATTGTCGATCGAGCTCGCGGCCACGGTCGCGAGCCGGTTCCCCGATGGGGTCGCGTTCGTCGAGCTTGCGCCTCTCGAGGATCCGAGATCGGTGGTCGGGGCGATCGCGTCGGCAATGGGCGTGGTGCCCGATTCGAGACGCTCGCTGGTCGATGCGTTGCTGCAGCATCTCGCCCGTCGCACGCAGCTCATCGTGCTCGACAACTGCGAGCACCTGCTCGGCGCCGCCGCTTCGATCGCCACCCAGCTGCTGCGGGCGTGCGCGGGCGTGAAGCTGTTGGCGACGAGCCGCGAGGCGCTGCGCATTCCAGGCGAGACGGTGTATCAGGTGCCGACGTTGCCATCGCCTCACGCGACGGGCGACCACGCACCCGAGGCGTTGCGCGACTTCGGGGCGGTCGCGCTCTTCGTCGATCGGGCGTCGGCGCTGGATCGCGGCTTCACCCTGATCTCCGACAATGCCGCGGACATCGCGGAGATCTGCCGCAAGCTCGATGGCATCCCACTCGCGATCGAGCTCGCCGCGAGCCGCGTGCGAGTGATGTCGGTCAAGACGATCGCCGAACACCTGAACGAGCAGTTCCGGCTCCTTGCGGGCGGCGATCGCTCGGCGTTGCCGCGGCAGCACACGATGCGCGCGACGCTCGAGTGGAGCCACCGCCTCCTCAGCGAGCCTGAGCGCTCGCTGTTTCGAAGACTGTCCATATTTGCCGGCGGATTCGAGGTCGATGCGGCGCAGGTTGTCGGAGCGGGCAACGACGTCGGCACCGCGGAAGTGCTGTACCTGCTGGCGGAGCTCGTCGAAAAATCGCTGATCGCGTTCGATCCGCAACTGAACCGGTATCGAATGCTGGAGCCGGTTCGGCAGTACGCGCTCGAGCGGCTGGTCGAGGCCGACGAAGCAACCGATGCCCGCGATGCCCACCTGCGCTTTCACGTCGACTGGGCGAGGAGTGCGGGCGCGGAGATTCGGACGCATCGGCAGGCGGAGCTCATGGCACGCATCGATGCGGAGCGCGACAACTTCGCCGTCGCATTCGCGCACGCGCGCGACAAGGCGGACGGGGGCCCCGATGGTCTCGCCATGATCTTCCCCATTCTCACGGCGCTCTCCATGGAAGGGCATCTGGACCTCTGCCGGCGCGTGGGGCACGAGGCCCTGGCGCACCCAGGGGCGCAGAAGGACAGCGTCGCTCGCTGTCGCGCGCTTTATTCGACGGCCTGGAACGAGTTCTGGGCGGGGCGGTACGAGGAAGCCCATGCGATGTCGAACGAGAGCGTGCTCATGGCGCGGCGCTGCGGCGATGACCGCGCGCTCGCGGAGGCACTCTATCGCCTCGGGCATGCCTGCCTGGGCCTCGCCAGGGTCGCCGAAGCGCGGCAGTGTTTCCTCGAGCAGCTCGACCGGGCGACCGCGGTCGGCGACCGGAACGTCGCGGCTGACGCTCACGTCTCAGTTGGCGAGATCGATTCGCTGGAGGGGCATCTCGAGTCCGCGCAAGGTCACTATCTGGAAGCGCTGGAGCTCAATCCCGGCGATCCGGACAACGAAGTGACAGTGTTGTTCAACCTGTCGCGCAATGAAGCGTTGCTGTGCAGAGAGGATGCGGCGCTTTGCTACCTGCGCAAGGGCCTGGAATCCATCGACGTCGGCAGGAGCACTTCGTACACGCATTCCGCACTTTGCCTCTGCGCATGGATGGCGGCGAGGCGTGGCGACTGGCGGCGCTCCCTCCGCCTCTTCGGCGCCGCCTACGCACAGCGCGAGCGCATCGGCTTCAAAAGCCCCGAACCCGACGCGTCGGTCAACGAACACGCCCTGCAGCTCGCGCGCGAAGCTGCAGGCGCCGCGGCGGACGAGGCCTTCGCGGCGGGCAAGGCGCTGCACGAGAACGTGGCATTCGACGAGGCGATGGCGTGGCTCGCGACGTTGCCCGAGAGTCCGATTCCTACTTGAACGTGTAACGTACGCCCAGGTTGAACTGCGTGCCGGTCGCGCCGGAAAACGCGTAGTTGTAGTTGTAGTTGATGGTGCCGTAGCCGGCGGCCGGGTTGAACGGCGGCATCCGGTTGAACACGTTGATGATCGACCCGAAGATCTGCCAGCTCTTGAACCCCGTGTACGACGCCGACAGGTCGAGCGTGGTGAACGACGGCACGTGGCAGGACGGGCTGTCGAGGATCGAAAGGCAGCCCTCGGGGATCGGCACCCCCTGGTACGGCGTCGACGTGTAGTCGCTCACGTAGCGGATCGTCCCGGCGACGTTCCAGGGCCCGCGCTGCCAGCCCACGATCAGGTTCATCCGGTCCGCCGGCGTGGCCGATCCCGACGACACGTCGTAGTTGCCTTGCGTTCCGACGTACTTGTACGTTTCCCCGTTGGCGAACGTCTGGTCGTAGTCGAAGACGTGCGTCCACTGGAACTCGGTGGTGAGCGTTCCGTACTCCTTGAGGTTCCACTTCCAGACCACGTCGAGGTCGATGCCGTCGGTCTTCACCGAATTCGCGTTCTGGTACGGCGACTTGATGTAGATGAGCGTCCCGGAGTTCGGGATGCCCGGCAGGTCGTCGGTGTCGCGGCCGATCTCTGCGTTGGGGAAGGCTGACGGATTGTTGACGGTGGCCTGCAGGCTCCCGATGGTGATCTGGTCCTTGACCTCGAAGTTCCAGTAGTCGAGCGCGGCGCTCAAGCCCGGGACCGGTTCCCAGATCACGCCGAGCGTATAGCTGGTCGACGTTTCGGGCCGGATCTCGGGATTGCCGATGATGACGGCGAGGACATTGGCCTGGCAGTCGGCTGCGGTCTGCGTAACCGGGCAGCGCACCGGATCGACGACGCTCGGCAGCGCGCCGTATGCGTTCGCGGTGCTCGTTTCGTACAGACCCGGGGCGCGAAACGCGGTCTGCCACGTGCCGCGCAGCACCAGCGACGGGACGACCGCCCACTTGACGCCGACTTTCGGGTTCCAGGTGCTGCCCACGTCCGAGTAGTGGTCGTAGCGGATGGCGGCCGTGGCTTCGAGGTTGGCGAGGATCGGCGCGTACAACTCGGCGTACAGCGCATTGACGTTGCGGGCGCCGAATGCCCTGGCCTGGCTCCCGCCCACGACCTCGCCGGTGGCCGCCCCGGGCATTCCCGGATTGCTCAACTCTTCGCGGCGAAACTCGTACCCGACTGCCAGCGCCAGTTGCCCTCCGCCCAGCTTGTAGAGGTCGCGCGACGCCTTGGCGTCGACGACCGTGTTCTCGGACGTCGTCTTGTACGACAGGTCGGGCGCGATCCAGTCGTAGATCGCGGGGTTGTTCAGCGGCGCGGCCGCGCCGATCCGGTAGTACCCATAGGGGCCGGTCCCCGCCAATCCGGCAAGGAACCGGTCGGCCTGGTAAGCGTTCTCGATGGTGATGTCGCTCGTCGTGCGGATGTACAGGCCGGCTATGTCCCAGTCCCAGCCCGCGTGCGTGCCCTTCAACCCCAGCAGGTAGCGCTGGGTGTCCGTCGTGTATTGAGTCCCGATGCCGCCGAGCCCGCCGTCGGCGTAGTAAAGACGCGCAACCTGGTTGTCCGCCGAGAACGGGTTGTCCGGATGGCCGACGGGCAGGTAGGCGTTGGCCGTCGACTTGATGCTCACCGTGGAGGGGTCGATCCAGTACACGGGGGTCAGGCTGGGCGGACCGCGCAGATAGCTCTTCACCTCGAACCACGACAGTTCCGTGTAGGCCTGGACGACGTCCGTGACGTTGTACGTGCCGCGCGCGAACACGTTGATGCGCTCGACCGACGGCAGAATGTCGAGATAATCCTTGAAGTCCCAGCGGCAGAACCCGCCGTCGCGGTTCGCCGGCGCGCACGCGCCCGGCAGCGACTGGAAGGCGCCCGCCTCGCCGTTCGGGTCCTCTGCACTGACGGGCGCCACGTTGCCGAGAAGGCCCCACGGGTAAAAGCCGCTGTCCGGATTGCCGGCGCGCGCATCGGGAAGGCCCATGAACCGCAGGTCGTTGGTCCCGACGTATTGCCGACCCCGGTTCATCGGGTTGGCTTCCTGCTTCTGGTAGTCGAACGTGACGTACGCGTTGTAGCGGTCCTTCGTGAGGTCGCCGATGCCCCCCGTGATCGCGGCCTTGTACTGGTTGCCTTCGCCGTTGGAGGTCGTGCCCGCAGTCGCGGTGGCCGTGACGCCCGTGAACTGCTGGCGCAGGATCACGTTCACCACGCCGGCCACCGCGTCCGAGCCGTAGATGGCCGATGCGCCGTCCTTCAGCACTTCGATGCGCTCGACGGCGTCGAACGGAATCTGCGACAGGTCGACGTACGAAATGTGGCCGTCGTCGGCCAGGCCGAAGTTCGCCATGCGCCGCCCGTTCACGAGAACGAGCGTGTTGTTGGGCCCCAGGCCACGCAGCGATACGGCGGTGCCCGACGCGGAGAAGCCGTTGGTGAACGACGGGCTGATCGAGCCGTTGTTGTTCGCGGTGATCTGGCGCACCACGTCCTGGATCGTCTGCAGGCCTGAAGCCTGGATGTCCTCGCGCGTGATGGTCTGGATGGGCGCCGCGGTTTCGGTGTCGGCGCGCCTGATATTCGAGCCTGTAACGTTGACCCGAATGTCCTGCGCATTGACCGGACTGCACATTCCGAAGCCGACCCCACCGATGCCCATGGCGACTGCGAGCCACTTCCGCCGTATCTTCATTTGACTGTCTCCCCGGACGAGTCGCTGAAACGGGTGTGCCGAATGCACTCTACGCCTGCCGGACCAAATGTCCATGATTATTTCGTGGTTATTGCCGGAATCGCACCAGGCGTCGCTGCATCGGAGTCGCCCGGTCCGTTCGAATCGGTCTTGCCATTAGCAACGCTACTGCGCGGCCAAGGGAACAAACGCGCTCGGCCAACACGCTCGCGAAGGTCGACCCGTCCGCAAGTGACGGCACCGACCTGGCCACTCCCATCCGCCTACTCGCGGCGAGAGGGGCAGAATCCCGGCCGGGCTGACGTTGCGCTTGGACCATGGCCGGATCGCGATGGCTGACTCGAATGCCAGTCATTTCCCGGCGACGGCATGCGCGTGCAGCAGCAAGCCTTTCGCGCATGCGCGCCTCACGCTCGGAAACGTAGGCGTGGTGTTCACTGCGGTCTCCTTGGTCGGGAATGCGCACGGGTGAGGACACGCGGTTGCTAGGGTGCAATGTCCTCCCGAGTGCCCCCCGCAGTCCTTTAGCCGGCCTTAATCGTTCTTAAACCGGGGCGACCCCACCGGGTCCGGACGCGGCGAGGTTGAAGCCCGGCCGCGCCTTTCAGCGGCAACCGGCGCGCCGGTCGATCCGTCGCCTCCAGCGGCGATCAGCGATGCGTAGCCTGCGCCGGACCGGCAGCCGGTGAGGAGGAGGCGTGCGCCGCGCCGGGCATGGGCGCCGGGACGCCCGCAGCGGAGCGGGAGCGGCCTGGTGTCAGGCGTCGGAGGCCGGCGTCGAACCCGTGGGGCCGCGCTGCGGTGCCCTGCCCATTCGTGCTGTTCTGCGCCTCGGTCAGCGCTTTGGCGCGGGCCCGGCGCTCGAATCGACCGCCAGCGTCATCAATTGCAGCCAGTCGTTCATCGTGCCGAACGGCCCGGCCACGCCGGGGCGCTTGAGAAACAGCAGGTCGCCGACCGGCAGCGGCCGTGCGGCACCGAGGACGTCGATCCGCGACTGCATGGTGCGAAACAACGCCGTGCGCGCATCGCCCGGCGGCATCGTCCGCGCCTTCTCGTAGGCGGCGTCGAACTCGGCGTCGGCCAGGCAGCCGAGGTTGATTGCGCCGGCCGCTCCGCTGTGGAACATGATCATCGCGTCGATGCCGTCGGGGATGTCGAAGCCCCAATCCATGATGGCCATGCCGTAGCGGCAATTCACCATGCGCCTGATGGACTCTCCCTTGCCCACGGTGTCGAACGTGGCGCGGACGCCGATCCGGTCCAGCATCCGCTTGACGAACTCGGCGCGCTTGCGCGATTGCGACGTCGTGTCCACCAGCATGCGGATCGTCAGCGCCGACCCGTCGGGGTTGCGGCGAACGCCGCTCGCGCCTCGCGCGTAGCCCATGCGGTCGAGGAGCGCGTTCGCGGCACTCGCGTCGGCAACGTTCGGGTTTCGATAGCCGGGCACGAACCCCTCGAGGCCGGGAGGCACCACCTGCTGCCGGGCGCTCGTGTGCCCGCCGTCGAGCACCCGGATCCACTCGCCGTCGTCGAACGCCATGTGCACGGCGCGCCGCAGCGCGATCTTCTCCCGCGCGTTGCCGCCTAACTGCGGGTCGCGCATGTTGACGAACGACAGCAACACGTACGGTGGGGCGTAGCGCACCAGTTCGAGTCCGGCGCGCGCGAGCTCGTCCTTGAGGCGGCCGTTCGCGGTCGCAAGTTCTGGCTGGCCAAGGTGAATGAGATCGAGTTCACCGGCGCGCAGCGCAAGCAGTTCGGAAGCGGCTTCGGGCGTGTGCGACAGCTCGACACGTTCGAGGGCGGGCAGCTTGCGGCCCCGCATGGGATGCGCCGACTGCGTCGCGCGCGAGGCCGGCGTCAGCAGATCCTCCCACTGCACGGACCGGTAGGCGGGATTGCGAACCAACGTGATGCGCTGGCCCGGCGTGAACGAGGCGACCACGAAGCCCCCGGTGCCCACCGGGCGTTGTCCGTAACGATCGCCCTCCGCCTCGACGACCTCCCGCGCCGTGCCGGCCAGCATGGTACTCGCGAGCAGGAACGGGAAGGTCGGGTCCGGCGCGTTGAGGCGGATGCGCAGCGTATCGCGATCGACGAGCGTCAGGCCGGAAACCGGCGCGTCGTAGTCGATGGCGCGCCCCGCGTCCTGCGCGCGCTTGGCCAGCGCGTCGAGTCCTTCGATCTTGCCCTTGAGCAAGGCGACCCCGGGCGAACGCACCCTCGGATCGAGCACGCGCCGAAAGGCGTAGGCGAAGTCGGCCGCGGAGAGCTCGCGCGGTTTGCCGCCGAAAGCGGGATGCGCGGTGAAGTAAATGCCCGGTCGGACCCGCACGGTAACCGTGCGGAAGTCCGCAGAGACTTCGGGAAGCGCCGCGGCAGCGCTGGGCACGATCGCCGTCGGGCGGGCAACCGGGTCGAGCACAAACAGCGTGTCGTAGATCCCGGCCATCACAGCGAAGGCCTGTCCGTTGTCGGCCCGCGCGGGGTCGAGCGTTTCCGCGACCAGCGGAACGCCGACCCGCAGCACGCCCAGTGGGAACTCCGCGCCTGCGGCCGGCATCGCCAAGAACATCGCCAACGCCATCCGAAGCGCAATTGCACCGGCCCGCCTTAGGATCGCCATGCACTTCTTCATTGGTTGCGCCGTTTCGCTCGACAGGACAACCTCAAACCGACGATGCGTCGGGCCCCGCTTCCCAAGGCGCAGTCAGGGCATCCGCCAATCTTCATGGCACCATGGGAAGTGCCTTGGATCGATAGTAAACCCCTTTTCCCCGGCCGTGGCACGTCTTGACTTGCCGGGTCCGCCGGGAAGATGAGGCGATCGGGGGATCATAGGCCCGGAGTGCTCACGAAACTCGGGGAAGTCCAGCAGCGTAGTCGGCGTGTCCGTCAGATCAAGTCTCGGCTAGGACACGTGAGCTTGACGCGGTAGCCCATACTCTCAACGGCAGGCCGCGCAAGACACTCGAATGGAAAGCACCCGCCGAGGCGCTCCATGAACTGCTATCCTCGCATCTGCAAACCCGTCTTGCGACGACTCCTTGAACCCGGCCAATGCGTGTCGATCCGCTACAGCGAACGCTTGGCCGAAGCTGGCATCGAGCCGTCGGTGGGCAGCAACGGTGACAGCTACGACAATGCCTTGGCCGAGACCATCAATGGACTCTACAAGGCCGAGTTGATTCATCGCCGCGCGCCTTGGAAGACCAAGGAGGCAGTCGAGTTTGCGACGCTGGAATGGGTGGCGTGGTTCAACAACCATCGGTTACTCGAACCCATCGGATACATTCCTCCCGCCGAAGCTGAGGCAAACTACTACCGGCAACTTGCCGGCCAACCCGTCGCGATGGCGGCGTAACTTAACCCCAACAGCCTCCACGGAAGCCGGGGCGATTCACCGCATTGCCTGCAATGATTCAATCAACACAAGAAGGAACTCGAATGCCACTCTTCAAGCGGCTTGCGCCTCCACACAACGCAAAGAGGGACTCGAATGCTTCTGTGCAGACGGCTTGCGCCGACAACATTGATTCGCGGCATCTCACCGCTCCTGATCGCGGCCTTGGTGGGACTGACGGCGCTGCCCGCAGCCGCCCAGATCTCGCCCGGCCTGACCGCCTTGCGCCCGATCAAGGGCATTTCCTACCAACCGTCACCGTCCGACGATTGCCAGCTCCAGACCCAGTACAACACGGTCCAGCCGTGCCTGGGGCTCAATGGCTACAACCCGACTTACTTCGACACCGACTTCTACAACACCGATTTCGCGTTGCTGTGGGGTCCGGGAACGGGAGCGACCGCCGGCCAGGGTCGCAACGACCTGGCGACCCTCAAGGCGCAAGGCATCAATTTCCTGCACCTCTACAACTGGAACGCGCAGCGCGACCATGGCCCGTTCCTGGACGCGGTGGTGGCCAACCAGCTGAAGGTGATGGTGCCGGTCAGCAACTACGTCGCCTGCCAGATCGTGGGGGGATGCCAGGGTGTCGGCGCGGGAAGCTACCAGAACGCCTACAACAACGTGCAGGCGATCTTCAACCAGGTGTATCCGAACGGCGGCGCCACGCCGCATGCCGGCATTGGGGCCTGGGGAATCTTCAACGAGTACGACTACAACAACATCGATCCCAAAAATGTGGCGTTCGTGATCCAGGCCATCCTGCAGCTCGAAACGGCAAGGGGTGTCACCGCCGCCAACCGCCTGCCGTTCATGGTCCCGGCGTCGAATGCGGTGCATTCCGGGTCGCAGGACGCGTGGTTCCAGACCGCGCAGGCGCTCTACCAGGCCATCCCGAACGCCAATCCGAACATTCCGCCGGGGGTGCTCGCGAACATCGCGGTTTCGGTGACCCTGCAGAACGCCAACGTGAACCAGACCACGAGCTACGGCGGCGTGACGGTTGGCGCGGTGCCCGCCGATTTCTGGACCACCCGCTACATAGCCACGGTGAACCCGTTCACCAGCGGACCCACGATCAACGCCTACATCACCAGCCCGAACCAGTTCCAGTCGGCTTTCCCCGGCGCAGCCGTGACGGCCTCGTCGCAGACCTGGAGCGCCGCGTGGAATTCGTTGCCACCGCTGTTCCTGAGCGAGATGGGCATCAACATCGGCGGCAGCGGCGGCACTCCGCAGACGCAGGCGACCTGGATCCTGAGCCAGCTCCAATGCACCAACCCGTGGGCCGTCGACGCCACCAGCACTCCCCAGGGCTATTTCATCGGCAGCAACGTCTTCGAGTTCGAGTACGAGGGCGCCAACGGGCGATGGGGGATGTGGACCTTCCCCGTCGCCATTGGCGCTTCACCACCGGCACGACCACGTCCGGCGCGACCTACCGGATCGACACGCTGCTTCAGCAGCCTGCCTGGGCAAGCGTGCTGACCGGATTCAAAGCCACGACCAAGTCGTGTTCATAAGGACGCCCGCCATGAACAACAACCATCTGAAGCGGGGTCTCGTTGTGGTCGTTGCATCCGCCAGTCTGCTCATCGGCGGCTGCTTCAACGACGACACGCCGCAGAACACCGCCATCGCCGGCAATTGGCAGGTCGCCTGCCAGCCGGTCAACAACGACTGCCCGAATTTCTCCATCAGCTTCTCCGCCGATGGTGACATCACCGACTTCGTGCTCAACGGACATCAGGGCCCGAAGCGCGGGACCGGCGAGATTGTCAACGCCACGCTGTCCTTCCGGGTCGGAGTCATCGGCACCTACCAGTTCAGTGGCAAGCTCGATGGCTCCGGGGGTTCGGCCAGCGGCACCATGACCAACTACGACTACGATGGGCAGCAGAAATCGACGCCGGCGGTCGTGTCGCGGCAATAGGCCAGGGCGGCGAGGGGCTGCAAGCCTCTCGCCAGTTGATGGGTGGGATGCAAGCCAGCCCGTCAGGTGTCCTAACCGGAATCCTAGATCGAACCGTTGCTGCCGATGAGCTTCACGCTGCCAACGGCAGCAACGCCGCGATAGCATCCGTAGCGTCGCCAATGCTCAACTGGCGGTAGCCGCCATTTCCGGTCGGTGGTCAGGGGCCGCTTCCTGGCATCTCAGCTGGCCGAACTCGCGTCCTAGGCCACAGCGAGGCCGTCACCATAGGGTGGACATACAGAGCTGGACCTCGCGGTGACATGAATCTTCTCCCGCTGAAGATCCAGCCAGCGCATCAGCCCGGCGATCACCGCCTGCTCAACGTCGGGGATTCACTCCACCCATCGGTGGTATCCTGATTTTCCGGGAGTCTGCCCTATCTTGCAGGCGATCGGTACTGCATGAGCCTCAAACAAAAATGGCCTGATCAACCGGAGAGAAACATTAAACAAACTTCAATGACTGCATGGATTGCCGGCGCGACTGTCGGCCTTCTTCTTGCAGGCGTGGCTTCGGCCGCGATAAGGGAAGAAGCCGTCACCTACAAGGACGGTGACACCACCCTGAAGGGCTTCGTCGTCTACGACGACGCCAGCGCGGCGAAGCGCCCCGGCATTATCGTTGTGCCGACATGGTGGGGCATCAACAAGCACATGCACGACGAGGCGCGCGTGTACGCCAGCGCGGGATACACGGCGTTCATTGCTGACATGATTGGCGAAGGCCAGAGCCCGGACAACCCCAAAGAAGCGGGCGCGTTGATGATGTCCATGCGCAAGAATCCCGCGGCGATGCTTTCACGCTTCAATGCTGCGAAGGCAGTGCTTTCAAAGCAGATGACCGTGGATGCATCAAGAATCGGCGTTGCCGGCTATTCGGCAGGCGGCGCGTTTGCGCTTGACGCGGCCCGTGCGGGCTCCGACCTCAAAGGCGTCGCGGGATTTTACGTGGGCATGCTCCCGAGCACGTTGACGCCAGCCGATGCGGGAAAGATCACATCAAAACTTCTGATCATGAATGGAGGCGCCGATCCGCTTGTCAAGTCGGACGCGGTCGATGCGTTCAAGAAGGAGATGACCGACGCCAACGTCGATCTTCATTACATCAGCTACCCGGGTGCGCGGCATTCCTACACCGATCCGGATGCCACCGAGAAGGGCAAGCAGTTCAACATTCCCTTCGCGTATGACGCCGAAGCGACGTCGCAGTCCAGGGCAGAGACATTAAGGTTTTTCGGCGAAGTCTTCAAATAGGAGATCTCTCTGGAGCGGGAGAAAGGGCCGCCTCATGGCGGCCCACTTCTAAACACGCTCCCGGCCCGGACGGGGACTTGCGTCGACATGTGGGGTTTCAGACTGCGCGCCGCGGAGCTTCGCGAGGCCGATGATTGAAAGGGACTGGAACGCCTGTGCCGCTGGAGCGCCTTCAACGGTCAGGTGCATAGGTGCCACGTCAGCTTCGCGGCGGCGATTTTCGCAATGTGGATGTCTCTTCCGGGTCGATCTGCGACCGTCGACGGAAACATGGGATTCGGGCAGTAGCACGTCATTCCGCAAGGATCGAACGCAGCCGCAAGGCAAAAGAACCAGCCTGGCGTTCGGCGATCATGAGTCCGATCTGTCGCACCCGGACAGGATCAAGCGGCGGTGCGCCGGGCACGCTCCGACCACGGAAGGTTGGTTGGAACTCGGAGAGAGGCAGTCGCACGACGGTCCATGTGCCCGCCGGTGGCTCGAATCGGGCCTGATAGCTAACACCGTCAAAGGCGTCATCGGTACGGACGTTGAGCTTGTAGCGCTTGCCGTCGCCGCGCACCTCGAGTGAGTAGTTGGTAGCCTCCGATACACCCAAATCCAGCGGGCGCGAGCGGACGGAAGCAAAGCCTCCGTTGTTCTCCAGCGAAACGACACCCTCGAACACGGCGTGGCCGGCGGCATCATGGCGCAGGCGGCTATGGGAAACGCCTCCCATTACGCTGTCATCGATGGCGGACCAGTCAGCGACCGATACCAGGGAATCGAAACGGAATAGCTCCCGGGACATGGCGCCATTGTCCTGGGCTGGCGCAGCGCCGGCAATGCCGGTGACCAGCGTCACGGTCACCGGCCCCATCCCGGAATCCAGTCACCCCCACTAAGACAGCATGTCAACAAGACGACAGGGTGGCCGGCGATTGGCGGCCAAGACCTCCAAACGTCGCTCGTGAGGATGTGGCTCTATCTGCATAACGGATCTAGCTGACCGGCGGGCCGCGCCGACGCGCGGCAACGACGAGCCATGTGCCGTACGGCGCGGACGGAGAACCGGCCAGGGTAGTGCACGCCACGTCAAATCGGAAACGCCCCCCGGCAACAGTTCATTCGACCTGCAGCCAGATCTCGTTGCGGCGCATGAACCAGGGTACGAAAGGGGCGTCATACCGCGAGTAGATCGGTTCTCCCTGCGTTCGAATGCCAGCCACCTCCACGCCATGCCTCAGCTTGGCGAGGTGTTCCGAGTAGTTACCTTCGGACCAGGTGCCCGAATATCGGATGACGGCAAATCGCCCCCCCGGGACTGCTTTGAGTGTTACCTGAGGATCCAGAGGTTCCGGCAGGTTGTCCAGCGTAAATTCGGCGGGCATTGTGAACTGAATCACGTAGCCTGCTTCAGTGGCCGCCCGCGTCACCGGAGCGGTCATCGCGATCTTCCTGGGTTCCGGGATCTGCGTGACCGGCGCTGTCATTTGAATCCTGCGTTCACCCTTGTTCTTGCCAAAGATGTACGCGGCCAGAATCCGGAAACCCTGATTGCCCGCCGCATCGGCCGGACCCGGGACGACCACCTCGGCGACAAGGTAGGGAGCATAGTTGCGGACCTCGATACCTTCGTGCTGCGCAATGACGGTGTATTGCGGTTCCTCGGTTGCCGTCGCGACTGAACCGATCGTCCCAAGTCCCAATGCGGCAGCGATAGTCATGAGAAGTCTCTTCATGGAGAAACGGGCTGAATTCCGCCCGGAGACGAAATGAGTCGGTGGCTGATGTACTGGCCATCCCGACCAACGCGAACCAGAACCATGTCACCGGGTCCGACATTCTCGCCGACGAACTCACGGATATTCACATGGTGGGTGATCAGTATCACGGCGTGCGCTCCCTTGACGGCCAATTGCCTGGCGATGAAAGAGGACAAGGCCTGCGTCTGCAAATTGGCTCGATGTGGTGTGTCGAAAAACGATGCCAGGGAAGGTTCGACCACGTAGTCCCCGAGGCTCAGGCTCTGCGCGGTGTCCTTGCATCGACACCAGGGGCTCGAATACAAGATGGTTCGGTTTATCCCCTGCCGGCGCAGCCATTCCCCGGTCGAGATCGCCTGACGCCTGCCGCCCTCCCCCAGGTTGCGTTGGGTGCTGCAGTCCTCAAGCGAGTAGCCCGCCGGGTCGCCTGTGCCGGGCGCATCTGCGTGTCGCATCATCAGCAGATGATCGCTGGACGCCAGGGCATCGGCCAGATAATCGCGAGTGGCGGCAAGCGCAACACACGAGAACAGACCAAGCCAGACTGCCAGAAACGCGCGCATCCACATTGTCACCTCGGGCCTCGGCAATCTGTTTCAGCGCTCAGGTTGGGATGTTAGCGCGGATCTGTCGCTCCAAGGCGCGGGGTAAGCCTCAGAGCACCCTCCAGCGACATGATGCTGCGCGAGATCGAGCCAGAATCGGTGCCGATAATCCCGGTCGGGTTGCAAGACAGGAAGCTTCTGCAACCCCTGTGACCCGAAGAAGCCTTCGGCATCGACCTGCGCCTTCACCAGGACACCGTCGCAACCCTGCGCCCGTGCCGCCATCGCAACGGCAGATAGCAAGCGGGTACCGATGCCGTGCCGCTGTTGATCGGGTTTGACGAATATGCCGTGGAGCTGCAGCCCTCGGAGCCCCTGCGGGCAATCGCGCGCAACTGCGGGTTCCCAGGCTGCGAGACCGACAACCCCGATGGCACGGTCCTCGGCGACCACGATCTGCAGGTGTTTCAAGTCGCACCCAGCGTAGAAATAGCTCGGCATCGCCAAACGCTTCACCCTTTCCGGCAGCTTCCAGGTCATCACCGCGCGTTCGATGACGACATTGACGGCACCAAGGTCGGCGTCGATAGCCGGGCGAAGATCCACTCGCAATGAGCTGCCGGGCGTATCGTTAACCGGCCCTTCTTTCCAGCCAAGGCGAGACGCCGACCGCATTCCGATCATTGCTCGAGCAGGCTGCGCAGCATCCAGGCAGTCTTCTCGTGAACTTCCAGGCGCTGCGTCAGAAGGTCCGCCGTTGGCTGGTCATTGGCTGCGTCAACGACCGGGAGCAACGCGCGCGCCGTGCGCGCCGTGGCCTCCTGGGCGGCGACGAGATGGCGGATCATATCCGTTGCCTTGGGCACGCCTTCGACCTCGTTGATCGAAGCCAACCCGGCGAATTGTTTGTAAGTTCCCGGGGCCGGATGGCCGAGCGCACGGATGCGCTCGGCGATCACGTCGAGCGCATTCCATTGTTCTGTGTATTGGCCCATGAACATCTGATGAAGACTGTTGAAATGCGGCCCCGTAACGTTCCAGTGGAAATTGTGCGTCATCAGGTAGAGCGTATAGCTGTCGGCGAGCAAGGCGGCAAGACCCTTCACGATCTTGGTGCGCTCACCGCCGCTGATGCCGATGTCGATCGCCGGGGCTTTGGTGTTCGTGGTGTTCCTGGTTTTCATGGTTGAGTCTCCTTGGAGGTCGGTCTTGCCATTGCATCCTAGAATGCCTGCCGCTCCTGTCGCGACGCATCGGTGCCGGATCGTGGCCGCCTAGCGTGCTACCGATGGGGAAGGGTTGGTTTGGCCAACGATCGACGCCCTTGCCATCAATTCCTGGAGCAGCGCCATGGAAGCCGTCCCGGAAACGCCATAGGGATCGAGGGTGGCGCTCTCCGAGTACCTAAGCAGCAAAGACGGATTGACGTGTTCCAGGTTCACCAATCCCATTGACCAGTTGGCAAATTTTCGTTCGCTGATTTCTTCGTACGACAGGATTGCAACCTCGGTGTGGCGGGTATCGGCGGCGATTTGGCAGTACAACGCATTGACCTGCATGCGTCCGCCCTCGAGACACTGCATAAAGATAGGCCCGCTCGAGCAAAGGACGCCGGTTATTCCGCTCTCGGGGTTATTGGCCTTGGACTGCGACAGGATCTTGAGCAGTTCCTCCTGCGAAACTTTGTCAACCGCCCTGCTTACATACAATAGACGTACCAGCATGGTGTTCTCCGCTATTCAAATGAGTTTCAACTGTTTTTCTTGCTCAGCAGCGAAAGAAACTCGCGGCGCAGATCGGGATCCTTAAGGAACGAGCCGCGCATCACGCTGTTGGTCATGCGGGAATCCGCATCTTTCACGCCGCGCCAGTGCATGCAGAAGTGGTCCGCCTCGATCACGATGGCCAGACCGTCCGGCCTCACCTTGTCCTGAAGGATGTTGGCCAGTTGAATCACCGCCTCTTCCTGGATCTGCGGTCGGCTCATCACCCAGTCGCAGATCCGCACATACTTGGACAGGCCGATCAGATTCGAATGCTCGTTGGGCATGATGCCGATCCACACCTTGCCCAGTATCGGGCATAGATGGTGCGAACAGGCACTGCGCGCGGTGATCGGGCCGACGATCAGCAGTTCATTGAGTTGTTCGATATTCGGAAACTCGGTCACGGATGGCATCGCGTGATAACGGCCCTTGAATACCTCAGTCAGGAACATCTTGGCCACGCGGCGTGCGGTTCCCTGCGTGTTGTGATCGCTTTCGGTGTCGATGACGAGGCTCTTGAGCACTTCGGCCATCTTCGCTTCAACCTCGATCCGGAGCGCGTCAACTTCGCCGTCCATTACGTAGGCCGAAATGTTGTCGTTGGCGTGATAGCGCTGCTTCGCACTTATCAGGCGGGAACGAATGCGCGACGACACCGGGAGGTCGCCGCCATCGTCATCGCTACGAAGCAAGGGGGTGGGGCTGGTGGACATGGGTTTCCTTGTTGAGTCTAAAGCAATGCAGGTGGTGAAAGCCCGAGGCAAGTGTCTGGCGCGGCTCTATCTTCGCTCTCTCCAGGACGATTCCGCCCATCTGTGAGAGGATAAAGTTCTGCTTCCCGCTGGGTGGTTCGAGTAGTCATGGTCGCAGCAATTCTTCGGGTTGTCGGATTCAGACAGGTCATTGGCCCTGTGCGCAAGGCATCTTGTTAACGGCGCGCAGTCCCGGTTGCCCGGGACTGCGCTCGTACAGACCCCTGTAACTTAGTTTGGCAGCACCACCGTGTCGATGACGTGGATGACGCCATTCGACGCCATTACGTCCGTCTTGATCACATTGGCGTTGTTCACTTTCACTCCCATGGAGGAGACGTTGACGGTCAGGAACTCACCTTCGACCGTCTTCACCTGCCCGGTCTTCACATCGATGGCGACCACCATGCCGGGCACGACGTGATACGTCAGCACCTTTGTGAGCGCAGCCTTGTCTGAAAGAAGCGCGTCAAGCTTGTCGGCCGGGATCTTGGCGAACGCCGCATCGGTCGGCGCGAAGACGGTAAACGGTCCCGGGCCCTTGAGGGTTTCGACGAGGCCGGCCGCAGTCAGCGCCTTTGCAAGCGTATTGAACTGTCCCGCCCCAATCGCGGTGTCGATGATGTCGGCCTTCGCCGCAGGCACGCCGCCCATGTAAGCGGTGGAGGACTTGGTGTCCGCGAGCGCAACGGGCATTCCGGTGGCGAGGATGGTCGCGGTGACTGCCAATGCGAGAACGGTGTTGAGCTTGAACAAGGTAAATCTCCTGGTTGAAAAACGACTGCCGGTAAGGAGTGTAGGAAGTCACGGCGGGCAGTCATGGCAAAATTTTTGGAAAGTTGAAGGTAGCCCAGTCAGGACGGCGGTGCGTCGGCGTCGGGAAGTGGATAGGCGTCGGCGACGTACGCAGGTCCTTTTGCAATCATCACGATCACGCAGCCCAGGGCTACGGTGAACACAATCGTCCAGTAGAGAATTACAAGGCTTGCCAACACGATTTCGATCGACATTGCGAGCTTGGCCGACACGACGCCGCTCGCCCAGACGGCGGCAAGCCTCACCATCAATACGCAAAGAAGCGGCACAACCGTTCCTGCGACGGCGAACAGCGGCAGGCGGCGAAGCAGCGCCCACTCGAGGCCGGCCGGCGACCGCTCGAACCCGGGAAGTCGGTTGAACAGGTTCATCTTCAGGATCGGTCCCTGGACCCGGGAACCCGGCACGCGGACGGCGCTCTGGTGTGGGCGGCGCGCCACCATGGCCGGACAAGGAGAACCCGCCCGAAGCCGGCTTCGAGTACCACGAGCACGGGTGAAAACGACGCCAATCTCGCGAGCCATGCGAAGGCCGGAAGCCGACGCCAGATCGCGACAAATGCGGCGGCGCCCGGGACGAGAGAGCCGCCTGCCTCGCGGACTTGGAATCGACTCATCGCCATGGCCCTGCTGACTCCGGGCCCGAGCGCAGACGCTTGGCAATTGGATGCGTCGACTCGGGCGATCGACTCCGCTCCGCGTAGCCGTTGGCAATGCGCGACCTCCGTGCTGCAGACCTGGTAGTCGCCGTCGAAACAAATCGCGTAGTTGGCCATCGTCATTTTTCCAGAAGCCCAGCAGTACCCGTCATTTGTCTAGGACAATACACGTTATGAACTGGCCTTGTCAATATTCATTTCAGCAATTGAACTGGCGTTGACACGTTTTATATGGTTCAATATGTCGAATGATTCGGGGTAGTTCGAACCAAAAACAAAGTCCCTGGAAAGGTCAGTCGTGACAATTGACGAATCAATAGGCGCGCATTTCGTCCCAAGCTACCGCAGCGGCACCGCTGCTCGTCTTGCGGGGATTCCGGTCGAGACTTTGCGCGTGTGGGAACGCAGGTATGGCGTTGTGGGACCCGGGCTCAGTCCCCGTGGGCATCGCCTGTACTCGCCCGAGGACGTGAGCCGCCTAGCCCTGATCAAGCAGCTGATAGATCTGGGAAGCCCCATTGGCTCTATCGCGACTCTGCCGCTCGCGTCGTTGCGGGAGATGCGCGACGCAGCGGGTGCGGCGTCGCTCGGCATGCCAGCCAGGTCGGATGGGTCGGTGCAAGCCGTTCGGGTCGCGCTCGTTGGCGAAACGCTGACTGACCGGGTGGCCCGCAATGCCACCGGGGTTCCGAACTTGGATATCGTCGCGACGAGCGCAGACATTGCCGGCGCGTTGGCGGCACTGCGCGGGATCTCGGCGGACCTGATTGTGGTCGAGCTGCCGACGCTTCAGATCGACTCGGTCGCCCTCGTCGACGGAATGGTCGAGGCAGTCAGCGCGCGGAGTGCAGTGGTCGCGTATCGATTCGGTCCCGCCGCAGTCGTGAGCGCGTTGCGTGCCCGCGGCCACGCGGTGACGCGTTTGCCGCTCGACCTGGCCGAGCTGGAACGACTCTGCCGTAACGCACTCCATCTCGAACCGACGCATGCGCGACCCGTATCACCGCCAATCCTTCCCGAGATGGTCCCGGGCCGGCGGTTCGATGACCGATCACTGGCCCGGATCGCAGAGGCCTCGACCACGTTGTCATGCGAGTGCCCACGCCACGTCGTCGAGCTGCTGCTCGGCCTCGGCGCTTTCGAGCGCTATAGCGCCGAATGCGAAAACCGCAGCCCCGCGGACGCGGCCCTGCATCGATATCTGCAGCGAGTGGCCGGTTCTGCGCGGGCGCTGTTCGAGGACGCACTGGTGCTGGTCGCCAATTCCGAGGGGCTCACCCTCTCCAGTGGCGGCGGCGTGAACGCATCGGACAAGCAGTGAACAGCACAAAACTGTTCAGCTGGAAGATGCTCATACGCGTCGGTAACTCGCTCACCGTGGTGGGGTGCGCGGGATTGATACTTGGCCTGTCGGGCGCTATCCCCGTGGAGCTCTTCGCCATCGGGATTTCGTCGGGCATACGGGTTATCGCGTCGGTGGCAATAGCCGGTTGTTTGCTGAGTGCATTGGGCTATGGCGCCATTGAATACTTGAAGCAGTAAAACGATAGGAGAGGCCGAATGTTCAGGAAATCGGATTACTTCATTCTCTTGGCTGTAATGATCTCGTTCTTTGTCTCCGCTTATTTGTGGTTTGTGGTGCAGGACCGCGAACAAGCGATATTCACCGCCTTATGGATTCCATCGATATTTGGCTTTGGCATCTACTTCAAGCTGGCGGTCTTGATGGGGAGGAAAAAATGAGCCCCAACGAGCTACTGATCCTGGGCGCTTTGGTATTCGGAATCCTGCTTATCGGTTTGGTCACGACCGTCCTGGAGTTCCGGAGAAAGGATTGAGTGACCGCGCGCCATTGCTTCGGAAGATGTCGGCGAGGCATTGGCAAAGACGAGCAAAACCCATGCAACACTGCCGCCACCTCATTTTCGTACTGGGAGACCAGCTCGACGAACACTCGACCGCTCTTGCCGACGTCGACCCCAGGACCGACGTCGTCTTGATGGCAGAGGTGCCGGAGGAATCGCGCCACGTCTGGTCCTCCAAGGTGCGCACCGCATTCTTCTTTGCGGCCATGCGCCACTTCGCGGCCACTCTGGAAAGGCGGCAGATCGAGGTGGACTATCGCCGGATCGGCACCCATCCGTTCGAATCACTGGTGGCTGTGCTGACGGATGCAATGAGGAAACACCGCCCGCAGGCAATCGTGGTCGTGGAACCCGGCGATTGGCGCGTTGAACAGGCGTTGCTTGCCTTTGGCATGGCAGCCAACGTCGAGCTGCAGATGCGCGAGGACACGCACTTCCTGTGTTCGCGCCGCGCGTTTGCCGATTGGGCGAGCGGTTACAAACAGCTTCGTCTCGAGTTTTTCTACCGCATGATGCGGAAGCGACACGACATCATGATGGAGGGAAATGCTCCGCTCCAGGGCCGCTGGAATTTCGATGCCGAAAATCGCGGCGCGTTTTCGAAAGCGGGACCGGCGAACGCGCCAGCCATGCTGCGGATAAGTCCCGACGCCATCACGCGCGAAGCAATGGCCGACGTCGAGACGCACTTCGCCGGCCATCCCGGCACGCTCGACGACTTCGCATGGCCGGTGACGCGCAAAGACGCCTTGTGTGCGGTTCAAGCATTCGTCGCCGAGCGCCTGGGAATGTTCGGCCGATATCAGGATGCGATGTGGACGGACGAGCCGTTCTTGTATCACTCGCACATCTCCGCGGCGATGAATGTCAAGCTCATCAACCCGCGCGAAGTGATCGCGGCCGCAGTAGAGGCGTTCGAAGCAGGGCGCGCGCCGATCGAAGCCGTGGAGGGCTTCGTGCGGCAAGTGCTGGGCTGGCGCGAATTCATCCGCGGTGTGTACTGGCTGGACATGCCTGGAATGCGGGAGGCCAATCACTTTCGGCACGCCCGGAAGCTGCCTGCCTGGTACTGGACGGGCGACACGCGGATGAATTGCATGAAGCAGGCCGTCGGCCAGACGTTGAAGCACGGTTACGCGCACCACATACAAAGGCTCATGGTAACCGGCATATTCGGCCTGCTCGCCGAGATAGAACCGAAAGAGCTCGAGGATTGGTACCTCGCGGTTTACATCGACGCAGTCGATTGGGTCGAATTGCCCAATGTCGCGGGCATGGCCCTGTTCGCCAATGGGGGCCGCTTCACGTCCAAACCCTACATTGCGAGCGGTCAATACATCAAGCGGATGTCGAATTACTGCGTCGGATGCAGCTACAGGCCCGAAGCGAAGATCGGCAATGCCGCTTGCCCCTTCACCACACTTTACTGGCACTTTCTCGATCAGCACGAAGAAATGCTGGCGGGAAATCCGCGCACGTCGTTGATGGCAAGAAACATCACCAAAATGCCGGACTCGGATCGCGCCGCGCTCCGTGCCCACGCCACGATGACGTTGAACAGTCTGGATACGCTTTGATGTGGCCCGCCCTCGCTGCACTGGCCGCGCGCCTCCCGCACGCGGGTGGGGAAACACTGTTGCTGAGCGGCGGCAGCGAGGACAAACTGGCCAAGCTCAATCAAACGCTGGGCGGGGCGCAGCGTACTCTGACGGCTGATCTCACCGCTGCCGATGGCGGTGCCGCGCCGCAGTCGAGCCCGGCGCAGATCGGGGCTATTGGCGGCCTCGCCCATTGCGCAGATTGCCTCTGCTGACATATCGATGCAGTCGAGAACGCGACCATGGAATGGGTCGACCGGTTCAATGACCGTCGGTTGCTGGAACCGATTGGCAACGTGCTTCTCGGACCGGACGGACGCCTAGTGTCGACGGCTAGGCCGCCGAACGAAGCCAGTGCCAGACTCGCTGGCGCTGTGGGTTTCTTCGTGTTTTCGCCACCGATGGGATCAGTCCTCGTCGAGATGGGCAAGATGGTTCTCGTTCAGGGGTTCCTGGACCGCCAGGGCCACACGACGAGCACGGATCGCGTGTGGCGGCTGTGGCGCCTGACCAAGTTGCGGGTGCCACGGAAGTGGGCAGGCCGCCGCGTGGTGTCGGGGCGGCCGGTGGCGCCGACGAGCGCCAATCAGGTGTGGACGAACGATTTCGTGTTCGATGCCTGCGCTCCGAAGATGGCCTGGATACGCAACCGAACTGAAGCAAAGGCTGTGATCGACTGTGGCGATGTTCTGTGCGGAAGGGTTGTCCGAACTTACTGCCCCGTGCAGATGAATTCACAAAGCCTGCGACATGGGATCGGTACGACGAGAAAGTGACGCCGTTACCTACTTCGGATCATGCGCCCGCGGGCCAGACCCAGGCAGTGACGCAACCGGGTAGCAATTTGGGTAAGTTTCAGGCTCTCGGCGCGAGAAGCCGCATTGGGGGGCGCGCAAGATTCGCGAACTGCTGGTGCGCCGTTTGGACGGGGACTTGCAGCAGCAGGCGCGCTTCGATACCTTCGTTCAGGAGTTCAACACCGAGCGGCCGCACGAGGCCTTGGCCATGAAGACCCCGGCCGAAATGTATTCAGCCTCGCCAACGCGTTATCGTGGGTTGCCCGAACTGACCTACCCGCTGCACGATCGCGACGTGCTGGTCACCGCCTGCGGGCGCATCTGCATGCACCGCAAACGCATCAGCCTCTCTCACGTCCTGGCCGGTCAGCGCGTCGGTATCAAGGAAGTCGACGAGGGCATTTGGATCGTCAGCTTCATGCAGTACGATCTCGGCTACATCGACTTGGAGCAGAAAACCCTGCAACCCTTGGACAACCCGTTCGGCACGCGGTTGTCACCCATGTCTTAGGTACGGCCTGTCACCTATGTATCCGGGCCGTACAAAGGGAAGATGGCGGAGAGCGAGGGATTCGAACCCCCGAACAGGTTGCCCCGTTACCTGATTTCGAGTCAGGCGCCTTCGACCACTCGGCCAGCTCTCCGTTAGCGGCGGATTATACCGTGTCCGCCGCAACGGGTCGCTGACGGTCGGCGGCGCGGACGGCGCGCGCCCCGCCGTCGTCGCGGGGGGCAAAAAAAGAGGGGCCGAAGCCCCGCTTTTCTTTCTGGCGCTTGCCTCGAGCGAGCTATTTCTTCGCGGGCGCTGCCGGCGCTGCCGGTGCCGCTGGTGCCGCGGACGTCATCTGCGGCCCGGGAACCGACTTGCCCTTTGCCTTCATCTCCGCGAAATAACGCGCCGCCGTGCGGTCTTCCGCTGCGGCGTACTGCTTCTTGGCGACTTCCGCGGCGGCGGCGGCCTTGGCCTTCGCTTCATCCGCGGTGGCCTTCTGCGCCTCCGTCATGGGCGGGGGCGGCGGCAGCTTCGCCACCGCGACACCAAAAGTCGCCACCACCAGGGCAGCCCCGAACATTGCGCGCATCGTGCTCATCGCTCTCCAACCTCCTCCTGAATCGTTGCGGTCCATCCCGCCGATCACGCGGTGCGATGCACCGGAATCGGCGCAGCCCCCTCGCCCGCTACCTTCCCTGCAACCTTGCCCGACTTGACGTCGTTGTACCAGTACTCGTGATGCTCCTTGGCCCAGGTCTCGTCGACGTACCCGGTGCGCATGGCGTCGAGCGCGCCATTCATGCCTATCGTACCCAGATAGATGTGGAGAATCGCCATCGCCGTCGCCAGCAACGCGGCCACCATGTGGATGATGCTGGTGAGTTGCATGGTCGCGCGCGACTGCTGGAAATTCGGGAAATCGAGGATGTAGCCGGTCACGGTCAGCACCAGGCACAGCACCACCACGAGTATCCAGAACAGGGCTTTCTCACCGGCGTTGAACTTGCCCGAGGGCGGATGCGTCTTGCCGCTGCGGTCGAGCATGCCGCCGAACTTCGCCAGCCACTGCGCATCGTAGCCGCGCGGAATGTTGTCGCGGATGTAGAGCAAGATGAACACCAGCAATGCCACCGAGAACACCGGCCCGACGAAATTGTGGAGGGTCTTCGACAGCGTCGCCAGCCAGGAGAACAGCGTATAACCGATCAGCGGCAGCAGCACGTTCTTGCCGAAGGTGATGACCAGCCCGGTGATGGCCAGCGCGACGAAGGTCAGCGCCATCGTCCAGTGCGCAGCGCGCTTGACCAGCGTGAAGCGCTCGATCTTGCGTCCGGTCGGCTTGTCGTGCAATTCGATCGGCCCGCGCCAGGCGAAGTACCCCGCCAAAACCAGCAGCACGAGGCCAAGCAGGATCCCGCCGACGGTGGCGATCGGAACGCGCACCGCGCGCCAGGTCTGTCCCTGCGACTGGATCAGGATGTCGTTCCCCCGACCCGGCAGAGACGTGTACTGGGGCTCGCCCGAGCGGACTTCCTTCCAGACCGGTTGATTGTTCAGCGGCTGGACCGCCTGCTGCTTCACCTGATCGCCAGCCTGCGCGGCCTCGTTCGGAGAAACCGCCGGCGACTGGGCGGCAACCGCGCAGGCGGTGGCCAGCGCAGCGACGGCGACCAGGGACCTCGCCATACGGGATATCGACGCGCACATTGACAGGCCTCCTTTAGGAACCGATCCGCTTGTACTCGTTCTGGTTCTGCGTACGGTTGCGGATGTCACGCTCCCACATCTCCTTGTTGCCGTTGAACGGCGCCGCGGCATAGGGAGGCTGATCCGGCTTGCCCTGGTATTTGCCCTGCTTGAATTCGATCACCTGCGGGCGCTCGCCGCAACCGGCAAGCACCAGCGCTGCCACGGCGGTGAAAGCAACAATCGCGAGCTTTTTCATGGCGGGCGTCCTCATGACTTGGGTTGCTGCTTCGGGGCCTCGGGACGTCCGTAGGCGGTGCCCCAGCCCCAGACGTCGCTGCCCTTGCCGCGCACGGTGACGCGCTGCCGGTAGATCTCGGCAATCGTGTCGCCGTCTCCGCCGAGCAGGGCCTTGGTCGCGCACATTTCCGCGCAGGCCGGCAGCTTGCCTTCGGCGAGACGGTTGCGGCCGTATTTCTTGAACTCGGCCTCGGAGTTGTCCTGCTCGGGTCCGCCGGCGCAGAACGTGCACTTGTCCATCTTGCCGCGCACGCCGAACGCGCCGGCCTGCGGAAACTGCGGCGCGCCGAACGGGCAGGCGTAGAAGCAGTAGCCGCAACCGATGCACAGGTCCTTGTCGTGCAGCACGACCCCTTCTTCGCTGCGGTAGAAGCAGTCGACCGGGCAGACCGCCTGGCAAGGCGCGTCCGAGCAGTGCATGCAGGCCACCGAAATGGACCGCTCGCCCGGGACGCCGTCGTTGATGGTCACCACGCGGCGGCGATTGACGCCCCACGGGATGTCGTTTTCCTGCTTGCAGGCGGTGACACAGCCGTTGCACTCGATGCAGCGCTCGGCGTCACAGAGAAATTTCATTCGTGCCATGGTGTGCGCCTCCGTTAGGCCTTCTTGGCGACCTGACACAGCGTCGTCTTGGTTTCCTGCATCATCGTCACCGCGTCATAGCCGTAGGTGGTCGCAGTATTGACCGCCTCGCCACGCACGATCGGCGCCGCGCCTTCCGGATAGAACTCCAGCATGTCCTTGCCCTGCCACCATCCGGCGAAGTGGAAGGGGATGAACGTCGTGCCGGCACCGACCCGGTCGGTGACCAGCGCCTTGACCGAGATCTGCGCACCCGTCGGCGACTGCACCCAGACGTACTCGCCGTCGATGATCCGGCGGTCGTTGGCGTCCTTCGGGTTGATCTCGACGAAGCACTCCTGCTGCAGTTCGGCCAGCCAGGGATTCGACCGCGTCTCGTCGCCGCCGCCTTCGAATTCGACCAGGCGGCCGCTGGTCAGGATCAGCGGGAACTTCTCGGCGACCTTGTCGGCGGTGTTCTTTTCCTGAATGGTCTTGAACTGCGTCGGCAGGCGCCAGAACGCCTTCTTGTCGTCGGCCGCCGGATACTTCGCGACCATGTCCGGGCGCGGCGAATACAGCGGCTCGCGATGCACCGGAATGGGATCGGGGAAGTTCCAGACCACGGCCCGCGCCTTGGCGTTGCCGAACGGGTAGCAGCCGTGGTTCTTCATCACCACGCGGATCATCCCGCCGGAGCGATCGGTCTTCCAGTTCTTGCCCTCGGCCGCCTTCTTCTCGTCCTCGGTCAGCTCGTCCCACCAGCCCAGCTTCTTGACCAGCACGTGGTCGAATTCCGGGTAGCCCGACGTGAGGTCGCCGCCCTTCGGATACGAGCCGTCCGCGGCCAGCAGCGACTGGCCGTCGCGCTCGACGCCGAAGTTGGCGCGGAAGCAGCCGCCGCCGTCCATCACGGCCTTGGACGGGTCGTACAGGTTGGGCGTGCCCGGGTGCTTGAGTTCCGGCGTTCCCCAGCATGGCCACGGCAGGCCGAAATAGTCGCCGTCGCAGGGACCGCCGCGCGCACGAAGGCTTTTCACGTCGAAGGTCGACATGTTCTTCATGTGCAGCTTCAGCCGCTCGGGCGACTGCCCGGAATAGCCGATGGTCCAGGTGCCGCGGTTGATTTCCTTCAGGATGGACTCGGGCGTGGGCTCGTCCCAGCCGGTCTTGTCCTTGACCATCTCGTAGTTCTTGGTCAGCTCCTTGTCGAAGCCGAACTTCTTGGCGAGCGCGACCATGATCGTGTGGTCGGGCTTGGACTCGAACAGCGGCTCGATCACCTTCTCGCGCCACTGGATCGACCGGTTCGACGCGGTGACCGATCCGGAAGTCTCGAACTGCGTGGCCGCGGGCAGCAGGTAGACGCCGTCCTTGCGGACCATCGCGCACATCGCCGCCGTCGCCGACGGGTAGGGATCGATGACCACCATCAGGTCGAGCTTCTTCATCGCCTCGACCATGTCCTTGCCGCGGGACTGGCTGTTCGGCGCATGGCCCCAGTACACCATCGCCCGCAGGTTGGGGCCCTGGTCGATCGTGTCGTTCGGATACATGACGCCGTCGATCCAGCGCGACACCGTGATGCCGGGCTTGGACATCATGCCTTCGGCGTACTGCTTCTTGATCCACTCGAAGTCCACGCCCCACACGCCCGCCCAGTACTTCCACGAGCCCTCGGCGACGCCGTAGTAACCGGGCAGCGAGTCCGGATTCGGACCGACGTCGGTCGCGCCCTGCACGTTGTCGTGGCCGCGGAAGATGTTCGCGCCGCCTCCGGACTTGCCGATGTTGCCCAGCGCCAGTTGCAGGATGCACGACGCGCGGACCATGGCGTTGCCGATCGTGTGCTGCGTCTGTCCCATGCACCAGACGATCGTCGACGGACGGTTCTTGGCGAACATCTCGGCGACCTTCAGCATCTGCGCCTCGGGCACGCCGCAGGCCTCTTCGACCTTGTCCGGCGTCCACTTGGCCATCACCTCTTCCTTGACCTTCTCCATGCCGAAGACGCGGTCGTTGATGTACTGCTTGTCTTCCCAGCCGTTCTTGAAGATGTGATAGAGCACGCCGAACAGGAACGGGATGTCGGTGCCGGAGCGGATGCGCACGTACTCGTCCGCCTTCGCCGCCGTGCGCGTGTAGCGCGGGTCGACGACGATCATCTTCGCGCCGGTTTCCTTGGCATGCAGCATGTGCAGCATCGACACCGGGTGCGCCTCGGCCGCGTTGCTGCCGATGTACAGCGCGCACTTGGTGTTCTGCATGTCGTTGTACGAATTGGTCATCGCGCCGTAGCCCCAGGTGTTGGCTACGCCGGCGACCGTCGTCGAGTGACAGATCCGCGCCTGGTGATCGCAGTTGTTGGTGCCCCAGAAGGACACGAACTTGCGCATCAGATAGGCCTGCTCGTTGTTGTGCTTGGAACTGCCGACCCAGTAAGCGGCGTCCGGACCCGACTCCTTGCGGATGGCGAGCATCTTGTCGCCGACCTCGTTGATCGCCTGCTCCCATGACAGCCGCTGCCACTTGCCGTTGACCAGCTTCATCGGCGTCTTCAGCCGATGCTCGCCATGGCCGTGCTCGCGGATCGACGCGCCCTTGGCGCAGTGCGCGCCCATGTTGAGCGGCGACTCGAACACCGGCTCGTGCCGTGTCCAGACGCCATTGACCACGACCGCGTCGAGCGCGCAGCCGACCGAGCAGTGGGTGCAGATCGTGCGGGCGGTCGTGGCCTTGCCGGCCTCGCCTTCCTTGGCCGCTTCCGCGGGACCGATCATGCCGTAGGGCAACTGACTGGCGAATGCTCCGGCGCCGGCGGCAATGCCCGAGCGCTTGAGGAACGTCCGGCGATCCATGGTCGAGAACTTGGCGCCGGCGAGCCTCTTCAGGCGGGGGCCGGACGTCGGGGCACTGTCGGTCTTGCGCGTGAGCAGCATGGCGGTCTCCTTGCTCCTGCTAGATTCGCGTCGTCGCGTAATAGTCGCGGACGTGCTCCGTTTCGCGGTAGCCCTTCGCCGCATCCGCAGCGACGCCGGCCTGTTCGGTCACCTGCGCGGCCAGCGGCTGGGCGACGACGGCGGCCGCGCCCGCTCCGCCCGCACCGATGGCAAAGAGGAAGCGGCGGCGTTTCAGGTTGGTGTCTGCTGATGCGGAGGACGTCGAGGCTGACGCGCGCACCGGATCTTGCGGCGAGGTGTTCATGCTTACCTCCAAATGTGAAGCAGCGTGACTTTGTGATCGACGGGACCGGGCGATGGAGATTCCTGCCGGATCGTCATTCCATGGCGAGCGAGTCACGTTCGACCGCCAGGAACCTACTGGCGAATAATGCTACTCGCTTATAGTAGTTGGCAATAGGACAACCTGTTGTTGCGTCGCAGCAATCGAAGACCCAGCAGGCGATTCTGCGCTCGAAAAAATCGCGCTGGACCGCGGTTGGCTGCGGCGGGCGCTCGCCGTTGCCCGCCACCAGCACGCGCATGGTCTCGCACAACGCCGCCAGATTGTCCTCGAGCATGATCACGCCGGGCAGCCGTGCGAGTCCCAGTTCTGCGAGTTCGGTGCGCAAATCGGCCAGCGGGGTTTCCATCATGAAGCCGGCGATCCAGTGCGACGCGTGCAGGTTCACCTCGCACTTGCCCACACCGAAGAAAAGGTCGTTGAATTCCTCTTCCGCCGCCGCGGGGTCCATCGCGCGGCTTGCCAGCACCAGATCGTTCCAGGACTTCGCCAGCGGGTTGTCGCCGTCGTCTTCCCACAATTGCGCGGCGCCCAGCGCGGCCAGCAGCGCGGCGTCCGGCGGCCCCGCGTACAGGCGCGCCAGCAACGCGTAGAACTCGGCGCGCGCGGCGTCCTCGGGGGTGAGCGCCGGATGCATCCGGACGGGCGAGGTCTCCATCGTGTCGGTCACTTTTTCAGGATGTCGTAGCCCGGGCCGCTGGTCATCAGGTCGGCGACACGGCAATCGGCGCACATCGACAGCCGCGCCAGCGCGCCCGGACCGGCGAACATCGAGTGCCCGGCCAGCTTGCTCTGCATCAGGTCCACCATCTTCTTGGTCCCGAGCGGCTTGCCGCAGCGCGTGCAGGCGACGACCTCCGCCTCGTTCAGCACCCGGGGCGCCTTCGCCGCCGGCGTCAGATCGAGCTGCGGGATCAGCGAGATCGCGTGTTCGGGGCAAGTCGACGCGCAGATGCCGCACTGCACGCACTTGCTCTCGATGAAGCGGACCTGCGGCGCTTCGAGGTTGTCGAGGATCGCGGCTTCCGGGCAGGCCCCGACGCAGGCCAGGCACATGGTGCAGGTCTCCGTGTCGACGGCGATCGCCCCGAACGGCGCGCCCTGCGGCAACGCGATCACGCGCTGCGGCACCGGCGCATGCGCGGCGAGATGCTCCAGCGCCAGCGCGGCGGTCGTGCGCTTCTCCGCCGTGGGAGCGAAGTTCGCGGCGACCCGCGGGATCAGCGCGGCGGGCCACTGCCGCAGTGCGTCCAGCGCGTCCGCGTCGACGACGCGGAAATGCTCACCCTGGTAGCCCAGCGCATTGGCGATGGTGTCGGCCAGACGCATCTGGAAGGCCAGCGCCTCCCGGTACTGCGGCGCCTCGCTGCCGGTGACCAGCACCGCGACCTGCGTCACGCCCCAGGCGAGCGAGGCCAGCCACAGGTCGAGCCCGACCGAGGCGATGTGGTGGACTTCGAGCGGCACGCACGCGCGCCGGCAGGCCCTTGCCGCGGCGGGCGTAGCCGGCGATCACCGGGCGGGCATCCTCGGCGTGCAGCAGCAGGCACGGGTCGCGGCCGCCCGCCGCGCGATAGGTGGCCAGCAGCGTCTTGATCCGCGCGCCCAGGTCGGGCACCGACGGATAGGCGTAGGTCAGCGCACCCGACGGGCATACGGTCGTGCAGGCGCCGCAGCCGACGCACAGGTGCGGCTCGACGGCGATCCGGTCGCCGTCGGAACGGATCGCCTCGGCCGAGCACACGTCGATGCATTGCGTGCAGCCGGTCTTCTTCGACCGGCTGTGCGCGCACAGCGACGCC
Source organism: uncultured beta proteobacterium (assembly GCA_963699765.1). Lineage (GTDB taxonomy): Bacteria > Pseudomonadota > Gammaproteobacteria > Burkholderiales > Casimicrobiaceae > VBCG01. The sequence goes on along the minus strand of CAVOVD010000003.1, from coordinate 479,433 downwards.
TTGAAGTTGAAGAACTTCGGCTTCTCGAACTCGCCGACGAGTCCGGCCAGCTCGGTCGCCGCCTTCGCCTGCGCCAGCGGGTCGGCGCCCGGGCCGAAATAGCCCTGCGGCGGCTGGTGCCGGCGAAACCAGGCGTCCTTGTGCAGATCGAGGACCAGGTCGAAGCGCTCGCTGCGGGCGCGGTCGCGGCGTTCGAAGTCGATGGCGCCGACCGCGCCGCAGGCGGCGACACAGGCGCGATGGCTGCGGCAGCGGTCGAGGTCGACCTGCAGGCTGGCGTCGATCGCCTGCTCCGGACAGGCGCGCACGCAGGCATTGCAGCGCGTGCACAGGTCGAGGTCGATCGGGTTCTGCTGTTCCCACGCCGCCTCGAACGCGCCGAGCCAGCCGGTCAACTGCGTCAGGCGGCCGGTGTAGACGGGAAACGCCCGGTCCATCGGCAGCGCGGCGCCGCCGCTGCGGCCGGTCGCGACGACCGTCACCGCCAGGCGTTGCGACAGCGCGTCGGCCCAGTAGAGCGCGGCGTCGAGCGGTCCGGTGATCAGCAGCTGGCCGCCCGACTTGTAGGTGACGGAGGGAACCGGATCGGGATCCGGCAGCGCTGCCATCGCCAGCAGCGCGGCGATCTTGGGCGTCGCGGCATTCGCCTCGGTCGACCAGCCGCCGGTTTCGCGAATGTTGACGAAACGGATCGACTGCGCCCGGCCCTGTTCTTCGGCCACGTCGCCCAGCAGCCGCGCCTCCTGCGTGCAGGCGACGATCACGTCGCCGCTGGCGCCTTCGGCGAACGCCGCCAGTTCGCGCTGGCAGAGCATCGTGTGCACGCCCGGCGCGGCGGGCAATCCGAGAGCCTTGCCGATTGCGGCGCCGTCCAGCGGCATCGTGCCGTTGCAGCTGCAGAGGAACAGCTTCTTGCCGGCGATGGTCATGCGGATTTGCCGGTTCGCGCAGGCGGATTTGGCGGCGCAGCTTCGGTCCGCTGGGCCTGCTCCGAGTGCAGCGCCGTCGCGTCGTCGCCCGGCTCCGGTGCGGCGAGCGTTGCGGGCGCGGGCTCCGCCGCGCCGGCGTCCTCGCCGCCGCCTTCGGGGGCCGGAGCCGCAGCCGTCGAATGGCCTTTCGCGTCACCGGATGACGGCGGCGCGGTCCCGGCGGCGGTCCCGGCCGGGTCCGCGGTCTCGGTCACCCGCTGGTAGATGTTCGCCAAACGGTCGAGCATGCCCGCGGGCATCGGGTCGGGTTTGCCGTAGTCGTCGATGTAGATGTCCAGCCCATCCATCACATTGAACCTGGGGTCGCTGAGCAGCTTCTTCAGCGCGGCCCTCTTCGTGCTCTCGTCGACCTTCGGCTGGAAAAACGCCGTCAGATCGGAATCGAAGTTCAGCGTGTCCAGCGGCGGCAGCGCTGCCTCGGGTGCCGACTGCGCCGACTGCGCCGGTGTTCCTGCCGCAGTGGTCGCAGGCGGCGGAGGCGCAACGGCCGCACCCGGCGCCGATGTTGCCGCAGCCGACGGCGCTGCCGCAGGCGGCCCGCCGCGCGCCGCGTCCAGCTTCCGCCGCGACCAGCGCTTGAGCGAGAAGCCCTCTGGAGCGTCAGGGTCTTTGACCATGCACGCTCACCGGCTCACTGCCGCCGTCCCGCACGATCGCGATCGCGCACGAACGCGCCATCCTTGAACGGGTCGTTGCGCTTGACCTTGCGCTTGGGTTCGGGCTTGTAGTGCTCGGCGACGAATGGCGCCATCCAGTCGCGAAGCGCATCGGCCAGCGGCACGCCGTCGACGGTCTCGCCGCCGTCCATCGAGCGTCCGGCCTGGTTGTAGCTCAGCGTCAGCTGCACCGGACGCGCGGCGGGTTCGGCACCATCCTCGGCCATGCGCCACATGACGAACGTCATCGGCGACGGCGACGTGAGGTTCAGGAAATAGCCCTCGGCCTCGGTGGGGTGCAGTTCCACGGCCATTCCCGGGAAGCGCCAGGTCGTGCCTTCCGGACCATCGGCGATGCGCTCGGGTGCGCCAGCCGCCATGGTCCCCGCCGCGACCGGGATCACGGCCTTGGGCTGCCAGCGCTCGGAGACCCAGCGATTGGCAAGCGGAACGCGCTCCATCAGCACGTCGACGGAAAAGTACAGTGGCAGCATGGTTATTGACCTGCGCGACACGACGTCGAATGGTCCGGCGATCATACACCAGCCAATCGCCGTTTTCGGTCTGCGTCCGGGGTTCGTCTGCTACCATTTCCAATCGTGGCAACCATCATTCCGCTGACCGATCTCCGCGCCGACGCGCACACCGCGTTCGTGCGCGCAGCTGCGCTCGCGCCGGCGGTGGCCGGGCCGGTGGTCGACCTGCGGCGGCGATCGCATGCACGACCTGCGCATCTCGGTGACCGACCGCTGCAACTTCCGTTGCGTCTACTGCATGCCCAAGGACGTGTTCGGCCGCGACTACCCGTTCCTGCCGCATGCCGACCTGCTGACCTTCGAGGAGATCACCCGCGTGGCGCGCGTGTTCGCCGGACTCGGCGTGCGCAAGATCCGCCTGACCGGCGGCGAGCCGCTGCTGCGCCGCAATCTCGAGCGGCTGATCGCGCAGCTGCGCACGATTCCCGATGTCGAGCTGACGCTGACCACCAACGGCGCCCTGCTCGCGCGCAAGGCCGCCGACCTGCGCGCGGCGGGCCTCGACCGCGTGACGGTCAGCCTCGACGCGCTCGACGACGCCACCTTCCGCGCGATGAACGACGTCGACTTCCCGGTGGCGAAGGTGCTCGAGGGCATCGACGTCGCCGCGGCCGCCGGCCTCGCCCCGGTGAAGATCAACATGGTGGTCAAGCGCGGCATGAACGAGAACGCGGTGGTCGCGATGGCCCGGCACTTCAAGGGCAGCGGACACATCGTCCGCTTCATCGAGTACATGGACGTCGGCGCGACCAACGGCTGGCGGATGGACGACGTCGTGACGGCGCGCGAGATCGTGCAGCATGATCGGCGCGGAAATGCCGCTGGTTCCGGCACAGGCCAACTATCCGGGCGAGGTCGCGCAGCGCTGGGCGCTATGCCGACGGCAGCGGCGAGATCGGCGTCATCGCCTCGGTCACCCAGGCCTTCTGCGGCAGTTGCACGCGCGCGCGCCTGTCCACCGAAGGCAAGGTCTACACCTGCCTGTTCGCCAACGACGGTTTCGACCTGCGCGCGCTGCTGCGCGGCGGCTTCGACGACGACGCGCTCGCCAAAGCGACCGCCGCCATCTGGCGCCGTCGCGACGACCGCTACTCGGAGATCCGCACCGCCAACACCGCGCGGGCGCCGAAGGTCGAAATGAGCTACATCGGCGGTTAGCGCGGGGCCGGCATGACGGACGGACCACTGGGTGCGGTGACCGGAGCGAAGCGCCGATCGCGGTTGCCGATCTGCATCGGCCACTGCTGTCCGACTCGGCGCGACCGTCGACGTTCACCGTGTCGTCGGTCGACGAGCACGGCGCGCAGCGCGACGTGCCGGTCGCCGGCGAACACCCGCTGACGATCTACGTCGACAAGGCCGAACTGCTGACGCTGATGACGCTCGGCGCGGCGCCGGAGGCGCTGGCCATCGGCTATCTGCGCAACCAGCGCCTGGTCGACTCGATCGACGACATCATGTCGGTGCAGGTCGACTGGGACATCAACGCCTGCGCCATCAGGACCCGCAACGGCCTGGCCGACCTCGAAGCGAAGACGGCCAAGCGCACCAAGACCACCGGCTGCGGCCAGGGCACGGTGTTCGGCGACCTGATGGACGAGATCGACAGCGTGCGCCTGCCCGACGGCGCCACGCTGACCCAGGCCACGCTCTACGACCTCCTCGACCGGGTCCGGCTGCACGAGACCATCTACAAGCAGGCCGGCGCCGTGCATGGCTGCGCGCTGGCAAGCAACGAGCCCGGGCGCGCCGAAATCCTGATGTTCGTCGAGGACGTCGGCCGCCACAACGCGGTGGACGCGATCGCCGGGCGGATGTGGCTCGACCGCCTCGAGGGCGCCGACAAGATCTTCTACACCACCGGCCGGCTCACCTCCGAGATGGTGATCAAGGCCGCGCAGATGGAGATTCCGTTCCTGGTGTCGCGTTCGGGGCTGACGCAGATGGGCCACGAGATCGCCGAGAAGGTGGGCATGACCATGATCGGCCGCGCCACCAACAAGCACTACCTGCTGTTCACCGGCGCGCAGCGCTTTCGGCGGCCGTGAGCGTGGCCGTCGAATTGCCGCGGAACACGCGATCCGGCGACCGGCGATGAGTTCGACGGCCGGCGCGACAGGGCGATGCCATTGCGGCGCGGTACGCTTCGTCGCGAGATTCCCGTCGCGCTTCGTCGCGCATTGCCACTGCGAGAGCTGCCGCCGCGCGCACGGCGCCGCCTTCGTGACCTGGGCCGGCTTCCCGTCGCCGCAGGTGCAGCTGACGGCCGGCGCGGAGGACCTTGCCGCGCACGAATCGTCGCCGCAGACGTTTCGCCGTTTCTGCCGCCGCTGCGGAACCAAGCTGTTCTTCGAGTCCGCGCGCTGGCCGGGCGAGACGCACGTGGTGCTCGCCGCCTTCGACGAGCCGGTCGACCGGGCGCCGTCGGGCCACGCATTCTACGAAGAGCACGTGTCCTGGCTGCCGCCGCTCGCCGACGCGCCATGAGCATCGGTCGCGACGACATCACCGGCATCGTTCTCGCCGGGCGGCATGGGCCGGCGCATGGGCGGCGTCGACAAGGGCCTCGTGGCGCTCGACGGAATGCCGATGGTCGCGCATGTGCTGGCCCGGCTGGCGCCGCAGGTCGGCGCGTTGCTGATCAACGCCAACCAGAATCCCGATCGTTACGCCGCGTTCGGCCACCCGGTCGTTGCCGACGCCGTCGGCGGTTTCGCCGGACCGCTGGCCGGATTGCACGCCGGCATGACCGCGGCGACGAGCGCCTGCGTGCTCACCGTCCCCTGCGACTCGCCGTTCCTGCCGCCGGATCTGGCGGCGCGTCTCGCGCGCGGCATGGACGACGCCGGCGCCCAGCTGGCCGTCGCGCGCACCTTCGACCAGCCGCACCCGGTGTTCGCGCTGGTGCGGCGCGCGGTGCTGCCGCACCTCGCCGCGTTTCTCGAAGGCGGCGGGCGCAAGATCGACGCCTGGTACGCGACGCTTTCCGTCTGCGAGGTCGCCTTCGACGACGAGGCCGACGCCTTTCGCAACATCAACACGGCGGACGAGCTCGCAGCGGCGACGCCGCAGCGGCCGTGACCGCCGGCGCCCTGCCGGTCGAGCGCGCCGCCCGGCCAGCCGCGATGACGCCGCGCCTGTCCACGCTGGCCGTCGACCGCGCCAACAATTTCCAGCTCATCCGGCTGATCGCGGCGACCTGCGTCGTGCTGTTCCACAGCTATGCGCTGACCGACCGCTGGACCGCGGAACCATTGTGGAAGCTGGCGCCTGAACTCAACTTCGGCGTCGTCGGCGTGAAGATTTTCTTCGTCGTCTCCGGCTTCCTGGTCACGCAGAGCTGGCTGGCGCGGCACGACGCGCGCGCTTTCGTCGCGGCGCGCGTGCTGCGCATCTACCCGGCGCTGGTTGCCGCGACGCTGCTGACCATCGTGCTGGCGGGTGCGTCGAGCGCGCTGCCGTGGCGCAGCGTTCCTCGCCCACCCGCAGACCTTCGACTATGCGTGGCGCGTGGCGCTGGGCTGGGAGATGGTCTACCGGCTGCCGGGTGCGTTTCCCGACAACCCGTTCCCGCACGACGTCAACGGCTCGCTGTGGACGCTGCCGATCGAGCTGCGGCTCTACCTGGCGCTGCTCGTCGCCGGAATCGCCGGGCTGCTCGCGCGCCGCGCGCTCTGGCTCACCGTGCTGGCCGTCCTCGTCGCGGTGTTCGCCATCGAGCCGTCGTGGTTCCCGATGGCGCTGAACGACCGCGTGGTGCGCGAACTCGCGCTGCTGTTCGCGCTGGGCTCGGCCGCCTGGGTGGCGCGCGACGCGCTGCCGGTGTCGCTGCCTGCCGCCGCGGTCGCGCTGGCGCTCGTCGCCTGGAATCCCGCGGGCCTCGCGCGCGGTGCGCTGTTCGCGCCGCTGCTGGCCTACCTGGTGCTGGTGGCGGCGTACCATCCACGGCTGCAGTGGCCGGCGTTCAACCGGCTGGGCGACTACTCCTACGGTGTCGTACGTCTATTCGTTCCCGCTGCAGCAGACGCTGATGCAGCATTGGCGCGGCCTCGAGCCGATGGCGTTGTTCGCGTTGTCGCTGCCTGCCACGCTGGCGGTCGCCGCCGTATCCTGGCATGCGCTCGAACGCCCGGCGCTCGCCCTGAAATCCCGTTTCAATTCCCGACCGGAGTCCCGATGACCACTGCCCAGACGCTGCGCGAGCTCTCCTGCGCCGACGACTACGATCCGAACTCGATGCCGGTCGACCGCGCACGCGAACTGATCCGGCAATTCCTGACGCCGGTGCGCGCCACCGAGCGCCTGCACCTGCGCGCCGCGCTCGACCGCGTGCTGGCGCAGGACATCGTGTCGCCGCTGGACGTTCCGGGCCACGACAATTCGGCCATGGACGGCTGGGCCGTGCGCTTCGCCGACCTCGTGCCTGGCGGGGAAACGCGGCTGGCACGCATCGGCGACTCGTTCGCCGGCAAGCCCTTCGGCGGCACGGTCGCCGCCGGGCCAGGCGGTGCGCATCTTCACCGGCGGCGTGATGCCCGGCGGCGCGGACACCGTCGTCATGCAGGAGCGTGCGACCGAGATCGACGGCGGCGTGGTCGTGGCGCCAGGCGCGGTGACCAAGGCCGGGCAGAACCGGCGCTTCGCCGGCGAGGACCTGCGTCGCGGCCAGGTGGTGTTCCAGTCCGGCCAGCCGGTGCATCCGGCGGAACTTGGCATGATCGCGTCGCTGGGAATCAACGAGGTGACCGTGTACCGGCGGCTGCGCGTGGCCTTCTTTTCCACCGGCGACGAATTGAAGTCCATCGGCACAACGCTGGCCGAGGGCGAGATCTACGACAGCAACCGCTACACGCTCGACGGCATGTTGCGGCGACTGAATTGCGAGACGCTGGACATGGGCGTGGTGCCCGACGTGCCCGAAGCGCTGGAGCGCGCCTTCGCCACCGCCGCGGCCAACGCCGACGTGGTCATCACCTCGGGCGGCGTTTCCGTCGGCGAAGCGGATTTCGTCAAGCAGCTGATGGACAAGCTCGGCGAGGTGCTGTTCTGGAAGATCGCCATGAAGCCGGGCCGACCGCTCGCCTACGGCCGCATCGGCGACGCGCAGTTCTTCGGACTGCCGGGCAATCCGGTGTCGGTCATGGTCACCTTCTACCAGTTCGTCCGGGAGGCGCTGCAGGTGCTGCAGGGAAGGCGCGACGTCGCGCCGATGCCGATGTTCAAGGCCGCGCTGGCGGCGCCGATCCGCAAGGTTCCCGGCCGCACCGAATTCCAGCGCGGCGTGCTGGCGCCGGCGGCGGCTGGAGGCTGGGAAGTGCGCACGACCGGCGACCAGGGCTCGGGCATCCTGTCGTCGATGTCGCGGGCGAACTGCTTCATCGTGCTTGGCGCCGACACCGGCAACGTCGACGTCGGGGCCCAGGTCGATGTGCAGCTTCTGGAAGGCTTGATTTGACGCGCGCAAGCGCCTAGCATCGGCTTCCGAGGGCTCCTTCGCAGACGCCCTGCCGCACCGGTGGCCCGTGCCGCCCAAGCTCTGCTGCAATGTCGCCCATGGCGACAGGAGGCGAACTTGTGAGCACCGACCCTACCGTCACCCCCGATCAACTGCAGTCCCAACTGCGCGCGTTTCCGCCGCCCACGCTCATCGACGTGCGTCGCGCGGCGGCGTTCGAGCGCGATCCCCGCGTCATTCCCGGTGCGCTGCGTCGCGTGCCCGAGGACATCGGCCAGTGGGCGCGCGATCCCGACGCATGGCGGCCCGTGGTCGTCTACTGCGTGCATGGCCACGAGGTCTCGCGCAATGCCGCGGCCGCGCTGCGCGCCGCGGGTTTCGCCGCCAGCATTCTGGAAGGCGGCCTCGAAGGCTGGTGCGCGGAAGGCCGCAACACGGTCCCCTTCGTAGCGCCGACGCGATGGGTCACCCGGGCACGGCCCAAGATCGATCGCATCGCCTGCCCGTGGCTGATCCGCCGCTTCATCGATGCCTCGGCCGAGTTTCATTATGTGTCCAACGCCGAAGTCCGCGCGTTCGCGGCGGAATCCGGCGCGACTCCCTTCGACATTCCCGACGTCGACTATTCGCATGTCGGCGACCAGTGCAGCTTCGACGCCTTCATCCGGCTGCACGGTCTGACCGACGCGGCGCTGGCCGACCTGGCGACCATCGTCCGCAGCGCCGACACGGGCGCGCTCGATATCGCCCGGGAGGCGCCCGGGCTGCTCGCCGTGTCGCTCGGGCTCTCGGCGCTCATTGCCGACGACCAGGCGATGCTGCGCCACGGCCTGCTGGTCTACGACGCGCTCTACGCCTGGTGCCGTGACGCGCGCGGCGAAGCGCACAACTGGAACCCGGCCGCATTGCGCGCATCCATGGCATGAGTGGCGCGGATCCGACCGAGGCCGCGACGCCCGGCGGCGACGTGAGCGGCGAGGTGAGCGGCGCGGCGCCCGCGGCGCCGACGCGCGCCGAGGCTTTTCGCTACTGGCTGCGTCTGGGCTGCATCAGCTTCGGCGGTCCGGCGGGCCAGATCTCGATCATGCATCGCGAACTGGTCGAGGAGCGGCGCTGGATTTCCGAGCGGCGCTTCCTGCATGCGCTCAACTACTGCATGGTGCTGCCGGGACCGGAGGCGCAGCAGCTCGCCACCTACATCGGCTGGCTGCTGCACCGGACCTGGGGCGGGATCGTCGCCGGCGGCCTGTTCGTGCTGCCGTCGCTGGTCCTGCTCGTCGCCCTGTCGTGGCTGTACATGGCGCATGGCGACCTGCCGCTGGTCGCCGGCGTGCTCGCCGGCATCAAGCCCGCGGTGGTGGCCATCGTCGTGCACGCGGCCTGGCGCATCGGCAGCCGGGCGTTGAAGCATCCGTTGCTGTGGGCGATCGCCGCGGCGGCCTTCGTCGCCATCTTCGTGTTCTCCGTGCCGTTTCCGCTGATCATCGTCGCCGCCGGCCTGCTCGGCGTCGCGGGCGGACGCCTCGTCCCCGCCGCCTTCGCGCCGGGCAAGGGTCATGCGGCGTCGGCCGGCGCGCACGGCGCGGCGGTGATCGACGACGACACGCCGCCGCCGCCGCACGCGGCGTTTCGGCCCCGGCGATTCGCCGCGATGGTCGCGGGCTTCGTCGCGCTGTGGGCGGCGGCGCTGGGCGCGCTGGTGCTCTGGCAGGGCACCGACGGCACGCTGGCGCTGATGGGCTGGTTCTTCACCAAGGCGGCGCTGCTGACCATCGGCGGCGCGTACGCGGTGTTGCCCTACGTCGTGCAGGGCGGAGTCGAGACCTACGGCTGGCTGACGCCCACGCAGATGATCGACGGCCTCGCGCTGGGCGAGACGACGCCGGGGCCGCTGATCATGGTCGTCACCTTCGTCGCCTTCGTCGGCGGCTGGACGCAGCAGGTCTTCGGTCCGGACCAGCTCGCGCTGGCGGGGGCCGTGGCCGCGACGATCGTCACCTTCTTCACCTTCCTGCCGTCGTTCCTGTTCATCCTCGCCGGCGCGCCCTTCATCGAGACCACGCACGGCCAACTGCGCTTCACCGCGCCGCTGACCGGCATCACCGCGGCGGTGGTCGGCGTGATCGTCAACCTGGGCGCCTTCCTCGGCGGCCATGTGCTGTGGCCGGGAGGCTGGCAGACTGGAATGACCGCCGGCGGCCTCGACCTGTTCGCCGCCGCGCTGGGCATCGCCGCGGCGGTCGCGCTGTTTCGCTACAAGGTCGGCATCATCACGGTGATCCTGGCGGCGGGACTCGCGGGACTGCTGATGAACCTGCTGCGTTAGCTGCGCGCCGTCCGACCCGGATCACCGTCGTTCAGCACAGCTGCCAGTCGCTGCCGCAGGTCTTGCAGCGCACGTGCAGCGCGCAACCGGTCATCGATTCCGGCTGGTCCACGGCGCGGGTGATGGTGAACTTGGCATAGGTGCCGCAGCCCGGGCAGGTCGCGTGCCCGGCGACGAATTCCGCGCGCCCCAGCAACGTCGTGAATTGCCGCCAGGCGTAGACGCAGATCGCGCCGCCGACGGCGGCAATGGCCAACAGATAGAAGTATCCCGCCGCCGACTGGCGGAAGTCGACCACTTCCAGCGCGATCCCCATCATGATCAACGCCAGGAAACCCGTCACCAGGTAGGCGTGGCTCTCGTAGAGCTGTCGCTCGTACCAGCGGCGAAAACCGCGCTGGCGAATCGCATCGTCGAGCCTCATGGTCCCTCCGGAGCGTAGCCTGTCCGAGTGTACGCCCGGGTCGCCGCGGCAACAACGCGCGCGCAGTCCCGGTATCATCCGTCGTATCGCCACATGCCGGAATTTCAATTGCCCTCGCTCAACCACCTGATCGAGAAAAATCGCGCCTGGTCAAAGTCGGTCCGCGACGCAAGGCCGGATTTCTTTCCGACCCTCGCCGCGCAGCAGAGTCCGCGCTACCTGTGGATCGGCTGCTCGGACAGCCGGGTGCCGGCCAACGAGGTCGTCAACCTGATGCCGGGCGAGCTCTTCGTCCACCGCAACGTCGCCAACGTGGTCGTGCACACGGACCTGAACTGCCTGTCGGTGATCCAGTTCGCCGTCGACGTGCTGCGCGTCGAGCACATCATCGTCGTCGGGCATTACGGCTGCGGCGGCGTGCGCGCCGCCTGGCAGGGCAAGCCGCTCGGGCTGATCGACAACTGGCTGCGTCACATCCAGGACATCGCCGACCGGCACATCGCGTTCCTCAGGTCGCTGCCCGACGAGGCAACGGTGGTCGACCGGCTGTGCGAACTCAACGTGGTCGAGCAGGTCCGTCACGTCGCCCGCACGACGGTCGTCCGCGACGCCTGGCAGCGTGGCCAGACGGTGTCGCTGCACGGCTGGATCTACGGCCTTTCCGACGGGCTGGTCAAGGACCTCGGCATCGAGGCCGGCACGCCGGAGAAGCTCGACGCCGACTACATCGGCGCGGTCGCGGCAATCGCGAGCGCCGCCGGCTGACGGCAGGCCGACGCACACCGACGTGATTCGCCTGCGCGACGTTGGCAGAAGCTATTCCGGTCCCCGCGTTCGCGAAGTGCTGGCCGGTGTCGATCTGGACGTGGCCGGGAACGAGCGCGTGGCGATTTTCGGCGAATCCGGCGTCGGCAAGTCGACGCTGCTCAATCTGATCGCCGGCCTCGACCGGCCGGATACAGGCTCGGTCGAGGTCGGCGGAGTCGCGTTGGCCGCGCTCGACGACGACGCGCTGACCGCAATGCGGCGCGAGAAGATCGGCTTCGTGTTTCAGGCCTTCCACGTGCTGCCCTACCTCAACGTCGAGCAGAACGTCGCGCTGCCGCTGGCGCTGCTGGGACGCCGGGATCGCGGCGCGCAGGCGCGGGTCGTGGAAATGCTCGCCGCCGTGCACCTGGCCGACCGCGCCGCGAGTCTCCCCGGCGAGCTTTCCGGCGGCGAACTGCAGCGGGTGGCGATCGCCCGCGCGCTGGTGCACCGGCCGGCGATCGTGCTCGCCGACGAGCCGACCGGCAACCTCGATCCGCTCACCGCCGCCGGTGTCGTCGACCTGCTCTACGACCAGATGATCGCCAACCGCGCAGCGGGCGTGATCGTCACCCATTCGCGCGCCGTCGCAGCGCGCGCCGACCGTGTGCTCGAACTCACCGCGGCCGGGCTCCGCCCGGCGCCGCGTGCGTTGGATTCATGAACGCCATACGCTGCGGGCGTTCCGCGGCCATCGCCCGCGCGACGCTGGGCGGCGCCTTTGCCCGGGAACGCGGCCGGCTGGCGATGAGCGTGCTGGCGATCGCGCTGGGCGTGGCACTGGGTTTCGCGGTGGCGCTGGTCAATCAGACCGCCATCGGCGAGTTCACCGGCGGCCTGCGTGCGCTGTCCGGACATGCCGACCTGGAAGTGCGCGGGCCGCGCGGCGGATTCGACGAGCAGCTGTTCGTGCAGCTGGCGCGCGACCCCGACATCGCGATCGCCAGCCCGGTGGTCGAAGTCGACGCCCGCCTTGCCGGGCGCAGCGACGCGCTGCGCATCGTCGGCGTCGATGCGTTTCGCGCGTCCGCGGTGACGCCGGCGCTGGTGGGCAGCGCGGAGGATGCGCTCGACCTGCTGCGCCCGGACACGGTGTTCCTGAGTCCCGCCGCGGCGGTGGCGCTGGGCCTCGGCCCGGGCGACACGCTTGGCGTCCAAAGCGGGCTGGACGTGCGCCGGCTGGCCGTTGCCGGCCAGGCGCAGGCGGAGACCGGTGAGCGCTATGCGCTGATGGACATCGCCGCGGCGCAGGACGCGTTCGCCCGCATCGGCCTGCTATCCCGCATCGACCTGCGGCTGCGCCCCGGCGTCGATCCGCAGGCGCTCGCCAAGCGACTGTCGGGCGTGCTTCCCGCCGGGGTCACGGTCGCCACGCCGCAGGCCAACGCCACGATCACGACGCGGATGTCGCGCGCCTATCGGGTGAACCTGAACGTACTGGCGCTGGTCGCGCTGTTCACCGGCGGGCTGCTGGTCTTTTCCACGCAGGCACTGGCGGTATCGCGGCGACGCGCGCAGTTCGCGCTGCTGCGCACGCTCGGACTCACGCGGGGGCAGCTTGCGCGTCTGCTGCTCGCCGAGGGCGCGGCCATCGGCGCCGCCGGCGCGCTGCTTGGTCTGCTCGGCGGCTATGCGCTCGGCCGGACCGCGCTGGCGGTCTTCGGCGCGGACCTGGGTGCAGGATTCTTCCAGGGCGCGGCACCCGAGGTGGCGGTCGATCCGCTGGCTGCCGGGGTGTTCGCGCTGCTCGGCATCGCCACGGCGATGCTGGGCAGTCTCATTCCCGCGCGCGAGGCGGCGCGGGCGCTGCCGGCGGCGGCGCTCAAGTCGACCGGCGACACGCACGCCTACGCGCCGCTGCGCGCCGCCTGGCCGGGACTTTCGATGCTTGCCGCCGGCGCCTGCGTTGCGTTCGCGCCGCCGATCATGGCGCTGCCGTTGCCCGGTTACGCGGCGATCGTGCTGCTGTTGTTCGGCTGCCTGCTGCTGCTGCCGCGCATCGCGGCTGCGTTGCTCGCCCGGGTGCCACCGACCGGGCAGGTGCCGGCGGACCTGGCGCTCGCGCAATTGCGCGCGAGCCCCGGCCAGGTCAGTGTGAGTCTCGCCACCATCGTCGCCAGCGTCTCGCTGATGGTCTCGATGGCGATCATGGTCGGTTCGTTCCGGCAGTCGCTCGACGACTGGCTGCTGCGCATCCTTCCGGCCGACGTCTACCTGCGCGCGGGTGCGGCCGGGGACAGCGCGTTCATGTCCGCCGGCGACCAGCTGCGCCTGAAGGAGTTGCCGGGCGTCGCGCGGATCGACTTCCTGCGCGTCCAGGGCGTCGTGCTCGCCCCGGGGTCGGCCCGGGTCGCGCTGCTCGCACGCGATCTGCCCGGCGACGATCCTGCACAGGTGCTGCCGCTGGTCGGCGACGCGCGCGCGGCGCAACCCGGCGATCCGCCTTCGGCCTGGGTCAGCGAAGCGGTCGTCGATCTGTTCGCAAAGCCGCCCGGCTCGATCCTGGAACTTCCGCTGGCGGGCGTGCCGCATCGCTTCGTCGTCGCCGGCATCTGGCGCGATTACGCGCGTCAGCAGGGTGCCGTGGTGATCGAGCGGGCGGTCTACGCGCGCCTTACCGGCGACGACTACGCCACCGACGCCGCGATCTGGCTGGCGCCGGGGGGTGACGTCGCCGCGTTGCGGACGGCACTGGAAGCGAACCTGCCGGGAGCGGGACAACTGACGCTGGCCACGCCCGGCGAAATCCGCCGCCTGTCCATCGCCATCTTCGACCGCACGTTCGCCGTGACCTACGCGCTCGAAGCCGCCGCGGTGATCATCGGCCTGGTCGGCCTGTCGTCGTCTTTCGGCGCGCTGGTTCTCGCACGCCGGCGCGAGTTCGGCATGCTGCGGCACCTTGGCATGACCCGCCGCCAGATCGGCGCGATGCTGGCCACCGAAGGCTTCGCAGTCACCGGGATCGGCCTTGCCGTCGGCATGGTGCTCGGCTGGGCGATGAGCCTCATCCTGATCCATGTCGTGAACCGGCAGTCGTTTCATTGGGGCATGAACCTGTCGGTGCCCTGGGTCGGGCTCGCCGTGCTGGCGATCGCGCTGCTGCTGCTGGCGACCGCAACCGCGCTGGCGAGCGGGCGCGGCGCGATGGGCGCGGACGTGGTGCGTGCAGTGAAGGACGACTGGTGAAGCGGCGCGCGTTCCTGGCCGTTCCGTTGGCGTTGGCGCCAGCGGCGGCACAGGCGCGCGCCGGCGTCGACTATGCGCCGGTCGTGCCGGGTCGCGCGCTGCAGTTCCCGCGCGATCACGGCAGTCATCCGGATTTCCGCACCGAGTGGTGGTACATCACCGGCTGGGTGGCGGGCGCGGACCTGCCCGGCGCCGGCATCCAGGTCACGTTCTTCCGCACCCGCCCCGGCCTGGCGGAAGGCAGCGCCAGCAGGTTCGCGCCTACCCAGCTGCTGTTCGCGCATGCGGCGGTCTCCGACCCGGGCTTCGGCCGGCTGCGCCACGACCAGCGCGCCGCGCGCGCCGGCTTCGGTCTTGCCGAGGCCGCCGAAGCCACCACCGACGTGCATATCGGCGACTGGTCACTGCGCCTCGACGGCGACCGCTATCGCGCCCGCATCGACGCGCGCGAGTTCGCGCTGGACCTCGAATTCCGCGCAACTCAGCCCATCCTGCCGCAGGGCAGAGACGGATTCAGCCGCAAGGGAGCGCGCGCCGCGCAGGCGAGTCACTATTACAGCCGCCCGCATCTCGCAACGACGGGGAGGCTCACCATCGCCGGCCGCGTGCACGACGTGCGCGGCAACGCCTGGCTCGATCACGAATGGTCGAGCGAAGTCCTGGGCGCCGACGCGGTCGGCTGGGACTGGGCCGGCATCAACTTCGACGACGGCCGCGCGCTCATGGCCTTTCGCATCCGCGCCGGCGACGGCAGCGTGCTCTGGGCCGGCGGCACGCTGCGCGAGGGTGATGGCGCGGCGCGCAGCTTCGCGCCCGAGGAGCTCCGCTTCAACCCGTTGCGGCAATGGCGCTCACCGCGCACCGGTATCGTCTACCCGGTCGCATTTCGATTGCAGGCGGGTGCGCTGGACCTCGTGCTCGAGCCGGTGCAGGACGACCAGGAACTCGACTCGCGGGCAAGCGTCGGCGTGATCTACTGGGAGGGCGCGGTGCGGGTGTCGTCCGAAGGCCGCGCGATGGGTCGCGGCTATCTCGAACTCACCGGCTACGGAGGCGCCGCGCCGCGCATCTGAGCGGGGCGCCGGCGTCGCGCCGATGCACATGGCGGACGCCGTGCATTGGATCGACAAGCCGATGCAGCAGGTGCATCCTTCGCGCATGCGCGCGCCACCGCGGCGCTGCGCACCGGAGATTGCCAACAGGAGGAAAGACAGCATGACGATCGACCACCTAGGCATCAGCGCCGCGGACCTCGGGAAGAGCCGCGCCTTCTACGGCGCCGCGCTCGCGCCGCTGGGCATGGCCGTGATCATGGAGGGTCCGGAATTCGCCGGCATCGGCGCGCCGGGCAAGCCCGAGTTCTGGTTGAGCGCGGGCGACGGCGCGGGTCCGATCCATGTCGCCTTCCGCGCCGCCGACCGCGCGCAGGTGCGCGCCTTCCATGCGGCCGCGATCGCCGCGGGCGGCACCGACAACGGCGCGCCCGGCCTGCGCCCGCAGTACCACGTCAACTACTACGGCGCCTTCGTGCTGGACCCCGACGGCAACAACGTCGAGGCCGTGTGCCACGTGGCGGAGGGCTGAGCGGCGATTCTTCCGCGGGCCGCCGGACGATGCTTTCCCTCGGCACGCTCGTTTTCGTCATTGCGATGGCGGTCGCCGTGGTCTTCGCGCTGGCGCGCGGCCGCCGAAGTCCGCTTCGAAAGGAACTCGACGCCCGCGCGAGCCTGTCCGCCGAGGCGATTCGCGCCGAGGCCGGGGTTCGCTGGACGCTCGATCCGCAAACCACGCAGGCGGTGCTGCAGGCGCTGGGGGATGCGCTCGACATCGACCCCGGCCGTCTGCGCCTGACCGACGACTTCGAGCTGCTGTGGGACATGAATCCCCAGGCCGGCTTTCACCAGCACGCCACGTTCGAGACCTGGGTGTTGAAGCGCTATCCGGGACTGCCGCCGAACGCGGTTGCGCCGACGGTCGGCGACCTCGTCGCCGCGCTGCAGCGGCTACCGCTGCGTCGCTGACCCGGCGGCGCCGGTCTGCCGCCGCCCGGCGCTGAGCACGCCCTTGGTGTCGCGCACCAGCGCCAGCGCGTGCTTCAGCGCGTCGAGGCTCCTGACCTCCAGCGTGAACGCCATCCGCGAGTGCATGTTGCGCGTCAGCGTGTTGGCCGAGGTCACGTTGATCTTCTCCTTGGAAAACACCTCGGAGATGTCGCGCAGCAGACCCTGCCGGTCCATCGCCTCGACCACGACATCCACCGGAAACACTTCGTCGCGCGGCGCGCCCCAGTCAGCGGTGATCAGCCGCTCCGGCTGCGCGACGCGCATCCGCGCCACGTTGCGGCAGGATGCGCGATGGATGGTCACGCCCTTGCCGCGCGTGACGAAGCCGACGATCGGGTCCGGCGGCGCCGGCTTGCAGCAACGCGCGAGCCCGGTCAGCAGGCGATCGACGCCGACGACCAGGATGCCGCCTCCCGTACCGTCGGCGCGGCTGCGCCGCGTCTGCACCTCGTCCTCCGGCGCCGCGGCCACGGCGCCCGGTTGCGCCACCGCCTGGATGGCGGTCTGCACCTGCTTGGAGTTGATGTCGTCGCGCGCGAAGGCCGCGAAGAATTCGTCCGTCTTCGCGAAACCCGCCTTTGCCGCCACCGCATCGAGCTTCAGCGCGGTCTGGCCGAGGCGCGCGAGTTCGCGCTCGACCAGCGTGCGGCCCTGCGCGACCATTTCGTCGTGCTGCTGCGCACGGAACCACTGCCGGACCTTGGTTCGCGCCCGGTTGCCCTGGACGTAGCCCAGTTCCGGATTCAGCCAGTCGCGCGACGGACCGCCCTGCTTCGCCGCGATGATCTCGACCTGCTGGCCGTTGGTCAGCCGGTGGTTGAGCGGCACCATCTGCCCGTCGACCCTGGCGCCGCGGCAGCGGTGGCCGAGGTTGGTGTGCACGGCGTAGGCGAAGTCGACCGGCGTCGCGTCCTTGACCAGATCCACGACCTTGCCCTGCGGCGTCAGCACGAAGATCGAATCGGTGAACAGGCTTTCCTTGAACGCCGACAAGAGTTCGCCCGAGTCGGTGACGGCGTCCTTCCAGTCGAGCACCTGGCGCAGCCAGGCGATCTTCTCGTCGAACCCCGGGTCATGATGCCCGGTGGCCTTGCCGCCCTCCTTGTAGCGCCAGTGCGCCGCCACGCCGTACTCGGAGTGCTGGTGCATTTCGCGCGTGCGGATCTGGACTTCCAGCGGCTTGCCCTCCGGGCCGATGACTGCAGTGTGCAGCGAACGGTAGTCGTTGGACTTGGGCTTGGCGATGTAGTCGTCGAACTCGCCGGACAGCGGAGTCCAGCGGTGGTGAACGAGTCCGAGCACCGAGTAGCAGTCGCGGACCGAGTCGACCAGGATGCGCACCGCGCGGATGTCGTACAGCGCGTCGATGCCGGCGTCCTTGCGCCGCATCTTGGTGTAGATGCTGTAGATGTGCTTGGGCCGTCCGGTGACGTCGGCCGAGATGCCAGCCTCGTCGAGTTCCTGCTTCAGCGCCGCGATGACGTCCATGATGTAGCGCTCACGGTCCTGCCGGCGCTCGTCGAGCAGCGAGGCGATGCGCTTGTAGATGGCCGGCTCGAGCGCGCGCAGCGACAGGTCCTCGAGTTCCCACTTGAGCTGCCAGATGCCCAGGCGGTTGGCGAGCGGCGCGAACAGGTCGAGCACCTCGCGGGCCGTGCTGGTCCGCAGCGCGGCGTCGCCGGTCATCAGCGAGCGCAGCGCCTGCGTGCGCTCGGCGAGCTTGATCAGCACGACGCGGATGTCGGCGACCATCGCCAGCAGCATCTTGCGCAGGTTTTCCGCCTGCGTCGCGCGCTCCTCGGCGGTGCCGGTGTGCGTGACGGCGCGGATGCTGCCCATGCGCGCGACGCCGGCGATCAGCGCCGCGACATCCGGACCGAATTTCGCGGCGACCTCGGCGCCGTCGAATTGCTCCGCCGCCGGCAGTCCTCCGAGCAGCGCCGCGCAAACCGAATCCGGATCGAAACGCAGTCCCGCCAGGATGGTCGCGGTGCCAAGCGCGCGGGCGAGCGCGGGCTCGCCGTCGGCCATGGCGGCGTCACCGCAGCGGGTGCGCGCATAGGCGAACGCCGCGGCAAACGCGGCGCGCTCGTCGCTGGAATACGTGCCTTGGAGGGAGTCGAGCCACGCGGCGACCGCCCATGGGCCGGCTGCCTGAGGCGCGGAGTGCGTCACTGCAACCATCGGCCGATTATACGCGGCGGCCTCGCCGTCTCTGCACGCCCGCCCGGGCGCGCCGGCGCTCAGGTCGAGCGCAGGTCGGTGCGGATGGTGAGCGCCAGGCGCAGCGCAGTCGCGGCGATGGTCAGCGTCGGCGGCGACGCGGTGATCGACGGAAACGTGGCCGCCCCGACGAGGAAGAGATTCGGGTGATCGTGCGTGCGCAGGTCGCGATCGACCACCGAGGTCTTCGGGTCCGAACCCATCCGGCAGGTGCCGCCCATCACCGCGCTGTCGGTGACCGGGCCCAGGGTCTGGGTGTCGGTCGCGCCGAGGGCGTTCATCAGGCCCAGCACGTAGTCCATCGCCACCTTCATGCCCCGTTGCTCGTAGCTGCCCCATTTGTAGGCGATGCGCGGTCGCGGCAGCCCGAGCGGATCGCGCTGGTCCAGCGCCAGCGTGACCCGGTTGTCCGGATCCGGCAGGACCTCGACCGAAGGACCGATCGCCAGTTCGCGGGCCATGTGGTCGCTGATCGCCGCGGCGAGCGCCGGGCCGAGCAGGCCCTGCGCGGCGAAGCGCTCGGCGAGCTTGAACGGCCCGACCGCGCGCCACCAGCCCTCGTTGGACGGCGACGTGCCGGAAGCGCCGTACAGGTTGCGGAAATCGCCGTCGCGCAATTCGCGGATGCCGCTGGTCTCGACCGGTCCGCGATACGGATAGATCTTCTCGCGGGTGAGGCCGAGCATGCCCGCGTCGAGCTGGGTCATCAGGTTGCGGCCGACCTGGTCGCTGCTGTTGGCCGCCGTGTGGCTGGCGCCCGGAACACGCGACAGCAGCAGCAGCTTGGCGGTCTCGATCGCATGCGCGGCGATGACGAAGATCTTGCCGCGCGCCTCGTGCATGCTGCCGTCGGGGCGCAGGAAGCGGATCGCGGTCACCTTGCGGTCGGCGCCGACGACGACCTCGTGCGCGACCGCCAGCGGCTCGATGCGCGCGCCGGCGCCCTCGGCCTTGGCGACGTGCACCGACGCGTCGTACTTGGCGCCGATCGGACAGATCGGCACGCAGGACGCGTTGCCGCAGCACGGCGGGCGCCCGTCGCGGCCGACGGAATTGCGCCCGTGCGGGAATCGCGCCATGGTCAGTCCGACCTTGCCGCAGGCGGCGCCGATGATGCCGTCGAGATAGGTCGGCGCGATGGCCGGCATCGGATAGGGCGCGGAGCGCGGCGAGCCCCAGTCGTAGTCGGGCGGACCGCAGACGCCGATCTCGCTTTCCGCCTCCACGTACCACGGCTCGAGGTCGTCGTAGGACAACGGCCAGTCGACGCCGACACCGAATTTCGACTTCAGCCGGAAATCGTTCGGCCGGTAGCGCAGCGTCAGGCCGCCCCAGTGCCAGGTGGTGCCGCCGACCACGCGGGCCTGCAGTCCGCGAAACGAGACCGGTCCCGCCTGCACATAGTAGGCGCCGATGTCGTTGAGATCCGGCTGGGGAATTTTCGGATGCGACGGATAGGGCGAATTGGGATCCTTGGTCGGCGACTTGCGGAACAGCGTGACCGCCTGGGCGCGGTCGACGCGCGGCCCGGCTTCGAGAATCAGCACCTTGAAGCCGGCCTGCGCCAGCCGGTAACCGGTCATCGCCCCGGCGATGCCCGAACCGACGATCACGACGTCTGCGTCGAGGATGGTCATTTCCTGGTCGGGTCGGTCGACCAGTAGTCGGTCATGCCGCCGCAGACGGCGTTGGGCTTGGTCCAGGGCACTGCCTGCCAGGCGAGCGCGTCGTCGTAGGTGATCACCACCGGCCCCTTGGCCGACTGCACGACGCCGGAGAGCAGCGCGGTCACCACGACCGCCGCCGGCTTGGCGAGCCCGGCCTTGTCGAGCGCGGGACCGAGATCCGCTGCTGGGGTCCTCGTCGCGAGGTCGGCCAGCCGCGCAAGCGTCGGCATGCCGACCGCGGCGCCCAGCGCCTGCAGCAGCGTGCGGGCGATCGCCGGATCGGCGTAGGCGAATCCGGTGACGGCGGTGGACAGCGACGCGAAGCGGGTCGGGGTCAGCGCGGCGGCGGCGCCCTGCGCCGCAACCGGCGGCAGCCAGCCGCTCGCCGCCAGCGCGGTCAGGCCCTGCAGCAGCTGCCGGCGGCGCGCGCTCACAGCGGCGCGCCTGCGGCCCTGGCAACGAGGTCGGCCAGCGCCTGCGCATGCAGGTCCGCCTGCGCGCGCTCGCGCGCTTCGACCATGACCCGCAACACCGGCTCCGTCCCCGAGGGTCGCAGCAGAACCCGGCCCGTGTCGGCCAGCGCGCGCACTGCCTCGTCCTGGCCCCGGCACACCTCGGCATCCGCATGCCAGTCGAAGCCCCGCCGCACGGGCACATTGATGAGTCGCTGCGGGTACATGACCAACCCCGCCGTGGCCTGCGCCAGCGTCTGGCGCGTCTCGACCAGCGCCCGCAGCACCGCGAGCGATGCGACGATCGCGTCGCCGGTGGAATGCTTGTCGAGGCACATCAGATGACCGGAATTTTCGCCGCCGAGCAGCCATTCGCGGGCGAGGAGCCGTTCGAGCACATAGCGATCGCCGACCTTGGCGCGGTCGAGCGCGATGCCTTCGCGGGCGAGCGCCTGCTCGAAGCCGAGGTTGGTCATCTGCGTGCCGACGACGCCGCCGCCCAGGACGCCGCGTCGCCGGTAATCGAGCGCAATGACGTAGAGCAGTTCGTCGCCGTCGTAGATGCGCCCGTCGCCGTCGGCCATGATCAGGCGGTCGCCGTCGCCGTCGAGCGCGATGCCGAGGTCGGCGCCATGCGCCTTGACCTGCTCGGCGAGGAACCCGGGGTGCGTCGCGCCGACGCCGGCGTTGATGTTGAAGCCGTCCGGCTCGGTGCCCACGGCCACGACGTCCGCGCCGAGTTCGTGGAACACGGGCGGCGCGACATGGTAACCGGCGCCGTGCGCGCCATCGACGACGATCCGGAATCCGCGCAGGTCGAGCGCGGTCGGGAACGTGCTCTTGCAGAATTCGACGTAGCGGCCGGCCGCGTCGCCGATGCGCCGCGCCTTGCCGAGTTCGGCCGATCCGACGCAGTCCAGCGGCGCATTCATCGCCTCCTCGATGCCCGCTTCGACCGCGTCGGCCAGCTTGGCGCCGGCGGCCGAGAAGAACTTGATGCCGTTGTCGTCGAACGGATTGTGCGATGCGCTGATGACGATGCCCGCGGACAGCCGCAGCGCCCGCGTCAGGTAGGCGATCCCCGGCGTCGGCAGCGGGCCGCACAGGTAGACGTCCACGCCCGCGGCCGACAGCCCGGCCTCGAGCGCGGCTTCCAGCATGTAACCGGAAATGCGCGTGTCCTTGCCGATCAGCACGCCGGGACGCTCGCCGGGTCCGCGGTTGCCCTCGGCGATCAGCGTGCGACCGACCGCCCAGCCCAGCTTCATCACGAGCTCGGGCGTGATCGGCGCTTGCCCCACGCGCCCGCGAACGCCGTCGGTACCGAAATATTGCCTTTGCATGGTCAGCGCCGCGCCTCCCTCGTCTCGATGGCCTGCATCACCCGCAGCGCGTCGACAGTCTCGGCGACATCGTGAACGCGCACGATCGCCACGCCTCTTGCCACCGCAGCCAGCGCGGCGGCCAGACTGCCGGCCATGCGCGCGCCGACGTCGCGACCGGTGATCTCCCCGATCGTCGCCTTTCGCGACAGGCCCGCAAGCACCGGGTAGCCCATCGCCACCAATTGTGGCATCGCGCGCATCAGGTCGAGATTATGCACCCGGGTCTTGCCAAAGCCGAAGCCCGGATCGACCACGATGCGCTCGCGGGCAATGCCGGCCGCCTCGCAGGTGAACGCGCGCTCGACCAGGAAATCGCGCACTTCGCGGGCGACATCGACATACGCGGGCGACCCTTGCATGGTTCGCGGCTGGCCCCGCATGTGCATCAGGCAGACCGCCGCCGAGGACTCCGCCAGCACCTCCATCGCGCCGCGTTCGCGCAGCGCGCGCACGTCGTTGACCATCGCCGCACCGGCGCCAAGCGCCGCGCGCATCACGGCCGGCTTCATCGTGTCGATGCTGACCAGCATCCCTTCACCGGCGAGCGCCCCGATCACCGGCAGGACGCGCTCGAGTTCGACGGATTCTGAGACCGGCCGCGACCCCGGGCGGGTCGATTCGCCGCCGACGTCGATGATGTCCGCGCCATCGTCGCGCATCTGGCGCGCGCGCGCCAGCGCCGCGCCGACGTCGGCGTAACGGCCGCCGTCGACGAAGGAGTCGGGTGTGACGTTGAGAATGCCCATCACGCGCGGAACCGACAGGTCCAGCACGTGCGTGCCGCAGCGGAGGTGCCGGGCCGGCGGCATCGGCAGCCTCAGCGTTCCGGCGGCCTGCGACGCTTCGCGTCCGCGCCGGCCGCGATGCCCGCGCTCAGGCCGGGTTGGCCGACGGCGCCGGGTCCGGAGTCGACGTGGGTCCGCCCGAGGACGGCCCGGACGGCGCCTGAGTCGGCTTGGGCGGGCGCACCGGCAGCCCCGCCATGATGTCGGCGATCTGGTCGGCGTCGATGGTTTCCATGTCGAGCAGCGCGCGGGCCATCACCTCGACCTTGTCGCGGTTTTCCTCCAACAGCCGGCGCGCCACCGCGTACTGCTGGTCGATGATCTTGCGGATCTCCTGGTCGACCTTCTGCATCGTCGCCTCGGAGACGTTCTTCTGCGTGGTCACCGAGCGGCCAAGAAAGACCTCGCCCTCGTTCTCGCCATAGACCATCGGCCCCATTTCGTCGGACATCCCGTAACGGGTGACCATGTTGCGCGCGATGTCGGTCGCCCGCTCGAAGTCGTTGGATGCGCCGGTGGTCATCTGGTGCATGAAGATTTCCTCGGCGATGCGCCCGCCGAACAGCACGGCGATCATGTTCAGCATGTGGTTGCGATCCATGCTGTAGCGATCGGCCTCGGGCAGCTGCATGGTCACGCCCAGCGCCCGGCCGCGCGGAATGATCGTGACCTTGTGCACCGGGTCGGTCTTGGGCAGCAGCACCGCGACGATCGCATGGCCGGACTCGTGGTAGGCCGTGTTGCGGCGCTCCTCTTCCGGCATCACGATCGAGCGGCGCTCCGCGCCCATGATGATCTTGTCCTTGGCGCGCTCGAAGTCGTACATGTCGACCAGGCGCTTGGACGAGCGCGCGGCGAACAGCGCCGCCTCGTTGACCAGGTTGGCGAGATCCGCGCCGGACATGCCGGGCGTGCCGCGGGCGATGATGTCGGCCTTGACGTCGGGCGACATCGGCACCTTGCGCATGTGCACCAGCAGGATCTGCTCGCGGCCGCGGATGTCCGGCAGCGGCACGACGACCTGGCGGTCGAAGCGGCCCGGACGCAGCAGCGCCGGGTCGAGCACGTCGGGCCGGTTGGTCGCGGCGATGACGATGACGCCGGGGTTGCCCTCGAAACCGTCCATTTCCACCAGCAGCTGGTTCAGCGTCTGCTCGCGCTCGTCGTTGCCGCCGCCCAGCCCGGCGCCGCGCTGCCGTCCGACGGCGTCGATTTCGTCGATGAAGATGATGCAGGGCGCGTTCTTCTTCGCCTGCTCGAACATGTCGCGCACGCGCGCCGCGCCGACGCCGACGAACATCTCGACGAAATCGGAGCCGGAGATCGAGAAGAAAGGCACCTTGGCCTCGCCGGCGATGGCCTTGGCCAGCAGGGTCTTGCCCGTCCCCGGCGAGCCGACCATCAGCACGCCGCGCGGGATGCGTCCGCCCAGCTTCTGGAACTTGGAGGGGTCGCGCAGGAACTCGACCAGCTCGGCGACCTCCTCCTTGGCCTCGTCGCAACCGGCGACGTCGGCGAAGGTGATGGTGTTGTTGGCCTCGTCGAGCATGCGCGCCTTGCTCTTGCCGAACGAGAACGCGCCGCCGCGGCCGCCGCCCTGCATCTGCCGCATGAAGAAGATCCACACGCCGATCAGCAGCAGCATCGGGAACCAGGAGATGAAGATCTGCGCGAGGAAGCTCTGTTCCTCGTCGGGCTTGGCCTCGACCTTGACGCCGTACTTGACCAGGTCGCCCACCATCCAGATGTCGCCGGGGCTGTAGGTCGTGAAGCGCTTGTTGTCGTTGTTGGCCCACTTGATGGTGCGTCCCTCGACGGTCGCGGAGGTGACGCGGCCACTCTTGGCCGACTCCATGAATTCCGAATAGGGCACCGAGTCGCGGCCGGTCTGGCGCGAGTCGAACTGCTTGACGACGGTGAGCACGACCAGCCCGATGACGAGCCAGATGCCGATGTTCTTGAGCATATTGTTCAAAACAGACTCCTTGCGGGCACTATGCCCGCCTGCACCCTGCCGGAAAGGCAGTTGCCGGGGCCGGCCATGCCGGGCCGACATGCCCATTTTAGCCGCGAAGCCCCGGCACCAATACCGTTGACAGCAAATAACCCGCGGGATTCAGCCGAAAAACACAAAAAAAGCCGGTTGCCGAGTTCCTTACGGCCGTTTCGACGCCTTGAACCCCGGTTTCAGCCCCGGAACCCCTTGCCGACCAGGAAGGTCTCGCGGCTTCGGTCACGCGAGGATTTCGGCTTGCGCACATAGACATTGGCAAAGCGCTCGCCGATCGCCCGCTGGAATTCAACCAGCCCCGCACCCTGGAACACCTTCACCAGCAGATCGCCCCCCTCCTTCAGGTGGGCTACCGCGAACTCCAGCGCCAGCTCGCCGAGATGAATGCTGCGCGCCTGGTCGACCGCGTCGATGCCCGACAGATTGGGGGCCATGTCGGAGACCACAAGGTCGACCGGCGTTCCGTCCAGCGCCGCTTCGACCGCCGCCAATCCCTCGTCGGAGCCGAAATCGGCCCGCACGATGGCGACTCCGGCGACCGGCTCCATCGGCAGCAGGTCCACCGCCACGATCCTGGCCCCCTTGCCCAGACGCTCGCGCAGCACCTGCGACCAGCTGCCCGGCGCGGCGCCGAGATCGACCACGCAGCGCCCGGGGGCGAGCAAGCGGTCGCGCTCGGCGAGTTCGATCAGCTTGAACGCGGCACGCGAGCGGTAACCGCGCCTCGCGGCCTCCTTCACCCAGGGATCGTTGACATGCTCGTTCAGCCACGCCCTGGTGGACCGGTGTTTTTTTCGCCTGGGATTGAGCGGGCTGGGCATCGCGGGGCGGCAGGTTCATGGCAACGCAGGGCAACGGCGCGCCTTCGCTTATGCTACTCGACCCGAACCCCGTACACTTGCCGCCATGGAACCCCTGACCCCAGCGCAACGCCGCGACCTGCGCGCCCGCGCGCACCATCTGGACCCCGTGGTCATCGTCGGCCACCACGGACTCACCACCGCCGTCCTGCACGAAATCGACCTGGCGTTGACCGCCCACGAGTTGCTCAAGGTGCGGGTGGGCATCGACGCGCGCGACGAACGCGAGGCGGCGCTGGCGCGCCTGTGCGCCGAACTCGACTGCGCGCCGGTTCAGCACCTGGGCAAGGTGCTGGTGCTGTGGCGGCCGAATCCCGAGGCTGCCGCGGCCAGGACCACGAAGCCGGCCAAGGCCGCGAAATCGGCGGGCAAGCCCAAGGGCAAGTCCGGCAAGCGCCTGGCGATACTCAAGTCCACCGAGCGCACGCCGGTCGATCCGGTGCGCGCGCGCCGGCGCGGACGCGCCGACGACGAGGCGGCGCCGCGCGCCCGCCGCGGCGCGGCGCGGCATCTGCCTGCCGGCGCCGAGCCGCCCGCCGAGATCGCGCCCGAAGGCGGTCGGCGAAAATCGTCCTACACGCCCAGAACCAAGCCGAAGTCGCACTCGGCCAAGCCCAATCCGCGCGAGGCGTGGCAGAAAAAGAAGGCGGTTGCCGAACCGCTGCACGGCAAGGCGGCCGGCGCGCGCCGCAGGACAGCAGTGGCGACCACCATGCCGCCGGACGCCGGCGCGCGGCGGCGGCGCAAGATCTAGGGGCGGCGGCGTTGACCGCAGACGCCGCCTCGATCCGCTCGGTCGAACCCCTGGTCGTCGCGTTGCCGCGCGACACGCCCTATCTCGGCCCGCTCGGCCCGGGCGAGAGCGTCAACTCGCGCGGCTACCTCGTGCGCACCGGAAACCGCACCATCTATCCGACCGTCGATCGCTCGGTGCTGCTGAAGATCACCGCCGGCGACGGCACGGTCGGGTGGGGCGAGACCTACGGCATTGTCGCGCCGGAAGCGGTCGTGGCCATCCTGCGCGATGTCATGATTCCGATCCTGATCGGTCGCAGTGCCGACGACCCGCCGGCGATCTACGACGAACTCTACGACCTGATGCGGGTTCGCGGCGGTTCCGGCGGTTTCTACGGCGACGCGCTGGCGGCCGTCGACATCGCGCTGTGGGACCTGAAGTCGCGCCGCGCGGGCCTGCCTCTGGTGGAGGCGCTGGGCGGCGCGCGCACGCAACGCATTCCCGCCTACGTGTCCGGATTGCCCCGAACGGAACTGGCCGACCGCGTCGACCTGGCCCGCGAATTCGTCGCCCGCGGTTTTCGCGGCGTCAAATACGCGGCGGTGGTGTCGCGACAGGGCGTGGCGGCGGAGATGCACGCGCTGCGCGCCGGACTGGGCCGCGACATCGACCTGATGGTCGACCTGCATTGGAAATACACGGCCGAGGAAGCGCTGGCGCTTGCCGCCGACATCGCGACGGCGCGCCCCTATTTCATCGAGGCGCCCTGCGCGCCCGAGGATGTCGACGGCCTGGCGGAGGTCGCCGCGCGGTCGGAGTTGCCGATCGCCGCCGGCGAGGAATGGCGCAACGTCCTCGAGGCGCGGCTGCGGATTCCGCGCGCGCAACTCGCCTACGTGCAGCCGGAAATGGCGCACACCGGCGTGTCGCAGTTCCTGGCGATCGCCGGACTCGCCGCGGCGCACGGCGCCGCCGTGATTCCGCACGCCACCATCGGCTTCGGCATCTTCATGGCCGCGAGCCTGCACGCCTCGGCGGCGCTGGCGCGGTGCCCGTATCACGAGTACCAGCACTCGGTCTTCGATCGGAACCTGGCCTTCGTCGACACGACGATGCGCTGCGCCGACGGCTTCTACGCGCTCCCGGAAGGGCCGGGGTTGGGCGTCACGCCCCGGCCGGAGCTGTTCGCCCACGTCGTCCCGATGTAGCGCGGCACCGTGGTCGCCGTACTGCTGGTCACCTTTCCGTTCTTCGCGCTGGTGCTGGCCGGCTACGTGGCCACCCGCCGTGGCATGCTGCCCCTGCCGGCGATCGCCGGCCTCAACACCTTCGTGCTGTACTTCGCGCTGCCCTGCATGCTCTTCCGCTTCGGCGCATCGACGCCGATCAGGCAGCTGCTGGATCCCGCGATCGCCGGCGTCTATCTTCTGTGCGCGATGGTGATGGTCGCCTTCACGATCGCCGTCACCCGCAGCCCGCGCATCGGCTGGAACGACGCCGCCTTCGGCGCGCTGGTCGCCGCGTTTCCCAACACCGGCTACATGGGCGTCCCTCTGCTGGTCGCCCTGCTGGGGGCGGCCGCCGCGGGCCCGGCGATCTTCACCATCATCCTTGACCTGCTGTTCACCAGTTCGCTGTGCATCGCGCTGTCGCGCCTCCAAGGTTCTGACACCCACGGCGCCGGCCTGGCGATGCGCAAGGCACTGCGCGGCGTGCTGGTCAATCCGCTCCCATGGGCGATCCTGACGGGCGCGATCGTCTCGGCCGCGAACCTGACGCTGTGGGCGCCGCTGGCGCAGACGGTCGGCCTGCTGGCCGATGCCGCGGCGCCGGCCGCGCTGTTCACCATCGGCGCGGTTCTGGCGCGTTCGCAGATGGGCGCCCCCACGCCGACGCCGCCGGTCGAATACGTTCCGGTCGCGCTGCTGAAGCTGGTCGTCCACCCGCTGCTGGTGCTGGCGATCGGCCTGGCGGCGATCGATCTCGGCATCACGCTCGACCGTTTCGCGCTGACCGTGATCGCGCTGGTTGCGGCATTGCCCAGCGCCAGCAACGTCGCCATGCTGGCCGAGCGCTTCGGCGCGGACAACGGGCGCATCGCCCGGATCATCCTGGTGTCCACCGCGCTGGCCTTCCTGACCTTTTCGGGCGCCGTGGCACTGCTGACCTGACGCCCGGCGCAGCGGGTCCGGGTTGGGTACAATCCGGAATCTACCCCCTGAATCGGCCGCGCGGGCCACAAGCCTGCGCGGCTTCTTGCATTGGCGGCCACCATGTTCGCTTTTTTCGAATCCCGCATTCGGCCCACCGCGCTGCCGACCGGCGCGCCGCCGCCCGGCCTGCTCGCCTTCTACTGGCATTTCGTGCGGCAGACGCGCTGGCTGTTCGCCGCGATGTTCGTCACCGGCCTCGCGGTGGCGCTGGTCGACACGCTGATCCCCGTGTTCATCGGCAGGCTGGTCACGCTGATGGAGGCGGAGGACCGCGCCGCCGCCTTCCGCGACGCGCTGCCGATGCTGATCGCGATGGCGGCGATCGTGCTGATCGGCCGGCCGCTGACGCTGATCGCCGACAGCCTGATGCGCAACAACGCCGTGCTGCCGTCGGTCACCAGCCTGATCCGCTGGCAAAGCCACTGGCATGTCGTCCGGCAGAGCTGGCCGTTCTTCCAGAACGACTTCGCCGGGCGCATCGCCAACCGGGTGATGCAGACCAGCAACGCGCTGCGCGAGTCGGTGGTGTCGTCGATCCGCGCGGTCTGGTACATCGCCATCTACGGGCTGTCGGCGCTGGTGCTGATGGCGCTGGCCGACTGGTGGCTGGCGATCCCGACGGTGCTGTGGTTCACCGGCTACGTCTTCTTCCTGCGCCATTTCGTGCCGCGGATGCGCGACCTCGCCAAGGCGAGCTCGGAGCAGCGCTCGCTGGTGATGGGCCGCGTGGTCGACAGCTACACCAACATCCTGACCGTCAAGCTGTTCGCGCGGGCGCGCGACGAGGACGCCTATGTGCGCGAATCCATCGACGATCACACGGTGGCGCTGGCCGCGCACATGCGCCTGATCACCCGCTTCATGGCGGTGCTGGCGACGATGAACGCGCTGCTGCTGGTGTCCACCGCCGGCATCGGCATCACGCTCTGGGGCCAGGGCCAGGTCAGCGCGGGCGTCGTGGCGATGGCGCTGCCGCTGGCCTGGCAGATCGCCAACGTCGCCGGCTGGGTCAGCTGGGAAGTCACCGGCATCTTCGAGAACGTCGGCGTCGTGCAGGAAGGCATGGAGACCATCGCCGTGCCGCATGCGCTGGTCGACCGGCCCGATGCGCGCGAACTCGTGGTGCCGCGCGGCGAGATCCGCTTCGAGCGGGTCCATTTCACCTACGGCCGCGGCGACGGCAAGCGCGTCCTCGACGACCTGGACCTGGTGATCCGTCCGGGCGAGCGCGTGGGACTGGTCGGCCGCTCGGGCGCCGGCAAGTCCACGCTGGTCAACCTGCTGCTGCGCTTCCACGAACTCGAAGGCGGCAGCATCCGCATCGACGGCGAGGACATCCGCGCGGTCACGCAGGAGAGCCTGCGCGCGGCCATCGGCATGGTCACGCAGGACACCTCGCTGCTGCATCGCTCGATCGCCGCCAACATCGGCTATGGCCGCCCCGAGGCAGGGATGGCGGAGATCGAGTCCGCCGCGCGCCGGGCGCACGCGCACGAGTTCATCGTCGACCTGCAGGACTGGAAGGGCCGCAGCGGTTACGACGCGCATGTCGGCGAGCGCGGCGTCAAGCTCTCCGGCGGCCAGCGCCAGCGCATCGCCATCGCCCGCGTGGTGTTGAAGGACGCGCCGATCCTGGTGCTCGACGAGGCCACCTCGGCGCTCGACAGCGAAGTGGAACTGGCGATCCAGGACCAGCTGCTCGGCCTGATGGAGGGCAAGACGGTGATCGCCATTGCGCATCGGCTGTCGACGATCGCCCGGATGGACCGGCTGATCGTGCTCGACCAGGGCCGCATCGTCGAGCAGGGCACCCACGACGAACTGCTGCGGCACGACGGCCACTACGCGATGCTGTGGCGCCACCAGTCGGGCGGCTTCCTGCCCGACGACCTGCCGGCGGCCGCGAGCGAGGAGCCGCCGCTGGTGGTCGACGACGGTCCGGTGGACGACATGCGCGCGGCCGAACTGCCCGAGCCCAACATCGACGACCAGCCGATGCCGGCGCGCGCCTAGGGCCCGCCGCTACGCCTTCACCGCCCCCGAAGTCATCCCGCTGACCAGGAAGGGTTCGAGCAGCAGGAACAGCACCAGCATCGGCAGCAACGACACCACGCCCGCCGCCATCAACGCCGGCCACTCGACCAGGTATTCGCCGACGAAGGACTGCAGGCCGACGGTGACCAGCCAGTTGGCGGGCTTGGTCACCAGCGTGCGGGCGAAGACGAACTCCGACCAGGCGACGATGGCGAGGTAGATGCCGCAGGCGGCGAGCCCGGGCCGCGCCAGCGGCAGCACGATCAGCCACAGCGCCTGCAGGTCGGTGCAGCCATCGATCTTCGCCGCCTGCTCCAGTTCGCGCGGCAGCGTGTCGAAGAAGCCCTTCATCATCCAGGTGGCGAACGGCACGCCGACGGCGACGTTGGCGAGCACCAGGCCGGCGATGCTGTCGGTCAGGTGCAGCGTGGTGAACATCACGAAAAACGGGATCACGATCAGGCTGCCCGGCAGCATCTTGGACAGCAGCAGCGTCGCTCCGGCGACGCGCTGCGCCGGCGAATGGAAGCGCGACAGGCTGTAGCCGGCGAGCGTGGCGATGACGAGGCTCACCAGCGTCGACCCCGCGACCACCATGGAACTGTTCAGGATCCAGGTCAGCACCGGCCGGCGGCGAAACACCTCCACGTAGGCGGCGAAGGACAGCTGATCCGGCGGCGGCAGCAGCGGCGGCTGCCTCGACAGCACCAGCGACGACGGCAGCACCGAGGTCACGACCATCCAGTAGACCGGGAACAGCAGGATGCCGACCAGCAGCACGGCCAGCGCCAGGAACGCCCAGCGGTGCCAGCGCGGCGTCATCGACCGTCCTCGCGCAGCCAGCGAAAACCGACGAGGACCACCAGCGCCGCCACCGCGACCATCAGCACACCCATCGCCGACGCCGTGCCGAAACGGAAGCTTGAGAACGCCTCGCGGTAGAGCAGGATCCCCAGCGTCTCGGTGGCGCCCGCCGGTCCGCCGCCGGTGGTGACGAAGATGATGTCGAATTCGCGGAAGGTCCACAGCGTGTTGAGCAGCACCGCGAGCATCGCCGGCCCGCGGATGCCCGGCCAGGTGACGTGGACGAACTGCTGCCAGGCGGTCGCCCCGTCCACCCGCGCCGCCTCGTAGAGGGTCAGCGGGATCGACTGCAGCGCCGCGAGCATGGTGATGGCGAAGAACGGAAAGCTCTTCCACACGGTCGGCAGGATCACCGCGATCATCGCCGTGTCGGCGTCGACGTACCAGGCGAGGTCGGTGGTCAGGAGGCCCAGCCGGCGCAGGATGGAGTTGATCACGCCGAACGACGCGTCGAACATCCACAGGAAGTTGACGCTGACGATCACTCCGGGCACCGCCCAGGGCATCAGCAGCAGGCTGCGCAGCCAGCGCCGCGCCGGAAAGGTCTTGTTGAAGAGCAACGCCGCGACGAGGCCGATGACGAAGGCCGGCACCAGCGTGCCGACCGTGTAGACCGCGGAATGCGCGAATGCCGCCCAGGTCGCCTCGTGGCCCAGCACGCGCTCGAAGTTGGCGAGCCCGAGCGGCTGCGACAGAAGCCGCGAGAGCTCCAGCGACTTGCCCGGACGCAGGCTCATCTGCAGGATCACCCACAGCGGCCAGGCGATCAGCAGCGCCACCGCGCAGAACGCCGGCGCGAGCAGCGCCAGCGCGAACCACCGCTGGCGCCGCGGCGGCCGCACCCGCATCGGCGCGGCTTCGGACATGGTCAGTGCCCGGTCACTTCAGCGGCACCGCGCGCTCGAGTTCCTTCTGCAGATCGGCCAGAACCTTCGCGGTCGGCTCCTGCGTCGAGATCATGCGCATCCCCGCCTTGGTCACCTGCGTGGCGAAGTCGTTGTACCCGGCGCGCACCGCCGGAACCGACGGGAACAGGTTCTGCGCGCGCGCCGCCTCGTCGTTGATGACCTTGAGATGCGGGTTTGCCGCGAAGTCGGCCGCGGTCAGCGCATTCCTGCGCGGCGCCGGCGAGCCGGTCAGCGCATAGGCGCGTTGCCACTCCGGGCTTGCCGCCATGACGATGAAGTTCCACACGGCATCCTTCTTCTTCGCATCGGTCTTCACCGCGATGTGGATGCCGTTCGACGTGCCGCCCGGTTCCACCGGGAACGGCAGGCCGACGACCTTCAGTTGCGGCCTCACCTCCGCCGGCGCCTTCGCCAGGGCGCCCCAGACCCAGGGGCCATCGCGCAGGAACGCGGTCTTGCCGTCGATGAACAGCTGCCGCGCGGTCGCCGAATTGGTGCCCTTGGGCGCGTAGGTCACCGACTGCCGCCAGCCGTCGATCGCCTTCACCACCGCCGGATCGGTGAAGTTGTACTTGCCGCCCTTCAGCCAGTCGGCGCCCGAGCCGATGACCCAGGAGGCCATCTCGACCACCATGTTCGGATGCTCGGCGGTGATGGTCGAAAGCCCGAACTGGCCCTTGTCGGCGGCGGTCGTCGCCTTCATCGCCGAGAGCCATTCGTCCGGCGTCTTCGGCACCGCGACGCCGGCATCCTTCACCAGCTTCTCGTTGTAGAACAGCATGCCGCCGTAGCCCATCAGCAATACGCCCTGGACCTTGCCGTCCCAGCTCATGTCGGCCTGCAGCGGCGGCCAGCTGGCCGGAATGTCGGTGGCCTTGAGGCGCGCATCGAGCGGCTCCAGCCAGCCCTGGTCGGCAAAGCTCGCGAAGTTGCGCGACGGCAGATGGACGATGTCCGGCGGCGTCCCGGAGGCGAAGCGCACGGTCATCTGCTTGACGAACTCCGCGAACGGAATCTGCTGGATGTTGACCTTCACGCCCGGGTATTTCTTCTCGTAGGCGGCGATCAGCTCCTTCCACCAGCCGGAGATGCCCGGCTCCTCAGCCTGCCAGGTGGGAAAGTCGAGCACCGTCTGCGCCTGAAGCGCGGGAGCGGCGGTCACCGCCACCGTGCCGGCCATCGCGATGGCCAGTGTCAGTTTTCCGAAGCGTCGCATCTTGATTCCTCCTTGACGTCGTCAGTTCGGCTGCGCGGCGGATGCCGGCAGCGGCACGAGATCGGCTACATCGGCCAGCAATGCAGTGAGTTCGCGCGCGTCGCCCGCGTCCAGCCTCGGGCCCGCCGCGCGCACGTGGACCGCCGCGATCACTCCGCGGCGGCGCAGCACTTCCTTGGTCATCGCCATCCGGAACACCGCCTGGAAATTGAGCAGCGGCAGCATGCGGTTGAACAGATAGCGTACGCCGTCCCGGTCGCCGGCGCGATGCAGCGCGAACTGGCGCACGTGCAGGTCGATGAGTTCGCAGGCGGGCATCGTGCCGCAGGCGCCACGCGCGAGTTCGTCGGTCAGGTAGCGCCCGCCGGCGCCGCCGAACACGCCGAGCAGGTGGGGTACCCGCGCGGCGAGGATGGCCGTGATGCGCTGGCCGCAGGGCAGCGACTCTTCCTTGACGTAGCCGATGCCCTGGTTGGCGCGCACGAGTTCGATCACCTCGTCCGGCGCCAGCGCGCAGCCGGCAGGCGGCGGCGCGTTCTGCAGGATCACCGGCAGTCCCTGGGCCGCGACGCGCGCGTAGTAGTCGGCGATGGCGGCGCGGTCGCCCTTCATGGTCGCCGGCGCGACCGCCATCACCGCGACGGCGCCGCCGTCGCGCGCATGGAGGGCCAGCGCGGCAGCCTCGGTCGCGTCGGCCGCGGAAACGCCGACGACCAGCGGCACGCGGCGCGCGACGCAACGCGCCACGGATTCGACCAGATGGCGGCGCTCGTCCGGGGCCAGCGTCTCGAATTCGCTGGCCACGCCGGGGAACACGATGCCATCCGCCCGTGCGGCGACGATGAAATCGACCAGCCGCGCCAGGTCGCGCTCGTCCGGCGCGCCGTCCGCACGGAACGGCGTGGCGAGGATCGGATAGACACCCGACAGCGCGCGGCGGGAAGTGGATTCCGGATTTCCCATGATATGGGAGTAATATTCTATAATCTGGGAACAGTGTCCATCCCAGCCGGGAGTCCGTCAAGTGGCAGCGACAGGCAGGAATCCGGTGCCGTCCACCCGCGCGAAAGCGGTGGCCGGCGCCGCCGCGCTCGACAAGGCGATGGGCCTGCTCGACCTGGTCGCCGCGGCGGCGCCATCGGCGGGATTCGCCGAACTTCAGCGCCGTTCCGGCCTGCCGCGCTCGACGCTGCATCGCCTGCTGACCGCGCTCGAAGGCCGCGGCCTGCTGCGCCGCGATCCCGCCGAGCGCAGCTGGCGGCTGGGATATCGGCTGCTGGAACTGGCCCACGGCGTCTGGTCGGACCTCGACCTGCGCGCCGCCGCCGCGCCCGAACTCGCGGCGCTGCGCGACGCGACGGATGAAACCGTGCAGTTCGGCGTGCTGGACGGCGACGCCTGCGTCATCGGCGACGCGGCGCCGGGCCGGCAGGCGATCCGGCTGGCGGCCGACGTCGGCCAGCGCAGCGCCTGGACCGGCAGTCCGCTGGGCTGCGCGATCGCCGCCTACCTCGAGCCTCCGGCGACGCGCGCGCTGCTCGAAGGCGTGCCGTCGGCGCTGCGCCCGGAGTTCGAACACGCGCTGGAACTCGCCCGCGGCCGCGGCTATTACGTGCAGGCGGCCGACGCCGCCGGCACCAGCGCGGTCGCCGCGCCGCTGTTCGACTACCGCGGCGTCGCGGTCGCCGCCATCGGCATCGTCGGTCCCGCCTTCCGGCTCCCCGAGGACCGCCTGCATGCGCTGGCGCCGCCGCTGATGGAAGCGGCGCGACGGCTGTCGCACAACGCCGGCGGCACGACCATGTCGCTGGCGCCGGCCGTGCCGGAGGGTCGCACGACCCCGGGCCTGCGCTGCGCGGTCGAGGCCAGCGCGCTGCTCGGCGAAGCGCCGTACTGGTCGGGACGCGAGCAGACGCTGGTCTGGGTGGACATGCTGGCGCCGGCCCTGCATGCGCTGCAGGTCGCCGCCACCGGCAAACGCGAAAGGCAGCTGCGCAGCTGGCCGCTCGCCCGGCTGACCAGCGCGGCCGTGCCCTGCCGCACCGGCGGCTATCTGCTCGCGCAACCCTCCGGGCTGCGCCTGTTCGACCCGGAGCGCGGCGTCGATCAGCCCTTCGCGCATCCGGAGGCCAAGCGCGCCGGCAACCGCTACAACGACGCCAAGTGCGACGCCCGCGGCCGGCTGTGGCTGGGCACGATGGATCCCGGCGGTCAGCCCGGTCGCGGCAGCCTGCTGCGCATCGATCCGGACGGCAGCTGGGATCGTCTCGACACCGGCTTCACCGTCGCCAACGGCATCGGCTTTTCGCCGGCAGGAGACACGCTCTACTTCACCGAGTCCGCCGGCCGCGTCGTCTACGCCTACGACGTCGACGTCCGGCGCGGCCGGGTGTCGCGCCGACGCAGCTTCGCCGTCTGGCCGGAGGGTGTGAAGCCCGACGGGCTCGCCGTCGACGACCAAGGCGGGGTGTGGGTCGCGATCTGGGACGGCTGGCGCGTCGAGCGCTGGTCGCCGGAGGGCGCGCTGACGCACACGCTGCGCCTGCCGGTGCCGCGCCCGACCAGCGTCGCCTTCGGCGGGCGCGATCTCGCCACGCTGTACATCACGTCGGCGCGCGTGCGGCTCGCCGGCGACGTGCTCGCGCGTGCGCCCTTGTCGGGCAGCGTGTTCGAGTGCAGGCCCGGCGCGAAAGGCACGCCGGTGGCGCTCTTCGGAGTCTGACGGCGCCGCCGCTAGGCGGGCGCCAGCGCGGTGGCGAGCGCGTCGTCCACGTGCTCGATCCAGACGAGTTCGAGCTGCTCCCTCGCGTCGGCGGGGATTTCCTCGAGATCGCGGCGATTGCGCGCGGGCAGCATGACGCAGCCGATGCCGGCGCGCAGGGCCGCCAGCACCTTTTCCTTCACCCCGCCGATAGGCAGCACCAGCCCGCGCAGGCTGATCTCGCCCGTCATCGCGACGTCGCTGCGAACCGGGCGGCCGGTCAGCAGCGATGCCAGCGCGACGAACATCGCCACGCCGGCGCTCGGGCCGTCCTTCGGCGTCGCTCCCGCCGGCACGTGGATGTGGACGTCCGACTTCTCCAGCGCTTCCGGCTCGACGCCCAGCTCGCGCACGCGCGCCTTGATCAGCGACAGCGCGGCCTGGGCGCTCTCCTTCATCACCTCGCCCAGCTGGCCCGTCAGGATGAGCTTGCCGCTGCCGGGCATGCGCGCGGCCTCGACGAAGAGGATGTCGCCGCCCACCGGCGTCCAGGCGAGGCCGGTGGCGACGCCGGGCACGCCGCTGCGCATCGCAACTTCGGCCTCGAACCTGCGCGGCCCGAGGATCGCGGCGATATCGTCGACGCCGATCTTCACCTGCTGCGCGCTGCCTTCCGCGACGCGCACGGCGACGTTGCGGAACACGTTGCCGATCTCGCGCTCGAGATTGCGCACGCCCGCCTCGCGCGTGAAGTCGTCGATGATCGAGCGCAGGGCGTCGTCGCCGATCTCGCATTGCTCGGCGCGCAGCCCGCTCGCCTCGAGCTGACGCGGGACCAGATAGCGGCGAGCGATCTGCAGCTTTTCCTGCGCGGTATAGCCTGGCAGCTGGATGACCTCCATGCGGTCGCGCAACGGACCGGGAATCGTGTCGAGGACGTTGGCCGTGCAGATGAACATCACCGCGGACAGATCGAAGGGCACCGCCAGATAGTTGTCGCGGAACGTCGAGTTCTGCTCCGGGTCGAGCACCTCGAGCAGCGCCGCCGCCGGGTCGCCGTGGAAGCCGCCCATGCCGAGCTTGTCGACCTCGTCGAGCATCATCACGCAACTGCGCGTACCGGCCTTGCGCAGGTTCTGGATGATGTTGCCCGGCATCGATCCGACATAGGTGCGGCGATGACCGCGAATCTCCGCCTCGTCGTGCACGCCGCCCAGGCTCACCCGCGCGAACCTGCGCCCGGTTGCCTTGGCGATGCTCTGCCCGAGCGAGGTCTTGCCGACGCCGGGCGGGCCGACGAAGCACAGGATCGGGCTCTTGCCCGACGGATTGAGCTTGCGTACCGCGAGAAACTCGAGGATGCGCCGCTTGACCTTGTCGAGTCCGTAGTGGTCCGCGTCGAGCATCCGCCGGGCCTCGGCGATGTCGATCGGCGCACCGGGGTCGGGGGCCCACGGCAGCTCGATCAGCCACTCGAGATACGTGCGGATCATCGAATGCTCGCCCGCGGCCTCGGGCATGCGCTCGAGGCGCTTGAGTTCCTTGCGCGCCTGCTTCTCCACCTCCTCCGGCATCCCGGCTTCGGCGATCGCCTTTTCGAGCTCGGCAACTTCGGCCGCGCCCTCGTCGTCCTCGCCGAGCTGTTTCTGGATGGTCCGCATCTGCTCGCGCAGCAGGTGCCTGCGGTTGGTGTCGTCGATCGATTCGCGCGTGCGCGCGTCGATCTCGCGCGATACCTTCAGCACCTCGATGCGGTGCGACAGCAGTTCGAGCAGCTTGTCCAGCCGCGTCGTCAGGTCGAAGGCCTCCAGCAGACCCTGCTTCTCCTCGGGACTGATGTCCATCAGGCCGGCGATGAAGTCGGCGAGGCGCGCCGGGCCCTCGACGCCCTGCAAGGCGGCGACCATCTCCTCGGGCACCTGCGGCAGCAGCTGCAGGATCTCGAGTGCCCGCTCCTTGAGACTGTGGGCGCGACCCTCGATGTCCGCGTCGACGCGTTCGGGCTCCTCGATGATCTCCACGCGCGCGGCCGAGAACGGGTAGCCGTCGAGGAACTGCAGCACGCGGAAGCGCTTCGCGCCCTGGCAGATCGCGTGATGCGAACCGTCCGGCGCGGTGATGTAGCGCAGCACATTGGCCGTCGTGCCGACCCGGTGCAGGTCGTCGGGCCCGGGTTCGTCGACCTCGGGCCTGGTCTGCAGCAGGATGCCGAGCGGCCGCTGCAGGCGCGCGGCCTCCAGCGCCGCGGCGCGCGAACGTTCGCGGCCTACGGCCAGCGGCACTACGATGCCCGGGAACGCCACCACGTTGCGCACGGGCAGGATGATCAGCGCGTCCTCGGGGAGCGCGGGCGACGCGGATTCGCCCTGCGGGTGCGCCGCGGCTGCCGCGCCCTGCGCAAGCGCGCCGGCGTCGGTGTGCAGCAGATCGTTGTCGGGTGGCGTAGGGTTGTTCATCTCGCGTCAGCCGTTCTTGCGCAGCCTCAATACCAGGCAACCGTTCACGAACTCGCGCGTCCCGATGTCCAGCCGCACATCGGGCAGCGGGATGCGCCGCTCGAAGCAGCCGTAGGGAATCTCGAGCTGCCGCACGGCGCGATACCGGCCGGAGAGCGGGAACGGACACTCGGCCCGCACCACCAGCGCACCGGCCTCGCCGGTGACGTCGACGCGGTCCGCCGGCACCCCAGGAAGCGCCACGACGATGACGATCTCACGCTCGTCCTCGAACACGTCCATCGGCGGTTCCCAGACCACCTGCGTCCGCGGCGACGCGGCCAGACGGAAAAACTGCCGATGCATGCGCTCGGCCTGGTCGAGCAGCTCGACGGCCTGCGCCCACATCCAGTCGGTCGGGTTGCGCGATGACATGGCGTCGGTCGTCTCCGTTGGCCTCGGATTTTCTTCAGTCGCGCCCGGCGTTCGCCTTCACCCATCCGAGCAGCCCGGACAGATCGCTCGCGCCCGATCGCCGCGCGACTTCACGGCCGTGCCGGAACACGACCAGCGTCGGTATGCTGCGGATGCCGAAGCGCGCCGCGATCTGCGGTTGCGCCTCCGTGTCGAGCTTGGCCAGCCGAACGCCGGGGGCCAGCCGCGCGGCGGCCTCCTTGAACGCGGGCGCCATCGACCGGCAGGGCGCGCACCACGGCGCCCAGAAATCGACCACCAGCGGCAGGTCACCCGCGGCGACCTGGCGGTCGAAGTTGGCGCCGTTGAGCTCGATCACCTGCCCGTCGAGCAGCGGCTGCTTGCAGTTGCCGCACTTCGCGCCGTCGCCCAGGCGCGCGCGCGGCACGCGGTTGCCGGTGCCGCAGTGCGGACAGACCACATGGGCGATTCCGGACCCGTTGCCGGGACTGCGGTCGGATCGATTGCCACCAGCCGTCTCGGTATCCATATAGTTGTTAATAGGGGCGGGCCCGGCGATTTCAATACGCCGCGGCGCGACTGGGCGTCGCTGTCAACTTCGACCGGCGTCGTCCCCGGAGGCGACGCGCAGCGCCACCAGCCGCGCCGCCGCGAGATCCTCCAGCGCGGTCCCGACCGACTTGAACAGCGTCACCTCCTCGCGATCGCGCCGCCCTGCGTGGCGGCCCGATGCGAGATCGGCGAGTTCGGCCAGCACGCGTTCACGGCCGATCACACCGCGTGCCAGCGGCTGCACCAGGTCACCGGCCTCCTTGAGCGCCCCGGCGAACGTGTCGACGAACAGCGAGGCGCGGGCCACCAGCGCGTCGTCGGACTCGCGCATCTCCGGCGTGAACGCGCCGACCAGGTCGACATGCGTGCCCGGGCGGACGTGCTCGCCGCGAACCACCGGCTCGCGCGCAGTGGTCGCGCAGGTCACGATGTCGGCGACGGCGAGACCTTCGCGCAGGTCGGCGACGGCGCGGACCGAGCGCCCGGTCGCGGCCAGCTTCGCCGCCATCCGCTGCGCATGCTCGCGCGAGCGCCCCCAGACCAGGATCTCGACGATCGGCCGCGCCGCGCAATGCGCCGCCGCCATGTGCGGCGCGAGCGCGCCGGTGCCCACCACCAGCAGCGTGCGCGAGTCCGGTCGCGACAGGTAGGTCGACGCCAGCGCCGATGCGGCGCCGGTCCGGCGCAGCGTCAGCGCCTCGCCGTCGAGCAGCGCCAGCGGATGCCCGGTCGCGCCGTCGAGCAGCACGTACAGCGCGCCGACGCTCGCCAGCCCGCGCTCGCGGTTGCGCGGAAACACGGTGACGATCTTGACGCCCAGCCCGCCGCTGCCCCAGGCCGGCATCAGCAGCAGGCGATCGCCTTCCGCCGTCACCGCATGACTCGAGCGCACCGGCGCCGTCGCGCCGGCGACGAACGCCTCGCGCAGCGCGTCGATCAGCCGCGGGTAGTCGAGCGCCGCATGCACGGCGGCGGCGGGAATCATACGCAGGGACATCGGCGGACTCGATTCGTGGAATTGCCGCTATGCTAACGGACAATGCGGCAGCACATCGTCATCGTCGGCGGCGGCGTCATCGGCAGCGCCAGCGCGTATTTCACGCTGGCCGATCCGGCGTTTCGCGGATCGGTCACCGTCATCGAGCGCGACCCGACCTACGCGCAGGCGTCGTCGGCGCTGTCGGCGAGTTCGATCCGGCAGCAGTTCTCCACGGCGGTGAACATCGCCATCGGCCACTACGGCATCGCTTTCCTGCGCAATGCCGCCGAACATCTGGCGGTCGGCGACGAGCGTCCGGAAATCGGGCTGGTCGAGCCGGGCTACCTGTACCTGGCGACGACGGCCGGGGCGTCGATGCTCGCCGAACACCATGCGCTGCAGCGCACGCTGGGCGTCGACGTGGCGCTGCTCGACCCCGCGGCGCTGCGCACGCGCTTTCCCTGGCTCGCCACCGCCGACCTGGCGCTGGGCAGCCTGGGGCTGACCGGCGAGGGTTGGTTCGACGGCTATTCGCTGCTGCAGGCCTTCCGGCGCAAGGCGCGCTCACTTGGCGCGCGCTATGTCGCCGCGGAGGCCACCGGGTTCAGCGCCTCAGGCGAGCGCATCAGCGCCGTCGAGCTCGCCGACGGCGCGCGCATCGACGGCGACATTTTCGTCAATGCCGCCGGCCCCTGGGCGGCGCGGGTCGCCCGCTGGGCGGGCATCGACCTGCCGGTGCGCGGCCGCCGCCGCTGCGTGTTCGTGTTCAGCTGTCCGGCGCCCATCGCGCGCTGCCCGCTGGTCATCGATCCCTGCGGCCTGTGGTTCCGGCCCGAGGGCGAGCGGCAGTTCATCTGCGGCACGGCGCCCGACCCGGACCAGGATGCCGACGACGCGCCGCTCGAGGTCGACCACGCGCTGTTCGAACGCGCAATCTGGCCGGCACTCGCCGCGCGGGTGCCGGCCTTCGAAGCGCTGCGCCAGACCCGCGCCTGGGCGGGCTGGTACGAGTACAACAGCTTCGACCAGAACGGCATCGTCGGCGCGCATCCGCAGGTCCGCAACCTGATCTTCGCCAACGGCTTCTCGG
Organism: uncultured beta proteobacterium; assembly: GCA_963699765.1. Lineage (GTDB taxonomy): Bacteria > Pseudomonadota > Gammaproteobacteria > Burkholderiales > Casimicrobiaceae > VBCG01. The sequence goes on along the minus strand of CAVOVD010000003.1, from coordinate 437,445 downwards.
GACACGGCATGCAGCAGGCGCCCGCCGTTGGCCGCGGCGTGGCCGAGCTGCTGGTCCACGGCGGCTATCGCACGCTCGACCTCACGCCGCTCGCCTTCGAGCGCATTGCGGAGAATCGCCCGTTGGTCGAGCGCAACGTGATCTGAAGGCAGGTCTGCGTTCGGCCGTTGACCAGCGTCGTGTTGCCGGCGATCACCTTCCGTGTGCAACGCCTCTAAAGCGTAGGCGTACGTGTTCAATCCGCCCCGCAAGCCTATCGGATCGCTCTGCTCGTACCTGCCGACGGTGGGATCGTAGTCCTGGAAGTAGTTGTAGTGAGTGGATGTTTCGGTATCGTAGTACTGGCCGGGCAGTATTCGAATGGACCGCTCCCCCAATCGGCGAGATGTCGCGCCCACCTTGGTCCGGGACGGTAGTAGCGCGACCATCGGGATGACGGAACTGCTTGTGGGAACCGCGCTGGCGTACTTCGACAAACCCCAGAGCCTTGAGAATCGCGATGACTTCGCGCGGCTTGAGAACCGGAATGCCGGGCATTCAGTCGACGACGACGGTTTGCGTACCGACAAATTCGGTTTCGAGCTGCGGTTCGCCGTCGTCGAGTAGCATGGCGATCACCTCTTGGAGGTTGGCGTGCAGCTCGTCGAGGGTGGCGCCCTGGCTGTGCGCGCCGACAAAGCCAGGAACGTAGCCCACGAACAGGTTCGTGTCGGAGCAGCGTTCAATCACCGCGGTATAGCTGCGCATGGCGCGATCCTCAAGACGGATATGAGCCATTCTAGCAGTCAGGGAACGCTCTTGGGAGGTACCGGCCGGCGGGGTATTCCCAAGGGATGCACGTAGTAGACGTTCACCGGCGCGGGCGTGCCCGTTGCCCCGGTCGGCCGCAGCGTGGCCACCGGCAGGTCCTCCAGCCAGATCGTCTCCTGGATGATCTTGCCGGCGTTGTACAAGGGTGACCGCCTCTATTACGTCGGCCTCGCCAGCAATATGATTGGGCGCGTGAAACAGCACCTCAAGGACCGGCATGAAAAGAAGTGGGATCGGTTCAGCGTGTACCTGACCGTCTCCAGCGATCACATTCGGCCGCTGGAAGCGCTGGTCCTTCGCATCGTGAACCTCAACGGGAATCGCGTACGCGGGAAGTTGCGCGGGGCAAAAGACCTCTTTCGTAGCCTCAACCGGGAGATGAGCGAGACGGATAAGGATCGCCGCGCAATGCTCCTCGGCGAGCGCGCGCTGCGCGGACGGCGGCGCCGCAAGACGCAGGCCGTCAAGGGTTCGCGGCCGTTGGCCGGGCTCATGAGTCGGCGGGTGCAGTTGAAGGCGACCTACAAGGGAAAAGTCTATCGGGCGTCGCTTCGTCGGGATGGGCAGATCCAATACGCCGGCAAGTGCTACGACTCTCCGACCGCCGCGGCCAAGGCGGTCGTGCGGCGCGGGGTCTATGGATGGGGGTTCTGGCACTATCGCCTGGGACGGAACGAGTGGGTCCTGTTGCGGCAACTGAAGCGGTGAACGGCGGTGCAACATCTGCGGAGTTTCGAGAGCTCCTGAGCGATTCCCCGCCAGCCCGGATCAAGAAGTTCGCTGATGAATGTCTTGACGATCCGTTCCCCGATAGTGGGCCTGCACATCAGGATCTCATCGAAGAGACCGCGCGACGATCTGGAATCAGCCGCTACCGGAGCAGGTCGGGGCAGAACGCACGCGAATCTCGACTCGGGCACCGACGGCCAACGCGTACTTCTCGATCGTGTCCAGCGTGGGTCGCGCGACGCGGCCGCTCTCCAGGCGCGACACGGCGCTTTTTGTGGTCCACATGCGCTCGGCGACTTCGCGTTGCGACATGCCCACGGCGGTCCGGGCGGAGACCAGGTCGGCCACCAGCATCTGCAGCGTGCGATCGTTGCGCAGTGCACGCGCGTTGCGGCGGCTTCGACGTGCGCCGGCGATCGCGGCAATCGAGCACGCCATCGCGTGTTGGGACCTGGGCATCGGTTGATCTCGTAGTGAACAGTTCGCATCCATGCTAACTTGACTGTCCGGTGCGTCCATCGGCCATCCGGACGAGGTCAGGGACCACCGGTTGCCTTGGCGGGTGCGGCTGCACAGCGACTGTCGGAACGTGAATGTGGGTCACGCCGGTCCGCGGTTTAGCGGGCCTTGCTGATCGCCGCAACCCAGGTCGAACGGCTGTGAGTCTATGGTCGAACCGCTTTGAGCGCGTGAAAGGAAGCCTCTATTCTGGCCTGTAGCACGCGCGGCCGTCGAGAATGGCACTGGCGGTGCCGGTTAGCATCGTTGCTAACGGGTTGTACCAGGAGCCCCTGCAGTGCTAAGCGACGAGGTCGTGCGACTGAGGTGAGTTGGCTGAACAGCCGGCAGCCCTCGCCGCCACCCATGCGCTACCTGTCGGCTCGTCCGGAGCAAGGCGGCGCGTGCGTTGACATCGGTCAAGACCCGGAAATTTCCGGCGTTCAACATTGATCCATGACGGTGCGCGGACGCTGTCCGCGTACTGTCGGGAAGCGAGGCACCGATGATCTATCGCGACCGCATCGACGCCGCTGAGCAGCTCGCCCGGGAACTGGCTGCCCTACTGGCGACCGTCATCCGCTGATCGTGGCCATTCCGCGGGGGGCGGTTCCCATGGGCAAGGCGATCGCCGACCGGCTGGGCGGCGAATTCGACATCGTGCTCACCCGAAAGCTGCATGCGCCGGGCAATCCGGAATTCGCAGTCGGCGCCGTCGACGAGTCGGGTTGGACCTACATCGCCGAGTACGCAGCCAGTGCCGGCGCCACGCCGGAGTATCTGCGGGGACAGGTCGCCGATGAGTTGGCGACGATGCGCCGGCGCCGCGCGCAGTACACGCCGCGGCGCGCGCCGCTCGATCCGGCCGGACGCGTGGTCATCGTGGTCGACGACGGGCTCGCGACCGGTGCGACGATGATTGCCGCGCTGCACGCGCTGCGCAATCGGAATCCGCAGCGGCTGGTCTGCGCGGTCCCGGTGGCGTCGCCGCGCGCCGTGGCGAAGGTCGAGGCCTACGCCGACGAGGTCGTATGTCCGCAGATCACCGAAGATTTCTATGCGGTCGGTCAGTTCTATCGCCATTTTCCCCAGGTGAGTGACGAGGAGGTGGCCGCGCTGTTGCAGGACGCCGGGTCCGCGCCGAACGCCGACCCGATACGCCGGCTCGGCGAAGGCCTAGCGTCGCGCCGGGGTCCCCGGATGACCGGCGACGCGCCGCCCGTACTGCCCGACACCGAGGTTGGCCGCCACGTATGGGAAACGCGCTATCGCGCGGCGCGCCCGGACGACCGTGACCTGCGCGCGACCTGGCGTCGCGTCGCGCAGGCGCTCGCCGGCGTCGAGTCGCAGGACCGCGAGCGCTGGGAACGGCGCTTTCTGGCCGCGCTGACCGACCACCGCTTCCTGCCGGGCGGCCGGATCCTCGCCGGCGCCGGCACCGGCGCCCGCGTCACGCTGTTCAACTGCTTCGTGATGGGCCGGATCGACGACTCGCTGTCCGGGATCTTCGACGCGCTCAAGGAGGGCGCGCGGACGATGCAGCAGGGCGGCGGCATCGGCTGCGACTTCTCGACGCTGCGCCCGCGCGGATCGACGGCGCATGCGTCGGGCGCGAGGGCATCGGGCCCGGTGTCGTTCATGCATCTGTGGGACAGCATGTGCGCGACGGTCCAGTCGACGGGCGCGCGGCGCGGCGCGATGATGGGGACGCTGCGCTGCGATCACCCGGACATCGAGGAGTTCATCGACGCCAAGCGCGACCCGCTGGCGCTGCGGCGCTTCAACCTCTCGGTCCTGGTGACCGACGCGCTGATGGCCGCGGTGGCCGCCGACGCGCCTTGGCCGCTGGTCTTCCCGGCCGACCGGCGCGACGGCGCCGCCGTCGCGTCGATCGAGCGGCAGTGGCCGGGCGCGGCGGGTGCGCGGCGCTGCCGCGTTCACCGCACCGTGCCGGCGCGCGCGCTCTGGGAGCGCATCCTGCGCGCGGCCTACGACAGCGCCGAGCCCGGCGTCCTGTTCATCGACCGCGTCGCGCGGCTCGACAACCTGTCGTACTGCGAGGACATCGTCGCGACCAATCCCTGCGGGGAGATCCCGCTGCCGGCCTACGGCGCCTGCGACCTCGGGTCGGTCAACCTGACCCGGTTCGTGCGCGAGCCCTTCGGCGCGCGGGCGTCGCTCGACCTCGCCGGCATCGCCGCGACAGCGGCCGTCGGTGTGCGCATGCTCGATAACGTCTACGAGGCGTCGCGCTTTCCGCTGCGCAGGCAGGCGGCCGTGGCGCGCGCTTCGCGACGGCTGGGACTCGGCTTCACCGGGCTCGCCGACGCGTTCATCATGCTGGGACTGCGCTACGACAGCGCGGCGGCGGTGGCGGTCGCCGGCGAGATCATGCGCACGATCTGCCACGCGGCGTACCGCGCATCCATCGCTCTGGCGCGCGAAAAGGGCGCCTTCCCGCAGTACGATCCCGACGCGTTCGCACGAAGCGAATTCATCGGCGGATTGCCGGCGGCCATCGTCCGCTCGATTCGCCGGCACGGTCTGCGGAACAGCCACCTGACGGCCATTGCGCCGACGGGCACGATCAGCCTGCTCGCGGGCAATGTCTCGAGCGGGCTGGAGCCCGTCTACGCGTTCACCGCACGCCGGACGATCCTGTCGGCCGAGGGCACTCCGGCGACATTCACCATCGACGACTACGCGTATCGCTGCTTTCGCCGGCAGTTCGGCGACGAGGCGCCGCTTCCGCCGGCATTTGTCGAGGCCGCGCAGGTCCCGCCGTCGGCGCAGCTGGCGCTGCAGGCCGCGCTGCAGCCATACGTCGACAACGCGATCGCCAAGACCGTCAACCTGCCCGCCGGCTGCACGTTCGCGGACTTCCGCGCGGTCTACGAAGAGGCGTTCCGGTTGGGGCTCAAGGGTTGCACGGCGTTCCGGCCCAATCCGCTGACCGGCGCGGTGCTGACCGCCGCCGAGCCGGCCGCCTCCGGATCCTGAGCGCGCGATCGCGGCATGCGGGCGTTCGAACGGTCAATGCCGCAGCACGCACTTCGCGTACAGATCGCCGAGCGCATTCCCGGGGTCGTAGGCCCGCTTGAGTTCGTCGTAGGCGGAGCGGCCGTAGATCCGCCAGAACGTCGCCTCGTCGTAATAGGCATCCGAATAGAGAGACTTGATGCCGCCCAGTTCCTGCACGCGCTGCTCGATCCTGCGGTTGACGAGCCCGGGGGGGCGCGGCTGCCGCGTCTCCACCCGGCCCCAGAAACCGAAATTGACGTAGGGCATCCCCGCGGCGAGCGGATACAGCGGAAACTGCCGCGGCAGGGCCGGCGCGCGGATCGGGCAGATCCAGATCGGACGGATGCCGACCTCGGCCAGCAGGAATGTCAGGAACTCCGCCGCGCGGGGAAGCGGGATGTCGACATCCTGGATCACCGACTCGGCGTGCACGCCGCGCAGCCGGTCCCACGCCGCCGTGATCTTCCAGCGGCTGTTCCACCGCATGATCCGCTGGTAGGTGACCGAGTTGAGGCGACGCCGGCCCAGCAGGCGGCGAATCCACGGGCGCTGCGCGCCGACATTGCGCGAGCACCAGAACCAGTCGGTGTCCCATCGCCACAGGAAGTCGCGGACGGTCAGGAAGTCGCGGTCGCGCTCGCGCAGCGAGCGGAAGTAGATGTGCTCGTAGCCATAGTCGCTGGCGAACGGCGCGGTGTCGACGAGGCGGCCCAGCGTCAGCACCAGCAGGTCCGGCGCGAACACGACGCCATCGAGAAAGTCCAGGTCGGGATCGGCGAGCAGCCCCTCGAGCGTGGCGAAGCAGTCGGAGGGGTTCGCGAAGCGCCGGTGTTCGAGCGCGACGTAGCGCGTCGCCGGCGTCGTCCGCGCCGTCAGCCTGAGCGCGTAGCCGAGGGTGCCGTAGGAGTTCGGAAAGCCGTGGAACAGGTCGCGGTGCTCGTTGTCGGGCGTGCAGGTGACGATGCGCCCGTCGCCGGTCAGCACGTCCATCGCCATGATCGTGTCGTGCACCAGCCCATGGCGGAACGACGAGGCCTCGATGCCGACGCCGGCGACCGCGCCGCCCAGCGTGATCGACTTCAGCTGCGGCACGACGCAGGGAAACGTCCCGCGCGCCAGCGTCGCATCGGCGAGGTTGGCGAACGTCACCATCCCCTCCGCGTCGACCGTGCCGGCCTCCGGATCGACGCGCAGGACTTCGTCGAAATGCGACAGATCGATGCGCGGCCGCGGCCGCGGCACCCGGTCGCGAAAGAGGTTGGACGTCTTCTTGGCGAGGCCGAACCGTGCGCCGCCGGCAGCGCGACCCGCGGTGAAATCCGCGAGCAGCCGTTTCGCCTTCGCCTCGTGGCGGCTCACGGCTCCGGGCGATACAGAAATGCGCGGCTCATCGGGTAGCCGCTGCCGGCATTGCCCTTGCTGACCGTGATCTGGAACAGGTGCGTCCGCCCGGCAGGCGACCGGAACATCTCCGCGCAGGACCACAGGTAGGTGCGCCAGGTACGGCGGAATCTCTCGTCGAAACGCGCCGGATCGAGCGCCGCGATCGCCTCCCAGCCGGCGTCGAAGCGCGTGGCCCATGCATCCAGCGTCAGCGCGTAGTGGCGGCGCAGGTTCTCGACGTCGAGTACCTCGAGGCCGCAGCCATCGATCTGTTCGAGCACCTCCGCCAGGCCGGGAATCCAGCCGCCGGGAAAGATGTGCTCACGGATGTAGTACTCGGTCTCCTGCTGGCCGACGTGGCCGATGAAATGGATGACGCCCAGGCCGCCGGGTTTCAGCGCGTCCGCGTGCGCGCGCACGACCTCGGGCAACTGGTCGCGGCCGGCATGCTCGAGCGTCCCGATCGAGAGCAGCTTGTCGAACTGACCCGGGATTTCCCGGAAATCGCACTCGACGACGGCGATCCGGTCGGCAAGGCCGCGACGCCCGACTTCGTCCCGCAGGTCGACGACCTGGCCGGCCGCGGTATTGATGCCGGTTCCCTGCGCGCCGTACTTGTCCCAGGCATGGAACAGCAGCCCGCCGAAGCCGCAGCCGACGTCGACGAAGGATTCGCCGGGCTTCAGGGCGACCTTGCGGCAGACGTGGTCCATCTTGTTGACCTGCGCCTCTTCGAGCGTCGCCGTGCCTTCGGGCCAATAGCCGCAGGTGTAGAGCATTCCGACGCGGTCCAGCCACAGCCGGTAGAACGCCTTCGGCAGGTCGTAGTGGAACCGGGCGTTGGCCTTCGCCTGCTCCAGCGACCGGTTCGAGTACTTGAATTCGTGCCACCGGTTGCGCAAGGCGACCCAGCGATTGGCGTCATAGTCGACGCCGGCGGCGAGCGCCGCGCGAAAGGCGAGCGCGAGATCGCCTTCGACGTCGAGGTCGCCGTTGAAATACGACTCCAGCAGGCCGGCGTGGCCCGAGCCGGCGAGGGCGAGCTCGGCGCGCAGACTGCGAAAGTGCAGCGTGAACGCCGGCGCTGCGCTCCCGGCGCGGACCTCCCCGCCATCGGCGAAGATCACCCTGAAGGGGATCTGCGAGTGGTGGGAAAGGAGCGTGAACAGGCGCACGACCGGCGCCGAGAGCGCCCGCATCGCGACACCCGCGTCGCGGGTTGGCGTCTCGTTCAAGCGCTGCTCCAGCGAGTCGCGGCTCGATGTTGCCGGCAGGGGTCCGTCATCCAGGCTCCCGGACGCGGTCCACACCGCGTTCACGTCCCATGCTGCGGCTTTGGGCGCGACCCCGGCTTGACCGCGCGCAATTGGGGCCGCGGCGGCGGTCGACGGCATCAACTCACGACGATCCATCATCCTCCCGGTCGCCTGCCGGCACAGCGACCTTCGTCGCGGGCCAGAGCCCGGATTTCGACAGGTATCGGCAATCGGCCCTAGCCGATGGTGCGGGCGGCCTCCATCGCAACGAAACGATGGGTGAGCGGCGCCAGCTCCCGATAGAACGCCGTCTGTGCGCCCGCCTCGACCGACGTCGCGAATGCTCCGATCCATTTCGCAAGGTGCTCCGAGAGGAAGCGTTGGCGCAGGTCGGCCAGCTCCTTCAGCGCCCGGCCGTCTCCATCTCGCCGCGCCTGGTTCTCCCTGAAGATCATCAGGTAGAGAAACTCCAGTTCCGCGGCGACGTGGTCGGGAAGTTCGCGAAAATCCTCGTCCATCTCGAAGCCGCCTTCGGCATAGAGCTCCAGCAATTCCATCGTCGAGTCCTGCATCAGCTCCTGCTTCTGTTCCAGCCAGACCGACGCGTAGGGCTTGGCGAGGATGTGCGCGGGTCCGAGGAACAGCCGCGTGTAGTCGACCAGCAGCGTCTCGAGGTCCTCCGCCGCGAAGGCTGCGCCCAACCGCCGTACCGGCGCGACCAGGTCGGCGTCGACCTGCGCCGCGGCAATCGCCATGGACTCGAACACGCCCTCCTCCGCGAACTCGGGTCCCGGCTCGTAGTAGCCCGCCGCGAGCAGGCGGCAGAGATTCTCGCGCGCAAGCCCGCGCTCGGGGTCATACCCAGGCATCGCGATTCCTCCAGAAAAACGGGGCGGTCGCCCGCCCCGCGATTGAACCACAACGCCCTGCACTCAGGACCGCGCGCTGTACTTGCCGACGTAGTGCACGTTGGGCTTCGTCCCCTTGTCTTCCTGCAGACGGAAAGACTTCTGCGCCTTGAGCACCTTGGCGATCTGCGAATTCGGGTCGTCCTGGTCGCCGAAGATCCGCGCGGTTGACGGGCAGACCTCGACGCAGGCGGGCTGTAGGCCGTTGCTGGTGCGGTGATAGCAGAACGTGCATTTCTCGACGACGCCCTCCCTGCGGATCGGCTGGACATCGCCGGCGACGAAGCGGTTCTCCGCCGGAATCGTCGCACCCGCCGCCTTTGCCGTCGCTGCGCCGGACGCCGTGCACCCGGCGATGATCGAGGCGTTGTCGGCCCACTTCGGCTGCGTGCTCGCCCCCTTGGCGTTGAAACTGATGACGCTGTAGCTCGCGCCTTCGAGGCTGGCCGCGTCGAGTTCGACGTTGCTGTACGGGCAGGCCCCCTGGCAGGCGCGGCAGCCGATGCACAGTGCCTGGTCGTGCATGGTGATGCCCTCCGGCGTCTTGAACATCGCCTTCGGCGTCACCGGGCAGGCCTCGACGCAGGGCGCGTCGGTGCAGTGGTTGCACAGCACCGGCATCACCCAGTGCGTGGTGTTGGGGAAGGTGCCTTCCGATTTCATGACGAAATCGGCCCAGTTGAAGCTCTGGCCGGCGGCACGGTCGCGCGTGTTGTTCTCGGCCTTGCAGGCGAATGCACAGGCGCCGCAGCCTACGCACCGTTCGAGGTCGATGACCATTCCAAGTCTTGCCATTACTGTCTCCTTCGGCTGGCTGTCAAAAGGGTCAGACCTTGGCGATCCGGACACCGGTGAAGCCGCCGTTGCGCGCGGTCGAGCCGCTCAGGCGATCGTAGTCGTCGACCAGGATGTCGTTGTTGCTGCCGCCGCGCGGGTCGGCCTTGGCGTAGTCCATGGCGGCGACACCGCCGTAGGCCCAGTGGCCCTGGCCGTAGCACTTGGCAACCGTACCGGGACGCAGGCCCTCCCACAGCCTCAGCGTGACCACCATCGCCCCGGCGGTCGAGCTGACCTTGACGGTGTCGCCGGACTTGAGCCCCAGCCTGGCGCCGTCGGCCGGGTTCATCTTCAGCACGTCGCCCCAGGAAACGTCGCCCGGATCGACCTTCTTGAATTCCTGGTACCAGCTGAGATTGGCCGATCTCCCCTCGCGGTTAAGCCTCGACTTGTAGTCGATGAAATCGAACGGATAGTCCTGCACGCTGCCATGGCGCTTGGGCGGCTCGTAGTGCGGCACGAAGGCACGCTCGCCGCGGGCGACGTAGCCGCTGACCGCCAGGATTTCGTCGGGCGTCGTCTCGTGCTTCTTGGCGTGCTCGAGCAGTCCCTTTTTCATCGTCTCGCTGTAGAACTCGAACTTCTTGGTCGCGGTGTTGAACTTGCCGCCCCAGCCTTTCTTCAGTGCATACCTGGCGCCGTTGAACATCCCCTTCCTGCGGAAATCGGCCCAGCCGTTGAGCGCCGCATCGCCCTTCAACGGCTCCTTCGGCATCCAGAGCGTCGCGCTGGAGATCTTGGTCGCGATTTCCGCGAACTCGAGGGCGTTGGCCGGGGTCTTGCCGGTCTCGGGATCCTTGAATTCCTTCGAGTAGTAATCGAAGAGATTCGGGAATCCCTTGGCTTTCATTTTCTCGGCCAGCAGCCACATGACCTCGGTTTCCTCCTGCTTTACGTCCCAGAGCCGCTTGACCGCGCCCTGCTGGATCGACGCGTAGCCGTAGCCGTTGCCCATGTTGGTGACGATCGACCACCCCTCGGCCGAGTTGAACGTCGCCGGCAGCACGACGTCGGCGAACTGCGTCATCTCCGATGCGTTGGTCACCAGGTGCACGAAAAACGGTACGGCGGCCATCGCCTTGTCCCAGCGGTCCGCGCCCGTGCAGGAAAAGTTGAAATTGGCCCAGGAGGCGATGAAAAGCTTCACCGCGCCCGGGTCCTTGAGCATGCCATTCGCGACGTTGTTGGTGACGACCCCGCTGCCGGGGCGCGCATTCATCATCGCCGGCATGTCCTTGGCGCCACGGCCGTCGATCTTCTTGAACTTGCCGGCGTTCTTGGCAATGTCATCGACATAGGCGTCGGATTTCGGGAACGCGCCGATGGGCACGCTGCTCGACTGCCAGACGCCGCCCTCGACGTCGATCGAGCCGAGCAGACCGTTCAATGCATGCACTGCCATCGACGCATAGGTGCCACGCGGATTCATGCCCACGCCCGGCCCCATCCATACGGCAGTCTTCGGCGCCGCCTTGCCCATCGCCCGCGCCACGCGAACGATCTGCGCCGCGGGAATCAGCGTTTCCTTCTCGCCGAACGCAGGCGTGGCGTCCTTCAGTTCCAGGTTCCACCAGCGGACCAGGCCGTGTGTCTCCTTCTCCACGAAGGCCGCTTCATCCACAGTCTTGCCGGCCACGAACAGATTCTTCCCGTCCTTGAAATCGCCGACGAACTCGCGATTCCACAGTCCTTCGGTCAGCAGCACGTGCGCAATGGCGCCTGCCAGCGCGCCATCGGTACCCGGCTTGACCGGCAGCCATTCCTGCGACTTCGCTGCGGCGTTCGACAGCCGTGGATCGACGGTGATCACCGTGCCCCGCTTCACGATTTCGTGGAAACGGTAGATGGTGTTGGGCACCATCCGGTTGGAGGCCAGCGGATCGCAGCCCCAGATCACCAGGCAGTTCGTTTTCTCCAGATCGTAGTCGCGGTAGCCGAAGTAGCCCTGGGTCAGCCCGGGACCCATCTTTTCCGCCTCGGCGCAGATGGCGCTGTGCGAGAAATAGTTGGTCGTGCCGTAGATTCTGGGCAGCGTGCCGTAGGCAAGGTTGGTCGAGGTCGGCGAATAGCGGCCCCGCATGTAGACGACCTTGTGCGCCTCGCCGTTCTTGCGCAGCTCGACCATCCGCGTGGCGACCATGTCCAGTGCCTCGTCCCAGCTGATCGGCACGAACTTCGGGTCGATGCCGCGGCCTTTCTGCGGATTGGTGCGCTTCATCGGCACCTTGACCCGGTCGGGATCGTAGTTCTGCTGCGGGATCAGGTGCCCGCGCGGGCACACGTAGCCGTGATTGGTCTTCGACAGCGGATTGCCGCGGACGCGGACGGCGCGACCGTCCTCCAGGAAGATCTGGATCGCGCACCATTGGGTGCAGCCCTGGCAGGTGGACGCGACCCACTCGCCCGCGGCCGGACCGGCGGGCCGCGCCTTGCGCACCGCCATCGCGCTGGTCACCGGCTGGGTAGCGCATCCGGCGATGATCAGCGTCGCCGTGGCGGACGTTATCTGCAGGAACGCACGTCTGGTCAGCTTCATCGAACATCCTCCTTGCCTGCGATTGACGTCGGGACCGAAGGGCCCAGTCGGCGCCCCTCCCACCCGAAACTGCGCTTGATTACGCTTGGATTGGACGCTCCGCGTACGTGTGCTCGTCTTGATCGCGATCAACCGGTGCGCCCTGAACTTTGCCGGCGAATGGATTCGGCTTGCGGCAAATTGTCGCAGCCTCCGCAACAGCGTCATGCCGCCGCCGGTTCCGCCGACGCCAGTCGCCTGGAACGGGTCCGGCCGGGTGCGGATTCGTTTCCGCCGGACGCGCTTGCATCGGCGGAAAACAACGTATACATTAATGCATCCGTCGACCGCCGCAGCGCCCGATGACTGTCAACGCGCCCGCTTCAGCTTCGCCCCTCGTCGACCTCGCTTCGCTGCGCTTCGCCGGCACGGGACTGGTGCGCCCGGAATGCGTGCTGGCGACGCGGTCGGGAGCGCTGTATACGGCGGACTGGCGCGGCGGCGTCGCGCAGACCGGCCCCGGCGAGACCGCCGCGCTCTACCGCGGCGAACTGCCCGACGGCCGGCCGCTGCGCCCGAACGGCATCGCGCTGCGCCGCGACGGCAGCTTCCTGCTGGCCGATCTGGGAGAAACCCGCGGCGGCGTGTTCGCGCTGTCGCGCGACGGGCAGCTGCGGCCGTTCCTCGAGGCGGTCGACGGCATCGACCTGCCGCCGTCGAATTTCGTGTTCGAGGACGATCGCGGGCGGACCTGGATCACCGTCAGCACGCGAAAAGTTCCGCGTGCTGCCGCCTATCGGGCCGATGTCTCCGACGGTTTCATCGTGCTGGTCGACGCGCGCGGCGCGCGCATCGTCGCCGACGGACTGGGCTACACCAACGAGGCGATGGTCTCGCCGGACGGACGCTGGCTTTACGTCAACGAGACCTTCGGCCGCAGGCTGTCGCGCTTTCCCGTCGGGCCCGACGGCGCGCTGGGCCCGAAGGAGGTCGTGACGACCTTCGGCCACGGCAGCTATCCGGACGGCCTCGCCTTCGACGCCGCCGGCCACCAGTGGATCACCAGCATCGTCAGCAACCGCGTGCTGCGCGTCGCGCCCGACGGCGCGGTGACGCTGGTGCTCGAAGACGCGGACCCGGCGCACGTCGCACTGGTGCGAAACCGCCTATCTGGCCGGCGAACTCGGCCGGCCGCACCTGGACCGCGCCGCGGGGCGGGTGCTGAAGAACATCTCCAGCCTGGCCTTCGGCGGCCCGGACCTGTCCACCGCCTATCTCGGCTGCCTGCTGGGCGACTCGATCGCGCATTTCCGCGCGCCGGTTGCCGGACATCCGCCGTTCCACTGGCACTTCTGACCATGATCGGCGCGGCGAATGCGCGCGCATGCAGCACTGCGCGCCCCGGTCCGCGCCTCGCTGGTCGACGATGCCTACCGGGCGATCCGCCGGCGCATCCTCGACAACGTCTATCCGCCGGGCCAGCAGACGCTGGAAAGCGCGCTGGCCGAAGACCTGGGCATCAGCCGCACGCCGGTGCGCGAGGCGCTGATCCGGCTCGCCAACGAGGGCCTGGTCGAAGTCGTGCCGCGGCACGGCATGCGGGTGCTGCCGGTCTCGCCCGTCGACATGCGCGAAATCTACGAGGTTCTCACGGCGCTCGAGTCGGCGGCGGCGGAGACGCTCGCGCGCCGCCGTCCGAGCGACGATGAACTGAAGCCGCTGGTCGAGGCCACGCGCGACATGACGAAGACGCTCAAGGCCGACGACCTCGATGCCTGGGCCGCCGCCGACGAGCGCTTTCACCAGGGGCTGGTGGAACTGGCCGGCAATCGCACGCTGATCGACGCGGTCGCGCGGCTGGCCGACCGCGTGCATCGCGCCCGCATGTTCACGCTGCGCCTGCGGCCGAAGCCGGTCAACTCGACCCGCGAGCACATGGCGATGCTCGAACGCATCCGCGCCGGCGACGCCGTCGGCGCGGTCGAGGTCAACCGCGCGCACCGCGAGCGCGCCACGCGCGAACTGGTCGCCATTTTCGAACGCTACCGCCTCCAACATCTCTGAAACGGACAATCCAAGTGGCCAACAAGAACACTTTCGACATCTGCGTGCTTCCCGGTGACGGCATCGGCCCGGAGGTCGTCGCGGCGACGCTGCCGCTGATCGAGCGGGTTGCGCACAATGCGCCGTTTGGCTTCCGCTACGCCGAGCATCCGGCCGGCGCGCAGCATTTCAAGGCCACCGGCGACGCGCTGCCGAAGACGACGCTCGAGGCCGCGCGCGCCGCCGACGCGATCTTCTTCGGCGCGATGGGCTGGCCGGAGATCCGCTACCCGGACGGCACCGAGATCGCGCCGCAGCTCGACCTGCGCGTCGAGCTCGAACTCTATGCCGGCGTGCGCCCGGCGCGCGCGATTCCCGGCATCCGGCTGCCGCTGGCCGATCCACGGGCGCGCGACATCGACCTGGTCGTCGTCCGCGAGTCGACCGAGGGTCTGTTCGCCTCGCGCGGCAAGGGCGTGATCGCCAAGGACGACAGCGAGGCCCGCGACACCATGGTCATCACCCGTCGCGGCTCCGAGCGCGTCCACGACTTCGCCTTCCGGCTGGCGCAGCGGCGCAAGCAGCAGCGCGGACGCCCGGGACGGGTGACCTGCGTGGACAAGGCCAACGTGTTCGTGTCGATGGCGTTCTTCCGCAGGATCTTCGACGAGCGCGCCACGCGCCTTCCCCGACATCGAGGCGCGGCACAACTACATCGACGCCACCGCGCTGGACCTGATCCGCAAGCCCTGGGACTTCGACGTGCTGGTCACCGAGAACATGTTCGGCGACATCATTTCCGACCAGACCGCGGCGCTGGTCGGCGGCATGGGCATGGCACCCTCCGCCGACGTCGGCGACCGGCACGGCCTGTTCCAGCCCTGCCACGGTTCGGCGCCGGACATCGCCGGACAGGGCAAGGCGAATCCGACCGCGACCATCCTGTCGGCGGCGCTGATGCTGGACTGGCTGGCCGAGCAGCATGGCAACGACGACCTTGCCGCCGCCGCCCGCCGCATCGAGCAGGCGGTGGACGCGGTGTTCGCCTCCGGCAAGATCGTTCCCTGGGAACTCGGCGGGCGCGACGGCACCGACGCGATCGCCTCCGCGGTCGCATCCAACCTGTAGCCGGAGCGAACATGGGCAAGCTTCGCGTTCTCGGCGTCGGCGCCGGCTACTTCAGCCAGTTCCAGTACCTGGGCTGGCGCAACATCGACGCGGTCGAGTGCGTCGGCATCGTCAATCGCGACCAGGCCAAGGCGCAGGCGCTCGCCGAACGCTTCGGCATTCCCGCGGTGTTCGGCGACCTCGACGCGGCGCTGGACGCGACGCAGCCGCAGCTGGTCGACATCATCACCTCGCCGGAAACGCATCGCGCGTTCGTGGCGAAGTGCGTCGCGCGCGGCATCCCGGCCATCTGCCAGAAGCCCTTCGGCGTCGACTACGCCGACGCGGTGGCGATCACCGAACTGGCCGAAGCGGCGAAGGTGCCGCTGGTCGTGCACGAAAACTTCCGCTGGGAGCCGTGGTACCGCGAGGCGAAGCGGATGATCGACGCCGGCACGCTCGGCACGCCGCACAGCGTGGCGTTCCGCCTGCGCCCGGGCGACGGCCAGGGGCCGCGCGCCTATCTCGACCGCCAGCCCTACTTCCAGCAGATGCCGCTGTTCCTGGTCAAGGAAACGGCCATCCACTGGATCGACACCTTCCGCTACCTGATGGGCGAGGTGCGCGCCGTGTACGCGGCGCTGCGCCGGGTGAACCCGGTCATCGCCGGCGAGGACGCCGGCTACATCGTGTTCGAATTCGACGGCACGCGCACCGGGCTCTTCGACGGCAACCGCCTCAACGACCACGTCGCGTCCAACCCGCGGCGGACCATGGGCGAGGCCTGGATCGAGGGCTCGGCCGGCGTGCTGCGCCTGGACGGCGAGGCGCGGCTGTGGTGGAAGCCGCACCAGGGCCCCGAGACCGAGCATGTCTACGACCGCGGCCCCGACGACACCTTCGGCGGCGGCGCCTGCGAATGGCTGCAGCGGCACGTCGTCGACCACTTCACGTCCGGTGCGCCGCTCGAAAACACGGCGCGCGACTATCTGGCCAACCTGCGCGTGCAGGCGGCCGTGTATCGCTCGGCGGCGACGCATCGTCGCATCGAGCTCGCTTCCTTTGATCCCCTGTCGCCGGATGCGGTCCCCGCCGGCGCAGCGTCCGACTGACCGCAACCCAAGGAGGAAAGTCCATGAAACGCAGGCAATTCGTTCGGCAGATCACCCTCGCAGCGGCGGTCGCCGCGGCCCTCGGCCTCGCCACGCCGGCGCTGGCGCAGACGATGCTCAAGTTCAGCCACACCGACCAGCCGGGCGGCGCGCGGCAGAAGGCCGCCGAACTGTTCGCGCAGAAGGTCGAGCAGTACACGCAGGGCCGCTACAAGGTGCAGATCTACCCGGCGGGCCAGCTGGCCAACGATCCGAAGGCCGTCGAACAGCTGCAGCTGGGCGGCATCGACTTCACGGTGACCGGCACCGGCACCTACGCGACGCACATCCCCACGCTCAACCTGACCGCGCTGCCCTTCCTGGTCGAGAGCTATCCGCAGGGCTGGAAGCTCTACGACGAGTCGAAGTGGATGCAGGCGCAGTTCGCCAAGGGACCCGAGAAGGGCTTCCGCTTCCTGTCGCCGTTCGAAGCGGGCTTCCGCTCGATGACCACCAAGGACCCGCTGGCCACGCCGGCCGACGCCAAGGGCAAGAAGCTGCGCAGCTTCCCCAACGAAATGATGCGCTGGCAGCTGGAAGCGATGGGCTTCAACGTGCAGATCATGCCCCTGCCCGAGGTCTATCTCGCCATCCAGCAGGGCGCGGTCAGCGGTCAGGAGAACCCGATCGATACCATCTACGCCAACAAGTTCTACGAAGTCGCGCCCAACGTCACGCTGACCCAGCACGTCTACAGCCCGATCCCGATGACCATCTCGGAAAAGACCTGGCAGAAGCTGTCGCCGGCGGACCGGGAAGCGGTGCAGAAGGCCGCGAAGGAAGCCTCCGACTGGAGCCGCAAGGAAGTCAGCAGCAACGACGACCGTCTGCTCGCGGAGATGACCGCCAAGGGCGCCAAGATCGCCCGGCCGAACATCGGCCCGTGGCGCGAGGCAGTCGCGCCGGTCACGGTCAAGGCCAAGGAGAAATACGGCGCCGATGTCGACGCCATCCTGGCCGACGCCGAAGCCGTGCGCAAGGCCGTTCCGGCCAAGTGACGCGATGAACGAGCCCGATCTTTCCCCGGGCACCGGGCAGCACGCCCGGGTCCTCGGCGAGGCGGAAGGCCGGCGGGGCGACATCCTGCCGCCGGCCCCGCCCTCCCCCCGCGCGCTGACGCTGTTCGGCGACGCGGTCGACTGGGTCGTGGTCGCCATCGGCGCGACCATGATCGGGCTCGTTTTCTTCAACGTGCTGATGCACATCGCGCAGAGCGACCTGGCCTGGGTGACCGAACTCGCCGAGTTGCTGATGGTGTGGGTCACCTTCCTGGGCGGCGCCTGCGCCACGCGCCGCGGCGCGCAGATGACCATCACCGAATTCATCGACAAGCTCGACGGGCGCCGGCGCGACGCGGCCGATGCCGCGGTCGACCTCCTTGCGCTCGCCGTGCTGGCCTCGCTGATCTGGTACGGCCTGAGCCTGGCCGCCACCGGCTGGACCAACGAACTGACGGTGTTGCAGATCCCCATGACTTTCCAGTACCTGGGCATGCCGGTGGGCTGCTTCGCGATGGCCGTGTGGCTGGTCTGGGACCTCGTGCGCATCCTGCGCGGCGAAACGCGCGCGCAGCGCTGGGGGAAGTAGACGATGCTGCCCGCCATACTCTTCATGGTGTTCTTCGGGCTGGCGCTGGCCGGCGTGCCGCTGCTCTACGCACTGCTCGGTACGACCGTCGGCGTCATCGTCGTCGCCGGGCTCACGCATCCGCTGGAGACCATCTACCTGTCGTTCATCGGCGGCGTCGAGCCCTTCATCCTGATCGCCGTGCCGCTGTTCATCTTCGCGGGCGAAATCCTGTCGTCGGGCGGCGTCGGCAGGCGCATCGTCGACTTCGCCAAGGCCTTGCTGGGCTTCCTGCCGGGCGGCCTGGGCGTGGTCACCGTCGCCTCCTGCCTGATGTTCGGCGGCGTGTCCGGTTCGGCCATCGCCGACACCGCGGCCATCGGCTCGCTGGTGATTCCGGCGATGATCAAGCGCGGCTATTCGCGCGGCTTCGCCGCCGCGCTGCTCTCGGTCGCCGGCACGCTGGCGCTGCTGATGCCGCTGTCGATCCCTTTCCTCGTCTATGCATTCATTTCCGGCGTGTCGATGCGGCAGCTGTCGATGGCCGGCATCGTGCCTGCCATTGTCGCCGCCATCGGCCTGATGATCGTCTGCATGTGGCACGGCAGGAAGACCGGCTGCGACAACGGCGATGGACGCCTGTCGGGCAAGGAAATCTGGCAGGCGACGCGTTCGGCGGGTCCGGCGCTGCTGATGCCGCTGATCATCGTCGGCGGCATCTGGTCGGGGATCTTCACGCCGACCGAGTCGGCGGCGGTGGCCGTCGTCTACGGCGTGATCGTCTCGCTGACGTTCTATCGCGACATGACTGTGCGCGACCTGCCGCGGCTGCTGGTCAACGCCTTCCAGACCAGCGCGACCGTCATGCTGGTCATCGGCGCGACCGGCGCGCTCGCCTGGCTGATCACCGCCGAGCAGGTCGCCGTGCAGATGGCGACCTGGATCAAATTCGTCGCCAGCGAGCCGTGGATGTTCCTGATCCTGGTCAACATCATCCTGCTGCTGCTGGGTATCTTCATCGAGCCGCTGCCGGCGCTGCTGCTGACCGCGCCGCTGCTGCTGCCGCTGGCCAAGACCTTCAACATCGATCTCGTGCACCTGGGCGTGGTGATGACGGCGAACCTGGCCATCGCGCTGTACACGCCACCCGTGGGTGGTACATTGTTCGTGGCGGCGAAGCTGGCCGGCGCAGGCATCGGCGAGATCACCAGGGAGCTCTGGCCGTTGCTGCTCGCGGCGATCGTCGTGCTGCTCATCATCACCTTCGTGCCGTCGATGACGACGGTCGTGTGGAAACTGATCAATTGAGGGCAACGTGCTGCTTGGCTGCATCGCCGACGACCTGACCGGGGCGACCGACCTCGGCATCAATCTCGCGCGCGAAGGGCTGTCGGTCATTCAGGTCAATGGCATCCCGGTTGCGGACCTCGTCGTGCCCGTCACCGATGCGGTGGTGGTCGCGCTCAAGTCGCGCACGATTCCCGCTGCGGATGCCGTCGCGCAGTCGCTGGCCGTGCTCGAGTGGCTGCGCGCGCGGGGTGCTTCGCGCATCTACTTCAAGTACTGCTCGACCTTCGACTCGACCGCCAGGGGCAACATCGGCCCCGTCACCGAGGCGCTGCAGCAGGCGCTCGGCGCGGGCATCGTGCCGGCCACGCCGGCTTATCCGCGCAACAACCGCACCGTCTACCGCGGCTACCTGTTCGTCGGCGACCTGCTGCTGTCGGAGACCGGCATGCGCACGCACCCGCTGACGCCGATGACCGACGCCAATCTGGTGCGCCTGCTCGCCGCGCAGTCGCAGCGCAAGGTCGGGCTGGTCGCGGCCGAGTCGCTCGACGCCGGCGCGGACGCGACGCGCGCGCGCCTCGCCGACCTCGAACGCGACGGTTGCGCGCATGCCATCGTCGACGCCACGCGCGACGAACACCTGACCGCAGCGGGGATCGCCTGCGCCGACCTGCCGCTGACCACCGGCGGCGCCGGATTGGCGGTAGGTCTGGCCCGCGCGCTGCGCGCGCAGGCGAAGGCCGGCGCCGGCGGCTGGTCGCCGCCGCAGGCGGGCGCGAAGACCGCATGGCTGTCCGGCAGTTGCTCGGAGGCCACGCGACGACAGGTCGCCGCGGCGCAGAAGCACGCACCCGGACTGCGCCTCGACCCGCACGCGCTGGCCGCCGATCCTGCGCTGGCTTCGCGCGTCGCCGCGGAAGCGGTGGCGAGGGTCGGCAACGGTCCCGTCCTCGTCTTCGCGACCGCCGACCCCGCCGAGGTTGCGGCCGCGCAGGCGGCGCTGGGGACCGAACGCGCCGCCACGCTGGTCGAGGATGCGTTCCGCGCAGTCGCGCGGGCGCTGGCCGACGCCGGCGTGCAGCGCTTCGTCGTCGCCGGCGGCGAGACCTCCGGCGCGGTGGTCGACGCGCTCGGCGTCCGCGCGCTGGCGATCGGCCCGGAAATCGACCCCGGCGTGCCGTGGACCCGGGCGGTCGGCGGCGCGCCGCTGTGGCTGGCGCTCAAGTCCGGCAACTTCGGCGGCGAGGATTTCTTCGCCAAGGCCACGGCGGCGTCATGACCGAGAACGCGTTGCGCGACACGCTGGTGGCGCGGGCCCGGTCGCTCTACGATCGCGGCTACGCCCACGGCAGCTCGGGCAACCTGTCGGTGCGCCTGCCCGACGGCATCCTGGTGACCCCCACCGGCAGCAGCCTGGGCCGGCTCGATCCGGCGCGCTTGGCCAAGGTCGGTCCCGATGGCGCGCCGCTGTCCGGCGACGCCCCATCGAAGGAGGCATTCCTGCACCTGGCGATGTACGCGGCGCGCCCGGCGGCGCAGGCGATCGTCCATCTGCACTGCACCTGTGCCGTCGCCGTGTCCTGTCTCGCGCATCCCGACCCGCGCAACGTGCTCCCGCCGCTGACCGCCTACCACGTGATGCGCGTCGGCACGCTGCCGCTGATACCGTATTTTCGTCCCGGCGACCGCGCCCTCGCGCAGGCGGTCGGCGTCGCGGCGGCCAGGCACCGCGCGGTGCTGCTCGCCAATCACGGTCCGGTCGTTTCCGGCAAGTCGCTCGACGATGCGGTCGACAGCGCGGAGGAACTCGAGCAGACGGCCAAGCTGTCGCTGCTGCTCGGCGCGCAGGCAACCGTGCCCCTCGCGCCGGCGCAGGTGGCCGAGCTCGATTCCGTCTTCCCCAGCTGAAGGATCGCCGATGTACGTGGTCACCGTCACCTTCACCGTCGACCCCGCGCAGTGCGACGCTTTCCTGCCGCTGATGCACGAGAACGCCCGGCTCTCGCGGGAAGTGGAACCCGGCTGCCGCCGGTTCGACGTTTGCGTCGACGACGCAAAGCCCGGCACCGTGTTCCTCTACGAACTCTACGACGATCGCGCCGCATTCGACGCGCACCTGGCGAGCCCGCATTTCAAGGCCTTCGCCGCCGCCACCGGCAGCATGATCACCGGCAAGGCCATCGACACCTGGCGGCTCGCCGCATCGTGAGCGGCTGGCCGCTGCGCATCGGTCTCGCCGCCAGCAGGCTCTACCGTACCGGCCCGGACGCCGCGCTCTTCGCGTTGCTGCGCCCGCTTGCCGCCGCGCTGGCGAATGAGTTGCCCGTCGAGTTCCACATCGTCGGACAGACCTACGACGCCATCGTCGCCGACGGCGCTCTGGCCGGCCATCCCGCACTGCGCCGGTTGCCGTCGCGGCGCAACGGCGGGCTGATCCATCTGGTCGCCGGCGTCGTCAGCGACGATCCGGTCCGCCGCTTCGACGCGATCATCCACCTGCTGGACCCGGACGATCCGACTTCGGTGTATCCCGAGGGCCAGGCGCTGAAGCGCGAATGCGTGATTCACGAAGTGCCCTTCGTGTCGACCTTCGCGCACGCACGCGAGTGGTTCGAACTCGCCCGCGTCACGCACGGCCTGGCCCCGGACCGTGGGTGCGGCAATTCCGGTCCGGCCCGCTCGGCGGGGACGCGGAGATCGCCCTCGAGGTGCTCGAGGATCGCTGCCAGCGCATCGTCTTTTTCGAGGACCCGCATGTCGCCCGCCAGCACGAGGCGGACATTCAGCTGCTCGAACGCGGCGCGCGAATCGCCACCAACCGATCGATGTGCGTCAGCGACGCGGCCAGCGCGCGGGCATGGATCGCCGCCTGCCGCCTGCGCGCGGGACGGGTGGCGCACAACCGCGCGACGTAGTCGGGATCGCGGACGATGCCGGCCCGTGCGAAGGCGAGGCCTGCGGCGTCAGGCGGATTTCGCGCGCGCTGCGCGCACCCGCGCCGCCATGCGCGCCGCGAGTTCGAACGCCTGCTGCAAGCCCTCGACGTTGCCGAGGTTGCGGCCGACGATGTCGAACGCGGTGCCGCTGGCGCAGGTGGCCACCGGGACCGGCAGACCGCCGTGCAGCGTGACGCCGCGGTCGAAGCCCATCAGCTTCATCGCGATCTGGCCCTGGTCGTGGTACATGGATACGACGGCGTCGTAGTCGCCGCGGGTAGCCGCGACGAACACGGTGTCGGCCGGCATCGGACCCTTGGCGTCGATGCCTTCGCTGCGCACCGCTTCCACCGCCGGGGCGATTACTTCGATTTCCTCGCGGCCGAGCGAGCCGCCGTCCCCCGCATGCGGGTTGAGCGCGGCGACCGCGATGCGCGGCGCGGCGATTCCGGCGGCGACGAGGCTGGCGTGGACGATACGCACCGCGTCGACCACCCCTTTTCCGGTGATCGCGTCGGCCACGTCGCGCAGCGGGATGTGCGACGTCACCCGCGACGTCCACAGCGACCCGGTGATGTTGAACTCGCTGACGAAGCCTTCCACGCCGAAAAATTCCTGCAGGTAGCGCAGCTCGTCTTCCTGCTCGAGTCCGGCCAGCCGCAAGGCGTGCTTGTTGAGCGGCGCGAACACGATGCCATCGACTTCGCCGCGGCGCGCGGCATCGGCGGCAGCCGTGAGCGCGGCAAGCGCCGCCCGGCCGCCGGCCTGCGTAGCCTCGCCCGGCGTCAGGTCCGCGCGCTGCGTCAGTCCGAGCGGCGCCAGCCGCGGCCCCGCAGCCGTGCCGCCATCGTCTTTCCCGAACGGCAGCTCGACCCCCGCCACCTGCGCGCCGGCCTCGAGCACGGCGCGGTCGGCGTAGACGACCAAGTCGGCCGCGGCGGCGTTGCCCGGTCGCGCCAGCAGTTTGGCGAGCAGTTCGGGGCCGATGCCGTTCGGATCGCCCGGGAGCAGCGCCAGCCGGGGCCGGTCGGCGTTCATCATCGAGTCCCTTGGGGTCATGGTCATGGCCGGGTTTCCGTGCACCCGGAAAGGCGCTGCGGGGCGCTCAATCCGCCTTGATGTTGGCGCTCTTGATCAGCTTGCCGAAGCGCTCGAACTCGGCCTGGTTCATCTGCGCGAACTGCTCGACCGTGATGCTGCCGGGCTGCCCGCCGAGGCCCTTCAGTTTCGCCTGGACGTCCGGAAGCTTGAGGATGCGCGCGAGTTCGGCGGCGAGCTTGTCGACGATCGGCTTCGGCGTGCCGCCGGTCACGAACATGCCGTACCAGGTCGTCATTTCCGCCGCCGCATAGCCGACCTCGGCGATGGTCGCCACGCCGGTCAGTTCCGCGGAGCGCTCCGGCGAGGTCACTGCCAGCGCGCGAAACCTTCCGCTCTTGATGTGCGGCATCGCCGAGGACGTGGTGTCGAACATCATCTGCACCTGCCCGGACAGGATGTCGACGTGCGCCTGGCTGCTGCCCTTGTAGGGGATGTGCACGAGCTCGACGCCCGCCGCCTGGCTGAAGGCCACGCCGGCGATGTGCTGGGTGCTGCCCACGCCCGACGACCCGTACTTGAAATCGCCCGGCTTCGCCTTGGCGGCGGCAACGAGTTCCTTGACGTCCTTGTACGGCAGCGATGCATTGATCACCAGCACGTTGGGCACGACGACGACGAGCCCGACCGGCGCCAGCTGTTTCAGCGGGTCGTAGGTCAGCTTGATCATGTGCGGCGCGATGGCCTGCCCGGTGTTGGTCGCCACCAGCAGCGTATAGCCGTCCGGAGCCGCCTTGGCGGTGAGGTCGGCGGCGATGGTGTTCGATGCGCCCGGCCGGTTCTCGACCACGAACGACTGCTTCCAGGCCTCGCTGAATTTCTCGGCCAGCATCCGCGCGATGATGTCGGTGCCGCCACCCGCATTGGCCCCGACCATGATCCTGACGGGCTTCGACGGATAGTCCGCCTGCGCCGCCGCCGCGCCTGTCACCAGCATCGCCACCGTGCCGGCGACCATCGCAATCATTCGTCCGAGTTTCATGCCTTCCTCCGTTTGCGAACGCCGGGTGAGCCCGGTCGACCGGCGCATCCTACGGCGGCCACCGATAACGGTCTAATCAAAATTGTCGATATAGTGATATCGTTTGATTATCGCGACCCGCCGGCCGCCCTTCTGCGTCTCCCGGATTCCATCTCCTGCCCGATGCCCACGACCGTACCGCCCGACCGGCAACTGCGCACGCGCCTCAAGGCGCGCCAGTTGGCGCTGCTGGTCGCGCTCGCCGAGCGGCGCAGCCTCCGCCAGGCGGCCGCCGACATCGCGGTGTCGCAGCCGGCGGCAACCAAGCTGCTGCACGACCTCGAGGACGCGCTGGGCGTGCGCCTGTTCGAACGCGCGTCGTGGGGAATGGAACCGACGCTGTTCGGCGAAACGATGATTCGCTACGCGCGCGGCTTTCTCACCGACCTGACCGAGGCGCGCGAGGAACTGGCTGCTCTCGCGGCAGGAACGCGCGGCAAGCTGCGCGTGGGAGCGGTGACCGGAGCAGTGCCGCGGCTGCTGGTGCCCGCGCTCGCCTCCGTGCGCCGCGACGGCCCGGGCGTGCGCGTGTACCTGCTGGTGAATGCCAATGAAGTCCTCGCGGCGGCGCTGCGCCAGGGGACGCTCGACCTGGCCATCGGCGCGCTGCCCGCGCAGGAGGATGCCGCCGCTTTCCACGTCGAGCCGCTGGCCGACGAGCCGTTGTGCGTCGTGGCGCGCGCCGGCCATCGGCCGCGCCGCACCGCCGGCGGCTTCGCCGCGGCCTTTGCTCGCGCCACCTGGGTCCTGCCGCCGGCCGGGAATCCGCTGCGCGAGACCGCCGACGCCTGGTTTGCCGCTGCCGGACGGGCGCTGCCCGCCGACCTCATCGAGACCGTGTCGGTGGTCGCCACCATCGCGTTGCTGCAACAGACGGACACCATGTCGATCCTGCCGGTCGACCTGGCCAGGCACTACGAGGAACGGGGGATGCTCGGCCGCGTCGAGGCGGCGCTGCCGCCCGGAGGAGGTCGCTACGCGCTGATCACCCGCGCCAACCGGCAGCTGTCGCCGACCGCGCTGGCGTTGCGCGACGCCCTGCGCGCGACCGCGCGCGGCGGCGAGCGCCGTCAGCGATAGCGCACGCCGACAATGTCGTAGCTGCGCACGCCGCCGGGCGCCTGCACGTCGGCGGTATCGCCGTCCGACTTGCCGATCAGCGCGCGGGCGATGGGCGAACTCACCGAGATCTTGCCGTCCTTGATGTCGGCCTCGTCGTCGCCGACGATCTGGTAGGTGACCTGGTCGCCGCTTTGCGTGTCTTCGAGGTCGACCGTCGCGCCGAAGACGATGCGGCCGTCCGGGTCGAGCGTGGCCGGGTCGATCACCTGCGCCGCCGCGAGCTTGGCCTCGACCTCGGCGATGCGTCCTTCGATGAAGCCCTGGCGCTCCTTGGCGGCGTCGTAGTCGGCGTTCTCGGAAAGGTCGCCGTGCGAGCGCGCCTCGGCGATCGCCTGGATGACGGCGGGGCGATCGACGGTCTTCAACCGGTGCAGTTCGACCTTGAGGCGCTGGGCGCCTTCGACGGTCATGGGTACTTTGCTCATGTTCGTGTCTGGGTCGGTATCTGGGGCGCGTTGGTGATGCGACGCCCCGGGGGTCAGGAAAGGCGCCGGTGCAGCGCCTGGATCGAATAGGGGACGAGACCGCGCATGGCCTTGACGCCGATGGCCGCGGCGCGCGCGCCGGCCAGCGTCGTGTAGGTCGGCACCTGGGCGACCAGCGCCGCGCGGCGGATCTGGTAGCTGTCCTGGATCGCCGCGCGCTTTTCCTCGACCGTGTTCACGACCAGCGCGATCTCGTCGTTCTTCAGCATGTCGACGATGTGCGGCCGGCCTTCGGCCACCTTGTTCACCGTGTCGACCGCCACGCCGGCGGCGGCAATCGCCGCAGCGGTACCGCGCGTGGCCACCAGGTCGAAACCCAGTTCGGCCAGCATCCGGGCGATTTCCACGGCCGCAGGCTTGTCGTCGTTGCGTACGCTGACGAACGCGCGGCCGGCCTCGGGCAGGCGCACGCCGGCGGCGAGCTGGCTTTTCATGAACGCCTCGCCGAAGCTGTCGCCGACGCCCATCACCTCGCCGGTCGACTTCATCTCGGGGCCGAGAATGGTGTCCACGCCCGGGAACTTTATGAACGGAAACACCGCCTCCTTCACCGAGTAATACGGCGGAACGATCTCGCCGCAGACGCCCTGCGCCGCCAGGCTCGACCCGGCCATGCAGCGCACGGCGACCTTGGCCAGCGCACGGCCGGTCGCCTTGGAGACGTAGGGGATCGTGCGCGACGCGCGCGGATTCACCTCGAGCACGTAGACGGTTCCCGATCCTTCCGCGTCGAACTGGATCGCGAACTGCACGTTCATCAGTCCGACGACGTTGAGGCCCTTGGCCATCAGGACGGTCTGCTCGCGCAACGTCTGCTGCAGTTCGCGCGACAGCGAATGCGGCGGCAGCGAGCAGGCCGAATCGCCGGAGTGCACGCCCGCCTGCTCGATGTGCTCCATGATGCCGCCGATCACCACCTCGGCGCCGTCGCAGATCGCATCGACGTCGACTTCGATCGCATCGTTCAGGAAACGGTCGAGCAGCACCGGCGAGTCGTTGCTGACCTGCACGGCCTCGCGCATGTAGCGCTCGAGCTCGCGCTGGTCGTGGACGATTTCCATCGCCCGCCCGCCCAGCACGTACGACGGACGCACGACCAGCGGATAGCCGATGTCCGCGGCCGCGCCGATCGCCGCCTCCTCGGTTCGCGCGGTGCGATTGGGCGGCTGCTTCAGGTTGAGCCGGTGCAGCAGCTGCTGGAAGCGCTCGCGGTCCTCCGCCATGTCGATCATGTCCGGGGAGGTCCCGATGATCGGCACGCCGTTCTTCTCCAGGTCGCGTGCGAGCTTGAGCGGAGTCTGTCCGCCGTACTGGACGATCACGCCCCAGGGCTTCTCGACGTGGACGATCTCGAGCACGTCCTCGAGCGTCAGCGGCTCGAAGTACAGCCGGTCGGAGGTGTCGAAGTCGGTCGAGACGGTCTCGGGGTTGCAGTTGACCATGATGGTCTCGAAGCCGTCCTCGCGCAGCGCCATCGCCGCGTGGACGCAGCAGTAGTCGAATTCGATGCCCTGGCCGATCCGGTTCGGCCCGCCGCCCAGCACGATGACCTTTTTCCGGTCGGTCGGCTCCGCCTCGCACTCCTCCTCGTAGGTCGAGTACATGTAGGCGGTGCGCGTGGCGAACTCGGCCGCGCAGGTGTCGACGCGCTTGTACACCGGGCGCACGCCCAGCGCGTGCCGCCGCGCGCGCACGTCGGTCTCGCCGACCTTCAGCAGGTGCGCGAGCCGCCGGTCGGAAAACCCCTTGCGCTTGAGTTCGCGCAGGTCGCCGCCCGACAGCGCGTCGAGCGTACGCCGCTCGAGCTCGAGTTCGAGGTCGACGATCTCCTTGATCTGCGAAAGGAACCAGGGGTCGATCTTCGTGTAGGCGTGGATCTCGTCCAGCGTCATGCCGATGCCGAAGGCGTCGGCGACGTACCACAGCCGTTCTCCGCGCGGGTAGGCGAGTTCGTCGCCGATGGTCTCGGGGTCGACGGTCTTGAGATTGAAGCCGTCCACGCCCGCCTCGAGACCGCGCAGCGCCTTCTGCAGCGACTCCTGGAACGTGCGGCCGATCGCCATCACCTCGCCGACCGACTTCATCTGCGTGGTCAGGCGGTCGTCGGCCTGGCGGAACTTCTCGAATGCGAACCGCGGCACCTTGGTGACCACGTAGTCGATCGTCGGCTCGAACGATGCAGGCGTGGCGCCTCCGGTGATCTCGTTGGCGAGTTCGTCGAGCGTATAGCCGACCGCCAGCTTGGCGGCGACCTTGGCGATCGGGAATCCGGTGGCCTTGGACGCCAGCGCCGAGCTGCGCGACACGCGGGGATTCATCTCGATCACGATCATGCGCCCGTCGGCCGGATTGATCGCGAACTGCACGTTCGATCCGCCGGTGTCCACGCCGACCTCGCGCAGCACCGCGATCGACGCGTCGCGCATGATCTGGTATTCCTTGTCGGTCAGCGTCTGCGCCGGCGCGACGGTGATCGAGTCGCCCGTGTGCACGCCCATCGGGTCGAGGTTCTCGATCGAGCAGACGATGATGCAGTTGTCCTTCTTGTCGCGGACCACCTCCATCTCGTACTCTTTCCAGCCGAGCAGCGACTCCTCGATCAGCATCTCGTGCGTCGGCGACAGGTCGAGGCCGCGCTTGACCATGTCGACGAACTCGTCCTTGTTGTAGGCGATGCCGCCGCCGGTGCCGCCCAGGGTGAACGACGGCCGCAGCACTGCGGGAAAGCCGATCGTCGCCTGCACCTCGAGCGCCTGCTCGACGCTGTGCGCGATGCCGGAGCGTGCGGAGCCCAGCCCGATGCGCGTCATCGCCGCCTTGAATTTCTCGCGGTCCTCGGCCTTGTCGATCGCCTTCTTGGTCGCGCCGATCATCTCGACGTCGAACTTGTTGAGAATGCCCTCGCGCGCGAGGTCGAGCGCGCAGTTGAGCGCCGTCTGCCCGCCCATCGTCGGCAGCAGCGCGTCGGGCCGCTCCTGCTCGATGATCTTCGCCACCATCTGCCAGGTGATCGGCTCGATGTAGGTGACGTCGGCCATCTCCGGGTCGGTCATGATCGTCGCCGGATTGCTGTTGACCAGGATGACCCGGTAGCCCTCCTCGCGCAGCGCCTTGCAGGCCTGCGCGCCCGAGTAGTCGAACTCGCAGGCCTGGCCGATGATGATCGGGCCGGCGCCGATGATCAGGATCGATTCGATGTCGGTGCGCCTGGGCATGTCAGCTCTTTTCCATCAGCGCGACGAAACGATCGAACAGGTAGGCGACGTCGTGCGGCCCGGGGCTCGCCTCGGGATGGCCCTGGAAGCAGAACACCGGACGGTCGGTCCAGGCCATGCCCTGCAGGCTGCCGTCGAACAGCGACGCGTGAGTGACGCGCACGTTGTCGGGCAGCGACGCCGGGTCGACGGCGAAGCCGTGGTTCTGGCTGGTGATCAGCACCTGGCCCGTGTCGCGGTCGATCACCGGATGATTGGCGCCGTGGTGGCCGAACTTCATCTTCAGCGTGCGCGCGCCCGCGGCCAGCCCGAGCAGCTGATGCCCGAGGCAGATGCCGAACACCGGCAGGCCCGCGGCGATGATCTCGCGGATCGCGGCGATCGCGTAGTCGCAGGGCTCGGGATCGCCGGGGCCGTTGGACAGGAACACGCCGTCGGGACGCAGCGCCAGCACCTCGCGCCGCGGGCGTCTGCGCCGGGACGACGGTCAGGCGGCAGCCGCGCTCGGCCAGCATGCGCAGGATGTTGTGCTTGACGCCGAAATCGTAGGCGACGACGTGAAAGCGCGACGCCGGCATCTCGCGGTGACCCGCGCCCAGCGCCCAGGTCGATTCGGTCCACGCGTAGGCCTCGCGGCAGGACACGACCTTCGCCAGGTCCTGTCCGGCCATCGACGGCGCGGCGCGCGCGCGCGGCCACCGCCGCATTCACCGCCGCGTCGTCGACGCGCGCGGCCGCCACGACGCAGCCGTTCTGCGCGCCGCGTCTCGCGCAGGATGCGGGTGAGCCTGCGGGTGTCGATGTCGCCGATGCCGACGATGCCGTGCGACTTGAGATAGGTGCCCAGGTCCTGCTGCGCGCGCCAGTTCGACGCGAGGCGCGGCAGGTCGCGGATCACCAGGCCGGCGGCGAAAGGCCGCACCGACTCGGCGTCCTCGGCATTGACGCCGACATTGCCGATGTGCGGATAGGTGAGCGTGACGATCTGTCCGGCGTAGGACGGATCGGTGAGGATCTCCTGATAGCCGGTCATCGCCGTGTTGAAGACGACCTCGCCCGTGGCGCTGCCGGTCGCGCCGATCGCCCGGCCGCGGAACACCGTGCCGTCGGCCAGCGCCAGCACCGCCTCGGCGACGGGCGCGAACAGCGGGGCTAAAGGGGTGGCGGCGGGCGCGGCGGCGTTCATGGCATGTTCGCTCGGAATTCGGCACGTGACGCCCGCCTCCCCGGCGGCGCGGCGCTTTCCCCGGCGGATGCGCCGGGCAAGCATGCGTCGATGGTGCGGTGGACGTGCGGTGGACGTGCGGTGGACGTGCAAACGGGGAAGGCGCTTGCCTTCCCCGCTTTGACCGGCTTGATTATACCGCGAACCCCCGGGCCCGGACAAATCGCCGGGTCCGGGTTCAGTACGCCGCGCTGAATCCGCCGTCGACGTAGAGCAGGTGGCCGGTCACGTAGTTCGCCGCCGGGGACGCCAGGAATACCGCGGCGCCGGCGATCTCCGGCGGGTCGCCCCAGCGTCCGGCCGGCGTGCGCCGCGCAACCCAGGCCGAGAACTCGGCATCGGAAACCAGCGCGGCGTTCATTTCGGTGCGAAGAACCCGGGCGCGATGCCGTTGACCTGGATGTTGAACGGCGCGACCTCGACCGCCAGCGCGCGAGTGAGCATCTTCAGCGCGCCCTTGCTGGTGGCGTAGGCGACGATGTTCGGCCGGCCGAGGTCGGACGCCAGCGAGCAGATGTTGATGATCTTGCCGCGGCGGCGCGCCTGCATCTCGGGCAGCACCGCGCGCGTGACGAGAAACGGGCCGTCGACATTGGCGGCCTGCAGCGCGCGCCACTCCTCGAGCGGATAACCGGCCAGCGGCTTGCGGTTGTTGACCCCGGCGTTGTTGACCAGGATGTCGACCGGACCGGCGCTGTCGCGCGATTTCCGCGATCGCCGCGCCGACCGCCGCCTCGTCGGCGACGTCGAAGGCGGCGATGCCCACCGTGTGGCCGGCCTCGGCCATGCGCGCCGCGGCCGCGTCAAGCTTCGCCCGGTTGCGGCCGTTGATCACCACCCGGGCGCCCGCGGCGGCGAGGCCCTCGGCGATCGCCAGCCCCAGGCCGGAGCCGCCGCCGGTGACCAGCGCGACGCGACCGTCGAGCGCGAACGGCTGCGCGCGCCATTCAGGCCAGCCCCAGCACGTCGCGCATGTCGTACATCCCGGTCTCGCCCCGCGGCACGCTTGCCGGCGACGAACAGCGCGGCGCGCAGCGCGCCGGCCGCGAAATTCTGCCGCGACGTCGCGCGGTGCGAGATCTCGACGCGCTCGCCGATGCCGGCGAAGATCGACCGTGTGCTCGCCGACGACGTCGCCGCCGCGCAGCGTCGCGAAGCCGATGCTGCCGGGCCTGCGCTCGCCGGTGACGCCTTCGCGGGCGTAGACCGCGCGCTCGGCGAGATTCGCGCCGCATGCCCGCCGCCGCCGCCTCGCCCAGCCGCAGCGCGGTACCCGACGGCGCGTCGACCTTGTGCCGGTGGTGCATCTCGACCACCTCGATGTCGTAGTCCGGGCCCAGACGCGCGCGCCGCGGACTCGACCAGCGTCGAGCAGCACGTTGACGCCGACGCTCATGTTCGCCGCAAACACGATCGGGACGCGCGCTGCATGCCCGCGCAGCGCGGCCTTCTGCGCTTCGTCGAGAGCCCGGTCGTGCCGACCACCGCGGCGACGCCGTGGCGCGCGCAGGCGGCGAGATGCGCCAGCGTGCCGGCCGGCGGGTGAAGTCGATCAGGACGTCCGCCTGCGCCAGCGCCGCGTCGACGTCGGCGCCGATGCGGACGCCGGTGTCGCGTCCGAGCGGCGCCCCGGCGATCGGTGCCCTGCAGCAGGGCTTTCGGGAACGTCGAGCGCCGCGGACAGCGTCAGCTCTGGAGTCGGCCAGCACCGCTTCGACCAGCGCCTGGCCCATCCTGCCGCCGGCGCCGGCGATCGCGATGCGCGTTGTCCCCATGGTCCCCGCCACGTCAGGGCGTAGGCGGCGCCGTCGGATCGCCGATGCGCTTGAAGAAGTCGATCACCTTGCCGAGGCACGCCGGCATCCTGGCCGTAGGGGTCCTCCGGCAGCGAACGCGTCGGCGGCCAGCGCGATTGAGCTCCTGCGCCGACTGCGGCATTTCGTCGCCTTCCCAGCGCGCGAGCTGGTCGTTGGTGAAATAGACGGTGAACTGGCGTTGCTCGCGCACCCTGCCGCCGCGCTTGAACTGGTAGATGTAGTCCCAGCGGTCGGCGCGGAACGCGCTCATCACGAGCGGCGTGCCCAGCGTCATGCGCACCTGCTGCCGGGTCTGGCCGACCTTCAGCTTGTCGACCATGTCCTGCGAAATGTAGTTGCCCTGGTTGATGTCGAGCTTGTACACGCCGAACTGGGTGATCAGCGGCAGGTAATCGTCGAACGGCGTCGTGACCGACGCGCAGCCGGCGAGCGTAACGGCCGCCAGCAGCGTGGCGATTCGCATGCGCAGGTTCTGTCGTCGGAGCAAGGGTGGGTTCGGATTCATCAATGCGGATCGGGTGCGCAGACTCGCCGGTCCGCGTGGCTCCCGCCCCGGACCGGGCTGCCACCGGTCGGCCGCCAGCGCGCTATTATAGCCACCGAATACCGGTCCCCCACACACATGACTTCACCGCAGGATCTGAAGGACGCCGGCCTCAAGGCCACCGTGCCGCGCCTGAAGATCATCAATCTGTTCGAGTCGTCGAATGTCCGGCACCTGACCGCCGAGGACGTCTACCGGCTGCTGCTGGTGGAAGGCCTCGACATCGGGCTGGCGACCGTCTATCGCGTGCTCACGCAGTTCGAGCAGGCGGGATTGCTGGTGCGTCACCATTTCGAGTCCGGCAAGGCGGTATTCGAGTTGAACCCCGGCACGCACCACGACCATCTGGTGTGCCTGCAATGCGGTCGGGTCGAGGAGTTCTACGACGCCGACATCGAGCGCCGGCAGACCAGGATCGCCAAGGATCGCGGCTTCGAGATCCGCGAGCACGCGCTCTACCTCTACGCCGACTGCACCAAGGCCCGCTGCCCGCACCGCAAGGCCTGAAGCGGCCCGCCCCGGTCAGCCTGCGCTGCCGGGCTCCGGAACTTCGCGGCGGCTGAAGTCGGCCGGCCGGAATCCGAGCAGGTACAGCGCCGAGAAATACACGCCCGCGCCGGCCGCGATCACCCAGGCCAGGCGAGCGACCCTGGTCCACAGGTCCGCCTTCAGCCAGAGTTCCGCCGGCCCCGCCAGCCAGAGCAGCGCCGCAACCATTGCGCCCAGCGCGATCAGCAGGCGCGCGAGGAAACCGATCCAGCCGGGCAGCGGCCGGTAGTAGCCGCGGCGGCGAAGGAACCAGAACAGAAGGCCCGCGTTCACACAGGCGCCGAGGCTGGTCGCCAGCGTCAGGCCCGCATGGCCCAGCGGCCACATCAGGATGACCGCGAAGGTCAGCGCGACGAACACCGTGAAAAACGCGATCTTCACCGGCGTTTTCAGGTTCTGGCGCGCATAGAAGCCCGGCGCCAGGATCTTCACCAGGATCAGCGCCAGCAGGCCGACGCTGTAGCCCAGCAGCGCGGTGCGCGTCTGCAGCACGTCGTCGACGCCGAACTTGCCATATTGGTAGAGCGTCGAGATCAGCGGCACCGAGAGCAGCCAGAGCGCGAACGCCGCCGGGAGAGCCAGCAGGAACGTCAGCCGCAGCCCCCAGTCGAGCAGCGCCGAGTACTCGGCCTGATTGGCGTCACTGTGGTACTTGGCCAGCGTCGGCAGCAGCACCGTGCCCAGCGCCACGCCGAGCATTGCGCTGGGAAACTCCATCAGCCGATCGGCGTAGGTGATCCAGGAAATCCGCCCGTCCCCGAGCAACGCCGCCAGCTGGGTGTTGATCAGCGCGGAGAACTGCGCCGCCGACACCCCGATCAGCGCCGGACCCATCGCGCGCAGCACCCGCCGCACGCCCTCGTCGCGCCAGTCGAGATTGGGCCGCGGCAGCAGGCCGATTCGCGCCAGGGGCCGAAGCTGCAGCGCCAGCTGGGCGACGCCGCCGATGACCACGCCCCAGGCGAGCGCGAGGATCGGCGGATCGATATATGGCGACAGGAAGATCGCCGCGCCGATGATCGAGACATTGAGCAGCACCGGCGTGAACGCCGGAATTGCAAAGCGCCGGTAGACGTTGAGCACGCCGCCGGCGAGCGACACCAGCGACACGAACAGGATGTAGGGAAAGACGATGCGGATCATCTGCGCCGTCAGTTCGACCTTGCCGGGCGTCTGCGCAAAGCCGCTGGCCAGCAGATAGACCAGCCATGGCGCCGCCAGCACGCCCAGCACCGAGATTCCCAGCAACGCCAGCGCCAGCAGCGTGCCGACCTTGCCGACCAGTTCGCGGGTGGCATCCTGTCCGCGCTGGCGATGGTATTCGGCGAGTATGGGCACGAACGCCTGCGAAAAGGCGCCTTCGGCGAACATCCGGCGCAGGATGTTGGGCAGCCTGAACGCTGCCTCGAAGGCATCCATCTGCGCGCCGGCGCCGAAGATCGTCGCCTTGATGCTCTCCCGGACGAGCCCGGTGATGCGCGACAACAGCGTCATCCCGCTGACGGTGGACAGGGCGCGAATGAGGTTCAAGGCGGCTTCGAAGGGCTGGGAGCGGGTCGGCGACCCAAAAAGGGGGGACGGGGCCGCGGCGCGGGAGCCGGGTTGCCGCAATGGCCGGGTTCGGTTATTATGTCGGGCTTACCAGCGATTATCCATACGTTTTCGGGTTCCAAACTCAAAGGGTTCCAAAGTCATGGCCAATTCGGCACAAGCAAAGAAGCGTGCCCGGCAGGCGGAAGCGACGCGCATGCGCAACGCGAGCCTCAAGTCGGAACTGCGCACCGCGGTCAAGAAGGTCAAGAAGGCCATCGCCACCGGCGACAAGGCCGCGGCCACCAAGACCATGCAGGAATCGCAGGCGGTCATGGACCGCATCGCCGACAAGAAGATCGTGCACAAGAATCTCGTGTCGCGCACCAAGTCGCGCCTGTCCGGCGCCATCAAGGCGCTGGCGACCGCCTGACCAGGTGCGTCACCCGCACGAACGAAAGGGCGCCTTCGAGGCGCCCTTTTCATTTCCTGCGCAGGCCCACCCGGAGTCAGGCGGTCCCGGCGCAGCCTGCGCACCGCGCGCGCGGCAGCGCGCGCTTGCGCGCTGGTCGGTTCACCACTGGAAAACCACGCCGAGCATCGGGCCGCCCATGTCGAGGTCGGCGATAGGCTTGCCCGCTTTCCCTTCCCAGGCTAGATACCGGTAGAGCACCGCGACGCTGCCCCAGTCGTAGCGGTAGCCGACCCCGCCCGCGAGCTGCCAGGTCAGCCTGGACTCCCCGGTGCCGACGTCGGCATAGAACGGTGCGAACCATCGCTTCTGGTCGCCGAACGCGTAGCGGCCCTTCACCCCGACGATCCCATCCCAGAGCGTCTCATTGACCTCCTTGCTGCCGGCGCGGCCGCCGGGGATCGGGATCGGACCAATGTCGCCGGTGATCGTGTACTGGAGCGTCGGCCGGGCCTTCAGCATCCGGGCGCCGCCGAGCACGTCCATCGTCAAGGAAGGGTCCGACGCGACGCGGTAATCGCCGGCCACGGACCAGATGATGGATTTGAAGTCCAGGCTGAGGTTGGCGGTCGCGGTCGCCGGAATCCCGATGCCACCGACCGAGAAATCCCTCGTCGTCGATTTGGCCCCGCCGAGGTCGACGTAGATGAAGTCCGTGAACACGCCCCAACGGCCGTTGTGCGCATCGAAGGTTCCCATGAAGGTCATCTTCAGATGCCTGAGAACATCGCTCATGCTGACGTGGAGGTCGGTACTGCCCGTGTCGCCGGGCAGGTTGACCGTGCCGTTGATTTCGGGGACGAAGCCGTACATCGACGCCGTATAACGCCACTTGCCCGCGTCCATGGACTGCATTGCCTGAGCTGCCGCGCTCGCCGGCAGCAGCGCGCCGGCGGCGAATGCAACGACTATCGCTGCGAATGTTCTCGATCGCACCATCATGTCCCTCGCGAAATATGCAAATGCGGTGAGCGCTAGACGGCCATTATGCCTGCGCCGCTGCACGCGCAGCAATGCGCCCGGCGACCGGGCCTGGAGCGGACCCGTCGATCACCGCGCGTCGGACTTGCCCTGGAATCTCCACTCCTCGGAAACCTCGGCGGCCTTGTGCTGCAGCGTGTATTCGGCGTGCTGATGAATGAGCTTGGCCACCAGCCCGGTCCAGCCCGTCTGGTGGCTCGCGCCGAGCCCGGCGCCGGTCTCGCCGTGGAAATACTCGTGGAACAGCACCAGGTCCCTCCAGTGCGGGTCGGTCCGGAATTTCTCGTGGCGGCCATGGACCGGGCGCCGGCCCGACGCGTCGCGAGTGAAAAGCGAGATCAGCCGTCGCGACAGGTCGCTGGTCACCTGCCACAGCGTGGCGCCCTCGCCCGAGTCCGCCGAAACGGGCGCCTTGAAATCGTCGCCCAGGAAATAGTGGTGCTTCTGCAGCGCCTCGATGAGCAGGAAGTTCAACGGAAACCACACCGGTCCGCGCCAGTTGGAATTGCCGCCGAACATGCCGTCGCCGGATTCGCCCGGCTCGTAGTCGAGCGTGAACCGGTGGCCGTCGAGTTCGAGCACGAAGGGCTCGGTCGCGTGCTGCCTGGAAACCGAGCGCACGCCGTAGGGGCTGAGCATCTGGTCCGCGTCCAGCACATGCTCGAGCAGCCGTTCCAGCTTGTGCGCATCGACCAGCGCAAGGCGCAAACGGCGGCTCACGCCATGGTGGCTCATGTCGGCCAGGTTGCCCAGCAGGTCGGGGCGGTTCTTCGCGAACCACCGGTAACGCTCGTTGAAGTCCCGGAAGCCGGACATGGCATGCGGATCGGCGACGACGATCGCGAACAAGGGAATCAGCCCGGCGATCGAATAACCCCCGATCGGCAAATTGCGTCCGTCGGGAAGTTTCAGCAGGTCGAAGTAGAAGCCGGCCTTCTCGTCCCACAATCCCGCGCGTTCGCCGCCGCTGCGATTGACCGCCTCGCCGATGTAGACGAAATGCTCGAAGAATTTCGTCGCCAGGTCCTCGTAGACCGGATCCTCCCTGGACAGCACCAGAGCGATGGCGAGCATGTTCAGGCAATAGGTCGCCATCCAGCTGGTGCCGTCGACCTGCTCGAGCGTGCCGCCCGCCGGCAGTTCGGCGCTGCGATCGAAGGCGCTGATGTTGTCCAGGCCGAGAAAGCCGCCCTCGAACAGGTTCCGGCCATCCCTGTCCTTGCGATTCACCCACCAGGTGAAGTTGATGAGCAGCTTCTGGAAGATGCGCTCCAGGAACAGCCGGTCGATCCTGCCGCCGCTCTTGGCCTCGATCTGGCAGATGCGAATCGCGGCCCAGGCATGGACCGGCGGATTGACGTCGCCGAACGCCCACTCGTAGGCCGGGATCTGGCCGTTCGGGTGCATGTACCACTCGCGCGTGAGCAGGATCAACTGCTCCTTGGCGAAGTCCGGATCGATCAGCGCGAACGCCACGCAATGGAAGGCCATGTCCCAGGCGGCGAACCACGGATACTCCCACTTGTCGGGCATCGACAGCACGTCGGCGGCAGCCAGGTGGCGCCACTCGTGGTTGCGGCCGTGCCAGCGCTGCTCGGGCGGCCGCGGACCGACCGGGTCACCCTGCAACCAGCGTTCGACGAAGTAGCGGTAGTACTGCTTGCTCCACAGCAGGCCCGCGAACGCCTGTCGCTGCACGTTGCGCAGGTCCTCCGGCATGTCGAAGGGCGTGACGCGCAGGTAAAAGGCGTCGGCCTCCTGCTGCCGCTCGGCGAACGCTGTGTCGAAGGCGGGTCCGAGCGCATCGGTGCGATCGCCCGCGCCGGCGAGCCGCAGTTTCAGCGTCCAGGTTTCGCCGGGGCCGACCACGCGCTGGAAGTGCGGCGCCGCCTTGGTTCCGGTCATCGCCCGGTTAACCGCGCCCTTCCTGCCGTGCACCAGGAAATCGTCGAAGCCGTCCTTGGCGAATTCGCTGCCCTCGACACCCCACAGGCGGCCGGCGTTGCTTTCGTTGTCGGTGAACAGCGGATCCGCGCCGGGCTCGAAGTAAAGCCAGAAGGCTTCCATGTCGCGGTGCGCCGCCTTGAAGCGCGGCGGCGAGCCGGCATCGAGGGCGATGTCCGGCCTGGCCGCATCGGCGAACCACGACCAGTCGTTCCTGAACCACAGCGTCGGCAGCAGGTGCAGCGGTGCCGCCTCCGGCCCGCGGTTGACGGCGCTGATGCGGACCAGCATGTCGTCGGTGCCGGCCTTCGCATACTCGACCAGGACATCGAAGTAGCGGTCGTCGTCGAAGATGCCGGTGTCGAGCAGTTCGTACTCGTCCTGTTCGCGCCCGCGGCGGCGATTCTCGTCGACCAGCTGCGCGTAGGGAAAGGCCCGCTGCGGGTACTTGTACAGGTACTTCATGTAGGCGTGCGTGGGCAGGTTGTCGAGGTAGAAGTAGCACTCCTTCACGTCCTCGCCGTGATTGCCCTCGTTGCCGGTCAGGCCGAACAGGCGCTCCTTCAGGATCGGGTCGGCGCCATTCCACAGCGTCAGCGCAAAGCACAGCCGCTGCCGGTCGTCGCAGATGCCGGCGATGCCGTCCTCGCCCCAGCGGTAGGCCTGCGAACGCGCATGATCGTGGCTGATGCATTCCCAGGCGGTGCCGTCGGCGCTGTAGTCCTCGCGCACCGTGCCCCATTGGCGCTCGCTGACATAGGGCCCCCAGCGGCGCCACGGCACCTGCCGTTCCCGTGCCTCCGCCAGGCGCCGGTCTTCCGCGGTCGTCATGCCGGTCCCGATCTTCACCCGCGCCCCGTTTCGTTCCGCGATTCCGCTAACCGACCCGCGGGTTGTGCCAGCCGGCCGCCGGCGCGATGGCCTGCGCCTCCGCCGGCCCCCAGCTGCCCGGCGCGTAGGGGTACACCGGCGTATCCGAGCGCAGCGCGGGATCGACGATGCGCCAGGCTTCCTCGACATAGTCCTCGCGCGCGAACAGCGTCGCGTCGCCGTGCATCGCATCGCCCAGCACCCGCTCGTAGGCGTCCATTTCCCCGGCGCCCGGATGGCGGCAGGCCAGCATCTCCGTCGGCAGGCTCACACTCTCGTCCTTCGGCGAGAGCACGTTGACGCCCATCGCGATCAGGATCTCCGGGCTGATGCGCAGCCGCAGGTGGTTGGGCGTCGGATCACCGGCCGAATAGACCGACGGCGAGCGGCGCAGGCGCACCAGCACTTCGGTGCAGGTGACCGGCAGGCTCTTGCCCGCGCGGATGTAGAAGGGCACGCCCTGCCAGCGCCAGCTGTCGACGTACAGGCGCAGCGCGGCGAAGGTCTCGGTGTTCGACCTGGGCGCCACGCCAGGTTCATCGAGGTAGCCCGCGAACTGGCCGCGGACGAAATCCCCGGTGTCGAGCGTGTGCATCGCCTTCAGCACCTTGACCTTTTCGTCGCGGATGGACTCGCTGTCGGTGCGCACCGGCGGCTCCATCGCCAGGTTGGAGAGCAGCTGGAACAGGTGGTTCTGGACGACGTCGCGGGTCGTGCCGACGCCGTCGTAGAACGCTCCGCGCCCCAGGACGCCGAAGTCCTCGGCCATGGTGATCTGCACGCTTTGCACATGGTCGCGATTCCAGAACGGCTCGAGCAGCGCGTTGCCGAAGCGAAAGTGCAGCAGGTTGTGCACCGGCGCCTTGCCGAGGTAGTGGTCGATGCGGAAGATGTGATGCTCGTCGAAGGTTTGCAGCAGTATCTGGTTCAGCGCCAGCGCCGAGGCGAGATCGCGGCCGAAGGGTTTTTCGACGATGACGCGCGCACCCTTCGTGCAGCCGGACCGGGCAAGTTGCTCGACCACCGCGCCGAACAGCGTCGGGGGAATCGCCAGGTAGTGCGCCGGTCGCCTGGCATCGCCCAGTTCGCGGCGCAGCCTGGCGAACGTCGCGGCGTCGCCATAGTCGCCGTCGACATAGCGCAGCAGACCAGCAAGCTTCTCGAAGGCCGACCGGGTCGAGCCCGCCGTGTTTCTCGAGGCTGTCGCGCGCCCGCTCGTGGAACTGCTGCAGCGTCCATCCCGACTTGGCCACCCCGATGACCGGCACGTCCAGGTTGCCGCGCCGGATCATCGCCTGCAGCGAAGGGAAAGATCTTCTTGTAGGCGAGATCGCCCGTCGCGCCGAAGAAGACCAGCGCGTCGGTGGAGGCATCGGAGGGCTTGCTCATCGAGCGCTCGCGAATCTCACTTCGATACCGGCTTTTCGTGATGGCCGCCGAACTGGAAGCGCATCGCCGACAGCAGCTTGTTCTGGAAGTCGGCCTCGCCGCGCGATGAAAAGCGCGCGTACAGCGCCGCGGTCAGCACCGGCGCCGGCACCGCCTCGTCGATCGCGGCCTTGATCGTCCAGCGGCCCTCGCCCGAATCGGAGACGCGGCCGGCGAACCTGGCCAGCGCGGGATCCTCGATCAGCGCGGTGGCCGTCAGGTCGAGCAGCCAGGAAGCGATGACGCTGCCGCGCCGCCAGACCTCGGCGATGTCGGGCAGGTCGAGGTCGTACTGGTAGTGCTCGGCGTCGCGCAGCGGCGTGGTCTCGGCGTCGACGTCGTGCCGCAGCTTGCCGACGTTGGCGCCTTTCAGGATGCCCATGCCCTCGGCGTAGGCGGCCATGATCCCGTACTCGATGCCGTTGTGCACCATCTTGACGAAGTGCCCGGCGCCGCTGGCGCCGCAGTGCAGATAGCCCTGCTCGGAAGTGCCGCCGGCCTTCTCGCGGCCGGGCGTGCGCTCGATGCTGCCGATGCCCGGCGCAAGCGTCCTGAAGATCGGGTCCAGGCGCCGCGACGGCGTCCGTCGGCCGCCGATCATCATGCAGTAGCCGCGCTCCAGGCCCCAGACGCCGCCGCTGGTGCCGACGTCGACATAGTCGATCTTCCTCGCGGCCAGTTCCTTCGACCGGCGGATGTCGTCGATGTAGTAGGAGTTGCCGCCGTCGATCAGCGTGTCGCCGGCTTCGAGGTGCGGCAGCAGGTCGGCGATGGTCCTGTCGACGACGGCGGCCGGCACCATCAGCCAGACGGCGCGAGGCTTGGCGAGCTTGCCCACCAGGTCGGCCAGCGACGAGGCGCCGACCGCCTTGTCCTTGACCATCGCAGCCACCGCCGCCTGCGACATGTCGAACACCACGCAGTCGTGGCCGTCGTTGAGCAGCCGGCGAACCATGTTCGCGCCCATGCGGCCGAGACCGATCATTCCGAGTTGCATGACGAATTCCTCTTGTCGTTGCGGGCGGTGCGGACCCGGTCGATGGCGCCCGGCTGCCCGCTCGCTGCCCAGTTGTCATCTGTCGTCGATGCGCGACGCACGATCACCGCGAACGCGCAGGCCGGCGACATGTGGGGCGGCTCTTCAGCCGCCCTTCAGTTTCCGATAACGGCGAATCAGCGCATTGGTCGAGCTGTCGTGCGCAGGTGGAGGCGCGCCGTCCGCCAACTCCGCAATGATGCGTCCGGCCAGCACCTTGCCCAGTTCCACGCCCCACTGGTCGAACGAGTCGATCTGCCAGATCGCGCCCTGGGTGAACACGCTGTGCTCGTAGAGCGCGACCAGCCTGCCCAGCGCCTGCGGCGTGAGTTTCTCCAGCAGCAGCGTGTTCGACGGCCGGTTGCCCTCGAAGCAGCGGTGCGGCACCAGCGCCTCGGGCGAGCCCTCGGCGCGGACCTCGTCGGCAGTCTTGCCGAAGGCCAGCGCCTCGCCCTGCGCGAAGACGTTGGCC
Organism: uncultured beta proteobacterium; assembly: GCA_963699765.1. Taxonomy (GTDB): domain Bacteria; phylum Pseudomonadota; class Gammaproteobacteria; order Burkholderiales; family Casimicrobiaceae; genus VBCG01. The sequence goes on along the minus strand of CAVOVD010000003.1, from coordinate 395,586 downwards.
ATCAGCATGTCGTGGTGGTTGCCGAGCGGATTGAGGCTCTGCCCGAAGCCGATGAAGTCGCAGGGAATGAGCCGCGTCCCCTGGTGGATCAGCTGGTAGAACGAGTGCTGGCCGTTGGTGCCGGGCTCGCCCCAGAAGACCGGCGACGGTGTCGCAGCCGACCGGCGTGCCGTCCAGGCGGACGTGCTTGCCGTTGCTTTCCATGGTCAGCTGCTGCAGGTAGGCGGGAAAGCGCTTCAGGTACTGCTCGTAGGGCAGCACCGCGACCGTCTGGGCGCCGAGGAAATTGTTGTTCCAGATCGCGATCAGCCCCATCAGCACCGGCAGGTTGCGCGCGAAGCGGCGCCGTGCGGAAATGCTCGTCGATCTCGTGGAAGCCGGCGAGCATGGCGCGGAAGTGGCCGGCGCCGACCGCGAGCATCGTCGACAGGCCGATCGCCGAATCCATCGAATAGCGCCCGCCGACCCAGTCCCAGAAGCCGAACATGTTGTCCGTGTCGATGCCGAACTCCGACGACCTCGCGGGCGTTGGTCGACACGGCGACGAAATGCCTCGCGACCGCGGCCTTGTCGCCGCCCATCCCCGTCAGCAGCCAGTCGCGCGCGCTGTGCGCGTTGGTCATCGTCTCCAGCGTGGTGAAGGTCTTCGACGAAATGACGAACAGCGTCTCGGCCGGGTCGAGGTCGCGCGTGGCCTCGGCGAAATCGGTGCCGTCGACATTCGAAACGAAGCGGAAACACAGCTCGCGCGTGCTGTAGTGGCGCAGCGCCTCGTAGGCCATCACCGGACCGAGGTCGGAGCCGCCGATGCCGATGTTGACGACGTTGCGCATGCGCCTGCCGCTGTGGCCCTTCCACTCGCCCTCGCGCACGCGCCGGGAGAAATCGGCCATGCGGTCGAGCACCTCGTGCACGGCCGGGACCACGTTGCGGCCATCGAACGTTATCGACGCGTCGCGCGGCGCGCGCAGCGCCACGTGCAGCACCGCGCGGTTTTCCGAGACGTTGATGCGCTCGCCGGCAAACATCGCATCGATGCGCGCGCGCAGCCCCGCCTCGTCGGCCAGCGCCAGCAGCAGCTGCAGCGTCTGGTCGGTGATGCGATTCTTCGAATAATCGAGGTAGATGCCGGCGGCGTCCAGCGTCAGCCGCTCGCCGCGTTCCGGATCGGCGGCGAAGATCTGCCGCAGGTGAAGCGGCCGCAGGGCCTCGGCGTGCGCCTGCAATGCCTGCCAGGCGCGACCGGTCACCCGGGGTGTCTCGTCACGGCTCATCGGATCATCGCCTGCTCATTTCCGTTTCGATGCGACGCGCCTGCGCGTCGGCGCCTTTTTTGCCGCCGCTTGGCGCCTCGGCGCAGGCGCGGCCCTGGCCGCTGGCGTCGCCTGCGTATCCCACAGGCGCTGCCCGCCGACGAAGGCATTCGCATTGTCGCCGGCGCGGCAGCCGGGCGGCAGCGCGTCGAAGTGCCGGACGTTGCCGCCGCCGATCACCACGTCGTCGGGCAACAGCGCCGCGCGCAGACGCGCGACCACGTCGACTACGCGTTTGCGCCACAGCTTCCTGCCGCGCCGCTCGAGCGCACGCTCGCCGACATGGTCCTCGAACGTCGCTCCGCGATACGGCAGATGCGCCAGCTCCATCGGCACCACGACGCCCTCCACGACCATCGCGGAGCCGAGGCCCGTGCCCAGGCCAAGGAACAGCAGCTTGCCATGCCGGTAGCTGCCCAGCGCCTGCATGGCCGCGTCGTTGATCATCTTCACCGGCCTGCCGAAGGCGCGCTGGAAGTCGAACCTGACCCAGCCCGGCGCCAGGTTGTGCGGTTCGGCCACCGGCCGGTCGTCCTTGACCGCGCCGGGGTAGCCGATCGACACCGCATCGTAACTCCAGTCCCCGGCGAGTTTCTTCACCCCCGCGGCCATCCGCCGGGCCGTCATCGTCGGACCCGATTCGAAGCGACGGACCTCGTCCTGCCCGGTGGCGAGGATCTTTACATGGCTGCCGCCGACGTCGATCACCAGCACCTTCGTCGCGGACTCCCGATTGCGCTTGCGGGCCATTGCCGGCAACCTCAGGCGAGCGCAGCGCTCTTCGACGCGATGACGCCCATCAGTTCGTTCCACGACTTGACGAACGAGGCGGCGCCCTCGGACTGCAGCCGCGCCGCCAGCGCATCGATGTCGATGCCGGCGGCCCTGAACGCGGCCAGTACGGACTCGCAGTCACCGCCATCGGCCGGCGCAGCCGCGGCGACCTTGCCGTGTTCGGCAAAGGCCTTCAGCGTCGCCTCGGGCATCGTGTTGACGGTGAAGGGCGCGGCCAGCGCTTCGATGTAGAGCGTGTCGGACGCCTTCGGGTCCTTGGTGCCCGTGCTGGCCATCAGCAACCGCTGCACCGGCGCGCCGGCATTCTGCACGCGGCGGTAGCGCGGCGACGCGACCAGGTCGTTGTACTCGCGATAGGCCTGCAGCGCAGCGGCGATGCCGAGCTTCATGTCCAGCTCGGCCGGCACCTTGCCGGCGACCGCCACGTCCCAGCGGCTGACGAACAGCGAGGCGACGGAAGCCACGTTCGGCGACAGCCCCGCGACGATCCGCCGTTCGATGCCCCGCAGGTATGCGTCGGCCGCGGCGACATAGTGCGCGGCGGAGAACAACAGCGTCACGTTGACCGGCACACCGCAGAAGATCGCCTCCTCGATGGCCGGGAGTCCCTCGGTCGTGCCCGGGATCTTGATGAACAGATTGGCGCGAGCCGCGCGCGCGTGCAGCTCGCGCGCCACCGCGATGGTGGTCCGTGTGTCGTAGGCCAGCAGCGGCGAGACTTCCAGCGATACCCAGCCGTCGACGCCATTGGTGCGCCGATGGATCGGCGCGAACAGGTCGGCGGCGCGCGTGATGTCGTCCAGCGCCAATTCGAAGAACAGGTCTTCACCGGACTTGCCCTGCGCGAGCCTGCTGCGGATGTCGTCGTCGTAGTCCGCGCTGCCCTTGATGGCGTGGTCGAAGATGGTCGGGTTCGAGGTCAGACCCGTCACCGCCAGTTCGTCGACATAGCGACGCAGCGTGCCGCCGGCCAGCAGCGCTCGCGTGATGTTGTCCAGCCAGAGGCTTTGGCCCAGGGCGTTGAGCTTGGCGGTCGGATTCATCATTTGCGGCCTTCCTGGGGGCGAATGCTCGACGGCCTGACCCGTCCGCCTTTCGGCGCGAACCGTTCGATTTCCGCGACCTTCATCCGGTCGCGGTCTCATCAGCTTATCGTATCACCGGCGGCAAACCCGGATGCGCGGTACGCTTGGCGCACTTGCCAGAACGAAGACGCCGGCAACGGCGGCGCGGAACGATGCGCCGCGACGACCGCGATGCTCGACGCCACCCCGACCCGGAACGCCACAGGAGACCTTCATGCAATCGAACCAGAGAAGAATCGGCATCATCGGCATCGGCTTCGGCACGCAGGTCCATGCGCCGGGCTTTCGCTCCGAAGGCTGGGAGGTCGCCGCGCTGTGCAGCCGCGACCGTGAGAAGACGCGCCAGGCCGCGGATGCCGCCGACATCGCCGACATTCACACCGACCCGTTCGAACTCATCGCCCGACCCGACATTACCGCGGTGTCGATCACCACGCCGCCCGGCGCGCATCATCCATTGACCCTGGCGGCTCTGAAGGCGGGCAAGCACGTCCTCTGCGAGAAGCCGTTCGCCCGCGACGCCACGCAGGCGAGGGAGATGCGCGACGCCGCCGCGAACAGCGGATGCACAGCCATGGTCGCCCACGAATTCCGGCATGCGCCGCAGCGCGCCTTCATCCGCGACCTGGTCGCCGCGGGCCATATCGGCCGGTTCGAGCTTTGCACGATCGACCTTTCGCTCGATCGCTTCGTTTCGCGCGAGCCGCGCCCGTTCACGTGGATGGGGCTCGAGGCCGCGGGCGGCGGGATGCTCGGCGCGCTCGGCTCGCATTACATCGATGCGCTGCGTCACTGGTTCGGCGACATCGCCACCGTCGCCGGCACGCTCCGGACGCTGCGCCCGGACCTGCGCGACTCCAGCACCGGAGCGATCGTCCAGTCCGAGACCGACGACATGTTCTCGTTCACGGTGACGTTCAGGAACGGCGGCCTGGCGACGATGACCGCCACCTTTTCGGCCAATCCGGCGCGCCCGACGAGAATCGTTGTCATGGGCGACGAGGGCACGCTGATCGCCGAGCAGCCCGGCGCCAATCCGCTCGAAGACGGGGTCGTCCTCGCAAGTCGCGAAGGCGCACCGCTGCAGCCGCTGCCCACGCCGGCCCGATACCTTCCGCTGGCGGACCCGCGTGACCATCGGCTGATGGCGTTTCGCCTGCTGGTGCGCGACTTCACGCGCGGCATCGAAGCCGGAACCTCCCCCGCCCCGAATTTCGACGACGGCCTGCGCTGCCAGCAGGTGCTCGATGCAATACGCCAGGCGTCGGCGTCCGGACGCACGATCGTGCTGGACTGAGCGCTAGACCGGTTCCTGCGGCTCCCTCGCGGACCCGAGCGTCGCGCCCGAGGAGACTGCATCCTAGCATCGGCGCCACGCCACTCGCGCGGCGGCGGTGAACCCGCTCAGCCGGGGCGACCGTCCGCGCGGGCGCGCCAGTACAGCGGCGCATATTTGATGCACCAGGGCACCACGGCCGCCACCCAGAGCAGCGCGATGGCCGCCATGACCACGGGCTCGGTGACCAGCGCCGCCGCGACGCGCGCGCAGGCGGCGACCTGCAGCAGCAGGAACAGCCGCCAGGTCAGCGTGTCCGCGGCAAGCGTGCGTCCCGAGTGGCCGCAGGTGACCCGGGTCACCATCGCCATCACCAGCGATGCGGCAAAGCCCATGGTCAGCGCGTGCAGAGGCGCGAGCTGCGTCGTCGGCAGCTCCAGTAGCAAGGCCAGCGAATGCGCGCCGTAGAGCAGGAAGCCGAGCGCGTACCAGGCGAAGCCGACGTGCAGCATCGCCAGCAGCCGGTTGGCCAGGCTGTCGACCAGCCCCCACCGCGCCACCACCCAGAGCAGGACCGCAGCCGCGGGCAGGTCGACGGTCCACGTCCATGCCGGCAAATCCGCGGCTTCGAGCACACCGTGCGCCACCGGCGCGCCGGCCATCACCGCCAGCAGCCACCATGGCCGGAAGGCGGTGACGAAGGGCAGGGCGCTGGCGGTGAAGAACGGAATCATCCGGTGGCAGACCACGACAAATGCCGGCAGCAGGTACAGCCACAGGCCGATGATGCGCATCGGCACGAAGGCGGCGCTGCCCTGCAGCGCGAACAGCGCGACGCCGCCCGCGCCGGCGGACAGCGCGGCGAAAACCGCGACGGCGTGCACCTTGTCCGGCATCGAGCTTCGGCGAATCAGGCGCAGGAACAGGAGCAGCAGCCAGGTCCACCCCACCGCGAACGTCGCGGCGGCGATTTGCACGCCCCATGCGTCCGGCACGAAAAGCTGCATCGGCACGACGGCCAGCGCACCTGCAGCCGCCAGCGACCCGGGCAGGTTCCATTGCGCCGGCGACGGCGGCGTAACACCCAGCCAGCGTGGTCCCGCGGTGAACAGGAAACCGAACATCAGCAGCGGTGCGAACCCGTACAGCATCGCGAAGGCGTGCACGACCGTGTCGGGCATCGCCGCGGGCGGCGCCGACTGCGGGTCGAGCGCTCTCGCGCCGAGCACGCCGAGCCACCAGAGCGAGATCAGCGCAAGCTGCGCGACCGCGGCGAGGAAGAAGAAACGATGGGGAACGTTGCGCAGCAACACCAGCGCCGATTTCTGCGCGGACGCCGCATCGCGCCCCGCCAGCGAACCGGTGTCCGCCATCTCAGGCAGCGGCCGGCCGCGCTCCGGTCATCAGGTAGGCGATCAGGTCGCGCACCGGCCGGATCTCGGAGCCGAAGGGGAGCCTCGACGCGCCGCGAAAGAACAGTCCCTTCGCGACGTCGCCGCGCAGCGCCGCCGCGAGCTGGGTGTCGATGCAGAACTGGCCGATCTTGGCGATGCCGTCGCGCAGACCGCATTGCGCGAGGCAGTCGAACTTCAGCGTGCAGCGCGGCTTGACGCGCGCCTTGGCGGCGAGCTTCGGCAGATGCGCAAGATAGGACTCCAGCCAGGGCGTGCGCACCGCGCGCGCCGGCAGGCCGGCCACGCTGACGAACTCGACCAGGTCCTCGGGTCTGGCTTCGGCCAGCACGCGCTTGAATTCAGGTGCGGCATCGCCTTCGGTGGTGACCGCGAACGCCGTGCCGAGCTGCACGCCGGAAGCACCAAGCGCCAGCAGTTCGCGCACGCGCTCGTGCGTGTCGATGCCTCCGGCGGGAATCAGCGGAATCGTCCCGGCGTCGATGCCTTCGGCGCGGAAAAAGGCCAGCGCTTCCGGCAGCACGCGTTCGAAATCGAACCGCGGGTCGGCCAGATCCTCGACCCGCGCGGCGCCCAGGTGGCCGCCGGCATAGCGCGGATGTTCGATGACGATCGCGTCGGGCAGCCGTCCGCGCCGCGCCCATTTGCGCACGACCAGCGAAATGCCGCGCGCGTCCGACAGGATCGGGATCAGCGCGACTTCCGGGAAGGGCGCGGCGATGTCGGGCAGGTCGAGCGGCAGACCGGCGCCGACGACGATGGCATCGGCGCCGGCGGCGCAGGAACGCTCGACGTAGGCGCGATATTCGGTGACGGCGCGCATCACGTTCACGGCGATCATGCCGCGCCCGCCGGCGAGTTCGCGCGCCGCCGCGATCTCGCGTTCCAGCGCGGTCAGGTTCGCGGCATCGACCGTCGCCTTGTCGGCGTGCGCGCTCGCCGCCATCAGATCCGGATGATGCCGGCGCAGGTCGACGGAGGAGATCGTGCCGACCGCGCCCTGCGCGGCCACCGCGCCGGCAAGCCGGTGCGCGGAGATCCCGACGCCCATCCCGCCCTGCAGGATGGGCAGGACCGCGCGCCCGCGAATGACCAGCGGCGGCAGTGAGTGGCAGGAAGCGTCGGCGCTCGGCATGGATAACCCCGCGGCGGATCACTCGCCGCAAGGCTCGGCCGAAATTACGCGAATGTCGCCGCCGGCGCCTTGACGCTGGTTAAGACCGGTGTCGGCGCCGATCGGGGCACCCTGTGCTAATATCTTGTTTTGAATGAGGTTGCAGCCGTTTTCCCGCTTTTTTTGCGGGCTCCCGGCCGCACGACCGCCATGCCCGCCTTGCCGCCACAGCATTTCCTTCAGTTCAAGGACTTTTCGCGCCAGGACTTCGACTACCTGTTCGAGCGCACGCGCTGGATCAAGGAGCGGTTCAAGCGCTACGAGCTCTACCAGCCGCTGCGCGACCGGATGCTGGCGATGGTGTTCGAAAAGGCGTCCACGCGCACGCGGGTCTCGTTCGAGGCCGGGATGAGCCAGCTGGGCGGCGCGGCGATCAACCTGAACCGGGGCGACACGCAGCTCGGCCGTGGCGAACCCATCGAGGACGTCGCGCGGGTCATTTCGCGCATGGTCGACGTGGTCATGATCCGCACGTTCGAGCAGACGCTGATCGAGAAGTTCGCCGCGCATTCGCGCGTGCCGGTGATCAACGGCCTGACCAACGAATATCACCCCTGCCAGATCCTGGCCGACATCTACACGTTCGTCGAGCACCGCGGATCCATCGCCGGCAAGACCGTCGCCTGGATCGGCGACTCGAACAATGTCTGCAACACCTGGCTGCAGGCCGCGACCATCCTCGATTTCAACCTCCACGTGTCGACGCCGCCTGGCTACGAGGTCGAGGAGGAACGTGCCGGCATCTACAACGCGGACCACTACGAGTCCTTCGCCGACCCGATGGACGCCTGCCGCGGTGCCGACCTGGTGACCACCGACGTGTGGACCAGCATGGGCTTCGAGGCCGAGAACGAGGCCCGCCAGCGCGCCTTTGCCGACTGGATGGTCGACGCCGAGATGATGCGCCAGGCGAAGCCCGACGCGCTGTTCATGCACTGCCTGCCGGCGCATCGAGGCGAGGAGGTCGCCGCCGAGGTCATCGACGGGCCGCAGAGCGTCGTCTGGGACGAGGCCGAGAACCGCCTGCATGCGCAGAAGGCCTTGCTCGAATATGTCGTCTGCGGTCGCGTCGAGCCTTAGAATCGCCGCTGCCGAAACGTTTCCACCCGCCGCCAATCTTCCCGCCCGGAGCCTCGCCATGATCGTCCGCCCCCTCATCGCCGCACTGGCCGCTGTAGCCACCGCCACGCTGGCCGGCCCCGCCGCCGCGCAGACCTGGCCCGAAAAGCCCATCAGGTTCGTGATGTCGGCACCGGCGGGCAGTTCGATCGACGTCCTGGGCCGCGCGATCGCCGACAAGCTCAAGGATCGGCTCGGCCAGCCGGTGATCGTCGAGAACAAGCCGGCCGCGGGCGGCACCGTCGCCACCGACGACATCGCCAAGGCGGCCCCCGACGGCTACACGATGGTGCTCGGCTACAACGGTCCGCTGGCGATCACGCCGCTGCTGCGCAAGGTGCCCTACGACATCGGCCGCGACCTGGCGCCGGTGATCATCACCTCCAGCCAGCCCAACGTGCTGGCGGTCAACGCCGAAATGCCGGCGAAGGATGTCAAGGAGCTGGTTGCCTACGCCAAGGCCAATCCGGGCAAGGTCAATTACGCGTCGGTCGGCAACGGCAGCTCGTCGCACCTGAACGGCGAACTGCTGAAGTCGCTGGCCGGCATCGACATCGTGCACGTCCCGTTCAACGGCTCGCCGCCGGCGGTGCTGTCGACCGTGCAGGGCAACACGCAGATGATCTTCGCGGTGATGCAGCCGCTGCAGGCGCAGATCAAGGCCGGCAAGCTGCGCGCGCTGGCGGTCACCTCGGCCAAGCGCTTCCCGCTGCTGCCCGACCTGCCGACCGTCGCCGAGTCGGGCTATCCCGAGTTCGTGTCGCTGGCCTGGAACGGCGTGGCGGTGCCGGCAGGAACGCCTGCGCCGGTGATCGCGCGCCTGAACAGCGAGATCAACGCGATCCTGAAGGATCCGGAAGTCGCGAAGAAGATGAACGCCTTCGGCTTCGACCTGATCGGCGGCACGCCGGAGGATCTGGGCCGGCTGATGCAGGCCGAAGCCGCCAAGTGGGCGCCGGTGATCAAGAACGCCGGCGTGAAAGTAGACTGAGAGTCGACTGAGCGTCGACCGGGCGTCGACCGCGAACCAACTGACGGTGGCCCGCCGCGCCGGCTGCGCGCGGCGTCCTAGCCCCTGGTCTTGTCGCCGTCGTCGGTGAGCCGCGGCAGCGGCGAGGATTCCGACGGACTCAGCAACCCCGTCCTGGCGTAGGTCAGGAGCTTTTCGCGCGTGTCGGCGATGTCGAGGTTGCGCATCGTCAGCTGGCCGATGCGATCCTGCGGCGTGAACGACGAGGCGCCCTTCTCCATGGTCAGCCGTTCCGGCTTGTAGGTGAGGTTCGGGCTCCTGGTGTCGAGGATCGAATAGTCGTTGCCGCGGCGCAGTTCCAGCGTCACCTCGCCGGTGATCGGCCGCGCGACCCAGCGCTGCGCGGTCTCGCGCAGCATCATCGCCTGCGAATCGAACCAGCGGCCCTGGTAGAGCAGCCGACCCAGGCGCCGGCCGCTTTCGCGATACTGCTCGATCGTGTCCTCGTTGTGGATGCCGGTCAGCAGCCGCTCGTAGGCGATGTGCAGCAGCGCCAGCCCCGGCGCCTCGTAGATGCCGCGGCTCTTGGCCTCGATGATGCGGTTCTCGATCTGGTCGCTCATGCCCAGGCCGTGGCGGCCGCCGATGGCGTTCGCCTCGAGCAGCAGCGCGACCTCGTCGGCGAAACTCGACCCCGTTGAGCGCGACCGGACGGCCTTCGTCGAACTGCACGGTGACGGTCTCCGCCCTGACCGCGACATCGTCGCGCCAGAACGCGACGCCCATGATCGGCTCGACGATCCTGATGCCCTTGTCGAGGAACTCGAGATCCTTGGCCTCGTGCGTCGCCCCCAGCAGGTTCGAGTCGGTCGAGTAGGCCTTTTCCACGCTCATCCTGTAGCCGAAGCCGGCGCGGTTCAGGTACTCGGACATCTCCTTGCGTCCGCCCAGCTCGTCGATGAACGTCGCGTCGAGCCAGGGCTTGTAGATGCGCAGTCCCGGATTGGCGAGCAGGCCGTAGCGGTAGAAGCGCTCGATGTCGTTGCCCTTGTAGGTGCTGCCGTCGCCCCAGATGTGCACGTCGTCCTCGCGCATGGCGACGACCAGCATCGTGCCGGTGACCGCGCGGCCGAGCGGCGTGGTGTTGAAGTAGGTCGAGCCCGGCCGTGGTGATGTGGAACGCGCCCGCCTGCAGCGCGGCGATGCCTTCGGCGACCAGCGCCGCGCGGCAGTCGACCAGGCGCGCGACTTCGGCGCCGTAGGCGAGCGCCTTGCGCGGAATCTCGTCGTAGTCGGTCTCGTCCGGCTGGCCGAGATTCGCCGTGTAGGCGTAGGGGATCGCCCCCTTGGCGCGCATCCAGTGCAGCGCGGCGCTGGTGTCCAGACCGCCGGAGAAGGCGATGCCGACCTTCTGGCCGACGGGCAGTTGCTGCAGGATATGCGACATGGCGGGACGTGAGGGCGGGCGCGGAGAATCGGGTATTCTAGCCGACGCGATGCCCGCCGAACCCGCCGACAGCCTGGCCCTGCTCGCCCGCGCCTTCGAACTCCACCAGTCGGGCCGCCTCGACGCCGCCGAAGCGAGCTACGCCCGCGCGCTGCAGGCTTCGCCCGACGACGTCACCGCGCTGGTCAACGGCGGCGCGCTGGCGCTGTCCCGCGGCGACGCCGCGCTCGCCGTCGCCCGCCTCGAGCGCGCCGCCCGCCTTGCGCCGCGCAACGCGGTCGCGCTGGCCAACCTGGGCCTGGCGTTGATCCATGCCGGGCGCGATGCCGACGCGCTGGCCGTGCTCGACCGTGCGATCGCATTGGCGCCGGGCAGCGCGCAATCGCACAATCATCGCGGCATTGCCCTGGCGCGCCTCGGACGTCCGGCCGAGGCGATCGCCGCCTTCGAACGCGCGCTGACGCGAGGATCCCCGTCACGTCGACGCCGCGCGCAATCTGGGCGAGCGCTGCAACGACGCCGGTGACGGCGCGCGGGCGCGCGCGGCATTCGACCGCGCGCTTGCCTTGCGGCCCGGCGACCCGATTGCGCGCGTCGGGCATGCGTTCGCGCGGGCGCTGGAAGGCGACCTCGACGGCGGCGCGCGCGAACTCGAGGCGATCGTCGCGGCGGTGCCCGGCCACGCCGCGGCATGGCAGACGCTGGGCGCCGTGCGCAACTGGGCGTGGGCGCACGATGCTGCAGAAGCCGCGTTCCGCCGCGCGCTCGCGCTCGAACCCGGCAATGCCGACAGCGCCTTCGGCATCGCCTCGACGCTGCTTGCGCGCGGACGTTTCGCCGAGGGCTGGAGCGCCTTCGAGCGCCGGCCGGACCGCGGCGCCGAGTCGGGACCGGCCGTCGCCGCGCTGCCGCGGTGGGACGGCAGCCCGTTCGACGGCTCCCTGGTGGTCCACGGCGAGCAGGGTTTCGGCGACGTCATCCAGTTCGCGCGCTTCGTACCCGCGGCGCGCGCGCGCGCGCGCCGGCTGGTGCTGCTGCTGGACGGCTATCGGGCGCCGCTGGCGCCGCTGCTGGCCTCGCTCGCCGGCGCCGACGCGGTGGTTGCGCAGACGCGCGACGATCGACATCGACGCCACAGCCGGCGCCCGGCGCGTGTCGATCCTGTCGCTGCCGCATTGCCTGGCGGTCGACGCCGGGCAGCTCGGCGCGGGACGCTACCTCGCGCCTCCTGCCGATCGCGCCGCGCGCTGGCAGCAACGTCTCGGCGCCCGGACCGGACCGCGCGTCGGCATCGCCTGGTCGGTCGCCGCGCGCGATGCGCATGCCTATGTGGCCCGGCACAAGTCGGTGCCGGCGGACGTCCTGCGCCCGCTGCTGGACTCGCCGGGGGTGACGTTCCACACGCTCCAGCCCGGGCCTGCCGGCGCGCCGTCCGCGTTCGGCGACGAGGCCCGGGAGATCGTCGACCTGACCCCGCACATCGGCGATTTCGCCGACACCGCCGCGCTGGTGGATGCCATGGACCTGGTCATCGCGCCGGATACCGCCGTCGCCCATCTCGCCGGTGCGCTGGGCAAGCCGGTCTGGTTGCTCGACCGCTTCAACTGCTGCTGGCGCTGGCGGCTCGGCACCCGCCACCTCGCCGTGGTATCCGTCGATGCGCATCTTCCGCCAGGCGCGATTCGGCGACTGGGCCTCGGTCGCCGCGCCGCTCGCGGCGGCCTTCGCCGACTGGCGCGGCCGGTTGTAGCGCCGGGGCCGCCGTGCTAGCGTTGACTTTCCCTATCGGAAAGCCGCTGCCATGCCATCGTTCGACATCGTTTCGGAAGTCAACCTGGTCGAGGTCCACAATGCCCTCGACCAGGCCAACAAGGAAGTCTCCACGCGCTTCGACTTCAAGGGCTCGGATTCGCGCATCGAACTGAAGGACAAGGTGCTGACGCTCTTCGCCGACGACGACTTCAAGCTGTCGCAGGTCACCGACATCCTCACCGCCAAGCTGACCAAGCGCGGCGTCGACATCCGCTCGCTGAAGTACGGCGACGTCGAGAAGGTGTCCGGCAACAAGGTCAAGCAGGCGATCACCGTGCGCACCGGCGTCGAGCAGGAACTGGCCAAGAAGATCGTCAAGATCGTCAAGGAATCGAAGATGAAGGTGCAGGCGTCGATCCAGGGCGACGCCGTCCGCGTGTCGGGCGGCAAGCGCGACGACCTGCAGAACGCGATCGCGCTGGTGAAGAAGTCGATCGACGACTTCCCGCTGCAGTACCAGAATTTCCGCGACTAGCGGGACCGCGCGACCCGCGCGGCCCGCCGCCGGCTGGTCGGCGGCCGCGTCAGTCGAGATCGGCGGCCAGCGCGGCGCGCGTGGTCGGCCCCACCGCGGGGATCTCCGCGCGGTAGTTCGGATGATCGACCCCGATGCCCAGCGCCGCTTCGCGTCTTGAGCGCGGCGACCATGTCGGGCGCCAGCTCGAAGCGCAGGAAATGCACGGCCGACGTCTTCTCGTCGTTCGAGCGCTCCAGGTCCTCGTCGGCGATCGCGTACAGCTTCGCGCAGCCCGCGACCTCGATCCAGACCCGGTCCTCGATGCCCTTGAGCCGCTCCAGCGCGCGCCTGCGCTCGTCGGCATCCTCGTACTCGATGAGCATGGTCGCCTTGAAGTTCGCGCCGTCGGGAACCAGCGGGTTGTAGGCGTCGAGCTCGTCCTGGATGCCGGCTTCCTCGAAGGTCTTCTCGATGCGCAGCATTTCCTGGATCTGGTAGCGCATGGTCAGCTCGTCCTCGAAGACGAGCGTCACGTGCTCGCCCAGGTGCACGGTGCGCGTACGCTTGTGCTCGAGCACCTTGGCGCGGAAGTCGGCGCGCGCCTTCGCGTAGGCCTCGAGCGACATCAGGCTGTCGCGGGTGATCTTCGGGGCAGTCGTCGGGGTCATGGTCTTCATCGGCGGTTCATTCCAGTCCGTAGGCGATGCGCAGCAGCGTCAGCGGATGTTCGCGGTGCGCGCGCATCGAGCCCTGTTTCTCCTCGATGCCCTGCTCGATGCGCCGTCCGGCCATCGGGCAGTCGGAGCTGATGTAGTCGGGGTCGTCCTCGCCCATCCTGGCGAACACCGGCTTGCCGATGCGCATCGATTCGGCGAAGAACTCGGTCTTGATTCCCCAGGTGCCGTCGTGGCCGGCGCAGCGCTCGACCGTATTCACCTCGGTTCCCGGCACCCATTGCAGCGCCTCGCGCGTCTTCTGCCCGACGTTCTGCACCCGCGAGTGGCAGGGAATGTGATAGCTGACCTTGCCCAGCGACTGCGGGAAATCGCGCTTGAGCAGGCCGTCCTTGTCGCGGGCGACGAAGTATTCGAACGGGTCGAACATCGCGTCGGCCACCCGCCGCACGTCCTCGTCGTCCGGAAACAGCAGCGGCAGTTCCTGCTTGTACATCAGCGTGCAGGAGGGGACCGGCGTGACGATCGCGTAGCCCTCGCGGGCGAGCGCGGCCAGCGCCGGGATGTTGATGTCCTTCAGCCGCTCGACCGATTCGAGGTCGCCCAGTTCGAGCTTGGGCATGCCGCAGCAGGCCTCCTTCTCGGCCAGCGCGATAGGGAATTTCGTTGTGCGCGAGCAGCTTCAGCAGGTCGTGGCCGATGCCGGGCTCGTTGTAGTTGACGTAGCAGGTCGCGAACACCGCCACCTTGCCCGGCGTGCGCTCCCCGTCGCGAACCGGCCAGGCGACGCTCGGCTCCGCATGCTTGCGCAGCGGCTTCGCGGCGTAGGGCGGCAGGCGGCGCGCCCGCCGCAACCCCCAGCGTCGATTCGAGCAGCTTGCGCGCCGACGGCATGGTGTTCGCCTTGTTGACCGCCTGCACGACCACTGGAATGGTCGCGAGCTTGCCCAGCCGGTCGGTGCCGGTGAGCAGCCTGTCGCGAAACTTGACGTCGCCGTCGCGGAACTTCACCGCCTTGGCGCGCAGCATCAGGTGCGGGAAGTCGACGTTCCACGGGTGCGGCGGCACGTACGGGCACTTGGTCATGTAGCAGACGTCGCACAGGTAGCACTGGTCGACCACCTTGCCGTAGTCGGCCTTGGCCACGCCGTCCACCTCGCCGGTCTTGCTCTCGTCGATCAGGTCGAAGAGCGTCGGGAACGCGCCGCAGAGGCTGACGCAGCGCCGGCAGCCGTGGCAGATGTCGTAGACGCGCTCGAGTTCCTTGTCGAGTGCGGCGTGGTCGTAGAACGACCGGATCGCGCCAGTCGAGCGGATGGCGGGTCGGCGCTTCGAGATTGCCTTCGCGGGTGGTCATGGCGGCCTGGACGATTTCATGGAATTCGCGGGATCGGGCATCGCGCAGGGCGATGCCCGAACCGGCGGGACCGGCGCCGCGATCGCATCGGCGCCCGGTCCTGAGCGCCGTATCAGTCGGCGAGAGCGTCCAGCGCCTTCTGGAAGCGGTTGGCGTGGCTGCGTTCGGCCTTCGCCAGCGTCTCGAACCAGTCGGCGATCTCGTCGAAGCCTTCGTCGCGCGCGGATTTCGCCATGCCCGGATACATGTCGGTGTACTCGTGCGTCTCGCCCGCGACGGCGGACTTCAGGTTGTCGCGGCTGGAACCGATCGGCAGGTCCGTCGCCGGGTCGCCGACCTGCGCGAGGTAGTCGAGGTGGCCGTGCGCGTGTCCGGTCTCGCCTTCGGCCGTCGAGCGGAACAGCGCGGCGACGTCGTTCTGGCCTTCGACGTCGGCCTTGGATGCGAAGTAGAGGTAGCGGCGATTGGCCTGCGATTCGCCCGCGAAAGCGGCCTTGAGATTGTCGTGGGTCTTGGTGCCTTTCAGGTTCTTCATGGTGCTCTCCTCGTGAGGTGCCTGGAACGACCGGCCTCGCGACACCCGCGTGGCCGGCAACAGACTCATTCTGCGCGCCGGGCCGCCGCAGCGTCCAATTGATTATCCCAATGCTGCCGATAACCCTGGTCAATGGCGCCGGGTTCCGGCGATGCGCTCGGGGGCAGGCGCCCGTCGCGGCCTTGCGTCGGGGCGGCCCTCTAGGGACCGCAGCGAACGTCGATCGCCGCCTTGGCGGCAACGACCGTCGCCGGATCGGCGCTCACGGGGGAAAGCGCGTCCACGCCAGTCTGCTCGGTGCCGTAGTCGCAACCCGCCGCCACCGTCGCCGTGTAGTAGGCGGCGACCTCCAGCCGGTTCGCGACCACCGTCGAATCCGGCGGCGTCGTCGCACCGTTCATCACGTCCAGCGTGATCGTCTGCAGCGTCCGCCGGCCCGCCACCAACTCGCCCACGTAGTAGTCAAGCCCACCCTGCTCGGGATTGCGCCCCAGCGCCTGCTGGTAGATCCTGGTCACGAGTTCGGTGAAACTCAGCCCTCCGTAACGGCGGTTGAACTCGTCGGAGTTGCCGAAGGCCGCGATGATGGCATCCAGCGACTTGCCCTGCGCATCCATCCGCGCCGCCCAGTACGCCTGTCCCCCCGGGTCCGCCGGGCGGCCGTAGTAGGCGACGTAGGCCTTCTGCACGTAGTCGCGCGAGTACTGGGTGCCTCCTGCAGGCAGTGCCTTGGCGACCGCAAGCACGTTGCCCGCCGCATCGTAGGTGTAGGTGATCGCCACATCGCCGTATTCCGCCTTGATGAGCCTGCCGGCGGCGTCGTAGCCATAGGTGACCGTCACGGCGAAGCCGAGCGGGGCGACGCAGGCGGACAGCAGCGTCAGAAAAGCCACGAGCCAAGGGCGGATTCGTGTCTTCATGATCGCTACCTTCCGCACCGTTGTTGGCTCATAACGGCCAGGATGTCGACGAGAATCACTGCATCCGGCGAACCCGACGGTAGTGAATCCAACACTATCGGCGGTGGTGCAGCCAACACTATTGGCACTATTGGCGCGGGTGCCGTGGCGCCAATGATCGGCAGATGTCCGGCTGATCCATGCAAATCGTCCTGGTTCCCGCATGGGTCGGACCATCGGGGTGGAACGCTAAACGAACCTGGGCCCCAGAGGGGGGCGAATCCTTGGCTCATCTGGTCCTCGAGGGAAGCCCTCGCTCGCTGGAAGGCCATTGGTATCTCGAGCCGCGACGACTCGTCGTCCAACAGCAATGAATCCATCATGTCGTCGAACGAGGGCAGCGGGTCGGGATTGAGAGCGCTGTAGTCTCCCCAGCGTATGCGGTCGGGCGCCCTGCCCGCTCCCGGACTCTGCGCCGGTCGAGAGGTTGTTGATATTGTTCCCCGAACCCGGCGGACCCAGATAGGGAAAGCGTTCGGTGTACTGGCAGGCCGTCGCCGGGCCGGTGCCCGCGTCCGCGATGTGCCCGTTTGGACCCAACGCGACCGCCGCCACACGGTTACGCGAAGTGAAATGGAGTACAAGACGGTCGAGGTTGGTGTCCGCGGTGCCGATGTGCCCGTTTGGACCCAGCGCGACCAATGTCAAGCGGTTGCCGACGCCCTGTCCCTTCAACCCAGTGGGATCGATGCGCGACAGCGGGTCGCCCGACGCATACTGGTAGGGATTGATCTCGCGCGGACCCAGTTGCCGGATCGGGTCGCGCGAGAGGAAGCGCGCGCTCATGCTGTCGTAATAGCGCGCGCGCATGTAGTAGAGGCCTGTCGCGCCCTCCTGCATCACGCCCCAGCGCCCGAGCCAGGTGAACGGGTTGGGGGTGCTGCCCATGGCCGTCACGGACTCGCCGTACGGCGTGATGCCGTAGGCGTCGGTCACCCCGCCGCCTGCGTCGGTCAGCAGAGTCGTCGACCCGACCTCGTCGAAGTGATAATAGTGATGCGCATTGCCGGCGGCGTCGATCGCATAGAGCAGCGACCCGTCCGGCAGATGGACGTAATAGCGCTGGTCGACGCCGGCGGACTTGACGATCGCGATCGCCGGCAGGCCCAGCGCGTAGTTGAGCACATGGCCTTCGGTGCTCCCGCCTGCAGCTTGCCGCGACGTGCGCATGCCGAAGGCGTCGTAGGCGAAGGAAGCCGATGCGCCCGGCGATGCATGGCTGGTCAGCCGCGATGCCAGGTCCCAGGCATACGTCCGCTGTGAATCCTGGGTGATCCTGCCGAGACCGTCGTAACTCGCTCCGGCGAGTTGCGCGGCGGCGTCGAAACTTTGCGCGAACGCGCCTAACGCCGGGATGGGTTCCTGCGGCAAGTTGCGATCGGCGGAGGTTACGCGGCCGAGGACGTCGCGCTGCAAGGCGATCGATGCCAGCGTGGTGGCGCCGTTCACTTCCTCGAGCGTGCTGATGCGACTGTTCGCGTCATAGCCGATCTGCGTGGTGACGCCGTTGGCCCGGGCGATGCCGGTCAGCCGCGCCGCGGCATCGTAGGTGAACGTCACCGAGCCGCCCGCCCAGTCGGCAACGCTGGCCAGCAGGCCGCGGGCGTTGTAGGCGTAGGTCACCGTCTTGCCGGGCGCATAGACGATGCTCGCGATTCTGCCGATCGGATCGCGGTTGATGACCAGCCCGTTCGAGGAGGCGACACGGCCGTTCACGTCGTAGGTCAACACGACCCCGGTGCCACCCGTCGGCCGGTTGTTCAAATCGAACGTCGTCGTCAGGTCCAGGCCGTCGGAATACTGCCGCCGGGTCACGTTGCCCGCCGCGTCGCGGGTGACCTGCAGCGAGCCCGCCAGGGAGGTGACGGTCTGTACCCGGCCACGCGCGTCGTAGGTGTAGGCAACGGACCGGCCGAGCGGATCGGTGTTCGCCAACAAGCGCCCGGCGGCATCGTGCGTGCGCGCCCAGAGCTGGCCGTTCGGATCGGTGATGCCGGTGAGCAAACCGAGATCGTCGTAGGCGTAGGACGTGGCGAGGCCGCCCGGCGCGCTGATCCCGGCCAGCAGTCCACGGCTGTCGTAACTGAAACTCGCGCTGCGTGCCAGCGCATCGGTCGCCGAGGCAACTCGCCCCAGCGCGTCGAACGTCCGGCTGAACGCTTCGCCCAGCGGCGTCATCTGCTGGACCAGGCGTCCAAGACTGTCAGCGGTAAACGTCCGGGTGTTGCCGAGTGCATCGGCGGCGCTTGCGAGGCGCCCTTCCTTGTCGTAGCTGAAGGAAGGACCCTGGCCCGATGGATCCTTGACGCTCGTCAGACGGCGCAGCGCATCGTAGGTGTAACTCGCGGTCTCTCCCGCGGCGTTGGTGACTGCCGTGACCGAGCCCAGCGGGTCGTACTGAAAACTCGTCGTCTGGCCCGACGGATCGGTGACAGCGGTGACCAGGTCGTCGGTGTCGTAGCTGAGGCTCGCGGTTCGATTCAGCGCATCGGTCACGGACGCTAGATTGCCGTTGTCGTCGGTCGCGAACCCGAACACGCCGCCACGCTCATCGGTCCGGGTGAGCAGCCGGCCGATCGCATCGTAGGTGAAGTCGCGCCAGGTACCGTCGGCAAAGCTCGCGCGGGACACGCGCTTGCGGTTGTCGTAGGTATACGCCGTCACTCCGCCGGCAGCGTCGGTGAAGGCGGCGACGGTGCCGTCGCCGTTGTACGCGAACGACACGACGCCACCGGCCGGATTGGTCGCCGCAAGCACCTGGCCGCGCGCATTGAAGGTATTGGCAAACGGCTTTCCGGCCTGATCGGTAACGCCGACGACATTGCCGTTGGCGTCGTAGGTCAGGGCGATGCTGGACCCATCGGCGTACAGGATCCCGGTCAGGTTGAAGAACGCGTAGGGTCCCTGCGCCTGCGGCGCATAGGAAAAGGTCGTCGTATGCCCCAGCGAATCGAGCACTCCGGCCACGAAACCCGATGCCGGATCGTAGGCCACGTCGGTCTCGTTGCCGAGGCGGTCGACGATGCGGGTCAGGCGGGAACCGGCGTCGTAATCGAACTGTGTGCTCTCTCCCGCGGCGTCGGTCAGCTGGCTCAGGTTGCCCGGCCCGTCGTACAGGTGAACCTCGGCGCCTCCAAGCGGATCGGTGATCGTCCGCGCGCCGGTGATCGGCTGGTCGAAGGCGAGTGTCGTGGTCTTGCCAAAACTGTCGGTTTGCGAGGTCGCCCGGCCGCTGGCATCGAACTGTTGCGTCCACGGCGTGTTGCCCATCGGCCGTTGCGAGGCGACCAGATGCGAGGCCAGCGGTCCCGCCCCATAGGTGTAGGTCGTCACCTTGCCGTTGGCATCGGTGGCCGTGGTCAGGTTGTTGCCGGTGTGGGCGAAGCTCACGCTGCGGCCGGACTGGTCGGTCACGCCGGTCAGGCGGTTCGCCGTGTAGCCGAAGGTCAGCGTGCGGCCAAGGCCGTCGGCCACCAGCGTGGGTCCCGCGGCCCCCTGCGTCACCGTCAGCGTGTTGCCATTGCGGTCCTGAATGCGGATCAGCTTCCCGGCGCCCGAGAAGCGGTAGATCAGGCCGTCCGCCGCACTCACGTAATCGAAACTGCCGCCGCTCTCGAGCAACTGGTCATTCGACGTGTTGGTGCTGGTCAGTATCCAGTTGCCGTTCGATTTCTCGAACGACACGGCCTTGCCAGGGTAAACGACGACAGTGGCGCTGATGCTGAAAACCTTCAGCGCCGCGTCGAAGTTGTGCATCCAGTTCGATCCCAGCGCCGAGGCGATGCCGCTGGCGTTCATCTGCGATCCGTACGACCGCGCGAAGAACAGCGGCAGCGGCCCGCCGAGCGACAGATCGACGGCCGACGCCGTGACCTCGCCGGTCCAGGTCGAGATCGGGTCGCCGACCGTGGTGGCATTCGGGTACAGGGCGCCGGTCCCGCTACCGACGACTACCGGAATGGAGATGATTCCCGATGCCGTGCAGCCCATGTTCGGCGGCTGGCCCGTCGCTTGCCAGGTTCCGGTGATCGTCGCCGATTCCGAAACGCCCATGGGAGGACGGTTCGCGAAGATATCGATCGTCACCGTCAGCGACGGGTTGTTGATCGGAAACGCTGCGACGAGGTCCGAGCTCGGTTGATTCAGCGTTACCAGAACGACACAGGACTCACCAAGCGCAGGAAGGACGGTGACAAGTTGCTTGTCCTCGCTGAAAACCATGACGATCGGATTGCCGGGTTGCGCCCCGGTCGGGTTCTCTAGCCAAGTGACGTCATGCGCCTGAGCCTGTGCCGCGAGCAGCGATCCGATGAACAGCGAGGCAATCGTTCGCACGATGTTCCCCCTTTCGCGAGCCTGATGCGGCTGTCGCGTGCCCCGCGTTTCGGTACACGGGTCCGGCGGATATCCCGATAGCCAGGAATAGGCGCTTGATCGGGCGGTGGAAAATACTCCGCCCATCGCACGGGGCTGTCAATACCGAAGGACTGGCGGCGCCAGGACGGTGACGCCGCCAGGAGGAGGCGCCGCCGCAGCGGCGTCACTCGCCGACGATGTCGGGCAACCTGAGCCGCTGCACCTTGCCCGAGGGTCCGCGCGGCAGTTCGCGCACGAAGTGCAGCCGCTTGGGCGTCTTGAAGCGGCCCAGATGCTGCTCGCAGAATTCGCGCAGCTCGTTCTTCGCTGCAGGCCTGGTCCTCGCGCAGCACGACGCAGGCCATGATCTCCTGCCCGTAGTGCCGGTCGGGGATGCCGACCGCCGCGGCATCGAGCACCGCCGGGTGGCGCAGCAGCATTTCGTCGATCTCGCGCGGCGCGATGTTCTCGCCGCCCTTGATGATCAGCTCCTTGATGCGGCCGGTGACGAAGAAGAAACCGTCGGCATCGCGGTGGCCGAGATCGCCGGTGCGCAACCAGCCGTCGGGCGTGAATGCGCCGCGCGTGGCCTCGTCGTTCTTGTAGTAGCCGCGCATCACGTTGGGGCCGCGGATCACGATCTCGCCGGTCTCGCCGTCGGCCACCGGCTGCAGCGCCGCATCGACGACCCGCGCCTCGCAGCCGGAGGCCCGGCCGACTGCGCCGAGCTTGCGTCGCGCCGGATCCATCGGGTTGCTGAACGCCGGGGCGACGGTCTCGGTCAGCCCCATGGTCTCGACGATGCCGATGCCGAAGCGATTCTCGAAGGCGCGGAGGTGCTCGGGCGGCAGCGCCGCCGACGCCGAGCGGCAGAAGCGGATCGACTGCGCCGTCGCCGGGCGGCGCGTCGCCGCCTTCGAGCAGGTAGGAGATCATGGTCGGCACGACATTGAGCCAGGTGCACTGCGCGTCGCGGGCCTGGGTCCAGAAGCGCGCGGCCGAGAATTTCGGCGTCATCGCCAGGCTGCCGCCATGCGCCAGCTGCGCCAGCATCGTCACCGCGAAGGCGTTGATGTGATACAGCGGCAGCACGGCGAGCACGCGGTCGCTGGCGGTCAATTCATGCTCGGCGCTGACCGAGGCGGCGTTCGCCGCCAGGTTGGCCTGCGTCAGCATCACGCCCTTGGGCATGCCGGTGGTGCCGGACGTGTACATCAGCAGCGCCAGCGCGTCCGGCTCGGGCGCCGCGGATGGCAGGCCCGGCGGTGCCGGGATCGCGTCGGCGTCGGCCTCGGTGACGATGACGGCAACGTCGCGCCCGATGCCGGACAGCAACTCGCGCACCATCGCTTCGCGTTCCGGCGTCACGATCACCACGCGGCAGTCGGAGTGCGCTGAGCACGTGCCGCATCTGCTCGCCCTGGGCCAGCAGGTTCACCGGATTGACGCACCAGCCCCCGTGCATCGCGCCGAGCAGCACGCGTAGCGTCTGCAGGCCGTTGGGCATGACCACGCTGACCACTTCGCCCGGCACCGAACCGTGCGCGCGCAGCCACGCGGCCACCGCGCGAGCGTCCTGCGCAAGCTGGCCGTAGGCGATCGAGCGCGCCGTCTCGGTGGCCAGCGCGTAGACGGCATCGGGCCGCTCGCGCGCCTGGCGCTCGATCAGCGCATGCACCGTCGCGCTGGGTTTCCCCCCGATCGGCGCTGCGGCGCTCATGCCTTGCCGTACCGGGCGAAGTAGTCGCCGAAGATGTCGGCTTCGGAGGGCACGCGTTCGGCGATCGGCGCCGACACCCGCGTGATGTTCAGGTAGTGCCGATAGTTCATGTTGTCGGAGAAGTTGTTCTTGCCCCAGGTGCCGCAGCCCATCGACAGCGAGAACGGCAGGCCGTTGTCGAAGCTGCCTCCGGTGGCGATGCAGTGCGCCTGGTTGAGGATCACCCGCGACACCGGCAGCGTCAGCCCCAGCTCCAGCGCGCGCTCGGCCATCGCGCTGTGCAGTCCCACCGAATGGCCGGCGCCCTGATAGGCGTAGATGCGCTCGACGACGCGCGCCGCATCGGCGAAGTCGCGCGCCGTGTACAGCGTCAGCACCGGGCTCAGTTTCTCGCCGGAAAACGGGAAATCGGCGCCAAAGCCCCTCTGCGCATCCTCTTCCACCATCAGCACGCGCAGGTCCGCGCCGACGGCGTCGCCGAATCCGGCCCGTTCGGCGATGCGATGTGCCGACTGGCCGATCACCGCCGGCGACAGCTTGCCGTCGGGCCACATCAGCCGTTGCAGCGCGGCCTTCTGCGCCGGCATCGAGCAGCACCGCGCCCCGCCGGGTCAACGCGGCCAGAAGCCCGGCGCGCGCGGCAGCGACGACGACCACGCTGTTTTCCGACGAGCAGCTGGTCGCGTTGTCGAAGGTCTTGGAGCGAACGATGCGCTCGGCCGCGGCGTCGACGTCCGCCGTTTCGTCGACGATGCCGGCGACGTTGCCGGCGCCGACGCCGAAGGCCGGCGTGCCGCTCGCATAGGCCGCGCGCACGTTGGCGCCCGAGCCGGTGGCAACGACCAGGTCGCACTGGCGCATCAGCTCGGCGGTCGACTGCTTGGTCACCGGCGCCGGCAGCAACTGCACCAGGTCGCGCGGCGCGCCGATGCGGTCGAACTCGGCGTGGATGAACTCGACAAGCCTCGCGGCGGTGCTCCAGCCCTTCGGCGACGGCGCGACGATGACCGCGTTGCGGCCCTTCAGCGCGTTGATGATCTTGTTCGCCGGTGTCGCCGCCGGATTGGTCGACGGCGTGATCGCGCAGACGACGCCGACCGGGCGGGCGATCTCGATCAGTCCGCGCGCGGTGTCCTCGGCGATCACGCCGACCGATTTCGCGCCGGCCAAGTCGCGCAGCAGCCCGAGCGTCTTGCGGTGGTTCTTGCGGATCTTGTCGTCGACGCTGCCGATGCCGGTGTCGGCCACGGCGAGCTCGGCCAGCTCGCGATTGCGCGCCGGCTCGATGATCGCCCAGCCGGCCGCCGTGACGATCTCGTCGACGCGCGCCTGGTCGTGACCGTCGGCGATGCGCTGCGCGGCGCGGGCGCGCGCGACCAGTGCGGCGACGGTTTCGTGGACTTCGTTCATGAAGCGGATTTCCTTGCGATCAGGCGCAGCATCTTGCCCTTCATGTCGGGCACCAGCGCCCAGAGCACGAACAGGCCGGCGAAGCCCAGGATGCTGGCGCTGATGGGGCGCGTGAAGAAAATGGTCAGGTCGTTGTCGTAATTGGCCAGCGAGGTCATGAAATAGCGCTCGGCCAGCGGTCCGAGGATGACGCCGAGCACCAGCGGCGCCGACGGAAAATTGTAGCGCTTCATCAGGTAGCCGATGACGCCGAAGGCGAGGCAGATGTAGACGTCGACGATGTTGTTGCGCACGCCGAAGGCGCCGACCACGCTCAACACGACGATGAAGGCGCCGAGCACGGTGGGCGGCACCTTCATCAGCGAGGCGAAGCCGCGCGCCACCAGCACGCCGGCGCCGATCATGCACAGGTTGGCCAGCAGCAGGCTCGCGAATATGGTGTAGACCATGTCGGTCTGGGTGGCGAACAGCAGCGGCCCGGGCGTCACGCCGTGCAGCACCAGCGCCGCCAGCATGATCGCGGTGGCCGCGCTGCCGGGGATGCCGAGCGTGAGCAGCGGAATCATCGCCGCGCCGGTGGTCGCGTTTTTCGCTGCCTCGGGCGCCACCAGCCCGGCCTCGACCCCGGTGCCGAAGTCGGCGCCGCGCGGCGACGCCTGCTTTTCCACCCCGTAGGCGATGACCGCGCCGACCGTCGCGCCGGCGCCGGGGATCATCCCGATCATGCAGCCGATGCCGGTGCCCCGGGTGGCGGCACCCTTCAACGACCACAATTCCCGCAGAGACGGAAGCTTGAGCCTGACCCCATGCGCGACCTTGCCGCCATGGCTGCGCTTGCCGAGCATTTCGAGCACCTCGCCCAATGCGAACAGGCCGATCATCACCACGACGAAGTTGATGCCGTTCTGCAGCGCCGGCAGGCCGAAGGTCAGGCGCGGCAGTCCGTACAGCGGATCGACACCGACACTGCCGATGACGATGCCGCCGAACAGCGACACCAGGCTGATCCATGGCGTGGCCTTGGCGATGGCGATGATGCTGACCAGGCCCAGGAAGGTCGCGGCGAAGAACTCCGGCTGATCGAAAGCCAGCGCCAGCTTGGCAAACGGCGGCGCACCGAAGGTCAGCAACAGCGCGCTGACCAGTCCGCCGGTGGCCGACGCGGCGATCGCCAGCGTCAGCGCGCGCGCCGCCTCGCCGCGCTGGGTCATCGGATAGCCGTCCCAGCAACTGGGCAACGACGCCGGCGTGCCCGGAATGTTGATCAGGATGGCCGAGATCGAGCCGCCGAACACGCCGCCGGCGTAGATGCCACCGAGAAAGACCATTGCCGACAGCGGGGTCATCAGGTAGGTGAACGGCAGCGCCATCGCCATGGCGTTGACGAAGGAGATGCCGGGCAGCGCGCCGGCGATCACCCCGACGGCCAGTCCCACCAGCATGATGCCGAAGTTGTAGGGCTGCAGCGCCGTCAGCAGCCCGTGGAACAGGTTGATGAATACGTCCATGGCGAACGCCGCTCAGTAGATGCCGAGCAGTCGGTACAGCGCGACGCTCATCTCGCCGATGGGCCCGGCGCCACGGTCCAGCGGCATCAGCGCCAGCTTGACGAACACGTACAGGAAGACCACGGTGCCGACGACGCTGGTCAGCGCGACCTGCACCGGCGCGCGGATGCCGCCGAGCGGCAGCCACAGCAGAATGTAGAGCAACGTGGCCAGCGCGAAGCCGAGCGTCGGCAGCGAAAAGCCGTAGGCGAGCACCAGCGCGATGCCCAGCCACACCCGCGGCCCGCTGGCGAGTTCGGACGGTACCGTGGTAGCCACCTCCGGCGGCGTGGCGTCGGCGGCCCGCTCGCGCCGCCGCAGCACCAGCGCCACGCGCTGCACGGCCCAGGCCAGCGCGAAGATCAGCACGCCGTAGAGCATCAGCGTCGGCCAGGTGGTCGGTCCGGCGATGCCGCGCGCCATCGCCGCCGCTTCTTCCGGACGGTCGGTGATGAAGTGCGGCAACACCGCCGCGGCCGCGGCGAAGGCCAGCGGCGCGGCGACCGGCCGCCAGGATGCGGCCCCTGCGCTCACTTGAAGGTCGCGAGGTAGCCCTTGACCTTGTCCTGGAAACCCTTGACGTAGACCTGGGCCTCTTCCGGCGTATAGCGGCGCGACGCGCAGGTATAGGTCTCGGCGCAGAATTTCTTCCACTCCGGCGTATCGAGCGCGGCATTCGCCGCGGCGGCGAGTTGCTTGACCCGTTCGGGCGGGGTCTTGGCGCTCACCGCCAGCGTGCGGAAATTGGGCAGATCGTTGATCTCGAATCCCAGTTCCTTCGACGTCGGCGTGTCCTTGAAGGCCGGATGGCGCTCGGTGTCGAACACCACCAGCGGGCGCAGTTGCCCGGCGGCGAGGAACGGCGCCACGTCACCGGGCTCCTCGTAGATCGCGTCGGTGTGCTTGCCGATCGGCGACGCATAGCGCTCGGCCGGCTTGGCGAAAGGCACGTTGGTCATCTTGAAGCCCTTGGAGGCGAAATACTTGATGGTGATGTCGTCCTGCGTGCCGTAGCCCGAGGTCGCGACCTTCAGCTTGCCTGGATTCGCCTTGGCGTAATCGAGCATGTCCTTGTAGGTCTTGAACGGGCTGTCGGCGGGAACGAACATCATCGACGGCGAGTCCTGCGTGACCGCGACGATGGCGAAGTCCTCCGGCTTGGTCGTTCCCAGACCCGAGGCCCAGGCCGAGACGGTGAGCGCGATCAGCGTACCGACCGTGTAGCCGTCGGGCGCCGAGGTCTGCACCTTGGTCAGCCCCGCATTGCCCGAGGCGCCGGCGACGTTGGCGACGGGAAACGGAACGCCGAGCTGTTTTTCCAGCAGCTGCGACATCTTGCGTCCCATCGAGTCGGCGCCGCCGCCGGGACCGAAGGTCACCACCACCTCGACCGGCCGGTTGGGATACTTCTCCTGCGCGGTCGCCGTCGAAGCAGCGACGGTGAGCGCGGTGACAAGGGCGCCGGCCAGCAGCGTCGTGCGGAATGAATGTCGCGACATCATGATGCCTCCTTTGAATTGGGTCGAAAACTGCATGGCCGCCTGCACCGTCGGCCTCGGCGGGCCGTTCGACGAAATGGCCATTCTTCTGGATTTCCGCCTCTCGAATTTGCTGATCAGCGGTCCTGCTGTTGCTGCATCCGGTTCTTTGCGCCGGATTTCAGAATCGGACACGACCGACCGGCTGTCAAGCGGATCGACCGCGCGCTTTTTCCGTGGCGCGCCGGAGACGCTCAACGCCGCCGCCGTCCGGCAAGCATGCTCACGACATCGAACAGCAGCCGATTGTCCAGGCCGGCGGTCGCATCGAGCGCCGTGCACCGGCTGTAGAACGGAGAGAGGTCGAGCCCGACACCGAGGCCGAAGATTTCCACCACGCCGTCCTGCTCGCGTCGCGCGACGACCTCGCGCAGATGATGATCGAGGTAGTAGTCGTCGTTGGCGAGCGCGGTGGCGCCATCCATCGGACAGCCGTCGGACACGACCACCAGCAGCCGGCGTTCGGCGTTGCGCGAGAGCAGTCGATCGCAGGCCCAGTCCACCGCCTCGCCGTCGATGCCTTCGCGATACAGGTCGGCCTTGAGCAGCGCGGCCATGTCGTGGCGCGCCCGCCGCCACGGCGTTTCGGCTTCCTTGAACACCAGATGGTTGATTTCGTTGAGCCGGCCAGGGTGGCGCGGGCTGCCGGCGCGCTGCCAGTCACGCGCGGCGCGGCCGCCATGCCAGGCCCCGGTGGTGAAGCCGAGCACCTCGCTGGCCACGCCCGCCTGTTCGAGCGCGCGCACGTACACGTCGACCAGCATCGCCACCGCCTCGCCGTGCTGCTTCATCGAACCCGAGCAGTCGATCAGGAAGGTCAGCAGCGCGTCGGCGGCCGGCTGTTCGCGGTCGACGCGAAACAGGCGCCGCTCGGCCGGCGAACTGATCAGCAGCGCGAGCCGGCGGCCGTCGACGCGGCCCTCCTCGCGGCCGTCGTCCCAGTCGTCGCGCAGGGGGAGCGCAAGCAGCGCCTTCAGCTGTCGCGCCAGCCGGGGGATGTTGAAGCCGCGTTCGGCGATGCGCCGGTCCAGCCGCTCGCGATACTCGCGCAACAACGCCGGACGCACCAGCGCTCCGGCACGCAATTCCTGGTCGTAGGCGGTGGTGAAGGCGCGATAGCCATGGATCGCCTCGCCGAGCACGCGGCTGTCGCGACTTTGCGCATCGGCGATGCCGTCCTCGATCTCGCCGTCGAAATCGAGCAGCAGGCTGAACGCAGGATCGTTCGCGCCGCCGGATTCGTCGGCTGCCGCACCGGCATCCGCGTCGCCGGCCTGCTCGATCATTGCGCCGATCACCGCCGCGATCGCCAATGCGTGCACGGCGTATGCCGCCTGATCCTCGCGCTCGCGCCGCAGTCCCGCCAATGCATGACCGATGGCCGGGCCGATCGCGAACCGGGTCGCTTCCAGCAGATCCTCGGTCGCCTCGACCACCGGCTCGCCGGTGACGCGGCTGCGGCCCATCTGCGCCACCGTGTACAGCAGCAATCCGCGGGCGGTGTCGGTCAGCCCGCTGCGGTGACAGGCAAGCGACCATTGTTCGAAGCGGTGGCGCAGGTTGTGCGCGACGCCCGGCATGTCGGCGGGCGCGCCCGCCTCGACACGGCATTGCTCGAGGAGCTCGAATATCCAGCGTTGCACCGGGTCGGCCGGACACAGCCGGGCGTGCAGCGCGGCGTCGGAGAACGCCAGGCGCAGGGCGATGCCATCGGCGGCGCCACGGAACGACCCGAAGTCGTCTTCCTCGAGCGACGGCTGCAGGTGCGGCCCGAAGATCGGCAGCAGTTTCCTTCCGCGGTGCAGGCGGCGAGCGCGGAAATGCAGGTCGGTCTCGCCGCTCAACGCGCGGATGCTGGCCGCGCACAGCTCTTCGACCCGCTGCTGGTACCTGGCCGCGACCGGCGCGGTGACGATGTCCGCAGCCATCACGCCGGCCCGCCCTGCGGCAGGCCTGTCGGGTCGAGCTCGCGGTCGAAACAGCGCTGATAGTACTCGGCGACGATCGGCCGCTCGGCATCGTCGCACTTGTTCAGGAACGACAGCCGGAAGGCCGCCGCCGGATCGCGGAAGATCTCGCAGTTCTCGGCCCAGGTGATCACCGTGCGCGGCGACATCAGCGTCGAGAGGTCGCCGGCGGCGAACCCCTTGCGCGTCAGGTCGGCCACCGCGACCATCTGGCTGACCAGCGCGCGACCCTTGTCGGTGTCCTTGCCGGGCACGCGCGCCAGCACGATCGCCACCTCCTCGTCGCGCGGCAAATAGTTCAGCGCGGCGACGATGTTCCAGCGATCGATCTGCGCGTGATTGAGCCGCTGCACGCCGTGATACAGCCCGTTGAGGTTGCCCAGTCCCAGCGTGTTGGCGGTGGCGAACAGCCGGAAGCAGGCGTGCGGGCGGATGACCCGGTTCTGGTCGAGCAGCGTGAACTTGCCGTCGCGCTCGAGGATGCGCTGGATCACGAACATCACGTCCGGGCGGCCGGCGTCGTATTCGTCGAACACCAGCGCCACCGGCCGCTGCAGCGCCCAGGGCACGATGCCCTCCTGGAATTCGGTGACCTGCTGCCCGTCGCGCAGCACCACCGCGTCGCGGCCGACCAGGTCGAGCCGGCTGATGTGGCCGTCGAGGTTGACGCGCACGCACGGCCAGTTGAGACGGGCCGCCACCTGCTCGATGTGCGTCGACTTGCCGGTGCCGTGCAGCCCCTGGACCAGCACCCGCCGGTCGCGCACGAAGCCGGCGAGCAGCGCCAGCGTCACGTCGGCGTTGAAGCGATACGCGGTGTCGATATCGGGCACATGGTCGTCGCGCTCGCTGAAGGCGGGCACCTGCAGCGGCGAGTCGATGCCGAAGGTATCGCGCACCGACACCAGGCGATCGGGCCGCAGTTGCGTGAGGTCGCTCACGGCATCGCCTGACGCGTCCCGACCCGGCCGGGCGGCGAAGGATGATTGAGCGGGCGACGCATCGTGGGCAATCGGTCGGATCGACAGGTCGGGTCGATTCACGCGCGCACGCATTTTTCCCGCGGTGCCTCGGCGTCGATGGCGGCGAGCGCGGTCGCGGCGCGGCGCAGCGCCGGCAGCAGCTGCAGCGCCTTGTCGGCGCCCATCCGCATCGCGGGCGCCTGCACGGCAATGCCCAGGTTGGCGCGGCCCTGGCCATCCGCCCGCGGCACCAGCACCGCGACGCACATCAGGCCGGGCAGGAATTCCTCGTCGTCCAGCGCGTAGCCGTCGCGCCGTACGCGGGCAATTTCGGTTTCGAGCGCGTCGAGGTCGGTCAGCGTCTTGGGGGTGTACGCCTCCAGCGGCACGTGCGCCAGCAGGCGGCGGCGCTGCGCGGGACTCAGCTGCGCCAGGAACAGCTTGCCGCTGGCGGAACAATGCGCGGGTACGCGCGAGCCCGGGTGCAGGTAGAAGCGCAGCGGCGCCGCGGTCTCGACCCGATCGAGATAGACCACTTCGCTGCCGGCCAGCGCCGTCAGGTTGCAACTCTCGCCCACCTCGTCGACCAGGCGGCTCAGCACCGCATGCTGGGCGCCGTGGAAGCTGTTGTTGAGCAGCAGATTCTCGGCCAGGCGACGCAGCCGGACGCCGGTGCTGTAGCGGCGCCCGTCGTCCTCGCGCTGCAACAGTCCGCCGGCCTCGAGTTGCTGCAGCATCCGGTGCAGCGTCGGCTTGGGCAGGCCGGTCTCCTCGACCAGGCCCTGCAGCGAATACAGCTGGTCGCGCGAAGCGATCACCTCCAGCAGCGAAAACAGCCGCAGCGTCGGCGTGTCGCCGTTGATGGCGATGAGATCAGCTCTGGGCGGCAGACCGATTTTCATGCCCTGCACTCTAGCTTAATTCCAATAATGTGTACATAATGTTCCGGATATTTGATTTTTACCTGACTCAATCGACCTTCAGGAGACTTCCCATGAGCGCCCGCCCCAAGACCGATCGTCGCACCGTCGTCAGCGGCGTACAGAAAATGACGCCCTCTGAGGCGTTCGTCGAAACGCTGGTGGCACAGGACGTCGACACCATGTTCGGCATCATGGGTTCGGCCTTCAT
Source organism: uncultured beta proteobacterium (assembly GCA_963699765.1). Taxonomy (GTDB): domain Bacteria; phylum Pseudomonadota; class Gammaproteobacteria; order Burkholderiales; family Casimicrobiaceae; genus VBCG01. The sequence goes on along the minus strand of CAVOVD010000003.1, from coordinate 364,570 downwards.
GGACGCGATGGACATCTTCGCGCCGGCCGGCATCAAGTTGATCCCCGTGGTGCATGAGCAGGGCGGCGCGCACATGGCCGACGGCTACGCGCGCGTCAGTGGCCGGCATGGCGTGGTGATCGGCCAGAATGGACCGGGCATCAGCAACTGCGTCACGGCGATCGCCGCGGCCTACTGGGCGCATTCGCCGGTGGTGGTGATCACCCCCGAGACCGGCACCATGGGCATGGGTCTGGGCGGGTTCCAGGAAGCCAACCAGCTGCCGATGTTCCAGGAATTCACCCGCTACCAGGGCCACGTCGTCAATCCGAAGCGGATGGCCGAGTTCACCGCCCGCTGCTTCGACCGCGCGATCTCCGAAATGGGACCGACGCAGCTCAACATCCCGCGCGACTATTTCTACGGCGAGATCACCACCGAGATCCCCAAGCCGATCCGCATCGAGCGTGGCGCCGGCGGCGAGCACAGTCTCGACGCCGCGGCCGAACTGCTCGCCGCGGCCAGTTTCCCGGTCATTCTTTCCGGCGGCGGCGTGGTGATGGGCGACGCGGTCGAGGCGTGCAAGGCGCTGGCCGAGCGGCTGGGCGCGCCGGTGGCCAACGGCTATCTGCGCAACGATTCGTTCCCGGCCAGCCACCCGCTGTGGTGCGGCCCGCTGGGCTACCAGGGCTCGAAGGCGGCGATGAAGCTGATCGCCAAGGCCGACGTGGTGGTCGCGCTGGGCTCGCGCATGGGGCCGTTCGGCACGCTGCCGCAGCACGGACTCGACTACTGGCCCAAGGACGCGAAGATCATCCAGATCGAGGCCGACCACACCAATCTCGGCCTGGTGAAGAAGATCTCGGTCGGCATCTGCGGCGACGCCAAGGCCGCCGCCGAGGCGCTTGTCGCGCGCCTGGCGGGCAGGACGCTGGCCTGCGACGCCAACAAGGCCGAGCGCGCCGCGCAGATCAAGGCCGAAAAGGCCGCGTGGGAGAAGGAGCTCGACAGCTGGACGCACGAAAAGGACGCCTTCAGCCTGGACATGATCGAAGAGGCGAAGAAGGAAGGAGGCAGCTGGCTGCATCCGCGGCAGGTGCTGCGCGAACTGGAAAGGGCGATGCCCCCGCGGGTGATGGTGTCGACCGACATCGGCAACATCAACTCGGTGGCCAACAGCTATCTGCGCTTCGAGGAGCCGCGCAGCTTCTTCGCACCGATGAGCTTCGGCAACTGCGGCTATGCGCTGCCGACCATCATCGGCGCCAAGGTCGCGGCACCCGACCGCCCGGCGATCGCCTACGCCGGCGACGGCGCCTGGGGCATGAGCATGGTCGAGATCATGACCTGCGTCCGCCACGACATTCCGGTCACCGCGGTGGTGTTCCACAACCGCCAGTGGGGCGCGGAGAAGAAGAACCAGGTCGACTTCTACAACCGCCGCTTCGTCGCCGGCGAACTCGACAACCAGAGCTTCGCCGGAATCGCCCGTGCCATGGGTGCCGAGGCCATCGTCGTCGACAGGCTCGAGGACGTGGGCAAGGCGCTGAAGAAGGCGGTCGACATGCAGATGAACGAGCGCAAGACCTGCGTCATCGAGATCATGTGCACCCGCGAACTCGGCGATCCGTTCCGCCGCGACGCGCTTTCGAAACCAGTGCGCTTTCTGGAAAAATACCGGGACTACGTCTGATCGCGGTCGCGGCGCCGGCGACGGCGCCGCTGCCGGCCCGCGGCCGTCATCGACCGACGGCAAAAGGAAGGCCATGCTGACCGATTCCGCGCTGGACACGCTGTTCCGCACCGCCCGCACCTACAACGGCTTCGCCGACAGGCCGGTGACGGATGCGACGTTGCGCCAGATCTGGGACCTGATGAAGTGGGGCCCCACCACGGCCAATTCCTCCCCGGGCCGCTTCGTCTTCGTGCGTTCGGCGAAGGCCAAGGCGCTGCTCGAACCCGCGTTGTCGGAAGGGAACCGCGTCAAGACCATGGCCGCGCCGGTCACCGTCATCGTCGCCTACGACATGGAGTTCTACGAAAACCTGCCGCGACTGTTCCCGCACACCGATGCGCGCAGCTGGTTCGCCGGCAAACCCGACGCCATCCTGACCGCCGCGTTTCGCAACGGCACGCTGCAGGGCGCCTACTTCCTGCTGGCCGCGCGCGCGCTGGGACTCGACTGCGGCCCGATGTCCGGCTTCGACAACGCCAGGGTCGACGCGACCTTCTTCCCCGACGGCAGGTGGAAATCGAACTTCCTGATCAACCTGGGCTACGGGGATCCGGCGAAGGTCTACGCGCGCAACATGCGGCTGCCGTTCGACGAGGCCTGCAGGGTCGAATGAACGTGTGGCGCCGGATGCGACGCACTCGACGAGGTTCCGGTTCCGCCTGGTCTAGAATGGAGACCATCGTCTGCCGACCGGCGCTCGCGTGGAAATGAAGAACACCCTCATCATCGGCGTCTCGGCCCGCATCTACCATCCCGCCGGACCTGTGCTCGATCTGGGCGGCGTCTGGACGCGCACGCTGCACTACCTCGAGCAGTCGATCGCGCACTGGGTCATGTCCGGCCAGGCCATGCCGGTGATGATTCCCGCCGTGGACCGCGGCAGCCTGCTGAGGCGCAGCGAGATCGACCTCGACTACTATGCCGCCAAGCTGGACGGGCTGGTCCTCCAGGGCGGCAACGACGTCGCGCCGAAGAGCTACGGCGAGGCGCCGCTGTGCACGGAGTGGGAGGGCGACAAGGTCCGCGACCGCTACGAGATGGCGCTGGTCCAGGCGTTCATCGACGCCGGCAAGCCGATCTTCGGCATCTGCCGCGGGCTGCAGCTGCTCAACGTGAAGTACGGCGGCACGCTCTACCAGGACATTCCGACCCAGCTGCCGCAGGCACGCAAGCACGTCGACCGCGTGCGCTACGACAAGCTCTATCACGACGTCGAACTGGTTCCCGGCACCAGGCTCGCGGAGCTTTACGAAGGCCGCCGGACCGCCAACGTCAACAGCATCCACCACCAGGGCATCAAGGATCTCGCTCCCGCGTTCGACGTGGAGGCGCGCTGCCCGGAAGACGGCATGATCGAAGCCGTTCGCCTGCGCGAGGGCTCCTACGTCGCGGCCGTGCAATGGCACCCCGAGTTCCACGAACCCGGCAGCCCGGTGGTCTTCGACGACTCGCCGATGCTGCAGGACTTCCTCGACGCGGCGCGCGCGGCAAGGGGCTGAAAGCGGCAGAGTACGTCGCCGCTGCGGGTCGATGCGGCGTTGATCTCGATGCGCGGAATTCGCCGCAGCCAATGCGCCGCGGCGAACGGCGCTGGCCAGGACGTGCTGATGGGCGTATGCTTTTCCGATACGTTCGAATCGACCCGTGGAGATTGCACGGGGTCCGCACCATGCGGACTCACCTATCAGGCAAGGCGCCCAGGCGGACAGATCCCTGTAGATCCCTGTTCGTGAATCGCAGCGTCCGGCGCCCGGCCCGCCCCTGACGACTCCGCGGATTTCATTCCTCTTGCGTCCAGGAGGATCCGGATGAATGGCGGACATCGCGAATTTCCGTATGGTTTCCGGGCCGGACTCCGCTGGGGGTTGCTCGGGCTCGGCCTGATCGCGGCGGCGCTGTCCGCCCACGCCGCAACCTTCACCGTCACCAATACCGCTGACGCAGGTATCGATTCTCTGCGCGACGCGATCGAGAGGTCGAACCTGACGCCGCAGACCGCAGATACGATCGCGTTCAACATTCCCGGTGCCGGGCCGCACACGATCAGGCCGCTCACTCCCTTGCCGACCATTACCAGCCGGGTGACGATCGACGGCTACACCCAGCCCGGCGCGCGTCGCAACACCGACGCCAGCTCCAGCAACGCCGTCCTGAAGATCGTGCTGGATGGGTCTGCCAAAATAAGTGCTGGCCTGGTCATCGCTGCGGGTGGGTCCAGGGTAACGGGACTGGTGATCAATGCGTTCCGGTTGGAAGGCGTGAGGGTTGCGGGGACTGGGTCGATCGTAATCGAAGGCAACTTCATCGGCACCGACGCTGCCGGTCTGGCCGCCAGGGGCAACGGTAGCGGGATTCGAATGGATGCGGATTCGTCGGGTACGTCGATTGGCGGAACGAGCCCCGGACAACGAAATGTGATCTCCGGAAACCAATTCGGCGCGATCAGTTCTCACCGCGGATCGGGGTTGACGATCGTCGGCAATTTGATTGGCACGAATGCGGCCGGGACAGGTGCCTTGGGCAACGGCGGTGACGGAATCATACTCGCCGACGAGCATGACGCTGTTGTTGGCGGAATCAACGCGGGCGCCGGGAACGTGATTGCGAACAGTAGGCTTGCTGGCGTCGCGGTCGTTCATTCGGGTTCAATAGGCAATTCCATCCGCGGCAACCAAATCTTCAACAACGGTCAGTTGGGGATCGACTTGTTCGTCGAGAGCAACGTCGTCAGTCCGAGTTTGTGGGCGAGCAAGGCGCGCGGCGTCACCGCGAACGACGGGACCCCGGACGCCGACAAAGGCGCGAACCGGCTGCAGAATTTCCCGATCCTCACCAGCGTCGAGACGAGCGGCGCCGGCATCGCCGTCAAGGGCACGCTCACGAGCATGCCGAACACCACGTTTCATCTCGACTTTTACGGCAACGAGCAGCGCGATCCAAGCGGCCACGGCGAAGGCCAGTTCTATCTCGGGACCATGGACGTGACCACCGACGGGAAAGGCGAGGCGGATTTTCGGGCGACGCTGCCCGCCTCGCCGGGACCCTTTATTAGCGCCACGGCGACGAACGCGGGGAATTTCGCCAAGGACACCTCGGAGTTCTCGCCGCTGGTCGCCCGCGCCGGCAAGGAATTCGGCGTCAACACCACCGATCCCGCGGGCCCGGGCAGCCTTGACCAGGCCGTTGCCGATTCCAACGCGGCTGCCGATCCGTCGGCGGTGAACCGCATCTACTTCAACATTCCCGGAACGGGTCCGCACGTCATCCGCCCGGTGGCCGGGATGCCGATCAAGCAGGCGGTGACCATCGCCGCGCCCCCCCTGATCAGAGTGGACGGCCTCGCGATGACCCACGGTGAGCCGATATTCAGCTTTGAAGGAAACAACAGCACCCTACGCGGCGTCTCCATCGTCAACCATCGGCCGCCGGGTCCCACCGGCGCGGTCCAGGTGACCGGAAACGGAAACTGGCTGTCCGGGGTTTGGCTTGGCGTCGACCCGGACGACAGCCCGGGTCCCAATACCATCGGGATCACTGTGTTCGGGCAAGACAACCTCATCGGTGGGCCGGACCCGAGTGACGCCAACATCATCTCGGCCAATGGCGACGCCGGTGTGGCGCTGGGACCGGGGGCCTTTGGAAACCTCATCCAGGGGAACCTGATCGGCACCGATTCCACCGGCACCCAGAATCGCGGCAACGGCGACACAGGAGTCTTCGTCGTCGCCGATGCCCAGCAGAACCGCATCGTCGACAACAGGATCGCCTACAACAACAAGTACGGCGTGTTCTTCGGCGGGACCGGCGCGGGCAACACCGTGTCGCGCAACAGCATGTACGCCAACGGCAACTCGATGGACCTGGCGCCGCCGCTGGGTTCGGACACCAACGACTTCGGCGACGCCGACGACCGCGCCAACGCGGGCCAGAATTTCCCTGACCTGAAAAGCGCCACGATCGTGGGCAGCGTCACGGTCGCCGGTACGATCAACAGCACCCCCGACGCCGGGTTCCTGCTGGAGTTCTTCGTCAGCCCCGCATGCAGTCCCACCGGTTTCGGCGAAGGCAGGACGTTCCTCGGCGAGACCACCGTGATCACCGACGCCGTCGGCGACGCGGCGTACAGCGCGACGCTGCCCGACACCGTGGCCGCGGGCCAGGTCATCACGGCCACCGCCACCGACGTCTTCGGCAGCACGTCGGAGTTTTCCCGCTGCATTCCGGTCGCGAATGGTCCGCCCCCGCCGGGAACCGTCGTCGGCCTGCTTTCGCCCAAGGAGGCGAACAGCACCCTGGGCAACAGTCACGCCGTCACCGCCACGCTGACCTCCGGCGGTGCGCCGCTGGCCAACGTCCCGGTCGACTTCGCCGTTGTCTCCGGCCCCAACAGCGACCAGGGCGGCACCGTCGCGACCGACGGCAACGGCAAGGCGACGTTCAGCTACACCAGCGACGGGACGCCGGGTACCGATGCGATCCTGGCCACGGGTGTTGCGACCGGCGTCCAGTTTTCCGCCTCGGCCGCGATGACCTGGGGCGCGTCCGCCAGCACGACGGTGATCGAGTACTACAACGCCGCGCTCGATCACTACTTCATCACCTGGGTTCCAGCGGAGATCGCGATCCTCGATGCCGGCACGCAGATCAAGGGCTGGGTGCGCACCGGCCATACGTTCATGACGTACACGGCCGCGCAGGCCGGAACCTCGCCGGTGTGCCGGTACTACATCCCGCCGGGACTGGGCGACTCGCATTTCTTCGGGCGTGGAACGGCGGAGTGCAACGCGACGGGGCAGCAGAACCCGACCTTCGTCCTGGAGGACGCGCTGTTCATGCACATGTTCCTGCCGAACCTGGGCGTGTGCCCGGGCGGCACGACGCCGATCCATCGCGTCTTTTCCAATCGCCCGGACGCCAATCACCGCTACATGATCGACCCGGCGGTGCGCGACCAGATGGTGGCGCTTGGCTGGCTGGTGGAAGGCGATGGCCCCGATCTGATCGTCATGTGCGCGCCGCCGTAGCATTTGCCTGCCCGGGAATAGCGCGAAGTTCGCGCGCCGAAGCCTCCGGCGGATTCCGCCGCACGACCTTCGATTAGTCGATCCGCTCGTACGCCGGCAGCGTCAGGAACTCCACGAAATTGTCGTCGTTGACGAGGTCGGCGAAGATCTTCGCCGCGTCGTCGTACTTGCCGTCGCCGAACGCGGAACCGAGGAGTTCGCGGATCTTCTTCATCTCCTCCGGGATCATCGCGGCGACCATCTCCCTGGTCACCTTGCGGCCGTCGTCGAGCACGCCCTTCTTCGAGCGCATCCACTGCCAGACCTGCGAGCGCGAGATCTCGGCCGTGGCCGCGTCCTCCATCAGGTTGTTGATCGGCACGGCGCCCTGCCCGGCCAGCCACGCGCCGATGTACTGGATCGCCACGTTGATGTTCAGCCGCAGGCCGGTCTCGGTGATCGGCGCCTCGGGCTCGAACTTGATCAGGTCCGCCGCGCCGACCTTGACGTCTTCACGCTTCTTGGCGGCGATCTGGTTGGGCGTCGGCATCAGCCGGTCGAAGGCTTCCAGCGCCACCGCCACCAGCGCCGGGTGCGCGACCCAGGTGCCGTCGTGGCCGTAGGTCGCCTCGCGCTCCTTGTCGGTCTTGACCTTGGCGAAGGCCTCGGCGTTGGCCTTCTCGTCGTTCTTGACCGGAATCTGCGCGGCCATGCCGCCCATCGCATGGATGTTGCGGCGATGGCAGGTCTTGATGCACAGCTCGGCATAACTCCTGAGGAAGTGCGTGGTCATCGTGACCAGGGCGCGGTCGGCCAGGCAGAAATCCTTGTTGTTCCGGAATTTCTTGATGCAGGAGAAGATGTAGTCCCAGCGGCCGCAGTTGAGTCCCGCCGAGTGCTCGCGCAGTTCGTACAGGATTTCGTCCATTTCGTAGGCGGCGAGAATCGTCTCGATCAGCACCGTGCCCTTGATGGTGCCGCGGGGAACGCCGAGTTCGTCCTGCGCCATGACGAAGATGTCGTTCCACAGCCGCGCCTCGAGATGGCTCTCCATCTTGGGCAGGTAGAAGTAGGGGCCGCTGCCGCGCGCGACGAGTTCCTTGGCGTTGTGGAAGAAATACAGCGCGAAGTCGAAGATGCCTCCGGAGATCGGCTGCCCGTCGACCTTGACGTGCTTCTCGGGCAGGTGCCAGCCGCGCGGACGCACGAACAGCGTCGCCACTTTCTCATTGAGCTTGTAGGACTTGCCTTCCGGCGACACGTAGTCGATCTGCCGGCGGATCGCATCGCGCAGGTTGATGTGTCCCTGCAGGTTGTTGTCCCAGCGCGGCGTGTTGGCGTCCTCGAAGTCGGCCATGAACACCTTGGCGCCGGAATTGAGCGCGTTGATGATCATCTTGCGGTCGACCGGGCCGGTGATCTCCACGCGGCGGTCCTGGATGTCCGCGCCCACCGGCGCGCAGACCCAGTCGCCGTCGCGGATCGGGCGGGTGTCGGGGAGGAAGTCGGGCAGCTTGCCGGCATCGAACTCAGCCTGGCGTTGCGCCCGACGCGCGAGCAGGTCGGCGCGGCGCCCGCCGAAGGCGCGCTGCAGCTTGGCGGCGAACGCGACCGCCTCGGGCGTCAGGATCTGCGCATATTCGGGGGTGATCCTGCCGACGATCTCGATGCCGGGGCCATAGGGGGGCGTGCTCATGGTTGCCTCTCTTCGATTCGATGGTGGGACGCGCGGGCGCGACTGGACGTTGGCCCGGCAAATATGAAAGTCGTTTTCACAAATGCCATTGTACCGCGGATCGACCGGCGCCGGAATCAGGCGGCACCGCGACGGACCGCGGAGGCGCTGCGTGCGCGAGACCCGGCGGACGGCCCGCCTCGCCGGGCGCCGCGCGCCCGGTCCGGCATTGCGGCGCCGGATCCGGGACGTGCCTGACGCCTAGGCGATCGCGCTCACCGCCGGTTGCGGGGCCGACAGCGTGATCAGCCCGCGGCCGACGCCGCGATTGATGGCGCTGGTCAGCGCGCGCAGCGTCGCGGTGACGATGTTCGGGTCGCGGCCGACGCCGTAGATCGTGCGGTCGGCGCCGACGCGAAGCTGGACGTAGGCAACCGCCATGGCGTCCTCGCCACCACCGATCGCGTGCTCATGGTAGTTGAGCACGTGGATCGGCATTCCAAGACCGGTGCGCACCGCCGCCACGAAGGCGTCCACCGGTCCGTTGCCGGCGCCGTGCAGGATGGTCTCGACCCCGCCAACGACCAGGTGCGCCGACAGGTGCTCGACGGTGCCGTCGGTTCCGCTGTGCTGGGCACGGTGTCCGGCATAGGTCACCGGCGAGGTGGCTTGCAGGTACTCGCGCTCGAACGCCGCGTGAATGTCGGCGGCCGCAAGCTCCTTGCCGGTGTCGTCGGCGATGGCCTGGATCACCTGCGAGAACTCGATCTGCAGCAGGCGCGGCAGCGCAAGGCCGTAATCGCGTTCGAGCAGGTAGGCGATGCCGCCCTTGCCCGACTGGCTGTTGACGCGGATGACCGCTTCGTAGCTGCGGCCGAGATCCGCCGGGTCGACCGGAAGGTAGGGCACGTCCCAGACCTGGTCGCCCCGCGCCAGGTCCGCCTCCCGCGCTGTGAGGCCCTTCTTGATCGCGTCCTGGTGCGAGCCCGAGAACGCGGTGAAGACGAGTTCGCCGCCATAGGGATGGCGCGGATGCACGGGCAGCTGGTTGCAGTGCTCGACGGTGCGGATGACCTCGTTGATGTCGGAAAAATCGATGCCCGGATCGATGCCCTGGCTGTGCAGGTTCATGCCCAGCGTGACCAGGCAGACGTTGCCGGTGCGCTCGCCGTTGCCGAACAGGCAGCCCTCGATGCGGTCCGCGCCGGCCATCACGCCGAGTTCGGCCGCCGCGACGCCGCAGCCGCGATCGTTGTGCGGATGCAGCGACAGCACGATGGAATCGCGGCGGGCGAGATTGCGGCTCATCCACTCGATCTGGTCGGCGTAGACGTTGGGCGTGGCCATCTCGACCGTGGCCGGCAGATTGATGATCGCCTTCTTCGCCGGCGTGGGCTGCCAGACGTCCACCACGGCGTCGCAGACATCCTTGGCGAAATCGAGTTCGGTCCCGGTGAAACTCTCCGGCGAATACTGGAAGGTCCACTCCGTTTCCGGCTGCGCCGCGGCGCAGTCGCGCACGACCCGGGCGGCATCGACGGCGATCTGCCGGATGCCGGCGCGGTCGAGATTGAACACGACGCGGCGCTGCGTGGTCGAGGTCGAGTTGTAGACGTGCATGATGGCCCGACGCGCGCCCTTCAGCGCCTCGTAGGTCCGCTCGATCAGCGGCGCCCGCGCCTGAGTGAGCACCTGCACGTTGACGTCCTCGGGGATGAGGTCGTTGTCGATCAGCCTGCGCACGAAGTCGAAGTCGGTCTGCGATGCCGCCGGAAAGCCGATCTCGATCTCCTTGTAGCCCATCTTCACCAGCAGCCGGAACATGCGCAGCTTGCGCTCCGCGTCCATCGGCTCGATCAGCGCCTGGTTGCCGTCGCGCAGGTCGACGCTGCACCACACGGGCGGCCGGGTGATCACGCGCGCCGGCCAGGTGCGGTCGGGCAAGGCGATCGGGGCGAATGGTCGGTACTTGGCGGTCGGGTCGATCTTCATGGCGGCTTCCTCGAATGGCGGCCCTTGGCCGCACGCAATGCGGGATACGGTCTTCCGTCCCCTGTTACCGGGACGGCACGCGCACAACTCGAATTGGGGGGTGGGGTTTTATGTGCGCGCGGGGCGCAGCAGGAGCAGCAGTCCGCCGGGAAGCGGCGCGAGTGCGGGCGACGGCGTCGTCCGGGCGCGGCGGGCGGATTCAGGAGTGCGGCTCATCGGGAAACCATACCCCATTTGGTGCGTCGCGGCAAGGGGGAATCCAGTCAACGGAATCGTCGATGGCATAATCGCTCGCCCCGCTACCGGGGCAACGCCCGCTCACTTTCCACCCGCGCCCGCCTTGTTCCGACCCTCCGACCCCGGTTCCGCCCGCCCCGTGGCGGTGCGCGCCGGTGAATTCGTCCTGCTGTTTGCCTGTCTCGCGGCTGCCGGCGCGGTGTCGCTCCTGCTGCGCCAGGACGCCAACTGGGACCTGCAGAACTACCATTTCTACAATCCCTGGGCGTGGTGGCAGGGACGGATCTTCACCTGGGACATCGCCGCGGCGCAGTTGCAGACCTACCACAACGCGCTGCTCGACCTGCCCTTCTACGCCATGGTCGCCGCAGCGTGGCCACCGCGGGCGATCGCCATCGCGCTGGCGCTGCCGACGGGCATTGCCGCCTATTTCCTGGCCAGGCTGCTGCAGACGCTGTTCGCCGACCTGCCCTCGGGCGAGCGTCGGCTGGCCATCGGCACCGCCTTCGCCATCGGCGTCACGCCGGCGATCGGCATCGGCGTCATCGGCACCACGATGAACGAATGGCCGCTGGTCGCGCTGATGATGCCCGGGCTGTGGCTGCTGGCGCGTTCGCTGGCGACGAGCCACGGACAGGCGATCGGCCGGCGCGCACTGCTTGGTGCGGGCGTCCTGTTCGGCCTCGCCGCGGGCTTGAAGCTGACCGCCGCGACCTTTGCCGTCTGCCTGTGCGCGGCCGTCCTGCTGCGCGGGCCATGGAACCGGTCATCGTTTCGCCGTGCCTTCGGCGAAGCCTTCGTGTTCGGTCTCGGCGTACTCGCCGGCATGGCGGTGACGCTGGGACCGTGGGCCTGGGCGCTGTGGACGCATTTCGACAGCCCGATCTTTCCTTACGGCAACCAGTGGATCAAGTCGCCCTGGTGGGGTGAATACACGGTGCTCACCCGGCGCTACGGGCCGCACGACCTGCTCGAATGGCTGCGCTTCCCGTTCGAACTCTACAATCCCAGGGAATTCTTCGTCGCCGAAGTCGCCTACCGCGACGCGCGCATCCCGGTGACCTACGGCCTGGGCCTGCTCGCGGGGGTGGCCTGGTTGTCGCTGCGCCTTCGCGGCGGCGCCGCCATGCCGGCGCCCGGCGGCGCTGGCGCGAGCCGCGCCTGGATTCTGGTCACGCTGTTCTTCGTCCTGTCATTCGTGTTCTGGACGGCACAGCATTCGGTCTACCGCTACCTGATCGTGCTGGACATGCTGACCGGAGCGTTGATCGTCAGCCTGCTGCATCGGCTGCTGCGTCCCGGGCTCGCCGCCGGCGTCGCGATGTTCGTCGCGGTGGCGCTTATCGCGTCGACCCAGCCGGCGGACTGGTGGCGCGTGGAGTTCGGCCAGCGCTGGTTCGAGGTGACCATGCCGCCGGTCGAGCCAGGCGCCCAGGTCCTGATCACCACCCAGGAGCCCGATCTCGTTCGTGTTGCCGTTCTTTCCCGCCGACGCGCGCCACCTGGGCGTCGATAACAGCGTCAACGCACCATGGCGCAGGACCAGGATGCAGGCCGCAGTGGCCAACGCCATCCGCACGCACGAAGGCCCGTTCTACCAGCTGACCTCGCCGCCGGGTGCGGGCTCGCTGTCGCTCGCCTCGCACGGACTCGAGCGCGAGCAGGCCAGCTGCCGGGAAATCCGCTCCAACATCTCCCCGGCGGTGCTGGAGCTATGCCGGCTGAAGCGGCTGCCGGATTCGGTGCATCCCTAGTTCCGGTCGGCGCCCGCTGCCAGATACGCCAGGCGCTTGGCCTCGCGCCGTCCGCGCGCAACGCTGTCGAGGATCAGTCCGCAAACGACCGACAGCGAGGCGAGCAGCATCAGTCCGGTCGCGAGCACCGCCGTCGGCAGCCGCGGCACCAGCCCGGTCTGCAGGTATTCGACGACCACCTCGGTGCCGAGGATCAGGCCGGCCGCGGCGAAGACCAGCGCCAGCGTCCCGAAGAACTGGACCGGGCGTATGTCCCGAAACAGGCGCGCCATCGTCCCGAGGATGCGCAGGCCGTCGCCGTAGGTCGACAGCTTGCTGACCGAACCTTCGGGTCGCTCGAAGTAGGGCGTCACGATTTCGGCGGTCGGCAGGCGCAGGTCGAGCGCGTGCACGGTGATCTCGGTTTCGATCTCGAAGCCGCGCGCCTCGGCGGGAAAGGACTTCACGAAGCGGCGCGACATCGCCCGATAGCCGGAGAACATGTCGCTGGGGCGCTCGCCGAAGAGCATGCCGAGCAGCCGGTTGAAGGCGCGGTTGCCCCACTGGTGCCCGCGGCGGTAGGCGTGGTCGCGCTCCCCGTGATCGCGCACGCCGGTGACCACGTCGAGGTCGTCGCGCAGCAGCCGCTCGACCATCTCCGGGGATCGCGACGCATCGTAGGTAGCGTCGCCGTCGGTCACGACATAGACGTCGGCATCGATCTCGGCGAACATCCGGCGCATCACGCCGCCCTTGCCCGGCCGCTCCTCGCGGCGCACGACGGCGCCGGCCGCCCGGGCGAGATCGCCGGTGCCGTCGCTCGACCGGTTGTCGTAGACGTAGACCGTGCAGCCGGGCAGCGCCGAGGCGAAATCCGCAACGACGCGGGCGACGGTCAACGCCTCGTTGTAGCAGGGAACCAGCACCGCGACGCGAGCCGCCCGACCTGCAGCCGCGCTCAACGCGCGCCTCCGGAGCGGCGCTTCTGCAGCATCTGCCAACCCGAGACCACGAAGCCGGAAATCGCGTAGGCGACAAAAGCGCCGAACAGCACCAGCGCCGGCTGATAGGCCAGAAATGCGATGAAGGCGACGAAACTGAGCAGCGCGACGAACGGCACGCTCTTCTTCAGATTGATGGACTTGCCGCTGTAGTACTTGAGATTGCTGACCATCGTGAGCCCGGCGAACACGGTGACGACCATGCCCACCAGTGCAGCGACGCCGGCTCGATCGCGTAGTCGTCGACGATCCAGATGAACCCGGCCACCAGCGCCGCGGCCGCCGGACTGGGGAGGCCGGTGAACCAGCGCTTGTCGGCGACGTCGAGCATGGTATTGAAGCGCGCCAGCCGCAGCGCCGCGCCCGCGCAGTAGAGAAACGCGGCGATCCAGCCGAGCTTGCCCAGGTCGCGCAGCGCCCACTCGTACATGATCAGCGCCGGCGCCGCGCCGAAAGCCACCATGTCCGACAGGCTGTCGAACTCGGCGCCGAAGGCGCTTTGCGTCCTGGTCATGCGCGCCACGCGGCCATCGAGACTGTCGAGCACCATCGCCACGAAGATGGCGATCGACGCCTGGTCGAAGTTGAGGTTCATCGCCTGGACGATCGAATAGAAACCCGCGAACAGCGCCGCCAGCGTGAACAGATTCGGCAGCAGGTAGATGCCGCGCCGGCGGATGCGATTCTTCATCGCCGCGCGTTGCTGATCGTAGTCACCGTGCATGGCGATGGGCGGCGGCGGTCAGGGCAGCTCGGCCAGGATGGTCTCGGTCGCCGCGACGGTGTCGCCGATGGCGACCCGGGGCGTGGCGGCCGGATCGAGATAGACGTCCACGCCGCGAACCGAAGCGGATGAACCCGTAGCGCTGGCCGCGCGAAAGCACCGCGCCGGGCTCGACGTAGCAGAGGATCCGACGCGCGATCAGGCCCGCGATCTGCACGCAGGTGACGTCCTGGCCCGATGCCGTGCGGATGTGCAGCGCATTGCGCTCGTTCTCGAGCGACGCCTTGTCGAGCGCGGCGTTGAGGAAGCTGCCGGCGAAGTACCAGCGGTTCTTCACCTCGCCGTCGACCGGGCTGCGGTTGGAGTGAACGTTGAACACGTTCATGAACACGCTGATCATGAGCGCGTCGCGATCGAGGTAGGGGTCGCGTGCGCGCTCGACCTTGACGACGCGCCCGTCGGCCGGGGAGAGCACCGCGTTCGGCTGCTGCGGAATCACGCGCGCCGGGTCGCGGAAGAACTGGACGATGAACGCGACGGCCAGCCAGGCCAGGAACGCGAGGAAGCCAAAGCCCCAGCCGGTGAGCAGCGCCGCCACGACGATGGCGATGGCGAGGAAGGTCCAGCCCTCGCGGGCGATCAGGGGATGTGGGTAGTCGTTGTTCATGAACTCGCCGAATTCGCAGTGCGCCGGCGCGATTATGCCCTAGGCGAGGACGCGGACCCGGCCACCGCTGCGCATCGTCGCGTCAGTTGCCGCCGGAGCGCTGGCCCGCCTGCTGGTGAATCGTGCTCTCGAGCCCGCGCGCACGGTCGATGGCATTGTTGGGCACCGTCGCGGCGGACTCCACCGTCGTGCCGGACGCATCGACCGCCGCAGGCGCCCGGGCGCGTTCGCCCGGCGTGCCGCCCCGCTCGCCGGACGCGCCGCCCCTGACCACGGACGTCTCGCCGGTCGACGGCATCAGGCCGTACTTCCGCAGCGCATCGCGGGAAAGGTAGGCCACGATCGCCAGCGCCAGCAGCATCGCGATCAGCCCGACCCAGCCGCCCTGCCTTGACCTGAATGTTCCCATTGTCGCCTCCGGTCGCGTGCGACTCACCCGATGCCCATGATCGTACGCCGAAGCACCGCGAAGCGTAACCGCAGTTTGGCGTCCCGCGGTGCCGCGGCCCGATGCCGTAGACCCGGCAATCAGTTGCGCGACTGGTCGACCAGCTTGTTCTTCCTGATCCAGGGCATCATCGAGCGCAGCTTCTCGCCGACGACCTCGATCGAGTGCTCGGCCATCAGGCGCCGCCGCGACAGCAGCGTCGGCGCGCCGGCGCGGTTCTCGAGGATGAAGTCCTTCGCGTACTCGCCGGTCTGGATGCGCGTCAGCATCTCCTTCATCGCCTTCTTCGTCTCGGCGTTGATGATCTTCGGGCCGCTGACGTACTCGCCGTACTCCGCATTGTTGGAGATCGAGTAGTTCATGTTGGCGATGCCGCCCTCGTAGATCAGGTCGACGATCAGCTTGAGTTCGTGCAGGCATTCGAAGTAGGCCATCTCCGGCGCATAGCCGGCCTCGATCAGCGTCTCGTAGCCCGCCTTGATCAGTTCGACGGTGCCGCCGCAGAGCACGGCCTGTTCGCCGAACAGGTCGGTCTCGGTCTCCTCGCGGAAGTTGGTCTCGATGACGCCGGCGCGGGTGCCGCCGATCGCCGCGGCATACGACAGCGCGACGTCGCGCGCCTTCTTCGACGCGTTCTGGTGCACCGCGATCAGCATCGGCACGCCGCCGCCCGCGGCATAGGTCGAGCGCACCGTGTGTCCCGGCGCCTTGGGCGCGATCATCACCACGTCGAGGTCGGCGCGCGGCTGCACCTGCCCGTAGTGGATGTTGAAGCCGTGCGCGAAGGCCAGCATCGCGCCCTTCTTGATGTTGGGCTCCACGTCGTCCCGGTAGGTGGCGGCGATGCCCTCGTCGGGCATCAGCATCATCACCACGTCGGCGCCGGCGACCGCGTCGCCGACCTCGGCCACCTTGAGCCCCGCCTTCTTCGCCTTGTCCCAGGACGCGCCGCCCTTGCGCAGGCCGACCGTCACCTTGACGCCGGAGTCGTTGAGGTTCTGCGCGTGCGCGTGCCCCTGCGAGCCATAGCCGACGATCGTGACCTTCTTGCCCTTGATCAGCGACAGGTCGGCGTCCTTTTCGTAGTAGACCTTCATCATTTCGTTCTTCCTCGTTGCTGGATTGTTGGCTGAATATGAGTGTTGCCGGCAGGGCGGGTCAGACGCGCAGAACGCGCTCGCCCGCGGCCGATGCCCGAAGCGCCCGTGCGGACGGTCTCCAGGATGACGCCGGGTTCGATCGAATGCAGGAACGCGTCCAGCTTGCTGCCGGTCCCGGTCAGTTCGATCGTGTAGCTCTTGTCGGTGACGTCGAGGATGCGGCCGCGGAAGATGTCGGCCAGCCGCTTCATCTCCTCGCGGTCCTTGCCCGAGGCCCGCACCTTGACCAGCATCAGCTCGCGCTCGATGTGGTTGCCCTCGGTCAGGTCGACGACCTTGACCACCTCGACCAGCTTGTTGAGCTGCTTGGTGATCTGCTCGACGACGTCGTCGGAGCCGCTGGTGACGATGGTCATCCGCGACATCGTCGGGTCCTCGGTGGGCGCGACCGTCAGCGACTCGATGTTGTAGCCGCGCGCCGAGAACAGGCCGGAGATGCGCGACAGCGCGCCGGCCTCGTTCTCGACCAGGATGGAGAGGATGTGCCTCATAGGAGGCCCCCCCGTAGTCGCTGCCGCGACCTCCCCCCCGAGGGGGGCGAGCGCCTTGGGACGGCCCGGCGGCGCTCTGGAAGGCCCCCCCGTAGTCGCTTCGCGACCTCCCCCCAGAGGGGGGCGAGCGCCTTGGGACGGCCCGGCGGCGCTCATAGCTCCTCCGCCAGGATCATCTCGGTCAGGCCCTTGCCGCCGGGGACCATCGGGAACACGTTCTCCTTCTGGTCGGTGATGATGTCCAGGAACACCAGGCGTTCCTTCAGCTTGAACGCCTCGCGCAGCGCGCCTTCCACGTCGCCCGGCTTCTCGACCTTGCATGCCGACGTGGCCGTAGGCCTCGGCCAGCTTGACGAAGTCGGGCAGCGCGTCCATGTAGGACTCGGCATAGCGATTGCCGTAGAAGAATTCCTGCCACTGCCGCACCATGCCCATGTAGCGGTTGTTGAGGTTCACCAGCTTGATCGGCAGGTGGTACTGCTTGCACGTCGACAGCTCCTGGATGCACATCTGGATCGACGCCTCGCCGGTCACGCAGGCGACGGTCGCGCCCGGGTTGACGAGCTGCACGCCCATCGCCGCGGGCAGGCCGAAGCCCATCGTGCCGAGGCCGCCCGAGTTGATCCAGCGCCGCGGCTTGTCGAACTTGTAGTACTGCGCGGCCCACATCTGGTGCTGGCCGACGTCGGAGGTGATGAACGCGTCGCCCTTGGTGATCTCGTAGAGCTTCTCGATCACGAACTGCGGCTTGATCAGGCTGCTCTTGCCGTCGTACTTCAGGCAATCCTTGCGCTGCCACTCCTTGATCTCCGCCCACCAGGCCTTGAGCGCGGCCGGATCCGGCCGCTCCGGCGAGGACTCGATGATCTTCGCCATCTCCTCCAGCACGTCGGCGACGTAGCCGACGATCGGCACGTCGACCTTGACGCGCTTGGAGATCGACGACGGGTCGATGTCGATGTGGATGATCTTGCGGTCGCTGCGGAAGAAGTGCGCGGGATTGCCGATCACGCGGTCGTCGAAGCGCGCGCCGATGGCGATCAGCACGTCGCAGTGCTGCATCGCCATGTTCGACTCGTAGGTGCCGTGCATGCCCAGCATGCCGGTGAACTGCGGGTCGGTGCCGGGAAAGCCGCCCAGTCCCATCAGCGTGTTGGTGCAGGGAAAGCCGAGCAGGCGCACCAGCCGGGTGAGTTGCGGCGCGGCGTTGTTGAGGATGACCCCGCCGCCGGCGTAGACCATCGGCCGCTTGGCCTCGAGCAGCAGCTGCACCGCCTTCTTGATCTGGCCGGCGTGTCCCTTGGTCACCGGGTTGTACGAGCGCAGCGCAACCGTCTTCGGATAGACGTACTCGGTCGTCGCCTGCGTCACGTCCTTGGGGATGTCGACCAGCACCGGACCCGGCCGGCCCGTTGCGGCCAGGTAGAACGCCTTCTTGATCGTGGTGGCGAGATCGCGCACGTCCTTGACCAGGAAATTGTGCTTGACGCAGGGTCGGGTGATGCCGACCGCGTCGCACTCCTGGAACGCGTCCTGGCCGATCGCGTGCGTCGGCACCTGGCCGGTCAGGATGACCATCGGGATCGAATCCATGTAGGCGGTGGCGATTCCGGTCACGGCATTGGTGACGCCCGGACCCGAGGTGACCAGCGCGACGCCGACCTTGGTCGACGACCGCGAGTACCCGTCGGCCGCATGAACCGCGCCCTGCTCGTGCCGCACCAGCACGTGCTTGACCTTGTCCTGCTTGAACAGCTCGTCGTAGATATTGAGGACCGCGCCGCCCGGATAGCCGAAGACGTACTCGACGCCCTCTTCCTGGAGACAGCGGATCGTGATTTCCGCACCCGTGAGTTGCATGGTTTCGCCCTGCCTAAGTTTGAAGTGGACCGGCCCGTCGGACGCGAGCGCCGACCGGGCACTGCAAAAATCGCCAGGGCGCGCCGAAACGGTGTGAGGCGCACGACCATCGAAGGCTGACTCGGGTAGAAAGCCACTTCCGGGAAAAACACCGCAGCGTTCCAAGGGAATCTCCGCGACGCTTGTGGCATCGCCGGAGGGAAGGCATGCGGCCGTTTTTGCAGTACAACATCCCGCCCTCAGCGGACGGGAACCAGCACAGTACCGGGAAAAACCCATTGCAGTCAAGGCAAAGGCGGCGTTTCGGCTACCCGCAAACGCCTCGCGCGGCCCGCCGATGCTGTATTGCAACACCGGCAACCCCGACGATGATGCCAGCAGCTGCCGCCGATGCCCCTATAATCGTCCGATTTGCGCCCGATCGGACGTCCGCGCTGGCCACAAACAAGGAAATTGCCGGTTTTCTCGCCGAAGTAGAACGGCGTGCGTTCAAACAGGCGATGTTCGCGACCCGCAACGACGAGGCGGCGCTGGACATCGTCCAGGATGCAATGCTGAAACTGACCGAGAAATATGCCGCCAAGCCGGCCGGGGAACTCCCGATGCTCTTTGCGCGCATTCTGCAGAATACGATCAACGACCATTTTCGCCGCCAGAAGGTACGAAATACGTGGACCACCCTGCTTTCGGCCTTCGGAAAAAATGATGACAAAGAGGACGAATACGACTTGCTGGAGAGCCTGCCGGCGAAATCGGCATCCAATCTCGCGGCGGACCCCGCGGGTCAGTTCGAACAAGCAGAAGTTGTGCGCCTGATCGAAATGGCACTGGAACGGCTTCCGGCGCGTCAACGGGAGGCGTTCCTTTTGCGTTACTGGGAAGAACTGGACGTGGCGGAGGCTGCTGCCGTGATGGGGTGCGCGGAAGGCAGCGTCAAGACCCATTGCTCCCGCGCCGTCCATGCACTGGCAGAGATGCTCAAGGCCAAGGGGTTGCAACCATGAACGGCAATGAACGGGAATTCACCGATAAAATAAAGGCTTACCTTGACGCCGGCACAGCGCAGCTGAAGCCGGGTACTGTTGTATCGCCTGCAGCAGGCAAGAACGCGGGCGCTGTCCGCCCTCGCGCCGGCCGAGACTCTGGCCCAGGAGCAACGCCAGGCGGGCCTGGCCGGGGTGGCGGGTTCCGAAACCTCGTCGGGGGAGTTTTCCCGGCTCGGGAATCTTCGCCTCTGGCTTGGCATCGTGCTGATCGCCGCTGCCGGCATCGGCTACCAGCATTGGCAGGCGCTGCAGCAAACCAGCGAAATCGCCGAACTCGACGCCCAGCTGCTCACGTCGGACCTGCCGATCGACGCCTACCTCGACAAGGGATTCCAGACTTGGCTCACCAGGCAGGAACAGTGATTCGCGCGGCCGCGCTGGCGGTCGCGCTTGCGCTCGTTCCTGCCATTGGAGTCCCTCCCGCCCATGCCCAGATCACCATGAGTTCGCCGTCCTGGGCGCAACTCACTGCGCAGGAGCGCAAGGTGCTGGCACCGATTGCCCCGGACTGGGACCGGCTCGACGCCCAGCGCAAGCAGAAATGGCGGGACATCGCCCAGCGCTATCCGAAAATGGCGCCCGACGAGCAGCAGCGGATCCGCG
Source organism: uncultured beta proteobacterium (assembly GCA_963699765.1). Classification (GTDB taxonomy): domain Bacteria; phylum Pseudomonadota; class Gammaproteobacteria; order Burkholderiales; family Casimicrobiaceae; genus VBCG01. The sequence goes on along the minus strand of CAVOVD010000003.1, from coordinate 344,216 downwards.
AGCAGATGCACTCGTGGGCGCAGTTGTCGCCACAGCAGCGGCAGGCCGCCCGCGAGCAATACAAGTCGCTGCAGAACCTGCCGCCCGAGAAGAAGGGCGAGGTCCGCCAGCGCTGGCAGGAGTACCAGAGCCTGCCGCCCGAAACGCGCAGCGCACTGGCGGCGAAATCCGCGGCGCCGGGCAGCGCCGGATCGGCACGGACGCCGGCGCCGGCCGGAACGCCGCCCGCGGAAACACAGCGCCGGTCCCGGTCCGCATCGCCGGATTCGGCGCGCCAGTAGGCTCCGGCCTCCCCGCCGCAGCTCCCCGATGCCCGAACCGACCGCCGCCAGCGCGGCCGCGCCGCGACCGGCAACGCTCGCGCGCCGATTTGGCTCGCTGGTCTACGAGGCGCTGCTGCTGACGGCGATTGTTTTCGTCGCCGGGTTCTTCGCGCTGCCGCTGGTCACCCCGGGCAACGCCGACGCCTCGGCCACGCTGGCCGTCCCGGATCTGCCCGCCCGCGCCGCACTGTTCTGCCTGCTGTTCGCCGTGCTGGCCTGGTACTTCGTGGCCAGCTGGTCGCTCGGCCGGCGGACGCTGCCGATGAAGACCTGGCGCATGCGGCTGCTGACCCGGGACGGTGCGCCGGTGCCGCCGAAGACCGCGCTGCTGCGCTACCTGGCGGCCTGGATCGGGCCATTGCTGGCGCTGGCCGGCTTCGGGCTGCTCCAGCCTCTGGGCCTGGGTGCGCACGCGATCTGGCTGATCGCGTTCGGATTCCTGTGGGCGTTCGTCGACCCGGAACGTCAATTCCTGCACGACCGACTGGCCGGCACGCGCATCGTCGTCGAGTAGGCGCCCGCCGGCGCCTACCTGGCGGTCTTGGCGGTCTTGGCGGTCTTGCGGCTTGGCGACGCGCCGGCTCGACTTCTTGTGCCGGGTGACCGAGTCGAGGATCTCCCTGCGGGCGTCCTCGGCCTCCACCCAGCTGCCGACCCGCACCCATTTGCCGGGTTCGAGATCCTTGTAGTGCTCGAAAAAATGTGCGATCTGCCGGGTGGTGATTTCCGGCAGGTCACGCGGCGACTTCACATGGCGATACAGCGACGACAGCCGATCGATGGGAACCGCCAGGATCTTGGCGTCGCCGCCGGCCTCGTCGTCGAGGCACAGCATGCCGATCGGACGGCAGCGCACGACCACGCCGGTGATCAGCGGGACAGGCGAGAGCACCAGCACGTCGCAGGGGTCGCCGTCATCGGAGAGCGTCTGCGGGATATAGCCATAGTTGCACGGGTAATGCATGGCGGTGGACATGAAACGGTCGACAAATACGGCGCCGGACTCCTTGTCCACCTCGTACTTGATAGGGTCGGCGTGCATCGGGATCTCGATGATCACATTGCAGTCGTGAGGAACATCCTTGCCGGCGGAAACGCGGTCGAAGCTCATCGATTGGACTTGCGGTTCGCAATGGCCATGAATGCACTATTATAGGCGCGAAGACCCGCGCGCACGTTCGAGCGCCGGGACAGGGGGATGGGGAGGAACGATGAGTCCTGCTACGGCGCTGTTGCTGGGAGTCGTGGTGGCTGGCGCTTCGCCGGCGCGCGCACAGCAGCCGAAGATGGAGGCGTTGCCGCTGGTGCCGTCCTTCTCGTCGGCCCGGCCCGGCACGGAACTCCCGCGCGGCTGGCAGCCGCTGCTGCTCGGCTCCACCAAGCGCCCGACCGTGTACCGGATGGTCGAGGACGACGGGCGAGTCGTGCTCAATGCGCGTGCGGAAGGCTCGGCCAGCGGTCTCGTGACCGATGTGAAGTTCGATCTGGGCCCGACACCGTTCCTGCAGTTTCGCTGGAAGATCGCCGGGACGATCGCCGACGCCGACAACCGTGTTGCCGCCAAGGAGGATTCGCCGGTGCGCGTCGTGCTGAGCTTCGACGGCGACAAGTCGAAGTTCACGTTTGGCCAGAAGGTTTCGGCGGGACTGGCCAAGGCGGCCACCGGCCGCGAGTTCCCCTACGCGCAGATCGTCTACGTCTGGTCGAACCAGTTGCCGGTCGGCACCGTCGTGCCCAATCCGCACACCGCGCGGGTGCAGATGGTCGTCGCCTCGAGCGGCGGCGACGGGGTTGGCAAGTGGCAGACGGTCACGCGCAACCCGCGCGAGGACTTCGTCAAGGCGTTCAAGGAGGAACCCGGCCCGCTGATCGAGGTCGCCGTGATGTCCGACACCGACAACACGGGCGCGACGGTCGAAGCATGGTACGGCGACATCCGCTTGCTCCCGGCCAAGCCCTGACCCCGGAGACCGGCGATATGCTCTATTCGCTCGGCGAGCGATCGGTTCAACTTGCTGCAGGCGGCAATTTCGTCGCCCCGGGCGCGCGCGTCAGCGGCAGCGTGGTCCTCGGCAAGGACGCGTCGGTGTGGTTCAACGCGGTGATCCGCGGCGAGTACGAACCCATCGAGATCGGCGCCCGCACCAACATCCAGGACGCTGCGGTGCTGCACGCCGACCCCGGCCGGCCGCTGAAGCTGGGTGCGGAGGTGACCGTCGGCCACCAGGCGATGCTGCACGGCTGCACGATCGGCGAGGGTACGCTCGTGGGCATCCAGGCGGTGGTGCTCAACGGCGCGGTCATCGGCCGCGAATGCCTGATCGGCGCCTGCACGCTGATACCCGAGGGCAAGGTGATCCCCGATCGGTCGCTGGTGGTGGGCACGCCGGGCAAGGTCGTGCGCCTGCTCAGTGACGCCGAAGCGGCGGATCAGCGCGCGACGGCCGCGCACTACGTGGAGAACGCCCGCCGCTATCTCGCCGAATTGCGCGAATCCATCTAGCAGGTTCGCCGCATCCAAGCTTTGTCGGTCCTTGTGGGGCCGCTGCCGGAGGTGCCTGATGCGTCGCTTTTCGCTGCTGCTGGTCATCCTGGGGTGCGTCGGACTTGCCGCGCTGCTCGTCTGGATGGTCCTGTTCGGCGGCTCGACGCGGCAATTGCGCGAGTCGCCTGTCCGCCAGCCCGTACTGCATGCCGCTCGAACCGTTCCGGCACATCGAGATCGCCGGACACGCCGAGGTCGTTCTGGTCCAGGCCGGCACCCACAGCGTGCTGGTCGAAACGCCCGGCCGAAAGCCTGCGCAGGTCGAGTTCACCGTCGCCGGCGACACGCTGGAGATCAATGCGGTCTCGCGCTGGCGCTGGTGGGACATGCTGCTCGGCCGCGGCGACAACCAGGGCGCGAACCTCGTCGTCAATTTCAAGGATCTGGAATCCATCGTTGCGGCCGGCGCGGTGCGCGTGCTGGCCGACGGGCTGCGCGTGCCCGAGCTCACCATCGAAGGCGCGGGCGGCACGGCAATCCACATCGACCAGTTGCAGGCTTCCAGACTCGACATTTCCGGTTCCGGCGCGCTCAAAGCCGAGGTGAGCGGCGAGGTCGGCAGGCAGCGCATCATCATCTCGGGCGCGGGTGAGTATCGGGGGGCGCGTCTGGTCAGCGACGACACCAGCGTGACCGTCAGCGGCGCGGCGAGGGTCGTGGTGAACGTGCGCCGCACGCTGGACGCAACGATTTCCGGTGCAGGCAGCGTCGAATACATCGGCGATCCCGAAGTCACCGAGCGGATAGGCGGCGCCGGCAGCGTGCGCAAGCGGGGAAATTCGGCGGCCGCTGCCCCGGCGGTCGCCGCGTCCTGAACAGCGCGAGCCGCGACCTTCTCGCCCGGTTCAGTGCAACGCCGCCGGCCGGGACGCATTGGCCTTGAACAGCAACGGCAGCCCGGTGACCGGGTCGCGATCGGCGTGCACGCCCGGTTCGCGGCGCACATCGGTCACGCGGCAATCGTGCATGAGGTCGGTGAGCAGCCTGACCACGTCCTCGACCCGATCGGTCGGCAACAGCGGACAGCGAAATCCCTCGGCCTCGCGCGGATCGTAGGGCGACGACAACGACAGCCGGATTTCGCCGCCACCCGCCGGCGTTTCGACGCGGTGAACGCTGATGACCGCCGAGGGTTCGCCGACCGCGGCGCGCAGCTTGCGGATGGCGCTGCTGGCGAACAGCTGCGCCGCAACTTCCCGCTGCGCCGCGCGTCCGGAGGCCAGCGCGCGCGTGGGCGACTGCGGCGCCAGCGGCAGCGCGAGCAGCGAAACGCCGGGACAACGCAGCTGCGCCGCCAGCGACTGGGCGACGGGCATGCCCCAGCTTCGGACGGCGCCATCGCGCAGCGGGTCGGCGTCACGCGCGGCCAACGTGGAGCCGACCAGAAAGCGCAGATGCGCTCGCTCCTGACCATCGTCGACGCGGATCGGCGCCGGCGTCAGCATGCGCGACGGCGGGTCAGTTTCCGCCGCTGCCGGATCCGGCAGCGATCGCCACGCCAGCAGGTCCGGCAGGTTGCGAAGGTCGAGGACATCGGCGGCGACCAGCACATTGGCCAGCCCGAAATTCCGGTTGCCGGCGAGCGCGCCGTGTTCATGCAGGATGGCGGCCAATGCCGCCGGATCCGGAAGTACCGCCGGCACGTCCACCGGCCCGTCGCCGGTTTCGACGGCAGCGACAATGACGACGGGCAGCGCGAACAGCGTCACCGCGAGTTTCTGGTCGGGGGGAGGCACGCGCTCGCACTCCGCAAGCAGCCGCCACAGTTGACGATACACGGCGACCGACGGGGCGGCCGCGAACAGGCCGGCGAGCGCACCGCCATGCCCAGCCCTCAGCCAACCGGCGAGCGCCGCACGCAACTCACCCTCGCGCGCTGCCGCCTCCTGTCCGGACACCGCCGCCAGACTTGCCGCGGCGGTGGCGTAGACCTGTGCGTATTCGGCAGGCGCGTCGGTGGCCGCTGGAAACCGGCGGGGATCGTCGTCGGACATGACCATGCTGGAGTTGGAGCCTGATTCTGGCACGCCTGCCGGGCGCCTCCGGTGACCGGCTTACGGGAACAGGCAGAACGGCCCCTGGCCCAGGCTCGCCGGGACGAACCCGACCCGATAAAGACCGGCCAGCGCGAATCCTGCCACGATCGCCGCGGCACCATAGCGATAGACACGCCGGTTGAGCAGTCGCTGCGCCCGCGCCAGCGTCCAACCCGCGGCCAGCAGATTGGGCAGCGTGCCAAGTCCAAAGGCGAGCATGACCCAGGCACCGTTTGCCGCGCTGCCGGAGAGCAGCGCCACCGGCAACACGCCATAGACCAGCGCGCAGGGTGTGAATCCCCAGATCAGGCCCAGAAGGAAACGCGATCCCGGGCCATCGCTCGGAGCAACCCGCCTAACCAGCGGCAGCAGGCGCCGGAACAGCGCCAGGCCGAAACCCTCCAGCGCGGCCGAGCCTCCCGAGCCGATGGCGATGGCTGCGGCCAGCGCCAGCAGCAACAGGTTGGCGATCACGTAGAGGGCGAGCTGCACCGGAGCGATCGCCGCCGCGAAAGCCGCCCCGCCGGCAGCGCCGAACAACGCCCCGAGAACCGCGTAGGTGGTCAGCCGACCGGCATGGCTGGCGGCCAGGCCCAGGCGCAGGAACCCTGCCGGGACAAGCGGTGCAGCGCTCGCCGGCCGCGCCGTGACGGTGAGCCAGCCCGAGCACATGGCGAAGCAATGCAACCCGCCGAGCAGCCCGGCGAGGAATGCGCCGATCAGTGCCGACTGCGGCATCGCGTCCTCTCGCCAGTCAGTTTTCCGTGCGTCAATTTGTCGCACGCCTGGCAGCCGCAACGGCCGCTGCGCGATGCCGGGAAAAAGAGGTTATTATCAGAAAGTTGTTCACGGTCAATGTTGCCGCCCGGCTGCTGGCCTCGCCGTTGCCCTTTCGCAGCTGGCACACGCGCACAGGAATACACAATGCCCCTTCCCGCGCCACGGATATCGCCCACACCCTCGAACGTCATTTCCATCAATGAACTGCGCACCCATTGCTCCAACTGCGGCGTGCGCGAGTTGTGCCTGCCGGTCGGACTTGGCGAGGACGAAGTCGAACAGATCACCGAGATCCTCAGCAATCGCCTCAAGCTCAAGAAAGGCGAGGTGCTGTTCCACAACGGCGCCGCGTTCACGTCATTGTTCGCGATTCGTCTGGGCTCCTTCAAGACCACCGTGCTCTCGCAGGATGGCCGCGAGCAGGTCGCCGGATACCACCTGCAAGGCGACGTGATCGGGCTCGACGGCCTGTCCACCGACCGGCACTGCTGCGAAGCGATCGCGCTCGAGGACAGCGAGGCCTGTGTCATTCCGTTCGACAAGCTCGAAGACCTTTCCCGCAAGATTCCCGGCATCCAGCATAACCTGCACCGGATCGTGGGCGGCGAGATCACCGCCGACCACAAGGTCATGCTGCTGTTGGGCAGCATGCGCGCCGAAGAGCGGCTGGCCGCATTCCTGCTGTCGCTGTCGGAGCGATACAAGCGACGCGGCTACTCGTCCACCGAATTCGTGCTGCGGATGACGCGCGAGGAGATCGGCAGCTATCTGGGGCTCAAGCTCGAGACGGTCAGCCGCCTTTTTTCCCGCTTCCAGGAAGAGGGCCTGCTGCAGGTGCAGGGACGCGCGGTCAAGATCGTCGACCTGCCGTCGCTCAAGCGCGTGTTCGGCCAGCGCAGCTAGTCCCGTTTCGCCCCGGAGTCCGCATCCGCTGCCGGCCTCCGCCGGCCCTCGTCGCTCAGGTCGCCCCTGAGGAACAGCGTCAGCGTCGACGACGCTATCCCCAGCCCCCAGAAGCCGAAAAATCCCATCGCGTAGATCGCCTCGCGCGACAGACCGAGCGGCGAGCCGAAGAAGTGCAGCTCGAACGGGTCGAATATCGAGAAAAAAACCAGTTCCGCCACGCCGGCCACCAGGAATGCGGGCCAGACGATCGTCATGATCCGTTGCGCCGGCCGGCCTGGCGGATTCATGGCCGCACCCCGCCCTGGTTCGCGCCTGCCGACCGACCCGGTTCGAGACGAACGCCGCGGGCTTCGCCGGTAACTTCGACGGCCGGCAACCGCCAGTCGGCGGTTTCGACGCCGACTCTCCAGCGCCCGGCCTCCAGCGGCGCGACGCGGCCCACGTAGGCGCCTTCCGGACCACGGACGAGTTCGGCCGACCGATCGAGGCCGGCCCGCGTGGGATGCGCGATCGACAGCAGGATGATCGCGGGCAGCGCAGTCCCGGGTGCTGCCGTCAACGTCACCCGGGCCGTACCGTCGGGCATCAGGTCGACGACCGCGACCAGGCCGAGCGCGCGCGCCTTTTCGACACGCTCCAGCATGCGGTTGATGGCGAGGCCCCGTTTGTAATAGTCGTCGGCGACCAGTCCGTCGTCCGAATCCACCGCCACCCAAAGTGTCCAGACGCCGGCGGCGATGACGATCGCGGGTCCCAGCATCAGCAGCCACGGCCAGCGGTGGCGGTACCACGGCGGCGCGGCGGTGGGGGCGGACGGCATGGCGGCAGGTGCGTCGGCGCGGCTCATGGGTTCACGGTCTCGGCAGGATGAAGGTGGAGGTCTCGCGGCGAACGCTCGCCTCGTCGTCCACCGCCTCGACGACGATCTCGATGGGATGCGTTCCGGGCGTCGCGGCCTCGGCGGGCACGCGCAGGCGCAGCGGTATGCCCCGCGACGACGACGCCTCGACCTCGACCGGCAGCGCCAGTCCGGCGACCTCGATGCCGGGCAGTCCCGTCGCCGTGATCCGGAATGCGCGTTGCCGTTCCGCGGTGTTCATGATCAGCAGCCGATAGACATTCTCGATCACTCCCGGAGAAGCCTCGCGCGCCAGCGCGCCCCGATCGCGGATCACGTCGACCTTGAGTGGATTCTTGAGCGCCAGCGAAAGCCCCGCGGCGATGGTTATGGTCAGCAATACGCCGGCGTAGAGCAGCGTGCGCGGACGCAGTGCGCGCCGCAGCATCGCGGCGGTCGACAGGCCTTTTTCAAGCGCATTGGACGAGGCGTAGCGGATCAGGCCACGCGGATAGCCCATGCGGTCCATCACCTGGTTGCAGCCGTCGATGCAGGCGGCGCAGCCGATGCACTCGTACTGCAGTCCCTGGCGAATGTCGATGCCGGTCGGACATACCTGCACGCAGATGTCGCAGTCGACGCAGTCGCCGATGCCCGCCGCGCGCCGGTCGACCTTCCTGCTGCGCGAGCCGCGCGGCTCGCCGCGCCCTGCATCGTAGGCGATGATCAGCGTGTCGCGGTCGAACATCACCGACTGGAAGCGCGCATAGGGACACATGTACTTGCAGACCTGCTCGCGCATCCAGCCGGCGTTGCCGTAGGTGGCGAAGCCGTAGAACAGGATCCAGAACGCCTCCCAGCCGCCAAGGTGCCCGGGAATCGCGGTCACCAGCTCGCGGATCGGTGTGAAGTAACCGACGAAAGTGACGCCGGTCCACAGCGAGAGCGCGATCCACGCGCCGTGCTTGGCGGCCTTCCTGGCGAACCTGGACGCGGATGGAGGTTGCGCATCGAGGCGCATCCGCGCCGTCCGGTCGCCCTCGATCTTGCGCTCGATCCAGAGGAATATCTCGGTGTAGACGGTCTGCGGACAGGCGTAACCGCACCACAGGCGCCCCGCCACCGCGGTGAACAGGAACAGGGACAGCGCGCTGAGAATCAGCAGCACCGACAGGTAGATGACGTCCTGCGGCCAGAAGACGATGCCGAAGACGTAGAACTTGCGCGCGGCAAGGTCGAACAGCACCGCCTGCCGGTCGTTCCACGCGAGCCAGGGCAGGCCGTAATAGACCAGCTGCGTGAGCAGCACCAGCGCGACCCGCCATCTCGCGAAGACGCCGGTGACGGCACGCGGATAGATCTTCCTGCGGATTTCGTAGAGACCGACCTCTTCCGCTGGAGCATCCTTCGCGGGGGTGATCGGGATGGTGCGGGAGTCCATGGCGCCGCTCATGCGGCCAGACGCAGGCGCGGGCCCGCGCCGCCGTGACGGACGGCGGTGCCCGCCGCCGGTCGCGGCATCACTTGGTCGCGGCCTCCGGCCTGTGCGACAGCCCCCAGACGTACGCGGCAAGCATGCGGATCTGATCCTTCGACAGCGTGCTCTCGAACGACGGCATCGGCTTCACGCCGTCCGCCACATCGAGATTGCGCCCGTTGGTCACCGTTTCGGCAATCGTCGCCTCGGCGCTTCCGATCAGCCAGATCTTGTCGGTGAGGTTCGGCGCGCCCAGCGCCTGGTTGCCCTTGCCTTCGGGTCCGTGGCAGGCGGCGCAGTTCTGCGCGAACAGCGGTTTGCCGAGCTGCGCCCGCAGGTTGTCGTGCGGAAGCCCGGACAGCGAGCGCACGTAGGCAGCGACCTCGCGCACGCCGGTCTCGCCCAGCGCCTTTCCGAAGGCCGGCATCACGCCCATCCGCCCGCCAGTGATGGTCGCGACGATCGTGTCGGGCGCGTCGCCGTAAAGCCAGTCGGAGTCGCGCAGGTTCGGGAACCCGCGGCTGCCGCCCGCGTCCGAACCGTGGCACGGCGAACAATAGGTCAGGAACATCCGCTCGCCGGTCTGGCGCGCCACCGGATCGGCGGCGATCTGCTCGATGCTCATCTTCGAGTACTTGTCGAAGAGCGGCTTCAGCCTCTCGTCGACATCGGCGCGCTCCTTGCGGTAGGCGCCGTCGGAGGTCCAGCCCAGCACCCCCGGCAGATTGCCCAACCCCGGGTAGAGGATCAGGTAGACGACGGAAAACAGCAGCGTGATCCAGAACAGGTTGGACCACCACTTCGGCAGCGGGTTGTTGTATTCCTCCAGGTCGCCGTCCCAGACGTGTCCGGTGACCCCGACCGGCTCGCCGGGCTTCGGCTTGGGCTTGCCGGCAGCCGCCTTGATGCGCCCGGTGGCCAGAAGCAGCCAGGCGCAGGCGATCAGCGACACCACCACCAGCACGATGACGTAGAGATTCCAGAAATTCGAGGTGAAATCGCTCATGACGCAGACCCTCCGCGCGAATCGGCGCGCGAACCGTCAATTTCGTCGTCAGGCAACGCGAATGGCGCATTCGCGGCAGCATCGAAAGCCTTCCTGCGCTTGCTGCTGTAGGCCCAGACGACGATGCCGATGAACGTGACGAAGAACACGACGGTGACGATGCTGGAAAGGATGTTGGCGGTCTCCATGGCTACCTCGCATTGCGCATGGCCAGTCCCAGGCCCTGCAGATAGGCGATCAGCGCATCCTGCTCCGACTTGCCGGCCAGCGCCGCCGGCGCCTTCGCGATCTCGTCATCGGAATACGGCACCCCGAGCGTGCGCAGCGTGCGCATCTTGGCCTGGATCGACGCGGCGTCGGCCGGGGTCCTGCCGAGCCACGGATAGCCGGGCATGTTCGATTCGGGCACGACGTCGCGCGGGTTGTCCAGGTGCACGCGATGCCAGTCGTCCGAATACCTGCCGCCGACACGGGCGAGGTCCGGACCGGTGCGCTTGCTGCCCCACTGGAACGGCCGGTCGTAGACGAATTCGCCGGCCACGGAATACGGCCCGTAGCGCTCGGTCTCGGCGCGAAACGGCCGGATCATCTGCGAATGGCAGTTGTAGCAGCCCTCGCGGATGTAGACGTCGCGGCCGGTGAGCTGCAAGGCCGCGTAGGGCTTGAGTCCGGCGACGGGCTCGGTCGTCGACTTCTGGAAGAACAGCGGCACGATCTCGACCAGGCCGCCGACACTCACCACGAGCAGAACGAGGACGATCAACCAGGGGAGGTTGGTCTCGACGTGTTCCTGACTGAGTTTCATCGTATTGTCTCCCCGCGCTCTAGGTGTGCGCCGGCGCGACCGACACGGGGATCGGGGCGTCGTAGGGTTTGTTTCCGGAAATCGTGCGGATCGTGTTCCACGCCATGATCAGCATGCCGCCGAGGAACAGCGTTCCGCCCAGCAGGCGGATCGCGTAGTACGGATAGGTCGCCTTCACGCTTTCGACGAACGAATAGGTCAACGTGCCGTCGGGGTTCGTGGCCCGCCACATCAGCCCCTGCATGACTCCGGCGATCCACATCGCGGCGATGTAGAGCACCACGCCGATGGTCGCGATCCAGAAGTGCGCGGTGATGAGCCGCACCGACCACATCTCGGTCTTGCCGAACATCCGCGGCAGCAGATAGTAGATGCTGCCGATGGAGATGAACGCGACCCAGCCGAGCGCGCCCGAATGCACGTGCCCGATCGTCCAGTCGGTGTAGTGCGAGAGCGCGTTCACCGTCTTGATCGACATCATCGGGCCCTCGAAGGTGCTCATGCCGTAGAAGGACAGCGACACGATCAGGAACTTGAGGATCGGGTCCTCCCGCAACTTGTGCCAGGCTCCCGACAGCGTCATGATGCCGTTGATCATCCCGCCCCACGACGGCGCCAGCAGAACCAGCGAAAACACCATGCCGAGCGACTGCGTCCAGTCGGGCAGCGCCGTGTAGTGCAGGTGGTGCGGACCCGCCCACATGTAGGTGAAGATCAGCGCCCAGAAGTGCACGACCGACAATCGGTACGAGTAGATCGGCCGGCCGGCCTGCTTCGGCACGAAGTAGTACATCATGCCCAGGAAGCCGGCGGTGAGGAAGAAGCCGACGGCGTTGTGTCCGTACCACCACTGGACCATCGCGTCCTGAACACCCGCGTACGCGGAATACGACTTCCAGCTGGTGAGCGAGATCGGCAGCGCCGCGCTGTTGACGACGTGCAGCAGCGCGACGGTCAGGATGAACGCCCCGAAGAACCAGTTGGCGACGTAGATGTGCGGCGTCTTGCGCCTGGCGATGGTGCCGAAGAACACGATCGCGTAGGCGACCCAGACCAGCGTGATCAGGATGTCGATCGGCCACTCGAGTTCCGCGTACTCCTTGCTGGTGGTGATGCCCATCGGCAGCGTGATCGCCGCCAGGACGATCACCGCGTTCCACCCCCAGAACGTGAAGGCTGCGAGCGCATCGGAGAAAAGCCTGGCCTGGCAGGTGCGCTGGACGCAGTAGTAGGACGTCGCGAACAGCGCGCAGCCGCCGAAGGCGAAGATCACCGCGTTGGTATGCAACGGCCGCAGGCGCCCGTAGGTAAGCCACGGAATGTCGAAGTTGAGCGCCGGCCACAACAGCTGTGCGGCGATGATCACGCCGACCAGCATCCCGACGATGCCCCAGACCACGGTCATGATCGTGAACCATCGCACGACCTTGTAGTTGAACACCTGCGCCGCTGCGGCCTTGGCCATCATCCGTCCCCTGCGATGCGCGCCCCGATGGCGCGCGATTACCTGCCGTCAAAACCGGTGAAGTCTATCCGTCATTGCGTTTCTGATGCTTGATCCGCGTCAATGCACCTTGCGCGATTTCCCGGGCCACATCGGGCGTATCGTCATCGGCGATCACCCGATGCGCCGGACCTTCGAGGTCGTCGAACTGCCCGCTGCCGACGCTCCACCAGAACAACGCCCCGATCGCCAGGACCAGGACGACCGAAAGCGGGATCAGCAGCATCAGGATTTCCATCGGATGACCCTAGGTGATCGCCCCGCGCGCCTTGTCCGCATCGTCATCATCGTCGGCTGACGAACGCAGCAGCCGCAGCGCGTTGCCCACGACCAGCAGCGACGATGCAGACATGCCGATTGCGGCAACGACCGGCGTCACCAGCCCAAATGCGGCGGCGGGAATCGCCACCGCATTATAAATCGCCGCCCAGACCAGGTTCTGACGGATGACAACAAATGTCCGCCGCGCGGTGGCCAGCGTCGTCGCGACCCGTTCGATGCGGTCCGGCAGCACCACGACGTCCGCGGTCCATTGCGCCAGCGGCGTGGCGCTGCCCAGGCTCACCGACACCTGTGCCTGCGCGAGCGCCGGCGCATCGTTGACGCCATCGCCGACCATCGCGACGACCGCGCCGGCAGCCTGCAGGCGGGCGATGGCCTCCCGCTTGTCCTCGGGGAGCATCCCCGCGCTCGCGTCGGCGATCCCGAGCGCGGCCGCGATCGCCGCGACGCTCGGTACTCGATCGCCGGACAGCAGCACCGGCACGATTCCGGCATGGCGCAAGGCGGCCAGAAGCGGGCGGGCGCCGGAGCGCAGCGTGTCGGCGAAGACCAGGACGGCGACCCAGCCCGCATCGTTCCCGAGTCCGGCAAGCGTGGCCGTCGCGTCGCCATCATCGACGCCGCGCGCCAGCGTCGCCGGGATGGGGCCGGCCAATTCGGCGACGTACTCGAGGCGGCCGATGCGAACTGTCCTGTTGCCGACCCGGGCCTCGATACCGCGACCGGCAGCATGATCGCGGGCTTCGACGGACACCTGCGCCGGGCCCGGCGCCGCCGCGACGATGGCGCGCGCCAGCGGATGCTCGGAGCGTGCCTCGATCCCGGCGGCGAGCGCGAGGGCGGCGTCGCGATCCGCTCCGTCGACGAGGACGCAATCGACGAGACGCAGGCGCCCCTCGGTCAGCGTACCGGTCTTGTCGAGGACGACATGCGTGACCCGCGCGAGCGTCTCCAGCGCATCCGCGCGCGCCAGGACCACGCCGCGACGGGCGAGCGCACCGACCGCGGCGGCGAGCGCCGCCGGGGTCGCGAGCGCCAGTGCGCATGGGCAGGAAACGACCAGCAGCGAGAACGTGACCGCGAGCGCGCGCTCGGGATCGATCTGCCACCAGACGAGGGCGGTGACGCTCGCCAGCGCCAGCAGCACGCCGACGAAAATGGCCGCCGCACGATCGGCCAGCCGCGCCACGTTCGGTCGCGCGCCGCCGGCGCGCTCGGTAAGACGCAGGATCGCCGCCAGCCGGGTGTCCTCGCCGGCCGCCTGCACCTGCACGACCAGCGCGTCGCCACGGTTGATCGCGCCGGCGAACACCGCCTCGCCCGGGCCTCGGGCGAGCGGCGCGCTCTCGCCGGTGAGCAACGCCTCCTCCACCTGCGACCGGCCGTCGAGGATCACGCCATCGGCAGGAATCAGCGCCCCCGGCCGGACCAGCACGACCTCGCCCGCTGCGAGTGTCGCTGCGGCGACGGTCTGCGTGCCGTCGGCGGGCCATTGCGGCAGCCTTTCGGCGGTATCCGGACGTTGCCGCGCCGCGGTCTCGACCGCCGCCGCCGCTTTTTGCCGGAAGGTCAACTCGACGAAGCGCGCCAGCAGGACCAGCGCGATGAACATGGTCACCGAGTCGAAGTAGACGGGACCTTCGCCACGCAGCGTCGACCATGCGCTCGCAGCGAAGGCCGCGGTCAGCCCGAGGGTGATCGGAACGTCCATCCCGAGCCGTCCGTGGACGAGATCGCGCCGCGCGCCGGCGAACAGCGGCGTCGCCGAGTAGAACATTGCCGGCAGGGTCAGCACGAAACTCGCCCAGTCGAGCAGGCGCTGGTGCTGCGGTTCGATGCCGTCTTCGGCCAGGTATCCGGGCAGCGCGAACATCATCACCTGCATCATTGCCAGCAGCGCGACGGCCATCCGCGTGAGCAGCGCGCGCCGTTCGCGGCGAGCCAGCGCTTCGCGTCGTTCCGGGTCGTAGGCGAAGGCGCGATAACCGACGGCAGCGACCGCACGCAGCACCCGCGCCAGGTCGGTCACCGCAGGATCCCAGCCCACCAGCGCGCGCCGCGTCGCATAGTTGACGCGCGCGTCCGCGACGCCCGGCTGGCGCAGCAGCCAGGACTCGATCAGCGGCACGCACGCGCCGCAGGTGAGACCTTCGATCAGCAGCGCGGCTTCGCTGCGGCCATCCTCACGCGTGCGCACCAGTCCCGACGCCTGGGCGCCATCACCCCAGCGCGTCCACTCGTCGTCCGCGGTTTCGGCCGGGTGGTCGGCGGGCAGTTCACGGCGCGCATAGAGCGCGTCGAGGCCGGCTGCGTGCAGAGTCTCGGCAACCGCCTGGCAGCCGGCGCAGCAGAATTCGCGCGCCGTGCCGTCGACGATGGCGGTCCAGCGCGCCCGGTCGCCGTTCGGCGCGCCGCAGTGATAGCAGAGGGATAGAGTCGCCTGGCCGGAATTGGAATCGACGGTGTCCGACGCGACGGCGCTGGGCGCCAGCATGCCATGGACTCTAAGGCGCGCCGCCGCCGGGGGTCAAGGCAATCCCGGCGCGTCCTCGACTTCGCGCCGTTACACCGGGCAGGTGCGCGCCATTGACGGCGGTCAATGGTGGCAAGGCGATCCCGGGTATGATCGATTCGTACAAATGCATGAAGGAGATCGCATGTACACGCATCTGCTGGTGCCCACCGATGGGTCGAAGCTCTCGGACAAGGCGATCGCCGACGCCATCGGCCTCGCGAAGGCGCTGAAGGCCAAGCTCACCGTATTCTATTCGTCGCCGGACTATCCGATGCCGGTGTACGCGGAAGGCGTGGTCTTCGAGCCCGTGTCCAAGCGCGAGTACACGAAGCGATCGAAGGAAGAGGCAGAGAAGATCCTCGGCCGCGTCGTGGCCAAGGCGACCGCTGCAGGCGTCGACTGCGCGACCGCGCACGCGATTGCCGCAGCGCCCTGGGAAGCGATTCTCGCCGCGGCGAAGAAATCGAAATGCGACGCCATCGTGATGGCCTCGCACGGCCGGCGCGGTGTCTCCGCGCTGCTGCTCGGCAGCGAGACGCAGAAAGTGCTGACGCACTCCAGGGTGCCGGTGATCGTCGTCCGCTGACGCGGCAGGTCCCGATGCCGGACGCTAGCGGGCGCCCGGCCACCACAGGTAGCCGACCGGATTGTCCGGGCAGGGTCCGACCCCGCATTCGAGCAGGAAGGCCAGGACATTGGCTGCGGCGACGGCGATCAGCAGAACGCCGGCGACGGTCGATGCGCGATCGTGCGTGGGCATCCGCGAACGCGCCGGTTCGAATCCGCCCGCCAGCAGCATGGCGCCGACGTAGACGACCAGCGCGCCGTAGCCGACGAACGCCCACGTGTAGAAATGCATGCCGAACAGCGCCGAGCCGTAGGACCCGGTGCCGGGCACGACGTGCAGCGCGATCTGCCGCAGCGACGCGCTGCCCGCGGCGACCGCCGTCAGCAGGACGAGCCCATAGTGCGCCGGCGAGCGGCCGACACGCAGGTTGAGCAGCAACGCCGCGCCGGCGACGATGAAGCCGACCCGCTGCAGCGCGCACAGCGGACAGGGCAACTCTCCCAGTGCGAACTGGTACCAGAACGCGACCAGCAGGACCGCGCAGATCGCATAAAGCGCGAGCGTGTCGAGCGTCCGGTGCACGCCGATGGCCTAGAGCGAGATCGCGAGGCGGTCGGTGGCATGGTAGAGGAGCCACCAGACCTGGACCAGCACCGCCACCAATGCGGTGGCGACCGCGGCATTGCGTTGTCGCGCCAGGGCAAGCACCGCTGCCAGCAGGCCGAGCACGAACGGCAGGACCATCACCATCGCAGCGCCTCCGTTTGGACTTCGGCATGAAATCCACCGTCCGCCACCGATGATACGCCAGCACACCGCGGTCCGGGCGCTCCCGTTCGGGCGCACCGGAGGTTAGTATCGGCGACCATGAACCAGCGAATCCTGTCTCGTCTGCGTCACGCCGCCGGGGTGCTCGTCGCGACCCTATTTCTCGCCCATGGCTCCGCCGGGGTCGCGGCGGATCCCGCCAAGGTCCTGCGCCTGGCGGGCAGCGACATCGACACCCTCGATCCGCAGCAGCTGCAGGACACGTATTCCAGCATCGTCGCCTCGGTCGATCTTCGATTCGCTCTACGAATGGTCGTACTTCGGCAGTCCGCCGCAGATGGTGCCCAATGCCGCGGCCGGGCCGCCGGAGATCTCGGCCGACGGCCGCACCTGGACCATCCGCATCAAGCCGGGGATTCGCTTCACCGACGACCCGGCATTCGGCGGCAAGCCGCGCGAGCTGACCGCCGACGACTATGTCTATTCGATCAAGCGTTCCCTCGACCCGAATCTGCGCGGCGGCGGCGATCCGCTGACGACGCGATCTCATCGTCGGCATGCGCGCGGTCGTCGACGCCGCGAGCAAGCCTGGCGCGAAGCTCGACTACGACGCACCGGTCGAAGGACTGCGCGCACTCGACCGGCATACGCTGCAGCTCAAGCTCACCGAAATCAACTACCCGATCGTGCGCAGCCTTCTGGTAGGCACGCTGGCGATCGCGCGCGAAGTGTTGGCCGCGACCAACGGCGACATCCAGGCGCGCCCGGTGGGCACCGGTCCCTATCGGCTGGCGGAGTGGCGCCGCGGGACGCGGGTCGTGCTCGAGGCCAATCCGCATTACCGGGCCATCGCGTTTCCCGAAAGCGCCGACCCCGCCCTCGCCGCGCTGATCGCCTCGATGAAGGGCAAGCGCCTGCCGCAGATCGGCCGAATCGAACTCAACGTCATCGAGGAACAGCAGACCCGGCTGCTCGAGTTCGACCGCGGCAAGCTCGATTACGTCGAGTTGCGCGGCGAGGCCGTGCAGCGCTTCCTGGTCAACGGCGAACTCGACCCGGCGCTGGCCAAACGCGGCATCCGGCGGCAGCCCTATGCCACCAATTCGGTGCGCTCGATTTCGCTGAACATGGACGACCCGGTCGTCGGCGGCATGAGCACCGAGCACACAGCGCTGCGTCGCGCGCTCGCACTGGCCATCGACGTCGACGGACTCATCAAGGTCATCTACTCCGGACAGGGACTGCCGGCCAATCAACTGGTCGCTCCGGGCATTTCCGGATTCGACCCCACGCTGCCCAGGCGCCCTTACGATCCGGCGACCGCGCAGGCGCTGCTCGACCGCATGGGTTACGGCAAGCGCGACGCGCAGAACTACCGGCTGCGGCCGGACGGCAAGCCGCTCAACCTGTCGTTCACCATCTTCACCGGCAACGTCTGGCGTGAGATCCAGACGCTGCTGAAGCGGAACATGGACGCGATCGGCGTCCGCATGGAGTTTCGCGTGGTACCCACGCAAGATCTGTTCAAGGAGGCGGCGCAGGGCAAGTTCCAGATGAACATCCATGGCCGCAGCGGCGGCCCGGAAGGGACGTTATTCACCCTGCTCTATGGGCCAGCGCCGCCGGAGACCAACGAAACGCGCTTTCGCCACGAACCCTACGACCGCGCGCTGGAGCGTTTTCTGCGCGCCGGCGACGAGGCCGAGCGCCTGAAGCAGGCGCGGACGATGACCGCCATCCTGAACGCCTATGCGCCGATGATCCCGTTGCTGGTCGACGTCGAGAACGCGTTCGTCCAGCCCTGGGTGCTGGGCTATCACAAGTCGCCCTTTTCGACCTACTGGAAGTACCTGGACCTCGACCTCGCGCGACGGCCGAAGACCGGCGGCTAGCGACCGGAATCGGGCCGGCGCCTGCCGATTCGCGCTACAATGCTTTTTTCTCAACAAAAACAGCATCATGCGCGTTTCGAAGTTCTACGTCTCGACCCAGAAGGAAGCTCCCGCCGAAGCCGACGTCACCAGCGTGAAACTGATGCTGCGCGCCGGGATGATCAAGAAGCTCGGCACCGGCCTGTACACGTGGATGCCGCTGGGGCTGCGCTCGCTGCGCAAGGCCGAGGCGATCATCCGCGAGGAAATGGATCGCGCCGGCGCGCTGGAGCTGGTGATGCCGGTGATCCAGCCGGCCGAACTATGGCAGGAAACCGGTCGCTGGGAAAAGATGGGACCCAACATGCTGCGGCTGAAGGATCGCCACGACCGCGACTTCATCGTCGGCCCGACGCACGAGGAGGTGATCACCGACATCGTGCGCAAGGAGATCCGCAGCTACCGCCAGCTGCCGGTCAACTTCTACCAGATCCAGACCAAGTTCCGCGACGAGATCCGGCCGCGCTTCGGCGTCATGCGCGCGCGCGAATTCATCATGAAGGACGCCTACTCGTTCGACGTCGACGAGGCCGGCATGCTGCGTTCCTACCAGGCGATGTACGACGCCTATGTGCGCATCTTCACGCGCATGGGGCTGTCGTTCCGCGCCGTCGACGCCGACACCGGCGCCATCGGCGGCAGCGCCTCGCACGAATTCCAGGTGCTTGCGGATTCGGGCGAGGACGCCATCGCCTTCAGCGACGCCTCCGACTACGCGGCCAACATCGAGAAGGCCGAGGCGCTGGCGCCGACGACGCCGCGCCAGTCCCCGGCGGAAACCATGGCGCGCGTGCCCACCCCGGGCATGTCGACCTGCGAGGATGTCGCGCAGCTGCTCGGCCTGCCGCTGACCCGCACGGTCAAGTGCCTGATGGCATGGACGCCCGACGGCGTGCGCATGCTGCTGGTGCGCGGCGACCACATGGGCAACGAGATCAAGATCGGCAAGCTGCCCGGCATGGACGGCTGGCGCTGGGCGAGCGAGGCCGAGATCGTCGCGGCCACCGGCTGCCGCCCCGGCTACCTCGGGCCGGTCGGCATCCCCACGGACCTGCCACTAATCGTCGACCGCACCGTCGCCGCGATGAGCGACTTCGTCTGCGGCGCCAACGAGGCGGACTTCCACCTGCGCGGCGTGAATTTCGGCCGCGACTGCCGCGAGCCCGATGCCGTGGCCGACCTGCGCAACGTCGTCAAGGGGGATCCTTCGCCCGATGGCAAGGGAACGCTGGATATCCTGCGCGGCATCGAGGTGGGCCACGTGTTCGCGCTGGGCCGCGTCTATTCGCAGGCGCTGGGCGCAACTTTCCTGGATGCCGACGGTCAATCCCGGGTGCTGGAAATGGGCTGCTACGGCATCGGCGTCACCCGGGTGGTGGCGGCCGCGATCGAGCAGAACAACGACGAGCGCGGCATCGTCTGGCCGCAACCGCTGGCGCCGTTCACGGTGGCGATCGCGCCTGTGGCCTACGACCGCAACGACGCGGTCAGGACGCTGGCCGACCGGCTGCACGACGAACTGTCGGCAGCCGGGGTGGAGGTGCTGATGGACGACCGCGGCGAGCGGCCCGGCGTGATGTTCGCCGACCTCGAACTCATCGGCATCCCGCACCGCATCACCATCGGCGACCGCGGCCTGAAGGAAGGCCGCGTCGAATATCAGGGGCGCCGGGAGCGCGAGGCGACGCCGGTCCCGGTAGAGGAGATCGTGGCATTCGTGAAGTCGCGGATCGCCGACGCGCAGGAAGGCAATCGCTAGAACATGGAGTTCATCGCCCCGCTGATGCGCCGTATTGCGGTCGCCGTACTGGCGGCGGGCCTGCTGCTGCCGGCAACGGTCTTCGCCGGCGCGCAGCGCGAGGAGCATCTCGCGCCTTCGGTCGTCGCCGGACTGGCCAAGTCGATCGCCGACGCGCCGGTGCCGGCGAGTTATGCGACGCGCAACGACCTGGCGCCGTGGGTCGCCGAAATGTCGAAACGCATCGCGCACAGGGTTCCAGACGAGCGCGAGCGGCGCGAACTGCTCAGCACCGTGCACTACGAAGCCGTCAGGGCAGGGCTCGACCCGCAGCTGATGCTCGGCGTCATCTACCACGAAAGCGGATTCAAGAAGTACGCGGTATCCGTGGCCGGCGCGCGCGGCTACATGCAGGTCATGCCGTTCTGGGTCGTCATGATCGGCAAGCCGGAACAAAACCTCTTCCACCTCCGCACCAACCTGCGCTACGGCGCGGTGATCCTGCGCCATTATCTCGACATCGAAGGCGGCGACTATTACCGCGCGCTGGGACGCTACAACGGCAGTCTCGGCCGGCCCGAGTATCCGAACGCCGTCATGGCGGCCACCCGGCGCCACTTCGGCGACGCGCCCTCGGGACTCGCCGCGACCGCGAACGCCGCAACGCCCGCGCTGCGGTGAGCGAAGCGCCCGCGCGCGCGCTCCCGTACCGCGGACGCTTCGCTCCCTCCCCCACCGGCCCGTTGCATTTCGGCTCGCTGGTCGCGGCGCTCGCGAGCTGTGCCGACGCGCGCGCCGCGGGTGGCGAGTGGCTGGTTCGCATCGAGGACGTCGACGTCCCGCGCACGCGCGCCGGGGCCGAGAGCGACATCATGGCCACGCTGGCGCGGTACGGCTTCGCGCCCGACGGGCCGGTCGTGCGCCAATCGCAACGCGATGCGCTGTATGCCAATGCCGTGACGCGGCTCGCGCGGGACGGCGCCGTGTATGCCTGCACCTGCTCGCGCGCCGATCTCGAGTCGGCACCGCGGGGCGCCGGCGGCGAACGCATCTATCCCGGCACCTGCCGCAACCGTGAACGGCGCCCGGGACCCGGCGTGCGCCATGCGCTGCGGATGCGCGTCGGCGACGAGGAGATCGCCTACATCGACCGGCTGCAGGGCAGGCAGCGCGAGAATCTCGCGCGCGATGTCGGGGATTTCGTCGTTCGGCGGGCCGACCGGCTGCACGCCTACCAGCTTGCCGTGGTGGTCGACGACGCCGAACAGCGCGTGACCCATGTGGTGCGCGGCGCCGACCTGATGTCGTCGACGGCGCAGGCAGATCCACCTGCAACGCGCGCTCGGCCTGCCGACGCCTGCGTACCTGCACCTGCCGATCGCGATCAATGCAGCAGGCGAAAAGCTGTCCAAGCAGACGCAGGCCCGCGCGCTTCCGGCGGATCCGCTGCCGGCGCTGATGTCCGCATGGCGCTTCCTCGGACAGCCGGAACCCGAGGCGATCGCCGCGCACGACCGCCGCAATTCTGGGCCTTCGTCCGTGGCGCCTGGACGGTCGCGCCGGCTGCCGCCGGTGACGATGCTGCCGGCGCCTCCCGGCACCTAGTTCCGCCGCCGCCGGCGGGCGCGCCGTGGCGACCGCCACCGCCGGGCTGGCCCCGCGAACGGCGTATAATCCATCGTTCTCCGGCGCCGCGGCGAAGAACGAGCGGCCCCGCTATTCACGACCGTAGCGAACCCTCCATGACCACCCTCGTTGTCGTCCGCAAGGGCGACGAAATCGCCATCGCCGCCGATTCACTGACCACGTTCGGCGACACCCGGCTCGCGGCCGTCCACGACCGCACCTTCGACAAGATCGTCCGAGTACCAGGGCAGCTTCATCGGCCTGTGCGGCTCGGCCGCGCACCAGCTGGTGTTCGAGAGCCTGCTGCGCCGGCACGAGGACCTTGATTTCTCCAGCCGCTTCGCGATCTTCGAGACCTTCCGCAAGCTGCACCCGATCCTCAAGGAGCAGCACTTCCTGAATCCCAAGGAAGAAGAGGACGATCCCTACGAGTCCACGCAGGTCACCGCGTTGATCGCCAACGTGCATGGCATCTTCGGCGTCTATTCGATGCGCGAGGTGTTCGAGTACACGCGGTTCTGGGCTGCGGGCTCGGGCCGCGAATTCGCGCTCGGCGCGATGCACGCGCTTTATCCGCGCCTGCGCACCGCGGCGGCGGTGGCGCATGCAGGACTCGAGGCGGGCGCGCTGTTCGACAAGAATTCCGCGCTGCCGCTGACGCTCTACACGCTCAAGGCCGGCGCTGGATGACGTCCGGGGTCGTGCGCTCCGCGGATGCGCTGACGCGTTTCGCATTCGAGCGCGCCGCCGTGCGTGGCGGTCATCTGCGGCTGTCGGAGACCACGCGCGCGATCCTGGGATGCCATCCCTACCCGGGCGCGCTGGCCCAGGTCGCTCGCGGAACTTCTGGTGGCTTCGGCGCTGCTCGCATCGACACTGAAGTTCGAAGGCAGTCTCATCGTTCAACTCCAGGGCAACGGCCCGGTGCGCCTGCTGGTGGTCGAGTGCACCGACAGCCTCGACCTGCGTGCGACGGCACAATGGGACGCCGCGCGCCTGGCGGCGCTGCCGGCAGCGGCCTCGCTCACCGAGCTTGCCGGAGGCCCGGCCCGCGGCAGGCTGACGATCACGCTCGCGCCGCGGGGCACCGGAGCGCTGCAGCAGGGCGTCGTGGCGCTCGAAAGCAGCTCGATCTCCGGCCTGATCGAACACTACCTGACCGCCTCCGAACAGATCGACAGCAGGATCGTGCTGACCTCCGCCGACGGCGATGCCGCCGGCATGATCCTGCAGCGCATGCCCGGTGGCGGAGACGGGGAAGGGCCGGCGTGGGAGCGCGCCTGCGCCTCGCTCGCCAGCATCGACGCCAACGCCCTGCTCCACGCCCCGTCGGCCGGGGCGCTGCTCGAGTCGATGTTTCCCGAGGACGACCTGCGCATGTTCGGCGCCCGTCCGGTGCAGTTCCGCTGCAGCTGCTCGCGCGAGCGCGTCGAGAACGCGCTGATGATCGCCGGTCGGGACGAGGTCGAGGCGATTCTCGCCGAGCGCGGGGACGTTGAGATCGTCTGCGAGTTCTGCAATCATCGCTATGCCTTCGCAGCGGCGCAGGCCCGCGCCATCGTGGCGTCGGCGTCCGCGCGACCTTCCGGATCATGACCATCTACACCCCAGAATCGTTCGCCGCCCGCGACCGCGCGGCGGTCGCGCGCCTGATGCACGATCATCCGTTCGCGACAGCTGGTCACGCCGGCCGCGCCCGAGCCGCAGGTTTCGCACCTTCCGCTGCTCCTGGTCGCCGGCTGCGAGCCGCACGGCATGCTGATCGGACACTTCGCCCGCGCCAACCCGCACTGGCGGCATGCGCGCGACGGTGAGTCGATGGCGATCTTCCATGGGCCGCATGCCTATGTCTCGCCCTCATGGTACGCGGCGCCCGACGCCATGGTGCCGACCTGGAACTACGCCGTCGTCCATGCGCATGGGACCATCGAAGTCGTCGACGATGACCTTGGCGCCCGGCAGGTGCTCGACGCGCTGGTCCAGCGCTTCGAGCATGCCCGCCCCGAACCGTGGCAGTTCCGGATGCCCGAACGCGACCGCGACGCGAGGGTCGCGGCGATCGTCGCTTTCCGGCTGCGCATCCGCAGGATCGAAGGCAAGTTCAAGCTGTCGCAGAACCGCAGCGCCGAGGACAGGGCCCGTGTCGCCGCCGCACTCGAGGGTGAAGGCCATGCCGAGGCGCTGGCCACGGCCACGTGGATGCGGCAGTACGCGGCGCCCGCCGTACCGGAAGCATGAGCGCCGAAGGGCCGCCCCGAGGCGCTCGCCCCCCTGGGGGAACCGGCGCGCAGCGCCGATCGGGGGGGACCCTTCAAGCGCCGAAGGGCCGGTCCGCTTCGACAAGTGGCTTTGGGCCGCGCGATTCTACAAGACGCGCAGCCTCGCTGTGCAGGCGATCGAGGCGGGCCAGGCGCGCATCGGCGACGAGCGCGTCAAGCCCGCGCGCATGCTTCGGGTTGCCGACGTCGTCTCCGTGCGCAAGTCCAGCATCGTGTGGGTCGTGGACGTGCTGCGGCTTTCCGACCGGCGGGGCGGCGCTGCCGATGCCGCGTTGCTGTACGTGGAACGCCCCGACAGCGTCAGGGCGCGCGAGGACCGACTGCAGGAGCTGCGCGCCGCGCGCGATGCGGTCGGCCAGCCGGCCGGGCGGCCGACCAAGCGTCAGCGCCGCAAGCTTGCCGACTTCCTGAACGAGCCCTGACGCGGAAGCCGCAGGAAAAGCTGCGTCAGCAAAGCCTGAGGTTGGAGAATTCCAGCAGGAATTCCGGCTGGCGATAGGCGCGCATTACCAGCCACACCAGCGCGGCGGCGAAGGCCAGTCCGACGCCATGCCAGAACGTGCGCCGCGACCAAAAGCGGGGCCCGCCCGCGGCCGACTCGCCCGCAGCAACGGGGTCGCGTTCTCCGGATGTCACCATCCGGTGATGCTACGCCCGCTGCGACAGGTCCGGCAAGGTGGAGACCAGCGAAACCGGCGCCGCCGCGGACACGGCGAGCACGCGCATTTTCGCCATGACCGAGTTGAAATCGACCGCGGTATGGGCATCGGGGATCGGCTTCGCGAGCAGATTGACCGCGCGGCCGCTGACCACCAGCGGCATGTCCTGCGGCAGCGCGGCGCGCAGGCTGCGGATCTCCTGCCCGGCGATCTTGCCGGAGATGCCGCGATCGAACAGCAATACGACCAGCGCGACCTTGTAGGCCGATGCAGCGCCGGCGATCTCCTGTGCCGGAACCCCGGCGCCCAGCGTCAGGCAGTTGACGCCTTCGGTGAACAGCAGCAGCTCGAGTATCGCCAGTCCCAGCTGGTTCGGATCGTTCGGCGGCGTGGCGAGCAGGATGTGCCGAGCGTCGCGGGTCGGCCGGACCAGCCGCGTCACATCGCGGAGCAGCCGCTGCGCAAGATCGGCGAAGCGGAGCTCCTGGAAGTTCTGCATTTCGCCGCGCACGACGTGTTCATGCACGGCCTCGTTGAGAGGAATCAGCGTCTGCTCGAGGAACTTGCGCAATCCCTGACCAACCAGAAGCTTCGACAGGTGATTCTGCAGTTCGCCGATCCGGTGCTGCGACAGCAGGCGCACGGCGCTCTCGATCTCGGTCGGCAGCTCCACCGGCTCGTCCACCGCCAACCCGACCATCGACTGCAGCGCCGACTCGGCCAGCGGCACGACCGCACCCGCACGCCAGCCCTCCGAGAGCAGTTGCTTGACCAGCTTGAGCCGCGCCACCTGGTCGGGCGGGTAGACGCGATCCCCGAAAGAGTCGCGCAGCGGCGCCGGAAAACCGTAACGGCGCTGCCACATGTACAACTGCTCGCGGCGTAGTCCGGTGATCCGGACGACCTCGCGAATGTGCAGCGAGCCGCGGGCGTCGCCTGAGGGGGCCTGGATGTCGATTGGCGCGAGTGTCGGCTCACGGCGGCGCGTCGGCGCCTTGATCAGAATGCCCATCGTCGTCATTCCCGTGTCGTTTTGCGTCGGTTTAGGCCGCCGCATTGTAGGTCACAAGTATAGTCCCCCGGCCGGCGCCGGCCACTGTCGGCTCGGTCCGGTGAAGACCAGGTCTTCCTGTGCTGCACGACACGTTCATGCACGATGCATGCCAACGGTGAAGGGGGACTTGCCTGCGGGTCCTCTTTGCGCCATCATTGAATTGTGACCAACAGCAGAAGTAGCGGCGGCCGGGGATGTCCGGGCCGCCGTTTTTTTCGTCGGCCCGGCAGCGTCGCGGGTCTGGTTCTTGCAAGCAAGACCTCCATGAGCCTCATGGCCCCTAACGGAATCCCAAGCGGACGACGCTGATGTTCGGATTCGGCAAATCGAACAAGGACCCGCTGGCGGACGTCCGTTCGGCGGAACGGTGGCTCTCGACCTTTCCGGAGAACGATCCGCTGGCGGCTCACGGCGAGATTCTCGCCGAGCTGGGTCGAATCGCCGAACCGGCGGCGTCACGCTCGCCGCAACGCCTCGAGGCGACGTTTTTTGTCGACGCTCAGTGCACCGCACTTCGTCGCAACCTGTCGGCGCAGTACATCGAGCACGCGAGTCGCAGTTCCAAGATCGAGCACCAGCTCTGGTCATCGCTGTTCGATCTGACCCAGGCCTTTCTGGTGGCCTATTACGCGTTCGGCCGCGAGGTTTCCGGCCATGCGCAGAGCGCCAAGTGGCAGCAGCTTCTTCCTGAATTGCTGTGCCGGCAGATTATCCACATGGGGCTGGACGCCAAGGTCCGGATGTTCCGCTACGAGCACTGGATCCCGGCAAAGTGGGTCGAGTTGCACGGCATCTTTTCGCTCGCGATGTCCCGCCAGGTCGAGAGGAGTCAGCTGCTGCTCGGCCCCGGCGGAGCGACGACGACCATCGAACACGAGTACCTGCTCGCGCTGCTGCTGCAATTGATGAATTCGGGGAACATGACGCCCAAGCATCTCGAATGGGTCGCCGAGGAACTCGACGAATGGTGTGGTCCGCTGCGCCTGTCGATCGAACCATCGACGGTGACCTCGTTCTACGTGGACCTGAGCGCCCGGGAAGGATTGCGCCGGCGCGTGCCGACTCCGCTCGAGGGCCGCGTGCTGTTCCTCGACACCCGCTCGCTGCATGCCGTCCTGATGCAGAGCGTCGTCATGCTCGAGCAGAAGATCCGGCATCAGCCGCTTTCCGGACGCACGCCCAAGCGCGCCGAGCAACTCGCGCTGGTCACCAGGCTCGCCTCGCAGGTGGATCCCGAGTTCAAACCCTTCGCCCGGCGCGGCGAGCGCACGGCCGCGGTGGGCATGGTCGACGCCATCGTCGGATTCGCCAGGATATCCGAGTACCTGAAGGAGGAGGAGCTGTCGCCGCTGGCGCCCATCGAGACCGGCAAGAGTTTCGGCGGCACGATGGAACTGGCCGTGTTCGGCCGCATGCGCAACCAGACCGATCGCCGGGTCGAGATCGCGCG
Source organism: uncultured beta proteobacterium (assembly GCA_963699765.1). Classification (GTDB taxonomy): domain Bacteria; phylum Pseudomonadota; class Gammaproteobacteria; order Burkholderiales; family Casimicrobiaceae; genus VBCG01. The sequence continues at coordinate 317,126 of CAVOVD010000003.1, read as the reverse complement.
GCGCCGGCTCGCATCGTTCACCTCTCCTGGAGGGCCGTGGGAGATCAAGGACATCAGCCAGACCGGTTACCGCGTGCTGGCGCCGATGAGCGCCGCGAGCGCGGTGACGCTGGGGATGCTGGCGGCAATGCGTCCGCACGGCGAGAGCCAGTGGACGCTGGGCATCGTGCGGCGAATTCGGAGAATGACCAGCGACCGCGCCGAGATCGGACTCCAGGTGATCGCCAACACGCTGGTTGGCGTGGACCTGGTCGAACAACGGCGGAACCCCGAGGCCGACTACTCGGTCGACGGTGAAGACACGATTGCCAGCGGCCGGACATTCCATGGCCTGTTTCTCGCGCTGCGCAAGCGCGAGGCCGATTCGTCGGTGCAGTCGCTGATCGTGCCGGCGGCGGAGTACCAGCCGACCAAGCGCCTGAACCTGATTGCCGGCAGGACCACGAGCCCCGTCAAGTTCGGTCGCCTGATCGAGCAACAGCCGGACTGGGTCTGGGCGACCGTGGAGACGCAGAACCTCGGCGAGTCGCTCGCAGTGCCGACGGTCTCTCCGCCGCGGCCCGCAGCCGCGAACGAATAGGCAGCCGAGCGCCGCGTTGCCTAGCGCGTTCCGGCGGCAGTTTTGCTAGATTAGCGGGCATGGAGTCCGTCGACCGCTATCTCGAGATCCATGCCGCGCACCGCTGGGAACTGCCGGCGCGGTTCAACATCGCGGAGGCCTGCAGCGGCCGCTGGTCCGCCGACCGGACCCGCTTCGCGTTGTACTGGGAGGACGAAACCGGCAGCACGTCGGCCCATACTTTCTGGGACCTGCAGCGCGAAGCCAACCGCCTGTCCAACGTGCTCGCTTCGCTCGGCGTGCGCCGCGGCGACGCGGTGGCGCTGGTGCTGCCGCAGCGGCGGGAGACGGCGGTCGCGCACATCGCGATCTACCAGATGGGCGCAATCGCCGTTCCGCTGTCGTTCCTGTTCGGTCCCGAGGCGCTCGAATACCGCCTCGCCGACTCGGCGGCGGCGGTCGCGCTGGTCGATCCGCAATCCGCGCCCAACCTCGCGCTGATCCGCACGCGGCTTCACCATCTCGCGCATGTCGTCGGCGTCGCCGGCGCGCGTGGCGACGGGATGGTCGACTACGACTCGGCGGTGGCAGCGGCAGCGCCCGCCTTCGACGCGCTGGACACTGCTGCCGCCGATCCGGCGCTGATCGTCTACACCAGCGGCACCACCGGCCCGCCCAAGGGGGCGCTGATGCCGCACGCCTGCCTGCTCGGCAACCTGCCGGGATTCGTCCATTCGCACGACGGCTTCCCGCAGCCCGGCGATCTGTTCTGGTCGCCGGCCGACTGGGCCTGGACCGGCGGCCTCATGGATGCGCTGCTGCCGACACTCTACTTCGGCCAGCCGATCCTCGGCTATCGCGGACGCTTCGATCCGGAGCGGGCGTTCCGGCTGATGGAGAAATACCAGGTGCGCAACACCTTCCTGTTCCCGACCGCGCTGAAACTGATGATGAAGGCCTTCCCGCGTCCGCGCGAACACTTCGACGTCAACCTGCGCAGCATCATGAGCGCGGGCGAAGCGGTCGGCACGACGGTGTTCGACTGGACGCGCGACGCGCTCGGCGTCACGGTGAACGAGATGTTCGGCCAGACCGAGATGAACTACATCGTCGGCAACTCCCAGGCGCTGTGGCCGGCGAAGCCGGGATCGATGGGGCGCCCCTACCCCGGCCATCGGGTCGCGGTCATCGACGATGCGGGCAACGTGGTGCCGACCGGGGAGCCGGGCGAAGTGGCAGTGAACCGCCTGGCGCCCGACGGCAATGCCGACCCGGTGTTCTTCATCGGCTACCTCGGCAATCCGGAAGGGACGGCCCGGAAGTTCACCGGCGACTGGTGCCGCACCGGCGACGTCGCCACCGTCGACGCCGACGGCTACCTTTGGTATCAGGGACGCGCCGACGACGTGTTCAAGGTCGCCGGCTACCGCGTGGGGCCCTCGGAAATCGAGAACTGCATCGTCCGGCATCCTGCGGTCGCCAACGCTGCCGTCGTCCCGTCGCCCGACGAGACGCGCGGCAACGTCGTGAAGGCCTTCATCGTGCTCGCCGAAGGCCACGCGCCGACAGGCGAACTGGAGGAGGAAATCCGCCAGCACGTGCGCGGCCACCTGGCGCCCTACGAGTACCCGAAGGAGATCGAGTTCATCGACGCGCTGCCGATGACCACCACCGGCAAGGTCCAGCGCAAGGTGCTGCGCGACCGCGAGGCCGCGCGCAAGGCAAAGTAGCCCTCGGCGCGGCTTCGCGTCGCAGATTGGGGCGGCCGGGCCTAGACGATGGTCACCCCCTGCATCATGCCCATGTCCTCGTGGACCAGCATGTGACAGTGCATCACGTAACGCCCCGAGTAATGCACGAAGCGCATGCGGAACGTGACGGAGGTCACGGTGGCGGGCGTGTCGGTGCCGGGTGGCGGCTTGTTGTCGTTGAACGGCATCGGCACGGTGTCCGCCCAGTAGGGCTCGGCCAGCCGCTTGCCGTTCACCGCCACGATGTACATCGGATTCACGTGGATGTGGAACGGATGGCGGATGTTGTTGTAGTTGACGATCGTCCACTCCTCCACGGCGTTCAGCGCCACCATCTGGGTGATCGCCTTCGACGACTGGAAGGGAATGTAGGTCGTCGGCATGCCGGGGTTCTGCGACGACGCATTGCCCGCCGAGCCCAGCGCGTAGACCTTGTTGGCGATCTGCGACAGCTTCGGTGGACTCGCGTCCGGCGGATAGTACTGCTGGAACACCCAGTCCGGCAGTCTCGCCCGCCGGCGGCTGGACCAGCGGCGTGTACGACGCGCCGGTGAACGGCGGATTGGTGACGGGCGTGCTGGTGATGACGCGCATGACGATCGTGCGCTTCAGCCCGCCGTGCGCGGCGAGTTCCTCGTCGGTGATCGGATCAAGGAACGGCGTCACCGGCAATGGTTCCGGCGGCAGGCTCATCGGATGCGGTTCTTCGAGGACGATGACCGTGGCCACGATGTCGCCGGGCAGCACGCCCGCCGGGTTGCGCCCGATCTCGATCGGGAAGGTCCGCAACTGGTAGGTGCCCGGCGCGCCCGCCTTGACCAGCACGTTCGTCCGGTTGGCCACCGCGAGCACGACGCCTTCGGGTAGGTTGCCGGGGGCGGCGTCGGCGGCACGTACGCCGACAGCGGCAGCGGCGGCACCGGCTTGATCGTGCGGCGCGGATTGCCGTCGTGGCTGTACTGGTAGAACGTGTGCCCGTCGAGGCTCAGGTTGAGCATGTTGAAGGTGCCGGCATTGACGAAGTCGCCAGTTCTGCACCTCGCCGGTCTTCATCAGGATCGTCGGCTGGCGCACGCCGTTGATCATGAACGGCGGTTCGTTGTTGGTGATGCTGGCGACCTCGCCGAAGCTCTCGAGCTTGCCGGTGCTGTCGTAGATCGGCGCCTGGAACATGAACACGTGCTCCTGCGCAGCGGCGATCTGCGGCACGTCGTCGATCGGCCCTTCGATGATCAGCGCGCCGGCCATGCCGCTGCCCACCTGGATCGCCGAAGAGCCGTGCAGGTGCGGGTGATACCAGTAGGTTCCGGGCGGATGATCCTCGCGGATCCGGTATTCGTACTGCCGCGTCTCGCCCGGCTTGATGCCCTGCTCGGGGTCGTCGACCACGAAGTCGCCGTACAGCTTCGGCGGCACCGAGGTATCGGGATCCTGGCCCGGCGGCGCGAACGGCTGCGGGTAGATGTCCGGATAGACGTGCAGTCCGTGCGTGTGCAGGTTGGTGCTGTTCGGATAGCGCAGGTGCACCGGCATCGGCCACGGGAGCGGCGGCTGAACCTGAGGCTGGCCAGTGGGATTCAGCGGCAACGGGTACGGGTATGGCGGTTGCGGATAGGTCGGGTTGGGGGCAGCCTGTTGACCACCTTGATGCGCAGCAGCTCGCCGACTCGCAGGCGCAGGGTCGGCGCCGGGATCGAGCCGTACATGTTGCGCAAGCTCACGACATTCCTCTGGCCGGCGACGACCGGATCGGGCAGCGTCGTGTTCAGGTACGACAGCACCAGCGTGACGTCGAGCACGCCGTTGACCGACTGGATGTTCAACGGCTCGACGAAGGTCTGTACCGGATACCCGGCGCCGGCGTCGCCGTTGCCGCCGCCGCAGGCGGTGAGGACCGGCGGCACGACGGCGCCGGTCGTGATCGCGAGGCCGAGCTTCAGCAGGTCGCGACGCTTGTTTTCTTCGCGCTGGATTTCAGACATTGCGGCCTCGCGTGGTTGAGCTGATGGCAAGAAGTTGCAGCGGATGCCGCTGCTCCAGCGCCGCCGCGCCGATCTGGCCGGACGCGTTGCTGCCCCATCCGTAGAGGTGGCCGGCGTCCAGCGCCACGGCGTGCGCCTGGCCGGCGGCGATCGCACGGACCCGCGCGAGTCCCGGGATCGGCGTCGGACTTCGGCGATCGTCTCCGTCCAGGCCGAGCTGACCCAGACGGTTCCAGCCCCAGGCATAGACCTGGCCGCTCTTGCCCAGCGCCAGCGAAAAATACATGCCGGCGGCGATCGCCTGCACGCGTTCCGGAAGCGCAACGGCCACCGGCACGGGCGAGTAGGCCGGTGAGTCCCGCCCCAGTTGCCCGTGGTTGTTGCTGCCCCAGGCCATGACCTCGCCCGTGGTCGTGAGTGCCAGCGAATGGCTGGCGCCCGCCGCCAGCGCTTCGACCCGATGCGGCAGCGGCACCGGCGCCGGCGATTCCACCGTGCGCAGATGGCCGACACCGAGTTGCCCCGCAGCGTTGCCGCCCCAGGCGTAAAGACGCTGGTCCATCGTCAGCGCCAGCATGTAGCCCTTGCCCAGCGCGAGCGCGCGGGCCGCGGGCAGACCCGCAACGCGCCCGGGCGGCGCCTCGAGCGGAGCGTCCGGGCGTCCGAGCGCGCCATCCAGGTTGAGCCCCCACGTGAACAGCGCACCAGCGCGGTCGATCGCGGCCGACTGGAATTCCCCGGCGTCGACCATGCGCACGCCAGCGAGACCCGGCAGCAGCAGCGGCGTCGACGGCGCGACCACGCCGATGCGTCCGTCGATGCCCGCGCCGTTCGCCCCCCAGATGGCGACCTTCCGCTCCGGCGTGATGCCGAGGCTCAGGCCGTGACCCGCCGCCACCGCCGTCACCGGCGCGCGCAGCAACACCTCCACGGCGCGCGTCGGCGCCGGCGTCGTGCAGTATTCGGGCGTGGCGGAAGGAATCCGGCCGCTGCCGTCGCCGCCCCAGCCGATGACCTTGCCATCGTCGAGCAGGGCGAGCGTGTGATCGCGACCGCAGCTCACCGAAGAGACCGCGAATTTTGATGCAGTTTTGGTTTGAGTCATCGGATTCCCATCTTCATCGGGGTGGCGGGGACAGGCGCTTTCGACAGCGATGCACGGCAATGCAAAGAGCAAGAACCGTACCTTTCGTTGCGACCGGAGTCAACCCGATCGCTCTGCCTCGATGAGCTTTTCGACGAGACCGACGTAGGCTTTCATCGCATCTTCGCGCGCGGTCCCCTTGCGCTGCGCCCAGGCGTCGAACTTCGCGCGGTTCACCACGTCGAGCACGCCGGGCCGTTCGCCTCCTGCGTCGCCGACCGTCGCCTGCTTGAACAGCGAATAGAGCGCAAGCAGCGTGTCGTTGTCCGGCGCACGGCGCAATGTCTTCGATGCCAGCGTGGCTGCATCGAACTGAGCATCGAGGTTTGCCGCTCCTTCGACCGGGACTTCCGGCGGTCCGAAGTACGCGTCCTCGCGTTCGACGTCGTCGGCGAACCAGCGCGCTTCGAGCAGCTTGCCGCCGTGGAAGGCGAACAGCAGCGCGCCCTGGGACGCGAGGTCGCCGCCTTCGCGCTGCGCGATGAGCGTCGCCGGCACCAGCGCCACGCCGCGATTGAACACCGGCGTCCCGAACGCGGTGAACCGCGGCGCGCCACCCTGCGCGATACGACTCGCAAAGGATGCGTAGGTCTTGCCCGCATGCGCACCGGAGACCCGGTTGGCGCCGGGCTGCACCCAGGCCAGATCTGGGATGCCCAGTTCACGCAGCCCGGCGAAGTCGCCGGCGGCAAGCTTCGCCGTCGCGCCCGCCACCGCCGCGTCGAGCGCCTCCGGCGTCATCTTCGGCTCGTTGGCGAGCGCCGACGTCGCGCCCGGCAGCGCGGCGCCAAGGAATTCGAGCACGTTCCTGGCTACGATCTCGCGGTCGTTGTCGACGCAGATCATGTGATAACTGTCCTCGAGCACCACCATCCGCGCCCGCGCGCCGCCGATCTGCTCGACCAGAAAATTTGCCGAACGCAGGCTGGTCAACTCGTCCTCGCGCGCATGGATGACCAGCGTCGGACAACGGATGTCCTTCGCGCTCTTCATGACGATTCCGCGCAGCCGGTCGACCTGGCGGATGCACTCCAGCGGAACCCAGCGGTAATGAAAATTCTCGCCGCGTTCGAACTTCGCCTTCACGATCGCGCGCAGCTGCTCGTTCTTGATCCCGAACGGGTCCTCTTCCTCGATCTTCATCGTCCGGCCGACGCCGGGAACCCGGTAGAGCAGCGGTCGCAGCACCCGGTACCACGGCGTGGCCCAGCCGTCGATGTACACGGGCGGCGCCAGAAGGATGAGGTGACCCTTGGAATGGCGCTCGCGCTGCGCCAGCACGGCGGCCAGCAGCGCGCCCATGCACATGCCCATCAGGTGCAGGCGGGGATGCTGTTCGACCACCTCACGATACTTGGCGATCACCGCGTCGATCCAGTTCTCGGCGCTGACCCCGGCCAGATCCTCCGGTGTCGTGCCGTGTCCGGGCAGCGTCAGCGAATGCGTGACGAAGCCGGCGTTCTTCAGCCGCTTGTGCATCGAGCCCAGGTCGTACTGCGTGCCGCCCAGGCCATGGATCAGGAACACGCCGTCCGGCGCCGGCGTCACCGCGGTATCGCTCATGCCGTGACGGTCGCCACGCCCGGCGCGATGCGCAGGATGCCGACGACGCGATGCAGCGCGCCGTCGTGATCGCGGATCGCGCGCGCCTCGTCGGTCGCGGCGAGCGGGCTGCCGCCAGGTCCGTTGACCAGATAGGTCAGCGTGTCCGGACTGCCGTCGCCGCGCACGCGGTCATCGAAGCGCGCCTCGACGCGTTCGCGGTCGGTTGCCGCGACCAGCGCCAGCCAGTTGGCGAGCGTCGCGAGCCGCTCGGGCGCGATGCCGACCAGATCCGCGCTGTCGCCGGTGACGGCCAGGCGTCCGGTCACCGGATCCCATTCGTAGGCGAGCATCCGGTGCGCGCCGATCGCCGCATCGAAGCGCGTCTGCCACTCCCGCGCGGCACGCATCGCTTCCCGCTGTCCGGCGGCGAGCACGGCGATCAGCAGGCCCGTCAGCGCGACGGCCAGCGCGTAGCCCTGGACCTCGAGTTCCGCCTCGCCCAGGAATCCCTCGACGCCGGCGAACGGACCCTCGCCCTGCGCCGTGTTGACGATCGCGATCAGCGCTCCGGCGAACGCCGCGAGCGTGGTGCCGCGGATTCCCCACTGCAGCGCGACCAGCGCGATGAACATGATCGGCAGATAGGTGAGCGAGAGCCCGACCGACCCGCCGAAACGCTCGTCCGGCCGGGCATCGAACAGCAGCCACAGCGTGCCGATGAACAACGCGAACGCGAACGCGCCGCCGGCGAACGCCCGCATCGGCAATCCGCCCGAGCGGCGCGGGCGAAACCGCGACCATGCGATCACCGTCGGCGCGACCAGCAGCGTGCCGATGAAGTTGGACAGCGTCCACAGCCGGAACGTCTTGACCAGGTCCGGACCGCCAGCCGCCAGGTGCCAGGCAGCGGCCAGGCATGCGCCGGTCAGCGCCAGCGGCAGCGCGGCGCCGAGCTGCCATCACCGTCAGGCTGCGACCGCTGTTCAGGTCGAGCGGCAGCGCCGCCATGCGGGTCGCCACGAACGTGCCGAGTCCTGCGGCAAGCACCTCGATGACGCCGTAGCCGACGGCTTCGACGGGACCGCTGCCCAGGTAGAACGCGAATGCCGTCGCGCCGGCGAAGCCGCCGCCCAGAATCGCCGGCCAGCGGATTGCGGGCTGTGCAAGCATGAGCCCGAGCACGAGTCCGCTCGGAAGCCACACGGTCCAGGCATCCCCCGGAGAGTAGGCGACCAGCGCGGACAACGCGGCGAGGGCAACGTACAGCGATGCGACGACGGCGACGACGACGGCGTGGTGCACGGGTGATCTCTCCGATCGGGCGTGGCGCGGAGCGCCCGGTTTGGTGGTTGGTGACTGCGTGCCGCGCGGGCGCGCTGCACGGCGTTGCGTCAGGCGATGGTGCGGCAGAATACCATCCGCGATTTCGATCCGCCGCCGCCGCTGCGGTCAGCCCGGTCGGGCCGCCGCGCGCAGTCGCTCCAGGAAGGCGCGGTGAGTGAGCACCCAGGCGGCGGCGGGTACCACGACCGGCAGGATGAGCGCGCCGAACTGATAGAGGAACGCGATCGCCTCGCGCGTCAGCGGGGAAAAACCCGCCTGCGAGACGATCAGCGGCGACGCGGTGATCGCGACGTTCTTCAGGAAATCGGCGAGCACGCCCAGCACCATGAACGGAGTCATCACCGCGTAGCCGATGCCGAGCGTCTTCCAGATGCCGGGCTGGCGCGCGGCCAAGGCCAGCGCGACGAACACCGGCACGCCGATCGCATAGAGCAGCATGTTGACGTCGACGGTCACCACGGCCTTCGCATCCGCGCGCCCGGCCCCCAGCGTGGTGATGAAGGAAATCGTCGCCGCCTGCACGTCGATCCCGCGCACCAGCGCGCCCATCGCGATACGCGCGACCAGTTCGCACGCCAGAGCGACCGGCCGCAGCGCGATCGGCGCAAGGAAATGCCAGGCGACGAACGTCACCGGCAGCCAGGCCAGCGCGATGAGCACGAAGCGGGTGAGCGGGCTCTTCAACGCAGGTGGTCCTGCCGGGCGATTAGCCGGAGGCGAGCGCCGCGGAGCCGCCCGGCGGGGCGACGGCGTCATCTTGCGGCACCCGGCGCACCCAGATCAGCCAGACCACCAGGACATCCAGCATGATCAGCGCCTGCCACGCATACTGATGCGCCCATTCGAACACCGCGAGGTTCCACTGCCCGAGGTAGAAGAGGCTGATGACCCGGACGATGTTGAGCAGCTGAACCGCCACGAAACCGACCGCCAGGCCGAGCAGCCTGTACCGCCATGGCGCGGGGAACGCGAACATCGCTGCCGCCAGCACCAGCGTGGCCTCGACGCCGTTGCAGCCGGCCTCGATCGACACCGCGAAGCCGTTGGTCGTGCTGCGGATCACCTTGCCCGCCGCAACCACGTTGGCGTCGAAGAAGGTGACGATCGCCGTGGAGACCGATGCCAGCGCGCTGGTCCAGGGCACGACCAGCCAGCGCTGCGCCCACGGAGTGAGCTCGATGCCGAACAGCACGACCAGGAGCGCGACGAACAGAACGAAGAAGCGGGTCATCGCGGCATTCTACGAGGTTGCCGCCCCGGCCGACGAACCCGCGGGGCGCGGTTCTCAGGCTCTGGCGAGCGGCGGATTCTGCGCAAAGTAGCGGACCACGCCTTCGTGGATCGACTCGGCGAACCTCGTCTGGTGCCTGTCGCTGCGCAACTTCAGTTCCTCGTCGGGATTGGAGATGAACGCAGTCTCGACCAGGATGGACGGGATGTCCGGCGCCTTCAGGACGGCGAAGCCCGCCTGCTCGACGCTGGCCTTGTGCAATGTGTTGTGCGTGCCGATGCCTTCCAGCACGTGCCGGCCCACCTTCAGGCTGTCGCTGATCTGCGCAGTCTGCGAAAGGTCGAGCAGCGTGCGCGCGAGCACGGGATCGCGCCGGTCGAGATCGACTCCACCGATCAGGTCTGCGTCGTTCTCCTTCTTCGCCAGCCATTTGGCGGCCGCGCTGGTCGCGCCGGACTCCGACAGCGCGAAAACGCTCGAGCCCCGCGCCCGGGCCTCGCGAAACGCATCCGCATGGACCGAGATGAAGAGGTCGGCCTGCACGCGCCGCGCCTTCTGCACCCGGTGCGCCAGCGGAACGAAGTAGTCGTCGTCGCGCGTCAGCATCGCCCGCATGTTGGGTTGGCCGTCGATCATCGTCTTCAGCTTCCGCGAGATCGCCAGCACCACGTGCTTTTCGTAGGTGCCGCGGCGGCCGATGGCGCCGGGATCCTCGCCGCCGTGTCCGGGGTCGATCGCCACGGTGATGCGCCGTCCGTTGGTCCGACTTGCGGCAGGTGGTTCCGGCGATCCGGGAAGGTTGCCTGCCGGTGCCTTCGCGCGCTCGCTTTCCAGCAACGCCATCAACGGGTCGAGCGGGATCAGCGGATTGAGATCGAGAATCAGCCGGTGACCATAGTCGCCCACCGGCTTCAGCGCGAACAGATCGGGCCGCATCTCGGCCTTCAGATCGAAGACGATGCGCACGACGTTGCCGACCTGCCGGCCCAGCCGGATGGACGCAATGTGCGGATCGTCGCGCGCAACGCGCGCAGGCAATCCGGCCAGTTCGGAGGACAGGTCCATGCCTTCGACGTCGATGACCAGCCGCGCGGGATTCTTGAGGATCTGCAGCTGGTGCGCGAGCTCGACGTTGGACTCCAGCGTGACGCGCGTGTACTCCTGCGCCGGCCAGATGCGCGCCGAAGCGATGCGCGCCGCCTGCGCCCAGGCCGCCGGCGCCGCGCAATGCGCGGCGGGCAGCAGCAGCCACTGGCAGACGCGCCGGCGGGCGACGCTGACGCGGGTCAGTTCGCGGTCGGCGGGATGGCGTGGGCGATCGCGGCCAGGCATCGCTCACCCGCCGCCGTGTTGGCGCGCGCGAACAGGTCGCGTCCCGGCGCCGGTGGGTGGGCATGCGTCAGCAAGATTTCCACATCCGCCGGAGGCAACAGATCGCCAACGCGTTCCGGCCATTCGACCAGACAGACGCTGTCGCTGCGAAAACATTCGGCGAATCCCGCCGTTTCCCATTCGCTCGGATCGGTGAACCGATAAAAATCAAAGTGATACAAGTATAAACTCGAAAATGGGTAATATTCAACCAATGTGTAGCTGGGGCTCTTCACCGGGCCGGCTTCGCCCAGCGCCCGCACCGCACCCCGGGCCAGCGTGGTCTTGCCCGCGGCCAAGTCGCCCCGAAGCGTCACGACCATGCCTCCGGCCAGCGCCGACGCCAGCGCGGCGCCCACCCTCTCGGTGGCGTGGTGGTCGGGGAGGTGCATGGACAGCGTGGTCGGCATGATGGCGGCGGCGAATCGGAAGCGACCAAGCATAACCGCGTTGCGTTAGGCTTTGCCCCGATGGTTGCACCGTTGTCTACTTCCGCCCGCGATTCGGCCGACTGGCCGGCGCTCGGTGCGCGCATCGCCGACTGGGGCCGCGAGCTCGGCTTCCAGGCGATCGGCATCGCCGACACCGAACTCTCGGTCGAGGAGGAGCGGCTGCAGCGCTGGCTCGAGGCCGGCCGGCATGGCGACATGGCGTTCATGGCGCGCCACGGCGCGCGGCGCGCACGGCCGGCGGAACTGGTACCAGGGACCGTGCGCGTGATCTCGGCCAGGATGAACTACTGGCCGGAAGACGCCGCCGACGCCGGGGCCGCGCTCGACGATCCGCATGCCGCCTACATCGCGCGCTACGCGCTGGGGCGTGATTATCACAAGGTGCTGCGCAGCCGGCTGCAGCGCCTGGCCGACCGCATCGCCGCCGACGTCGGACCCTTTGGCTACCGGGTGTTCACCGACAGCGCGCCGGTGCTCGAGGTCGCGCTCGCGGCGCGCGCGGGACTGGGCTGGCAGGGCAAGCACACGCTGCTGCTGACCCGCGACATGGGCTCGTATTTCTTCCTGGGCGAGATCTACACCGACCTGCCGCTGCCGGTGACGCCGGCGGTCGCCGGCCACTGCGGCACCTGCAGCGCGTGCATCGCCGCCTGTCCGACCGGCGCCATCGTCGCGCCCTACGAACTCGACGCGCGCCGCTGCATTTCCTACCTGACCATCGAGCACCCCGGCGCCATTCCCGAGGCGCTGCGCCCGGCGATCGGCAACCGTGTCTACGGCTGCGACGACTGCCAGCTCGCCTGTCCGTGGAACCGCTTCGCGGCGATGGCGTCCGAGGAGGACTTCAGGGCGGTGCGCCACGGCCTCGATCGCGCCCGATTGGCCGAACTCTTCTGCTGGACCGAGGAGCAATTCTCGCGGCGCATGGCCGGCAGCGCGATCAGGCGAATCGGCTACGAGCGCTGGTCGCGCAACCTGGCGGTGGGCCTGGGCAATGCGCCCGCCGGAGCCGACGTCGTCGCAGCGCTGGAGCGACGCGCCGACGATCCGTCGGCGCTGGTGCGCGAGCACGTGGCCTGGGCGCTGGCGATGCTGCGGTCACGCTGACGTTCAGTCGGCGCTGGCGGGACCTGCGCCGCGCTTCACGCGCTGCGCGGCAGTGCCCACTTGCGCAGGAAATCCAGGAACCTTGCCTTGTCGTAATCCTTGCCCGCCTCGAGCACATCCGTTTCCTGCGAATGCAGCATGCGACCGTCGCCGTCGAGGACGAACAGGTGCGGATAGCCTCGAATCGCGGGCCACTTCGACAGCAGCGCCTCGTTCTTGTTCTCGCGCGACCAGTTGACCTTCACCCAGACGTAGTTGGCGTCGACCAGCGCCTTGACGTCGCGGTTGGCGGCGATGAATCGGTCGAGAATGTGACACCACGCGCACCATTCGCCGCCGACGTCGACCAGCACCCGCTTGCCCTGCGCCTTGGCGAGCGAAGCCGCCGTCGCGACATCCTTGGCCGCGTCGCGCGCGGGATCGAAACGGGAGGGCAGGTCCTGCGCCACGGAAACGGTCACTAAGGCGGCGGCGAGGATCGCCAACAGCCAACGGGCAAACGCAGCGAGCATGAGGGTCACCGTATCAGTTGATTCATGGAAACGATCGGCAGCATCACCGCCAGCACCAGCACCAGCACGATCGCGCCCATGATGACGATCAGCGCGGGCTGCAGCAACGCAGCCAGCCACGCGAGCCGGCGCTCGGCGTCGCGCTCGAGTTCCGCCGCCGCTCGTTCGAGCATCGACGCCAGCCGGCCGCTGCCTTCGCCGCTTGCCACCAGGTGGACCAGCACCGGCGGAAAGACGGCCTGCTCGCGCAGCGCGCGCGACAGCGCCACGCCCTCGCGCACCAGCGCCGCGGCTGCGCGCGCAGCGCGCTGCAGCGGCAACATCCGCACGACGTCGGCCGCCGCATCGAGCGAGCGCAGCAACGGCGCCCCGCTCGCCACCAGGATGGCCAGCGTGCTCGCGAAACGCGCGCTGTCCAGGCTGCGCGCCAGCCGGCCGGTTACCGGCAGTCGCAGCAGCAGAGCATGCCATCGGGCCCGGAATGCGGGGCGCCGGTTGGCGAGCGCGAAGGCGGCGAACAAAGCCGCGATCACCGCCGCCCACAGCCAGCCGGTGGCGCGGAAGAAGTTGCTCGCCGCGATCAACGCCTGCGTCAGCCAGGGCAGCGTCTGCCGGCTCTGCTGGTACACGGCCACGACCTGCGGCACGACGTAGACCAGCAGCACCGCGATCACCGCGAAGGCGATCACCGTGACGATGGCCGGATAGATGAGCGCGAGCACGACCTTCTGCCGCAATGCCTCGCGCGCCTCGAGATAGTCGGCGAGCCGATCGAGGACGTCGGCCAATCGCCCCGTTTCCGCGCCGGCGGAAACGAGGCCCCGGTACAGCGGCGAGAAGGCGCGCGGATAGCGCGCCAGCGCAGCGGGCAGCGACTCGCCGGTGGTCACCTGGGCGCGCAGGTTCGCCAGCAGCTTCGCGGCGCGCGCATCGTCGGACTGTTCCGCCGCCGCCGCAAGCGCCTGGTCGAGCGGCATCCCCGATTGCACCAGGGTAGCCAGTTGGCGGGTGATCATCGCCAGCAACGGCGCGGGCAGCCGGACGAAACCCAGCGCGTCGCCGCGCGCCGGGGCCGGTTCGACCGCCGTCGGCGTCAGGCCATCGGCGCGCAGGCGGTCGCGCGCGGCGCGCGGCGTGTCCGCCTCGAGCAGGCCCTGCCGTACCCGACCCTTGGCGTCGACGGCCTCCCAGCGGAATGCGGACATCGAGGTTTCGCCGCGGCTCACGCGTCGCGGGTGACGCGGACCAGTTCGGGCAGCGATGTCGCACCGGCGGCGATCCAGCGCGCACCGTCCCGCCGCAGCACGCGCATGCCCGCGCGCACCGCCGCTTCGCGCAATGCCAGCTCGTCGGCGCCGTCGTGAATGATGCGCCGGATCACCTCGTCGACCGGCAACAGTTCGTAGACGCCGGTGCGGCCCCTGAAGCCGCTGCCGCCGCAGGCGTCGCAGCCGGGGGCGGAACCGACCGACTGCGTCGCGGGCAGGCCGAGCCCGCCCAGCAACGCCGCCTCGGCCGGCGCCGGCGCCTGCGCGACCCGGCAGACCGGGCAGAGCGTGCGCACCAGCCGCTGCGCGACGACGCCGAGCAGACTCGATGCCAGCAGATAGGGCTCGACACCCATGTCGGCCAACCGGGTGACCGCACTGGCCGCATCGTTGGTGTGCAGCGTCGCCAGGACCAGGTGTCCGGTCAGCGACGCCTGCACGGCGATCTGCGCGGTCTCGAGGTCGCGGATCTCGCCGATCATGATCACGTCGGGATCCTGGCGCAGGATCGCCCGCAGCGCGCGCGCGAAGTCGAACTCGATGCGCGGATTCACCTGCGTCTGCGCGACGCCATCGAGTCCGTACTCGATCGGGTCCTCGACGGTCATCATGTTGACGGCACCGCGCGGCAGCCGCGACAGCGCAGCGTAGAGCGTCGTCGTCTTGCCGGACCCGGTCGGTCCGGTGACCAGCACGATGCCGTGCGGCTCGCGGATCAGCCGATCGATCGCCTCGCGCGTGTCGTCGGCCATGCCCAGCGCCGTCAGGTCGAGCCGCGCCGATTCCTTGTCGAGCAGGCGCAGCACCACGCGCTCGCCAGATCCGGTCGGCAGCGTCGACACCCGGACGTCGACCTGCTTGTCACCGAGACGCAGCGAGATGCGCCCGTCCTGCGGCAGGCGTTTCTCGGCGATGTCGAGGCTGGCCATGATCTTGAGTCGCGACACCAGCGCGGCATGAAGCGCGCGCGGCGGCTCGATCACGTCGCGCAATGCGCCGTCGACGCGGAAGCGCACCACCGAACGCGCCTCGTAGGGCTCGAAGTGCAGGTCGGACGCGCGCTCGCGCAACGCCTGCAGCAGCAGCGCGTTGATCATCCGGATCACCGGGGCCTGCGTCGTGCTGTCGAGCAGGTCCTCGGTGGCCGGCAGGTCCTGCATCAGCCGGGTGAGATCGGTTTCGCGCGCGAGATCTCCCGCGAGGTCGGCTCCAGCCGGCGACGCCTGGTTGTAGGCCCGCGCCAGCGCCGCCGCGAATTCCTCCGCGGCAATCTCGCGGGTCAGCAGCGGGCGCTGCAGCACGCGCTTGATTTCGATGATGCCGTCCGCCGTCGCGTCGGGACGCGTGAGCACGACCACCGCGTCGCCCTCGATGCCGGCGGCGAGCACGCCATGCGCTTTGGCGAAGGCGTAGGGAATCCGCGCCGCGAGTGCGGCAGGCGACAACGCCGAATCGGTGCGGGCGCCCATCGCGGCGGCTTTTCGGGCAGCCTGGCTAGCGGTTGATCACCGGGGCACCGTACCCCGGCGGCTGCACGGCCGGCGGGGCGGGCGCAGCGGGCGCGTCGAGCGGGGCGGGCACGGTCACGGGCGGCGCATCCGGCGCAGTGGTCGGCGGCACGGCAGGCGCGGTACGTGGTGTCCCGAACGGAGTTGCCGGCGGCGGCAGCATGCCGGGAACCATGCCTTCGGGGGTTCCCGGCATCGCGCCTTCCCGGGGCAGCGTCGGCACGGTTTCGTCGTGCCAGAAATGCCGCGGTTCCGGGCGGCTCTTGATCTGCTGACCCATGATGTAGTCGTAGCGCTCGGAGGTCAGCGAACGACCCTGGCTGTCGCTGCGCACGACGGTCGGCTTGAGGAAGATCATCAGGTTGACCTTCTGTCGCTTGCGCGCGTCGTAGCGGAAAAGCGCGCCGAGCACCGGCAGGTCGCCGACCAGCGGCACGCGATCGGAACCGTCGGTGAAGCTGTCCTGGATCAACCCGCCGAGCACCGCCACCTGCTGATCGTCGACGACCACCGTCGATTCCAGCGCACGCTTGGACAGCACCAGGCCGGTGGTCGTCGAGAACGACTCGATGCGCGAAACCTCCTGGTAGATCACCAGGCGGATGGTGCCGCCCTCGGTGATCTGCGGCTTGACGCGCAGCATGACGCCGATGTCCTTGCGCTCGAAGGTCTGGAATGGCTGCACGGTCGCCGACGAAGGCGTTGTGAATTGCCCCGTTACGATAGGCACGTTCTGGCCGACGATGATGCGCGCCTCCTCGTTGTCCAGCGTCAGCAGCGTCGGCGTGGAAAGAATGTTGGCGCCGGCGTCCTGCTCCAGCGCGCGGGCGAGAAACGCGAGGTTGGTGATCGTGCCGAGGCCCGGCATGGTGATCGTGCCGTTGATGATGCCGGCGTTGAGTCCCTGCCCCAGCGCGCCCAGATTGAGCGCGCCGGAAACGATGTTGTTGCCCGAATCGCGGGTGCCGAAGTTGGTACCGCCGAACCCCTGGACGTTGGACTTGTTGATGCCCTGCAGGATCTGCCACTGGATGCCGAACTCCGCTGCGCGCTCGGCGGCGACCTCGACGATCAGCGCCTCGACGAAGACCTGCGCCCGCCGCACGTCCAGCCGGTCGATGATCGCCCGCAGGTTGTTGTACATCGGCTCGGGGCCCATGATGACCAGCGCGTTGTTGGCGACGTCCGCCTGGATGGTCAGGCCGCCCGGCAGTGTCGCGCCGGTGCCCGTCGCCCCGGCGGTAAAGGGATTGGCGGCCGACGGCGGCGGCGTTGCGGCGCCCCCCGGCGGTGGGGTCGACGAACCCAGCTGGTTGCCGATCGCCGACGGCGTCGGCGCCGTCGGCGCCGACGCCGGGACGTCGCCGCCGCCGGACATCAGCGCGCGCAGTGTCTGCGCAACCTTTGCCGCTTCGGCGTTCTTGAGGTAGACGATGAAGATGTTCCCGCCCGGCCGTCCCGGCGTGTCGAGCTGCTCGACCAATGCCCTCACCCGCTCGGCGCGCGCCGTGTTGTCCGAGCGCACCAGCACGCTGTTCGAACGCGGATCGGCGACCACCGTAACCCGCTGCTGCACGTCGGGAGGCTGCCCGGTCTGTCCGGTCGCGTCGTTGGTGATCAGCCGGTTGACCAGCGGCACGAGATCGACCGCAGACGCGTGCTTGAGCGTCACCACCAGCGGCTCGCCGGCAGGCGCGTGATCCAGCGACGCGATGATCTTCTCGATGCGTCGCAGATTCTCCGCGTAGTCGGTGATGATCAGCGCATTGGTCCCCGGGAACGCAGCGATGGTGTTGTTGGGCGTGATCAGCGGTCGCAACACGTTCAGCATCTGCGCCGCCGATTCGTAGCGCAAGGTGATCACCTGGGTGACCAGCCGGTCGCCGCCCGCGGGGCCGCTTCCCACCGACGTGCCGTGCATCTTGGCTTCGGTCTCGAGCACCAGTTTGGTGACGCCATTGCCCTCGACCGCAACCACGCCCTGCAGCCGCAGCGCCGACAGCAGCGTCGGGTAGACCAGCGCCCTCGGCACGGGCCTGGCCGAAATGATGTTGACCGTACCCTTGATCTTGGGGTCGACGACGAAATTGCGGCCGGTGATTTCGGCAACCGCCTTCACCACCGAGTCGATGTCGGCGTTGACGAAGTTGAGCGTCACCGGCTCGTTGGCTGCCCCGGCCGGCAGCGCGGCCGGTAGCGCGAGCAGAATTCCCAGCAGCCAGCGTACGGCGGCGACTTTGCTGCGTTGCAGGAAATGAAATTTCGGCAAAGTGCGCGCGCGGGAGGCGAAAGGGGCGGCCATCGGCAGGCGTTGCGAGTTTTCCTGATCCTCTGGATCGATCTGGAGAGCAGGCTGCAGCCGCGGATTCGCGACTGTCACCAGCGACAATGAACCGGCGGCGCCGATGATAGCATGGGGTGTGCAGGCGTCCGTCTCCGGGCGAGGCACGCTGAGGCAGGAAAATCGGACCCGGCACGAATCCGAACAGGCCGGCTGGTGCATCCAATGGCCAACGACCGTCCGTTTGGGAGACTCCATGAATAGATCCTTGTCGCCTTTCGTCCGTCGCCTGGTGCTCGGCGGCGCCCTGCTGCTCGGCACCCTGGTGGCCCTGCTGCCCGATGCGCCGGCCGCCGGCGCCACCGAAATGGCAGCATCCACGCCGATCCAACTCGCCCAGAGCGCCCAGAACGATGCCCGTTCCGCCGCCGAGGACGCCCGCAACGCCGCGCGCGAAGCCGCCGACGCGGCCCGCGAAGCCGGGCGCGAGGCACGGCGCAAGGCCGCCGAAGCGGACAGTGAAGAGCGCGGCGCGCACCGCCGGAGCCTGAAGATCGATCTCGGCGACGGCGACCGCGAGTACGACTCGTTCCAGCAGTTTCTCGATCGCGATCCCGGACTCGCCGGAGGGGTGATCGCCATCGTGTTCATCGTGTTCCTGACGCCGATCCTGATCATCGGGCTGGTCATCTGGTACAAGCTGCGCAGGAACCGCATGCAGAACGAGACCATGCTGAGGCTTGCCGAAAAAGGACTGATCCCGCCCGGCGAGGCGATGCAGGCGATCGGCACCGACCGCGTCGGCCAGGCCGCGATGCTCGCCGCCGCAACGGCACCGCTGACCGAGCAGGCACGGGCATTGCGCAAGGCCGCCGCGTGGTCCGACCTGCGCAAGGGCGTGCTGCTGGCCGCCGTCGGTTTCGCGCTGACGCTGGCGGGAATGATCGATGATGGCTCGGCCAACTGGCTGGGGCTGGTGCTGATGTTCGTCGGCCTCGGCTTCATCGTGCTCTGGTATTTCGAGGACCAGCAGGCTGGCGCAGCGGCCACAGCGTCGCAACCGGCCCCTCCCCCGGGTCCGGGAGCCCCGTCCAATTGACCGCCGAAGCCCGGGAGCCGATGACGTGTGCGCCTCGATTCGCAGCCGGCAATGGGCGCTCCGCCCGAATCCGCTCGGACTGACGCCGAGAAATGGCGGATGCCGCGGTATCCGATGCGCAACTCATCGCCCGCGCCGTGGTGCAGGACGACCGGCATGCGTTCGCGGAGCTGGTCAAACGCCATCAGTCCGGCGTGCGCGCCTGCCTGCGCAAGCTCACCGCTCGGCAACCATGCGCTGGCGGACGATCTTTCGCAGGACACGTTCGTGCTCGCCTGGCGCAACCTGGGGTCGTTTCGACAGGAGGCGCGCTTCTCGACCTGGCTGTATCGGATCGCGACCAATTGCTGGCTTGCCCATGTGCGCAAGCGCCGCGAGGAATTGCTGGGCGACCGCACCGACGACGTTGCCGACGAGGATGACGCGACCATGACCCAGGGCGACCAAACGCAGGCTGACCATGCGCGGGAAACCTCGCTGAAGGTCGACCTGGAACGCGCGATGGCCGTGTTGTCCGACGCCGAGCGGGCGGCCATCGTGCAGTGCTACCATAATGACCTGACGCACGAAGAAGCCGCGTACGTGCTGGATTGCCCGGTGGGCACGGTCAAGACGCACGTGCTCCGCGGCAAGCAGAAACTGAAGGCGGCGCTGGCCGCCTACGCAAGCCGATGACCATGAGCGACGATCGCATTCACGAAACCTCGCCAGCCGTACCGACGGACGACGCCTGGCTCGAGCGCCTGCTCGCCGACGATGGCGCGGCGACGCGCGATGCCTACGTCGACGACGGCGGCTTCACGGCGCGCGTCATGGCGGCGTTGCCGGCAGCCACGGCGCTGCCGCCCTGGCGCAAGCCGGTGGTCATTGCCCTGTGGGGAATTGCGGCCGCCGGCATCGCGGTGGCGCTGCCCGGTGCGGCACTCGAGGTCGGCCGCGAAGCCTATCGGCTGCTCGCGGCCCAGCCGGTCTCGCTGTCCGGCATCGCCGGCGCGGCGCTCGCGCTGTTCGGGCTGACGTCGATCGCCGCCGCCTACACGCTGCGCAACAGCAACTGAATCCGCGGCGACGCGCCCGCTGACCGGCGGCGCCGCGCCGGTGCGCGTCGCTCAGCTGGACGACGCCCGTCCGGGCAGCGCGTCGACCAGGAAGGCCTGGCGCGTGCCGGCCCGGTGCTGTTCGGCCATCACCTCGTAGGCGGTTTCCAGCGCGCGCGCCGTGCGCGCGGTGTCGAACAGCGCGCTGCCCCGTCCGGGTCCGGCCAGGTGTTCCTTCAGCCGCGCGATCGCGGCGCGGTCGTTCCCGAGCGCCGTCGCGCGCGCGACATAGGCCTCGACTGCCGGGGTCACCAGTTCCGGCAGCCCGACCGCGTGCAGCAGGCTCGCGGCGACGCGTCCCGCAAAGGTCTCGCCCAGAACGGTCAGAACCGGGCACCCCGCCCACAGCGCATCGCTGGCCGTCGTGTGCGCGTTGTAGGGCCAGGTGTCCAGAAACAGGTCCGCGTGGCGATAGAGCGCCAGGTATTGCGGGTTGGGACGATGCTGTGCGAACACCAGCCGCGCGCCGTCGACGCCGCGCGCCTCGCACTCGCGCCGCAGGTTGGCGATGGCCGGATCGCCGGCGGCCTTGGCAAGCAGCCAGAGCACCGAATCCGGCACGGCTTGCAGGATTGCCATCCAGGCGTCGAAGACGTCGGGATTGATCTTGTAGGTCTGGTTGAAGCTGCAGAACACGATGCCCGACTCCGGCAAGCCGAGTTCGGCGCGCGGCACCGTGGCCGCAATGGGTCGCTCGCGGTCGTTGATCTGGTAGCTATGCGGCAACGCCGCGATGGTCTCCGCGTAATCGGCAAGATGCTCGGGAGGCGTCACCACCTTGTCGCCGATCAGGTAGTCGACCAGGCCGCCTTCGAGCGTCCCCGGATACCCGAGGTAATGGACCTGGATCGGCGCGGGTCGCCTCGCCAGTACGATCGGCGTCGCATTCTCGGTATGGCCCTTGAGGTCGACCAGGATATCGATGGCATCGGCATGGATGATATCCGCGATCGAATGCGGATCGCGGCCGCGTACGTCGACGAACCGATCGAAGGCCCGCAGGAGCCGGGCACGCATCGGCGTGCCGTCGTCCGGTCCGGTGGAATAGGCGATGATTTCGAAACGCCGCCGGTCGTGCTGCTCGAACAATCCCGCCGCGAGGAACGCCGTCGCATGGCTGTGGAAATCGGCGGACAGATAACCGATCCGCAGCCGCCCGGTCGACAGCACGCGGCGGCGCGGCGTCGGCTCGATTCCGGCAAGCGGCGCGGTCCAGGTCTGCGCGCAGCGGCGCTGCTCGGCGCGCGTCGAGGGCAGCGACAGAAAAGCGAACGGGGACAGTTGCGGTACCGCGGCCGCAACCGCGGCGCGAACGCGCTCGACCAGTTGCCCGCGACCCCGCCAGTCGGCGATGCGACCCTTCAGGAACGACAGTTGCGACAGCGCCGGGCCATGACTCGGCTCGACGCCGAGCACCTGTCTCGTAGGCGACCACCGCGGCCGGCAGATCGGCAAGCTTGTGCTCCAGCACGCTGGCCAGTTCGAAGCGCAACGGCACCGACATCGGATGCCGCGCCAGTGCCTTGTCGAGCGTTTTCTTCGCCTTGTCCGGCGCGCCGATGCCGATCTCGATCTGCGCCTTGAAGCCCGCGTAGCCCTCCTGGTCCGGTGCCAGGCCGGCCGCCCGCGTCGCCGCCTCCAGCGCTTCCAGCATCCGCCCCTGCGGCTCCAGGGCGAGCGCCAGGATGAACCAGCCCTTGGCATGATTGCCATCCAGCGCGATCAGTCGGCGCGCGGTCGCTTCGGCGTCGGCATGCCGGCCCCAGGCGAACTGCCCGGCGCCGAGATTGGCCAGGATTTCGCGTGGAATCCGGTGCGATCTGCGCCGCGCGCTCGAACACTTCGACGGCGGCGCGCCGGTGGCCGATGGCCTGCAGGACCAGTCCGAGATTGGACCAGGCATCGGCGCTGCCGGCATCGATGTTCACGGATCGACGAATGCGATCGAGCGCTCCGCCCAGATCTCCGCTCTGATACAGCACCACGCCCGAATAGTGCAGCGCGCCGGCGTGGCCGGGATGCTCGCGCAGGAACTCGTCGTAGAGCGCGAGCGCGTCGCGCAGACGGCCTTCGCCGTGCAGGCGGAGCGCCTGGTCCAGCCGGGGGTCACTGCGCCTGGAGTCGCTCATCCGGCCTGCGTGCGGACGGCGGCTTGCCACCGGGAGTCGGAGCCGCGGGCCCGACGCGGCGAGCCCGGTCGACATCCTGGCACTAGTCCTTGAGCGTGAAGTTGAACTCGACCTCGGCGACGTACTTCTCGCCTTCCGGCCTGAACTTCCAGGTGTCGAGTGCCGCGAGCACCGCCTTGTCGAACACCCGCATGGGTACGGACGATGTGATGTCGACCTTGGTGATGTTGCCCTTTTCGTCGACCTGCAGGCGCACGACCACCTGCCCCTTGGCGATGCCGCCGCGAATTGCTTCACGCGGATAAGAGGGGTCGTCGCCCGAAAGCCTGGCGACGCCGCGCCGCACCGCGGGCTTCGGCGGCGGGGCTGCCACCACCACCGGCGGCGCGGGCGGGGCCGGAGGCGCGATGACGTGCGGCGTCGTCGGCGCAGCCTGCGTCACCGCCGAAATCACCGGCGCCGTCGGCGCCGCCACCACCGGAATGTCCGGCGGCGGAACGTAGACTTCGACCGGCGGCGGCGGCATCGGCGGCGACTCGACGACCTTCTTCGGCGGCGGCGGCGGCGGCGGCGGGGGCGGCGGCGGCAGCTTGACCTCTTCGATGATGGTCGCGTTCAGCGGCTTCTTGATGATCTGGATGACGTTCTTGCCGAGGCCGGACAGCAGCGCCCAGATCACGAGCACGTGCACCAGGACGACGAACACGATGCCGATCAGGTGTCGCGCCGGATCTCTCTGCTGTCTTGCGTAATCCATGTCGTGTCGACTCCGCTGGCCCGTCGGCGCTTGTGGCGCCTGGGGCGACCTACTCGTTGATGAACTGTTCGCTGCCGACGATGCCGATCTTGGTCAGTCCCAGTCGCTGGGACGAGGCCATCACCATCGCGACGATCGCGTACTTGGCACCCTTGTCGGGGCGCAGGTGCAGCTCGGGCTGGACGGCTTGGGTGGCCGCCTGCGAGAGCTTGTATTCGAGCGCCGCCTTGTCGGGCACGATCTCGCCGTTCCAGTAGACGACGCTGGCCGCATCGATGTCCAGCTTGACGACCTCGGGCTTCACCAGCGGCGGCGGCGGATTGCCCGTCGGCATGTTGAGGTTGACCGAGTGCAGCTGGATCGGCAGCGTGATGATCAGCATCACCAGCAGCACCAGCATCACGTCGATCAGCGGCGTGGTGTTGATGTCGAGGATCACGTCAGGTTCGCCCGAGCCATTGCCCGTACCAACATTCATTCCCATTGTCTGTTCCTCGTCCGGCCGCAGCGATGCGGCGCGTCAGCCGCCCCGCGCCGGCGGTTCGGTGATGAAACCCACCTTGGCGATGCCTGCACGCTGGCAGGCATAGATGATGCGGCCGACCGAATCGTAGTTGGCTGCGCCGTCACCGCGAACCTGCACCTCCGGCTGCGGCGAGAGCACTGCGATCTTCTTCAGCCGCTCGATCAGCGCCGCCGTCGACGGCATCCGCAGGTCGTTCCAGTAGATGCCGCCGCCCGCGTCCACCGACAGCACGATGTTCTCCGGCTTGGTCTCGCGAACTTCGTTGACTTCCTTGGGCAGGGTGACCGGGATCGACGTCGTGACCACCGGAATGGTGATCAGGAAGATGATCAGCAGCACCAGCATCACGTCGACCAGCGGCGTGGTGTTGATGGCCGAGACGACCTGGTCCTCCTCTGCGCCGGTGGAGCCGACGAACATGCCCATGGCGTCAGGCCTTCTTGGCGGACTCTGCCGTTGCTCAGCAGTACCGCATGCAGTTCGGCGCCGAAGCCGCGTACCAGGTCCATCGCCGCCTTGTTGCGCCGGATCAGCCAGTTGTAGCCAAGCACCGCCGGAACCGCCACCGCAAGGCCGATCGCGGTCATGATCAGCGCTTCGCCGACGGGACCCGCGACCTTGTCGATGGACGCCTGGCCGGCGATGCCGATCGCCGTCAGCGCATGGTAGATGCCCCAGACCGTGCCGAACAGGCCGACGAAGGGCGCGGTCGAACCCACGGTGGCCAGGAACGCCAGCCCGTCCTGCGTGCGGCTTTGCACGTTGTCGATCGCGCGCTGGATCGACATGGCGATCCAGTCGTTCAGATCGACCATGCCGAGCAGGCCCTCGTGCTTGCTCGTCGCCTCGAGACCGGATTCGGCGATGAACCGGAACGGACTCGCCTTCTTCAGCGTCTCGGCGCCTTCGCGGACCGTCGGCGCCTTCCAGAAATTCTTGCTGGCGTCCTTCGCCTGCGAGCCCATCTTGTGCTGCTCGTAGATCTTGGTGACGATGATGTACCAGCTGCCCACCGACATGATGACCAGGATCGCCAGCGTGATCTTGGCGACCATGTCGCCACCCTTCCAGATCGCCTCGAGCCCGTAGGGATTGTCAACCATCACCGGGGTCGCCGCCGGGGCCTTGGCGGCCGGAGCGGTTTCGGCGGCCGGGGCCGCGGGAGCGGCGGCAGCCGGGGCGGCAGGCGCCGGGGCAGCAGCGGCGGGGGCGGCGGATTTGGCCTGCGCCTGCGCCGGCTGAGGCAGCGCCGCACCGGCCGTGGCAATCAGCAGGGCCGCGGCCATGGCGGCCAGACGGATCTTGTTCAACATGTGGTCTCCAGACAGATGGTTGTTCAGTCAGATATTGGCGAACGGTCCTGGTTGTTCGGACGCAGCCAACGGCACGCCGGCGTTCCCCGCCCACCTTCAGATGGTTACTGAAAGCACGATGACGGGGCGCCGTTCGCGGCCGGTCCGCGCGGCTCGCCCCATCCTGTATCCGGGGGGTCGGCCGCGACGGGCTGCCGCAAGGCCCTTCGCGCACATGCGCCAAAACGCATTGGCCCTACCGGAGGCAGGGCCAGTTTTTCTTTCGAAAGCCGCGGAATTCTACACAATCCTGCCAAAAAGTCCACCGTCGATTTAGGGCAATCACTCCAATTCGTCGTCGTTTCAGGTGCGCGTTACCTCGACCATTCCGCCGTTCCGGGGTCTTCCGGACTGCCGGCGCCGGCTCGTTCCGCGATGGCACGAGTCCGTTTCGTCGCGCTTGAAGAGCCTTCGCGCCTTGAATGCACGGATTCGTCGCGTGCCTGTTGAAGCCGCTTTTGCACCTGACTAGGATGCATTCCACAGCCACCGCCCGCGCGATCCCGGACAAGGCCGTGAATCCGCCGAAGGCCGCCAGTGCATCGAAGTTGTACGAGGAACTATCTTGGCAAGGAGAACCAGATGAACCGCTACCAACCCGATACGCCCCGCGCTGCATTCGGCATCGCCGCGGTCGCGTTGACCGTGCTCTCCCTCGGCGTGCTCGTGGTCGCACCGGCCGCGCTGGATTCCCGCGACGACGCTGCGCTCATTCTGGCCAGGTTCAATGGCGGCGGCACCGCACCGATCGAAGTCGTGGTCGTCCCGCCGATCGAAGTCGTCGGATCCCGTGCCGATGCAACGGCGCGGACGCTCGACGTGACCACGGCCGGAATGAAGACGACCGCCGCCGGACTGCTGTCGGCCAACGACGTGATCCAACCGCCGGCACTGCATCCCACCGCGGCGGTCACGCCGAACGTCACGTCGGCACTGGCCGGAATCGGCAAGCCCGACTGCAAGCCGGCGAGCTGAGCCGCGCCCGGGGCCGGCGCCGGAACGAGCCCGGATCATCGAACGCGCGCGCGGGCCCGGCTGCCGTCTCGGGCTACTTGATCTGGCCCAGCGGAAATGCCACCGCGATGTCGTAGGACTGGGCGACCCGCAGATTCCACTCGAGCCGCATATAGAGCGCCGCCTTGGTCGCGGGAAGGTAACGCATCGCCGCCTTGCTCATCTTGCGCCGGGCCTTGATTTCCTGCTCCTCGACACTGATCAGTTCGTTGGTGAGGCTCTTGGCATAGAGGTCGGTGATGGGCTTGGCCCGGAACGCCAGGCCCTCCAGCGCGAGGTTGCGCCGCCGCGCAAGCGTGTCGAGTTCGCGCTGATAGGCATCGTAGGCCGGCCAGAATTTCTTCGCCTCGGCGTCGGTGAGCTTGAGCATCGATGCGACCAGGCCCTTCTTGTCGGTCCTGGCGGCCGCCTGCAGCGTCGCAAGCTCGTTCGCTTCGGCAGCGGCGCCCGGTGCGGCGACCGCAGGAGCGGTACCCTGCGCGACGGCTGCGGGGGCGGCCAGCATCACGGTCGCGGCCAGCAGGGCAATCAGGTTTTTCATGCGGATTCCTCGTTCGGGTGGGTAAGCGCGCCGCGCATCTTGCAGCAGATCGGGCGCAAGGGCAAACCACGATCGGCAAAAAAAATCCGGCGGGTCGCCCCGCCGGATCGCTGTCCTGCGGCTTCCGGAATTCCGACCGCCAACCGGGCCGGTGGAATTCCGCAAAGCCTGTACGGCGTCTGTTACTTGAACGTGTAGCGCACGCCCAGGTTGAACTGCGTGCCCAGGGCGCCGGAGAGCGCGTAGTTGTAGTTGTAGTTGACCAGCCCGTACGCGGCGGCCGGCGCGAACGGCGCCTTCTCGTTGAACACGTTGAGCACCGAGCCGAAGATCTCCCAGTTCTTGAAGCCCTTGTAGCTGGCCGAGAGGTCGAAGGTCGTGAACGAGTCCACCGAGCAGCTGGTCTGCTCGTTGGTCGTTCCCGGCGCACCGTCCAGGTGCCACAGGCAGTCGGCCGGCATCGACGCACCCTCGTTCGACCACGGCAGCTCGTCGTAGCCGCTGACGTAGCGGACCGTGCCCGTGACGTTCCACGGACCGCGCGTCCAGCCGAGGATCAGGTTCCACCGGTCCTCCGGCGTGCCCGGACCCGGACGACACGTCGTAGTTGCCGTTGGTGCCGGCGTACTTGTACTCGATGCCGCCCAGCGTCTGGCTGTAGTTGAAGATGTGCGTCCACTGGAACTTGGTGTTCAGCGTGCCGTAGTCCTTCAGGTTCCAGCGATACGACGCTTCGAGGTCGATGCCGTCGGTCTTGACCGTGTTGGCGTTCTGGTACGGCGTCTGCACGTAGAGCACCGTGCCCGAGTTCGGGATGCCCGGCAGGTTGTTGGAGTCGCGACCGACCATCGCGGCGGGGAAGTTGCCCGGGTTGTTGAGCACGCCCTGCACGCTGCCGATGGTGATCTGGTCCTTGGTGTTGATGTTCCAGTAGTCCAGCGTGCCGGACAGGCCCGGGACCGGCTCCCAGATCACGCCGACCGTCCAGGTGTCGGAGGTCTCCGGCTTGATGAACGGGTTGCCGGTGTTGATGCCGAGCACCGTGCCGTGGCAGTCGGCCGACGCGCCGGTGACCGGGCAGCGGATCGGATCCCTGGCGGTCGTGAAGCCCGCCGACGCGTTGGCCGTGGACGTCTCGTACAGGCCCGGCGCGCGGAAGGCGGTCGCCTAGGTGCCGCGCAGGACCAGCTGCGGAATCACGTTCCACTTGACGCCGACCTTCGGGTTCCAGGTGCTGCCGACGTCCGAGTAGTCGTCGTAGCGGATCGCCGCCGTGACCTCGAGGTTCTTGAGGAACGGCATGTAGGCTTCGGCGAACAGCGCGTTGACGTGGCGATTGCCGAACGCCGCCGAGTAGCCCAGGCCGACCACGTTGCCGGTGTCGGTGCCCGGCGTGCCCGGGTTGGACAGCTCTTCGCGTGATGTACTGGTAGCCGACCGCGATCGCCAGTCTGGCCGCCGCTGCAGCTTGTAGACGTCGCGCGAGCCCTTGATGTCGAAGATCGTGTTCTCGGACACGATGTCCCACTGAGCGATCCGGCGCGATCCAGTCGTAGATGGCCGGGTTGTTCAGGTTCGGCGTTGGCGCCGATCCGGTAGTAGCCGTAGGGGCTGGTGCCCGCCAGGCCCTGCTGCAGCCGGTCGTAGCTGTAGAAATTCTGCCGGGTGACGCTGGTGTCGCTGCGCAGGTACAGGCCGGCCATGTCCCAGTCCCAGCCCGCCGTTCGCACCCTTGAGGCCCAGCAGGTAGCGCTGCGTGTCCGTCTCGTAGTTGCCGTCGCGACCGCCCAGTGCCGCGTCGACGTAGTACAGTCCGCGCGCCCTGGTTGGTGGCATTGAACGGGTTGTCCGGATGGCCGACCGGCAGGAAGATGTTGACCGACGACTGGATGGTGTTGTTCGCCGGGTTGTACCAGTTGGCGCGCGGTGCCGGACGGCGTGTTGCGCGTGTCGGTCTTCGACCGAGAAGTACGACAGTTCGGTGTAGCCCTGGACCGACGGCGTGAAGTTGTACGCGCCGCGCGCATAGACGTTCATGCGCTCGATCGACGGCGTGAGGTCGGTCCAGTCCTTGGGGTCGTACAGGCAGAAGCCGCCGCTCGACCGCGCCCGACGGGCAGGCGCCCGGGCAGCGACTGGTAGGCGCCCGGCGAGCCGCCGGTGGTCGGATTCACCGGCCGCACGTTGCCGATCAGCGCTCGAGGTGCCGAGGATGTTCGGATTGCCCAGGCGCTGGTCCCACCAGCCGATGTTGCGCAGGTCGTTGCTGCCCATGTAGGACTTGGCATCGGTGCTGGCGAACGCGTCCTGCTTCTGGTAGTCGAAGCTGATGAAGGCGTTGTACTTGTCCTTGGTCAGGTCGCCGATGCCGCCGGTGAGCGCGACCTTCCACTGGTTGCCCGCGCCGTTGGAGGTGGTGCCGTCGGTGCCGGTGGCGGTGAAGCCGGTGAACTGCTGGCGCAGGATCACGTTGACCACGCCGGCGACGGCGTCCGAGCCGTAGATCGCCGAGGCGCCGTCCTTCAGCACTTCGATGCGCTCGACGGCGTCGAACGGGAGCTGCGACAGGTCCGGATACGAGGCATGGCCGTCGTCGGCCAGGCCGAAGGCCGACGAGCCGGCGGCCGTTGACCAGCACCAGCGTGTTGTTCGGGCCAAGGCCGCGCAGCGACACCGCGGCGCCGGAGGCCGAGAAGCCGTTGGTGAACGACGGGGCGATGCCGCCGTTGTTGTTGGCGGTGATCTGCCGCACGACATCCTGGATCGTCTGCAGGCCCGACTGCTCGATGTCTTCGCGCGTGATCGTCTGGATCGGCGCCGAGGTCTCGGTATCGACGCGCTTGATGTTCGAGCCCGTGACGTTGACCTTGATGTCCTGTGCTCCGACTGCTCCTGCAGCGAGGAGTGCGACTCCGCTCAGACCGAGTGCGGTCGCGACTTTCTTCCGCTGAAATTTCATTTGGAAACCCCCAGAATGTGTTGATGCCCCGGGCGAACGTCATGTTCACCCTCCGGCACACCCGCTGAAGGTACCGCATCGCCCATTTTTCGGGCAACGAAAGGCGGTCGAATGCTAGGATGCGGCGGTCGAATTTGTTGCAATTTCGCCAATCGTGCCCATTCGCCGTGCCCAAGCCCCTGATTTGCCTGAAATCGTCGCCATCTACAACGCGTCGATTCCCGGTCGGCTGGCGACCGCCGACACCCGTGCCGGTCACCGTCGCCCAGCGCACCCCCTGGTTCGAGGAATTCGCCGCCACCGGCCGGCCGCTCTGGGTCGATGTCGACCCTGCCACCGGCTCGGTCGTCGGCTGGTTGTCGCTGCGCTCGTTCTACGGCCGGCCGGCCTACCAGGCAACCGTCGAGATCGCCGTCTATGTCGCGCCGGACCGGACCCGCACCGGCGTCGCCCGGCGGCTGGTGGCGCACGCGCTGGCGGCGGCCCCGGGCCTGGGCCTGCGCACCATCCTGGCGTTCGTCTTCGGACACAACGATCCGTCGATCCGGCTGTTCGAGGCCTTCGGTTTCGCAGGCTGGGGGCGCCTGCCCGCGGTGGCGGAACTCGACGGCGTCGAGCGCGACGTCCTGATCCTGGGGCGGCGGGTCGCGTGAGCGCGCAGGATTTCAGCGTGGACTTCGCCGCCCGGGCCGACATCCCGGAGTTGCTGCGGATGATCCGGGCCCTTGCCGACTACGAAAAACTGACGCATCTGGTCGTCGCCGACGAGGACCGGCTCGCCGACGCGCTGTTCGGCGAGCGTCCGTCCGTCGAAGCGCTGATCGGCCGGACGAGCGATAAAAACGCGGAGATCGCCGGATTTGCGCTGTTTTTCCATACTTTCTCGACATTTCTCGGCCAGCGCGGCCTGTGGCTGGAAGATCTGTTCGTCTATCCGCAGTTCCGCGGCGCCGGACTGGGCCGCCGCTTCCTGGCTGAACTGGCGGCGCTGGCCCGGCACCGCGGCTGCGGTCGCTTCGAATGGTCGGTGCTGGACTGGAACGCCCCGGCGATCGGGTTCTACCAGCGCCTGGGCGCCACGGTGCTGCCGGACTGGCGGATCGCCCGGGTGACGGGCGAGGCGCTGCTCCGCTTCGGGGTGGAAGCGTCCGAGTGATGCTGGGGAAACAGACAGCCCGCCGGCCGCGTCGAGTCAGCCATCGGTCCGATGGACATCCATTGCGCGCCAGCCGATAATGTTAAACGTGTGTTCAACAATGCGTATCCCGTGAGCGCCGACGATTCGATGCTGGGCATTCGCCTGGAGCCCGAACTCGCGCGCCGCCTCGAGTGGCTGGCGCGAGCGACGGGCCGGCCGAAGAGCGACCTCGCGCGCGAAGCCCTGCGAGCCTATCTCGACGCCAACGTGGAGGAGGCCCGCCGCCAGTCCCTGCTGGCGAGTCGCGCGCCGACCGTGGACCTGCCCTCCGACGACACCGGATGGACGGCGCAGAACTGAGCGTCCACCGCGGCGACGTCGTGCTCGTGGTCGCTCCGGGCGATTACGGGAAACCTCGGCCGGCGGTTGTCGTCCAATCCGACCTCTTCAACGACACGCACGCGAGCCTGACCGTTTGCCCGGTGACTTCATCGCTGGTCGACGCCCCGTTGTTCAGGGTGGCGGTCAAGCCGTCGCGCGCGAACGGGCTTGAACGTCAATCGCAGATCATGGTCGACAAGATTCAGACGCTGCGCCGCGATCGCGTTCGCGAGCGTCTGGGAACGATTGGACCGTCGCTGATGACCGGAGTCGAGGCGGCGCTGCGGCTTTGGCTGCGCCTTTGACCGCGCCTTTGACCGCGTAACGCCGCATTCCTTCCTGACTGCAATCGACTCGATCGGACACCTGATGCCATTCGACGGCCCCCTTCCCTCCTTCGACGTCCGCGCCGACTTCTGGTCGCTGCGCTTCGTAGACGAGCGCAGCGAGGACTACGCGGTACGCAAGAACGTCCCGATGCCGCTGGTCGCCACCACCGACCGCGGGGCGATGGCCACCGTCTACGCGGACGGCGGCTACGGCTATGCAGCGACCAGCGACACCTCGCCCGCAGGACTGCGGGCCGCGCTCGACCGGGCGGCGCGCTGGGCACGCGCCACCGCCCGCCTGGCGTTGCTCGACATGCACCGGCTGCCGCTGCCCACGCCGGCGGGGACCTACGAGTCGCCCGGATTCGCGGCCACCGGCTGGTCGCGGCACGAGTGGTTCGAAATGCTTGGCGAGGAATCGCGCGCGGCCGGCTGCGACCCCCGCATCGTCGACTGGCAGGCCGGCGTCGAGGTGCGCACCGCGACGCACCGGCTGGTGACCAGCACCGGCGGCGACGTCGTCCAGCGCTACCGTTTCCTGATGCCGGGGCTGTCGGTGACGGCGCATGCCGATGGCGTCACCCAGAATCGCACGCTCAATGGCTACCGCGGCATCTGCCAGCAGGGCGGGCTGGAGATCCTCGAGCGCTTCGGCTTCGTCGGCAGCGGGCGGCGCATCGCCGAAGAGGCGCTCGAACTGCTGGCCGCACCCAACTGTCCCAGCGGGGCGATGGACATCCTGCTGATGCCGGACCAGATGATTCTGCAGATCCACGAGTCCATCGGCCATCCGCTGGAACTCGACCGCATCCTCGGCGACGAGCGCAACTTCGCCGGCACCAGTTTCGTGACGCCGGACATGTTCGGCAGCTATCGCTACGGGTCGGAACTGCTCGACGTGACCTTCGACCCGACCCGGCCCGAGCAACTGGCGAGCTACGCCTTCGACGACGACGGGACGCCGGCGCAGAAGGTCCACCTGATCCGCCGGGGCATCCTGGAGCGCCCGCTGGGCGGCGCGATCTCGCAGGCGCGCGCCGGCTTGCCCGGGGTCGCCAACTCGCGCGCGGACAACTGGAACCGGCCGCCGATCGACCGGATGGCGAATCTCAACGTCGAGCCGGGCGCCACGCCGTTCGGCGATCTGGTCGCCGGCATCGACCGCGGCGTACTGATGGAAACCAATTGCTCGTGGTCCATCGACGATTCGCGCAACAAGTTCCAGTTCGGCTGCGAACGCGGCCGCCTGATCGAGAACGGCAAGCTCACGGCGGTCGTCAAGAACCCGAATTACCGCGGCATCTCGGCGAGCTTCTGGCGCAACCTTGCCGCGGTCGGCGATGCGGCGACGGTCAAGGTGCTGGGCACCCCCTACTGCGGCAAGGGCGAGCCGTCGCAGGTGATCCGGGTCGGCCATGCGTCGCCCGCCTGCGTCTTCCGGGGCGTCGACGTCTTCGGAGGAGAAGCATGATGAGCCACGAGCACTATTTCGAAACGCTGGCGCAGGTGCTGCAGGACGCGCTCATCGCCGGCGAGCGATTCACCGCCGCCTACGAGGCCGAAAGCACGGACTTCGTGCGCATGAACCGCGGCAAGGTGCGCCAGCCCGGCACCGTCGACCAGCGTTACCTCGGTGTCCGGCTCATCCGCGGCGAACGGCATGCGTTGCACCTGCTCACGCTGACCGGCGAACTGGCTGTCGACCGGGTGGCGGCGCGCGAAGCGATCGCGGCGCTGCGCGGTGCATTGCCAGAACTCGCCGACGACCCGCTGCTGCTGCTGCCCGATGCCGTCCGCTCGACCCGCGACGTGCGCAATGCGCCGTTGCCGCCGGCGGAAGACGTGGTCGGCGAAGTGCTCGCAGCTGCCGATGGACTCGACCTGGTCGGCATCTATGCGGCCGGGCCGGTGTCGCGCGGCTTCGCCAATTCGGAAGGGCAGCGCAACTGGCACGAGACCACCAGCTTCAACCTGCAATGGAGCCTCTACCACCGCGCCGACAAGGCGGTGAAGACGAGCTTCGCCGGCGCAGCCTGGAACGCCGCGGCATTCGCGGCGCACATGGACGACGCGCGCGAGAAGCTGGCGCTGATCAGCCTCCCGCCGCGAACGCTCGCACCCGGCAAGTACCGCGCCTATCTGGCGCCGGCCGCGCTGGAGGACATCGCCAGCCTGCTGTGCTGGGGCGGGTTTTCGGGCAGGGCGCTGGCGACCCGGCAGAGCGCGCTGGGGGGAATGCGCAACGGGCAGGCGCTGCACGCGCAGGTGAACATCTCCGAAGACACGGAAGGCGGCGTCGCGCCCGCGTTCCAGGACCAGGGTTTCGTCCGGCCGGCCAACGTCGCGCTGGTCCGCGACGGCGCGCTGGTGGGTTCGCTGGTGAGTCCGCGCACGTCGCGCGAGTTCGACCTGGCGCACAACGGCGCCAACGGCTACGAGACTCCGGAGTCGCTGGTGATGGCCGGCGGCACGCTGCCGGCGAAGGATGCGCTGGCGGCGCTGGACACCGGACTGGCCATCGGCAACCTGCACTACCTCAACTACTCCGACCGTCCGGCCTGCCGGATGACCGGGATGACGCGCTTCGCGACCTTCTGGGTGGAGGGCGGGAAGGTGGTCGCGCCGGTCGACGTGCTGCGCTTCGACGATACGGCGTTCCGTCTGCTCGGCAGCAATCTGGAGGCGCTGACCGTCGAAACCGAGCTGGCGCTGGATTCGGGCACCTACCAGTCGCGGCAGCTGTCGTCTCTGCGGGTGCCGGGGGCGCTGGTGCGGGAAATGGCCTTCACGCTCTGACGCCGGCGGCCGGCGTGTAGGCGCCCTTCGCCAGATAGCCGGCGCCGAACAGCGCCGGCGTGACCGCGAGGTCGGGAACGTAGCGCTCCAGCAGCCGCCACGGCCGGTCGAGATTGCGCTGCGTGGCCATGTAGGGCGCGTTGATGCGGCGCACCCAGGCATTGAACGGCGCCAGGTACCACGGCAGCAGTTTGGATCCGGTGACGGCGATGCGCGCGCCCGGCTTGCAGGCGGCGAAAATGTTGGCGAGCGCGGCTTCCGACTGCAGCACGTCGTGGGTGAAGTTGAACGCCACGGCGTCGAAGGGTCCGCGCGGCGGCGCGAGGTCGGCATCCTCCATCGCGGCGACGACGAGTTCGGCGTTGGCCCAGCCGGCGCGCTCGATCCGGGCGCGCGCAAGCGCCGCCATCGCCGGCGAGCACTCGACGCCTACCAGTCGTCCCGAAGGCCCGATCGCTTCGGCGAGCAACGCGAACGACAGCCCGGTGCCGCAGGCGACGTCGAGCACCGCGTCGCCGGGCCGCAGCGCGAGATTCCACACCGTGCGATAGCGCAGCGGCAGCGTGTTGAGCGCCGAGGCATCGTAGCCCGCCGCAAGCGCGTCGTAACGCGAAGGATCGACAGGTGTCGTGGCCGGCGTCGGCATTGCGCTTCGAATCGCGTGATCCGGCCGCTCGCTCAGGCCGCCGTCGGCGCCGGTCGGCGCGCGCGCCACCTTCGCCGCACCGCTAGCCGCCGGCGCCGCCGTGCCATCCGCGCGGAATCGACGCCAGCAGCCGCTGCGTGTAGGGCTCGCGCGGATGACGATAGATCTCGTCGGAGTCGGCCATTTCGACGATCTCGCCATCGTTCATCACCATCACCCGGTCGGAGATGTACTTGACCACCGCGAGGTCGTGCGAAATGAAGATGTAGGACAGGCCGTATTCCGCCTGCAGGTCCTGCAGCAGGTTGAGCACCTGCGCCTGCACCGAGACGTCGAGCGCGGACACCGACTCGTCGCAGATCAGGATGTCGGGTTTGAGCGTCAGGCAGCGCGCGATGGCGATGCGCTGCCGCTGCCCGCCGGAGAACTCGTGCGGATACTTGTAGAACGACACCTCCGGAAGGCCGACCTTGCGCAGCAGCTCGAAGGCGAGTTCGGTGCGCTCCTCCTCCGATGCGCCGATGCCGTGGATCTGCATCGGTTCGGTGAGGATCTGGCCGACGACGAAGCGCGGGTTCAGCGACGCATAGGGATTCTGGAAGATGATCTGGATGCGCCGCTTGTAGGGCATGAACTCCTTCGCCGACATGGCCAGGATGTCGCGGCCGTCGAACAGCGCCTCCCCCGTCGTCGCCTCGTGCAGGCGCATCAGCGTCAGGCCGACCGTGGTCTTGCCCGATCCGGATTCGCCGACCAGCCCCAGCGTCTTGCCGCGCGGCAGGTCGAACGAGACCTTCTGCACGGCCTTGAACTCGCGCTTGCCGAACAGACCCTCGCGCGACCAGAAACTCTTGCCGAGATCGCGCACGCGCAGGACGATTTCGTCGTCCGGCGCGCTGCCCCGGCTGCGCTCGGGGATGTTCCCCGGTCCGGCGCCGTCGCCGGACATGAAGTCGTCGATCACCGGCAACCGGGCGGGTCGGCGATCGAGCTGCGGCCGGCAGCGCAGCAGCGCCCTGGTATAGGTGTCGCGCGGCGCCTCGAAGACCTGCTTCGCCTCGCCCTGCTCGCGGATTTCGCCGTCGCGCATGACGACGACCCGGTCGGCGATCTCGCCGACCACCGCGAGGTCGTGGGTGATGAACAGCACCGACATCTGGTGCTTTTTCTGCAGCGCCGCGATCAGCTCGAGGATCTGCTTCTGGATGGTCACGTCGAGCGCGGTCGTCGGCTCGTCGGCGATCAGGAGTTTGGGCTCGCAGGCGATCGCCATCGCGATCATCACCCGCTGCTGCTGACCGCCGGACAGCTGCGACGGGAACATGTCGACACGCCGCTGCGGATCGGGGATGCCGACCTCGTCCAGCAACTCGACGGTCCGCTTGCGCGCCGCCGGGCCGGACAGTCCCAGGTGCAGCCGCAGCACCTCGCCGATCTGGAAGCCGACGGTGAACACCGGGTTCAGCGACGTCATCGGTTCCTGGAAGATCATCGAAATGTCGGCGCCCCGCATGTCGCGCAGCGCCCGCGGCGCGAGTCCGACCAGGTTGCGGCCGCCGTAGAGGATCCGGCTTTGCGGATCGACGATCGAGTTCTCGGGTGGCAGCAGACCGAGGATCGCCAGCGCGGTGACCGACTTGCCCGACCCGGATTCGCCGACCAGCGCCACCGTCGAATCGCGGGGAATGTCGAACGAGATGCCGCGCACCGCCTCGAAGGTGTGGCGGCGGTCCAGCCGGAAAGCGACCTTGAGGTCGCGCACCCGGACCAGCGGATCGGCGGCTTCGTCCATCAGCCTAGTGCCCGATGCCCTTGAGCTTCGGGTCGAGCGCGTCGCGCAGCGCATCGGTGAACAGCGAGAACGCGGTGACCAGCAGCGCCATCGAACCGCCGGCCGCGACCAGCTGCCACCACTTGCCGAGAATCAGCTCGTTCTGCGCCTCGTTGAGCATCGACCCCCACGACACGACGTCCACCGGCACGCCGAAGCCCAGGAACGAAAGAATGACCTCCGCCTTGATGAAGCCGACGGCCAGGATCGACAACTGCACCAGCACCACGTGCGAGACGTTGGGGAAGATGTGGCGGAACATGCGCCGCGAGTTCGACGCGCCGATGGCGTCGGCCGCCTGGACGTATTCGCGGCCCTTGTGCTTCAGGTATTCGGCGCGGATCAGCCGGAACACGCCGGTCCAGCCGGTCAGCCCGAGGATCAGCACGATGGTCATCGTGCCCTTCTGCTGCAGCACGGCCGCGACGGCGAGGATCAGCAGCAGGTAGGGGATGGAGCTGAACACGTTGTAGAACCAGTTCAGCGCGTCGTCGACCCAGCGGCCGTAGTAGCCGGCGAAGGCGCCCAGCACCGAGCCGATGGCCGTGGCGACCAGCGCCGCGGCGAGTCCGACGAAAATCGACGTCTCCGAGCCCTTGATGGTCTTGGCGATCACGTCCCGGCCCCACTTGTCGGCGCCGAAGGGCAGCGTGGCACGACGCTCATCCGCGCCGGCCGAGGCCGCGCCCGTCGTGGCCCTGCCCGATTCGATGTCCTTCATCACGCCGGCGAGCGGATCGACGAACCCGCCCTCCTTCGGCGGCGCGGCCTTCTGCGCGGCGATGTCCTTCATCACGTCGGCGAGCGGATCGACGAAGCCGCCTTCCTTCGGCGGCGCGTCCGGCGGTGCGGACGGGGCGCCGGCCTTCAATTGCGCCCGCAACTCGGCGATTTCGGCGCCGATGGGATCGACCACCGTCGACTCGTACACGACGCCCGGCGCCCCCGCCGCCGGCGCCGCGGCGCCGCCGCCGCCGTCGCGGACGGCATCGGGGCCCATGAACGTCGGCGGCGCGTAGTTGACCCCGACTTCCTTCGCCCAGTCGGGCGCGACCAGGCCGATGCCGGACAGCATCACGATGACCAGGAACGCGGCGACGATCGCCAGCGAAACCATCGCCACGCCATCGGTCTTCAGCCGCCGCCAGGCCAGCGTCCACAGACCGGGCGATACCGTGTGCGGTATCTCGCGGCGCGGCGCGAGCGGCGGGGGCAGCGTCGTTTCGCTCATCGCCATGCCGTCACTTGAGCTGCACGCGCGGGTCGACCGCCTTGTACATCAGGTCGGCGACGAGGTTCACCAGCATGGTGGCCACGGCGACGTAGACGGTCAGCGCCTTGATCACCGGGAAATCGGAACGCTCGACGGCGAGGATCACTTCGCGGCCGATGCCCGGTATCGAGAAAAAGCGCTCGATCAGGAACGCGCCGATCAACAGACTCGGCAGCGCCGCCATCACGTGGGTGATGATCGGGATCGACGCGTTGCGCAGCACGTGCACCCACATGATCCGGTTCTCGCCCAGGCCCTTGGCACGCGCGGTGCGCACGTAGTCCTGGTTGATCTCGTCCAGCACGAAGGTGCGGTACAGCCGCAGGTTGGGCGCGATGGACACGACCAGCGCGATCAGGATCGGCAGCGACGCGTACTTGAACAGGTTTTCCCAGAAATTGTTGCCCCAGCCCTGCACCGGGAACCAGCCGAGCTTGTAGGCGAACACGTACTGGAAGACGATGATGTAGACCAGTATCGAGATCGACAGCCCGACCGTGCAGACGATCATCACCATGCGGTCGGTCAGCGAACCGCGCACGTAGGCGACGGCGAGCGCCAGGCCGACGGCGATCAGCGTCTCGAGTATCAGCAGCGGGATGAGCACGGTCAGCGACGGCGGCAGCCTCGTCGCGAGGATGTGCGACACCGGCTCGTTGGTGCTCCACGACGCGCCGAAGTCGGCGGTCACGATCTGCTTGAGGAAAATGCCGAGCTGGACGTAGTACGGCTGATCGACGCCGAGCTGGCGGCGGATGTTGTCGATCTGCTCGGGATTGGTGATCTTGCCGGCGAGCACGTAGGCCGGGTCGCCGCCCACCCAGTTGAACAGCACGAACACCAGCAGCACCACGCCGAGCAGCGTCGGGAGCATTTGCCACAGCCGGCGGATGATGTATGCCCACATGCTTCATGTCCTCTTGAACGGTGCCCCGCGGCCGGCCGCGGATGGCGTCCGGCCGCGTTGCAACTCCCCGCTTCCTCCGGGCCTTTCGGCGCGCGGGGTCTCCGCTCGCCTTCGGCCTCTCCTCCTGATTCCTGTCTCCCGCTTCTCCTGCCGTCCTGCCGCCGCTACTTCGCCGCCGGCGCCACGTCGATGTACTGCCAGACCGACGTCAGGACCGGATGCTTCCGGTAACCCAGCACGCGCGGCTGGATCAGCTGGTTGCGATACCGGCTGATGGTCAGTCGCTGGAAGGCGTAGACCTCCATGATCCGCGTCATCTCCTGGTACAGCCGGTCGCGCTCCGGACCGGCGGGCAACTTCGTCGTCTTGCGGTACAGCGCGTCGAACTCCGGAATGGCGACGCAGCCGTTGTTGCTCTGGTACGCATTGGGGCCGTAGAACAGCTGCATGAAATTGTCGCCGTCCGGATAGTCGGCGATCCACGCCGCGGTCCGGCTGAACAGCTTGCACTGCTTCTCGAGCTTGAGCAGTTCCGGGAACTTGTCCTTCTGGCCTTCCATGCGCACGCCGATGCCGTCGTAGGCCT
The DNA here is from genome assembly GCA_963699765.1 of uncultured beta proteobacterium. GTDB lineage: Bacteria > Pseudomonadota > Gammaproteobacteria > Burkholderiales > Casimicrobiaceae > VBCG01. The sequence continues at coordinate 277,710 of CAVOVD010000003.1, read as the reverse complement.
TCTTGACCATCTCCTCCTGCTGCCTGCCGAGCGTGTCCGGGCGCGAAGCATAGCGGATCACCAGCGGCTTGCCGTCGGGAAGCGTCCGCCAGCCGTCGGGACCGCGCTTGTAGCCGAAGCGGTCGAGCAGCGCGTTGGCCAGCGCCGGGTCATAGGCGTTGAGGCTTTTCCAGCCGGGCACGTGGCCGACCACGCCCGGCGGGATCGGGTACGCGGCCTCGACCGCCTGGCCGTTGCGCACGACGCGGATTTCCTCGGCGACGTCGTAGGACATCGCCAGCGCGCGGCGCAGCGCGATCTTCTCCTTCGACAGGCCGCCCACCACCGGGTCGTGCATGTTCCAGTAGATGTAGAGGAGCTCGGCATCGACGACGCGGTCCAGGCGCACGCCCTTCGCGGCCAGTGCCGGGATCAGCTTGCCGTCGACGATGGCGTTCGGTGCCAGCGGCCCCTCCATGTTCATCAGGTCGAGTTCGCGGCCCTGGAAGGCAAGCCAGCGCGCCTGGTCCTCCTCCATGACGCTGATCTCGATGCGCCCGACCTGCGGCATCGTCTTGCCCGTCATCTCCGCCACCAGCGCCTCGTCGCCGGGCTGCTGCGCCTTGAAATCCCAGGTGAACCCGCGGAAACCGGGATTGGCCTCGAGCACGATCTTCGAGCTGCGCACCCAACTGGCCAGCCGATAGGGGCCGCTGCCGACCGGATGGCTCATCACCCGGCCGTCGGACTCGCCGTATTTTTCGACCACCTCGCGCGCCAGCGCCGAAGTCGCCTCGTGCGCCAGGATGTAGGGCAGGTTGTAGTCGGTGTCCTTCAGCCGGAAGCGCACCGTGTAGCGGTCGACGGCTTCGACGCCGTCAATCCTGCGGTCGTAGTCGAACCGGCCGGATTGCCTGGCCGCCGCGATGGCGTCGTCGAGGCCGACGAACTTGCCCTCGACCAGGAACGACCAGGGCGAACGCAGCTTCGGGTCGGCGAGACGCTTGAACGAGTAAACGATGTCGTCGGCGACGAGTTCTCGCGCCTTGCCCGCGAACACCGGGTCCGCCGCGAAGTGGATGCCCTTCTTCAGCCTGACCGTGTAGGTCCTGCCGTCGTCGGTGACGTCGGGCATGCCGTCCGCGGCCTGCGGCACGATCTTCGCCGGACGGGCGAGGTAGTCGTAGGTGTAGAGCCGGTCGAAGATCGCCTGGACGATGCCGGCGGAATACAGGTCGTGCATCGCCGCCGGGTCGAAGCCCGTCTCGGCCACCGGGAACACGTCGCGGATGATCTTGTCGGGATCCGCCGCGAACGCCACGCCGCCGGCAAGCGCGAACCAGATCGCGCAAAGCCATGCCGGTCCGCGCTTCGGCCGGCGGCCGGCGCGTGCCGCCGACGGCGCGTCGACGAAATCTGGCGAAATGGCGCCGCCATGTGCCAACATCGGGTCGCTCGCACCCGAAAAACCGCAACTCGCGACAAAAACCCGCCCTGCTGGGAACATCCGGACTGCCCGAAAATCAAACCGCGCTAATGTAACAGTTTCGCTCTCACTGATGCCACGCAGACTTCTGAAGGATTTCACCGCACGCTGGCAACCGGCGGTCGACCGTATCACCTCGCACCCGTGGATACGGCAGTACCTTCCCGCGCTGGCCGACCCGGACCTCTGGTACATCAATCGCCACTCGGCCTCGCGCGCGGTGGCCATCGGCCTGTTCTGCGGACTGATCCCCGGTCCGCTGCAGGTGCTTTCGGCGATCGTCGTCTGCCTGGTCGCGCGGGCGCAGTTCCCGATCGCCGTCATCACCACCTTCTACACGAACCCGTTCACCATCGTCCCGCTGTACGTTTTGGCCTACGAATACGGTCGCCTGTTCTTTCCCGGCGCTCCGCCGATACCGAAATTCGACGTGCCGCTGGCGGCGGGAATGACCGAATGGCTGCCTGCGCTGATGCTGTGGATGGGCCAGCTCGGCAAGCCGCTGGCGCTGGGATTGCTGCTGCTCGCGGTGACTCTGGCCACGGTTGGCTTCGTCCTCACCCGCGTTCTGTGGCGCTGTCACACCGTCTGGTCCTGGCGCAAGCGCGCGCGCCTGCGACGGATGGTGCAGGGCCTGTAGGGCTTCCCGCATTGAAGCCCGAGTTCTGGGACCGCGCAGCGTCGGCGCTGACGCGCGGCGACCCGGTGATGAAAACGCTGATCGCCGCCTATCCGGGCATTCACCTGACACGTCGCGGCGATCCCTTCACCACGCTGGCGCGGGCCATCGTCGGCCAGCAGATCTCGGTCAAGGCCGCGCAGTCGATCTGGAACCGGCTGGTGACCGCGGCGCATGGCACGGGCGACCCGGTGCGCCTCGACCCCGGCCGTTTGCGCCGAGTGCGAACCGCTACGCTGCGGCGGGCAGGCCTGTCCGAACGCAAGGCCGACTACCTGACCGACCTTGCCCGCCACTTCGCGTCCGGGACGCTCGACCCGTCCGGCTGGGGTGCGCTGCCGGACGAGGCGCTGATCGGGCAACTATGCGACGTCCGCGGCATCGGTCGCTGGACGGCCGAGATGTTCCTGATCTTCCACGAGCTGCGCGCCGACGTGCTGCCGGTTGGCGACATCGGCCTGCAAAAGGCCGTGGCGATCCACTATCACGGCGGCTCGCGCCTCACACCCGCGGCGCTCGCCGCCTTCGGCGCGCGCTGGGCGCCCTATCGCAGCGTGGCCACCTGGTACCTGTGGCGCTCGCTGGATCCGATCCCGGTCGAATACTGAGCGCCGGTCACGGCGCGACCGCTGGTTTCCCGACGCGGCATCCGATGCTGCGCCGCAGCTTGACCGAATCGTCGCGCTCACACAAAGTCGGAACATCGTTCCATGTTGCCTTCCCGATACACGCCATGTATCCGCCGGCCCTGCGAATCCTCGACATCGTCGCCCTGCTTTCCGAGGCGCCGTACGGCTTGCCGTTGTCGAGCGTCGCCGCCACGCTGGCGTTGCCCAAAAGCGCCGCGCACCGGCTGCTCACCGGCCTCTGCGATCGCGGCTATGCGCGGCAACTGCCGGAAAGCCGTCACTACGCACTGACCTTCAAGCTGGCCGCGCTGGGTTTTCGCCAACTCGCGGCGACCCGCTTCGATGAGGTCTGCCAGCCGGTGCTCGACCGTCTCGCGACTGCCAGCGGCGAACTTGCGCGCCTGGCCGTCGTGGAAGGCGAACGGATGACCTGGGTCGCCAAGGCGCAGGGCGCGCTGTCCGGCCTGCGCTACGACGCGCATGCCGGCCGCGAGGTCGTGCTGCATGCGACGGCGGTCGGCAAGATCTGGCTGGCGTCGCTGCCGGAAACGCAGGCGCTGGCCATCATCTCCCGCGTCGGGATCGGCGACGTGGACGGACTCGGCCCGCGCGCGCTGCGGACGCTGGGCGAGCTGCGCGAACAGCTGCGCGAATCGCGCCGGCGCGGCTACGGCGAAGCGGTCGAGGAAGGCGAGCCCGGCGTCGCCGCGGTGGCGGCCGTGGTGCGCGCGTCCTCCGCCGCCAACGCCCCGGTCGTGGCGACGTTGAGCGTCGCCGGACCGGTCGGGCGCATGGACGCGGAGCGCCGCGGCGCGCTCGGCCGCGAAGTGGTGCGCGCCGCGGCGGAACTTTCCGAGATCTGGCCGGTGCGTGTGCGCCATCGGCAGGACGCGGGCCGCGAGGCCGGCGCCGCAATGCGGGAGGACCTGGCCAATGTCCGCTGAAACGACGCCGCGATACGCGGGGCCGCTGGCGCTGGCCGAGGCGCTGTCGGCCTTCGCGCGCGCCGGCACCGGCGCATCGGCATGGAACCGCGAAGGGTTGCGCGACGACGTCGAGTACCGCGACCTGGGGCTTGCCGCCGCCACGGGTGGACGCATCGGCGTCAAGCACATCCGCGCGCTGAAGCCCATGGCCGCACCCACCGGCTGGCACTGGCACGACATGACCGCGCACTACGTCTACGTGCTCCGCGGCTCGCTGACCTTTCGCTTCGCCGGCATCGAAGGCGACGTCAGGCTGAACGCCGGCGACGGACTGTCGCAGCCGGCGGGCGTCCCGCACAACGTCGTCGCGCGGTCGGACGACCTGGAGGTGCTCGAGATCAACGAGCCGGCGCAGTACGGCACCTGGGACCTGGCGCAGCCGCCGGAGCCCTGGCGATGACGCAGCCGTCCGGGCGCGGGCGGGCGTTGTTCGCCTGGTTGGGCAAGCGCGGCGGCGCGCTGGCGATCTTCGTGCTGCTGTTCGTCGTCTGGGAGATCGCGGTGCGCGTGCTCGGGATCAAGGAGTACCTGCTGCCGCCGCCGTCCAAGGTCTGGACCGAATTCTGGAAGCGCCACGACATCGTCGCCGGCGGCGCCTGGATCACCACGCAGGAAATCCTCGCCGGCTACGCGCTCGCCGTCGTGGTCAGCATCCCGCTGGCGCTGGCGGTCGCCTACTCGCGCTTCATGGAACAGGCCGTGTACCCGGTGATCGTGTTCCTGCAGATCATCCCCAAGATCGCGATCGCGCCGCTGTTCATCATCTGGTTCGGCTTCGGCTTCACGCCCAAGCTGCTGCTGGTGTTCCTGCTGTCGTTCTTCCCGATCGTGGTTTCGAGCATCGCCGGCTTCAAGAGCGCGGACCGCGACATCATGGATTTCGCCAGGACGACCGGCGCGGGCCGGCTGCGCCTGTTCCTGAAGATCCAGCTGCCGCAGGCGCTGCCGCACATCTTCACCGGGCTCAAGGTCGGCGCGGCGCTCGCCGCCACCGCGGCGGTCGTGGCCGAATTCGTCGCCTCGGACAAGGGACTGGGCTATCTGCTGCTGCAGTACAACGGCCAGCTGGAAACGCCGATGGTGTTCGCGATCATCGTGATCCTGTCGCTGATCGGGCTGGCCGTGTACTACGCGGTCGAGGTCATCGAACGCATCACCATCCCCTGGCACGTTTCGCAGCAGGCAACCGCCAAGGACGCCACGCTTTGATCGTTTTTTCGGCCAGCCATCCAGGCGGGCCCACGAAGGAGGAGAGAAAGCCATGAAACTTGCTCGTATCGCGGCGCTGTGCCTAGCCGCCGTTGCCCTCGGCGCCGCGTCGTTCGCGCAGGCGCAGGACAAGGTCTCGCTGCGGCTGAACTGGTACCTGGGCGGCCTGCACGTGCCGTTCTACTACGGCAAGGACAAGGGCTTCTACGCCGCCGAGGGCATCGACCTCACCATCAACGAGGGCCGCGGCTCCGCCAACACCGTGCAGGTGGTGGCCGCAGGTTCCGACACCTTCGGCCTCGCCGACTCATCGTCGGTGATCGTCACCGCCGCCAAGGGCGCCGACGTCAAGAGCGTCATGTCGCTGCTCAACACCACCGGCTTTTCCGTCGTGTCGCTGGTCGAGGCCGGCATCAAGGACGCCGAAGGACCTGGTCGGCAAGAAGGTGGCGGTGTCGCCGGGCGATCCGCTCGGCCAGCTGCTGCAGGCGGTGTGCAAGGCCAACAACGTCGACTGCAGCAAGATCGGCATGGTGCAGGTCGACCCCGCCGCCAAGGTCGTCACGGTGCTGGAGAAGAAGACCGACGCGCTGCTGGGCGGCGCCGACGACCAGTACTTCCTGATCAAGTACCAGGGCGGCAATCCGTCGGCGATGCGCTATGCCGACTGGGGCGCGAACATCGTCGGCATGACCATCCTGACCTCGGGCGACACCATCAAGAAGAATCCGGACCTGGTGCGCCGCTTCGTCCGGGCCACGATCAAGTCGTGGGAAGAGGCGAAGAAGAACCCCGACGCCGCCGTCGACGCGGCGATGAAGGTCAAGCCCGACCTCAACCGGCAGTCGACCAGGGACCAGCTGATGGTCGACATCGAGCTGCTCGACTCGAAGAACTCCAGGGGCAAGGTCGGCCTCGGCGCGCAGGCGGACTGGGACCAGACGCTGGCGATCCTCAAGAACTATCGCGGCCTGGAGACCGACAAGGGCTGGACTGCGTTCCACACCAACGAATTCCTGCCCAAGTAGATGGCGGTACACGCCGCCGGCGGGCCGACGCAGCCGGCGGCGCGGTCCGTGCGATCAGCGGACGCGCGCCCGTACGTCGAGCTGGCCGGTGTCGCCAAGACCTACCGTCGCGGCGGCCGCGAAACGCAGGCGCTGGAACGGGTCGACCTGGCGATCCGCGAAGGCGAGTTCCTGGCCATCGTCGGCCCCTCCGGCTGCGGCAAGAGCACGCTGCTGCGCCTGGTCGCCGGCCTGCATGCGCCGTCCACCGGCGAACTCCGCGTCGACGGCCGCATCGTCGACGGACCGCAGACCAACCTGGGCATCGTCTTCCAGAGCCCGGTGCTGCTCGAGTGGCGCACCGCGCTCGACAACGTCCTGATCCAGGTGGAGCTGCGCGGCCAGGATCCGCGCGCGCACCGCGAACGCGCGCTGTCGCTGCTCGAGCAGGTCGGGCTGCACGATTTCGCCGATCGCTATCCGCACGAACTGTCGGGCGGCATGCGCCAGCGCGTGTCGATCGCGCGGGCGCTGATCCACGATGCGCCGCTCCTGCTGATGGACGAGCCCTTCGGCGCGCTCGACGCGCTGACCCGCGAGCAGATGCGCCTCGACCTCGAGGCGCTGTGGCTCGCCACGCGCAAGACCGTGCTGTTCATCACCCACTCGATCGACGAGGCGGTGCTGCTCGCCGATCGCGTCGTCGTGATGTCGCCGCGGCCGGGCCGGATCGAGCAGGTGCTGGACATCGGCATGACCCGCCCGCGCGGACTCGGCGCGCGGCGCGATCCGCAGTTCATCCGCATCGCCGAGCAGATCACCGACATCTTCCTCGCCCGCGGCGTGCTGCACGGCGCCGCGACGCCGATCCTCAAGGAGACCTGAGCCATGGCCACGTTCACGCTGCAGGGCATCGTCGCCGCGCCGGTGCTGCCGATGCTTCCCGACGCCGGGATCGACTGGACGTCGCTGCGCAGCTACATCGGCTGGATCGCCGCGCAAAAGCCGACGGCGATCGCCATGAACATGGACGCCAGCGAAGGCCCGGCGCTCGAACACGACGAACAGCTGGAAGTCCTGCGCGTGTGCCGCGAGGTCATCGGCGACGTGCCGCTGGTGTCGGGGCTCATCGCCGGGTCGACCGCCGGTGCGGTGCGCTGGGGCAACGAACTCAAGGCAGCGGGCGCGGAAGCGCTCGCCATCTTCCCGCCGTTCCCGACCTTCCTCGGCAACCCGGTCCCGTCGGAGATGATCTACGCCTACCACAAGGCGATCGCCGACGGCGTCGGCCTGCCGCTGATCGCCTTCCAGTTTCCGAAGGCCTTCGGTCCCGATTTCCCGCCGGAGACGCTGGCGCGGCTGGCGACCATTCCGCAGATCATCGGCCTCAAGGAGGCGTCGTTCGACACCACCAAGACCGTGGAGACCATCGCCGCGGCGCGCGCGCTGCCGCGCCGGCTCGGCATCCTGACCGGCAGCGACACCTTCATCTGCGAGGCGATGGTGCTGGGCTGCGACGGCGCGCTGATCGGCTTCGCCTGCACGGCGACGCGCGAACTCATCGACATGCACGGCGCGGTCGTGGCGAAGGATTTCGGGCGCGCGTTCGCGATCTGGGAGAAGCTGGGACCGCTGGCCCGCTACGCGTGGCGCGCGCCGATCCGCGACTACCGGCCGCGGATGAAGGAAGTGCTGAAGCTGCAGGGACTGATCGCGCACGCGACGGTGCGCCCGCCGCAGCTGCCGGTCGACGATGCCGAACGCGTGGAGCTCGCGCGACTCGCGCGCATTGCCGGTCTCATCGATGCGCTACCAATGCGCGCGGTCGGTGACCAGGTTCCCTTGATGCCCTGAAGCGTCAGGCCGCGGCCAACCGGCCATCGACCAGATGCAGCGTCCGGTCCGCCCGCGCGGCCAGTTCCGGGTCGTGCGTGACGATCACCAGCGCGGTGCCGTGATCGGCGTTCAATTCGAGCATCAGGTCGAACACCTGCGCCGCCGTCTTGCGGTCGAGGTTGCCGGTGGGCTCGTCGGCCAGCACGCAGCGCGGCTGCGTCACCAGCGCGCGCGCCAGCGCCACCCGCTGCCGTTCGCCGCCGGAAAGTTCGCCCGGCCGGTGGCGCAGCCGGTGCGCGAGGCCGACGCGCTCGAGCACCGCTGCCGCCGCGGCCTGCGCGGCCGCCGGCGCCATCCGCCGCACCAGCAGCGGCATCGCCGCGTTCTCGACCGCGCTGAACTCGGGCAGCAGGTGATGGAACTGGTAGATGAAGCCGAGCGCGCGGTTGCGCAGGCGTCCGCGCTCCGCCTCCGACAGCGTGGTGAGCGCGACGCCGTCGACGCGCACCTCGCCCGCGGTCACCGCGTCGAGGCCGCCGAGAAGATGCAGCAGCGTGCTCTTGCCCGAGCCCGAAGCGCCGACGATCGCGACGCGCTCGCCGGCCCTGACCTCGAGATCGACCCCGGTGAGCACCGGCACATGCGCCGGCCCGCTGGTGTAGGTCTTGGCGAGGCCCGTGCAGGCAACGACCGGCGGCGCGGCGTCACTCATAGCGCAGCGCCTCGGCCGGGTTGACGCGCGAGGCCTTCCACGCCGGGTACAGCGTGGCGATCAGCGCCAGGCCGAGCGCGATGGCGGCGATGGTCACCACGTCGGCGCGCTGCAGGTCCGACGGCAGGTCGCTGATGTAGTAGATCGACTTGTCGAGGAACTGGATGTTCAGCAGCGCGCTCGATCGCCGGCACGACGGTGCCGACGTTCAGCGCCAGCAGCACCCCGCCGATCACGCCGATCGCCGTGCCGATCATGCCGATCAGCGCGCCCTGGACGATGAAGATCGCCATGATCGATGACGGCGTCGCGCCGAGCGTGCGCAGGATCGCGATGTCGGCCTGCTTGTCCGTCACCACCATCACCTGCGCCGAGACGATGTTGAACGCCGCCACGGCGACGATCAGCGTCAGGATGATGAACATCACCCGCTTCTCGATCTGCACGGCGCGGAAGAAGTTCGCGTGGCTCCGCGTCCAGTCGCGCACCTCGGCGGAGACCGGCAGCTTTTGCCACAGGTCGCGCGCGACCATCGGCGCCGCGAACAGGTCGTCGAGCTTCAGGCGCACGCCGGACACGCCGTCAAGCCGGTAGAGCCGCTGCGCGTCCTCGATGTTGATCAGCGCCAGGCCGCTGTCGAACTCGTACATGCCGACCTCGAAGACGCCGACCACCTTGAAACTCTTGACCCGCGGCAGCGTGCCCGCCGGCGTGATCGTTCCCTGCGGCGTGATCACCACGACGCTGTCGCCCGGTGCCGTGCCCAGCGCGCGCGCCAGGTCGCCGCCGAGGACGATGCCGAATTCGCCGGGCTTCAAATCCGCGAGCGAGCCGCGGCGCATGTGCCGGCCGATGTCGGCCACCGTGTCCTCGCGCGCCGGATCGATGCCGCGGATCAGCGCGCCGCGCGTCGCGTCGCCGGCCGCCAGCATCGCCTGGCCGAGCACGTAGGGCGCGGCCGCCACGACCCGCGGTTCCCTTCGCGCGACCTCGGCAACGCGTTCCCAGTCGGCGAGTTGCGGCAGGCCGCGGATCTCGATGTGCGAAGCAACCGACAGGATGCGGTTGCGCAATTCTTCCTGGAAGCCGTTCATCACCGACAGCACGACGATCAGCGCGGCGACGCCCAGCGCGATCCCCGCCATCGAGATCAGCGAGATGAAGGAGATGAACGTGTTGCGGCCCGAGCCCTTGCGGGCGCGCGTGTAGCGCAGGCCGACGGCGAGTTCGTAGGGGGACAATGGACGGGGGTGCTTGGGCGGGCGAACTGCCGGCCGGCCAAAATTATCGCATGCTAGACTCCGCCGCCCCGCCGGTGGTTCCGCCGAATTCTATCTGCACCGAACGAGCGCGCCTTTACGCCATGCATCTCGTCATCGCGGTTCCGCAATTGCTGGCCCTGCCGCCGGAGGCCCATGCGCCCTATCCGGCGTTTTCGCGGCTTGCCCGTTACGCCGGCGCGCCTGAACGTTTCCCGGGCGGCCTCGACGCCGCTCTGCTGGCGGCGTCGGGGTTGCCGGGCGATGCGCCGGTCGCACCGCTGGCGGCGCTGGGCGCCGGCTTCGACCCGGGCGAGGCGCTGATCATGCGTGCCGACCCGGTCACGTTCGTCGCGGGTCGGGACGACGTGCGTCTGGGCGGCCGCGTCGACGATCTCTCGCGCGCCGACGCCGACGCGCTGGTCGCGGCGCTGAACGCGCACTTCGCCGCCGACGGACTGGTCTTCCACGCGCCGCGGCCGGATGCCTGGTTCGTCGTCGCCTCGTCCGGCGACGCCCCGCAGACCTCGGCGCTGCCCGAGGTCACCGGCGCCATCCACGCGCATCTGCCGCGTGGCGCGCAGGGCAGCACCTGGCGGCGCTGGCTCTCCGAGATGCAGATGCTGCTGCACGCCGACGCAGTGAACGTCGCCCGGGAGTCCGCGGGACGCGCGCCGGCGAACGGCATCTGGATTTCCGGCGCCGGACGGCGGCGCGACGTCGAGCCCGTTCGCGCCAGGCTGTTCGCCGTACCGCGTCGCGACGGGGATCTGGCGCGCGGACTGGCGAGCATCGGCGGCGAGGCGGCAGCGACGCCGCCGGCCGGTTTCGCGGCGCTGCCCGAAACGGAGCACGCGGTGATCGCGCTGTCGGCGGTCGGCGAGCCCGACGCGCTGCGCGCCTTGGCCGCCGCGTGGCTGGCGCCAGCGGTCGCTGCGCTTGAAAACGGCCGACTGCGCTCGCTCGCGCTGGTCACCGACGCCGACGGCGGCGCCGCGCATCTCTGGCGCGCCCGGCCGCCATCGTGGCCGGCGCGGCTGGCGGGACGCCTGTCGTCGCCGCCGTTCGCGCCGCCCGCCGGCGGGGTCGCACCGTGACCATGGCCATCGTTCGCCGCCCGCTGGCGGCGGCCGCCGCGGCGCTGGAACGCGACGGCCTGTCGCCGGTGCTGGCGCGGATCTACGCCGCCAGGGGCATCGGCAGCGCCGCCGAACTCGATCACTCGCTGCGCGCGCTGCCGCCGTTCGCGGCGCTGCGCGGGGTCGACGCCGCCGCCGCGCGCCTCGCCCGGGCCATTGCCGAACGCGAGCGCATGATCATCGTCGCCGACTACGACGCCGACGGCGCGACCGCATGCGCGGTGGGCGTGCGCGGACTGCGCGCGTTCGGCGCCGACGTCGACTTCCTGGTGCCCAACCGCTTCGAACACGGCTACGGACTGACACCGGAGATCGTCGCGCTGGCGGCACAGCGCAAGCCGCGGCTGCTGATCACCGTCGACAACGGCATCGCCAGCGTCGAGGGCGTCGCTGCCGCGGCCGCGCTGGGCATCGACGTGCTGGTCACCGATCACCACCTGCCGGGGGCCACGCTCCCGACGCCGGCGATCATCGTCAATCCCAACCAGCCGCAGTGCACGTTTCCGAGCAAGCACATCGCCGGCGTCGGCGTCATGTTCTACGTGCTGATGGCCACGCGTGCCCGCCTGCGCGAACTGGGCGCCTTCGCGCAGTCCGCCGAACCCAATCTGGCCGAACTCCTCGACCTGGTGGCGCTGGGCACGGTCGCCGATGTCGTCCGGCTCGACCAGGTCAACCGGGTCCTCGTCGGCCAGGGACTCGCCCGGCTGCGCGCCGGACGCGCCCAGCCCGGCGTGCTGGCGCTTTTCGCCGCGGCAGGCCGCGACGCGCGTCGCGCCACGAGCTTCGACCTGGGCTTTGTCGCCGGACCGCGGCTGAACGCCGCCGGTCGCCTCGCCGACATGGCGCTGGGCATTCGCTGCCTGCTCAGCGACGACGCCGCGCAGGCGCGGGCGCTGGCCGGCCAGCTCGACCAGCTGAACCGCGAGCGCCGCGACGTGGAAGCCACGATGCAGGACGAGGCGCTGGCCGACCTGGAGGGCCTCGCCGGGCAGGCCGGCGACCGCTTCACCGTGTGCCTGTTTCGGCGCGAATGGCATCAGGGCGTGGTCGGCATTGTCGCCTCGAGGCTCAAGGACCGGATGCATCGCCCGGCCATCGTGTTCGCCCCGGGTAGCGTAGGCGAACTCCGCGGCTCGGGGCGGTCGATCTCAGGATTCCACCTGCGTGACGCCCTCGACCTGGTCGCCAAGCGGGCGCCGGGCACGATCCTGCGCTTCGGCGGACATGCCTTTGCCGCCGGCCTGACGCTGGCAGAGGCGGCGCTGCCCCGGTTTCGCGAGGCGTTCGAAGCGGTCGCGGCCGAACGCCTGAGCGAGTCCGACCTCGCGCGGACCTGCCAGACCGACGGCGCGCTTCGCAAGGGTGAGCTCGACTTCGCGCTGGCCGAGACGCTGCGCGAGCGGGTCTGGGGACAGGGACTGCCGGCGCCGACCTTCGACGATCACTTCCGGGTGATCGATGCGCGTGTCGTCGGTGGCCGGCATACGCGGCTGGTCCTGGGCCGCGCGGACGAGCGCTTCGACGCCATGCTGTTCAACCATGCGACCCCGCTGCCGGACCGGATCCATGCCGCCTTCCGCCCCGACGTCAACGAGTGGCAGGGCAACGCAACGCTGCAGCTGACCATCGAGCACTGGCTGCCCGCCTAGCCACCGTACTCCGCCGCGATCCGCCGGTGCCCGACCGGTGCAGCATCGCCGGACGCGGAACCGTAGGTCCGACACGCGGCACCCAGATGAATCGGCCCGAAATTGGCTCATAACATCATGTTTTTACAGTCATTAATTGTAAGTGACCACTGACTTGCTCTGGATCATCGAATTGTCATTTTTCCTTGTGCAATGCACCATTCCGGGCTATATTGTGCTGGTTCAGTCCCGGCCTGCGTTCATGCCGGGGCGCCATGCACCAATTGGGGGATCGCCATGCGCCTGACCGACAAGGTTTCCATCATTACCGGAGGCGGCCAGGGCATCGGCCGAGCGACCGCACAGAAGTTCGCGAAGGAAGGCGCCAAGGTCGCCGTCTGCGACATCAACATGGCCATGGTCGACGAGACCGTGGCGCTGATTCGCGCGGCGGGCGGCGAGGCAGCGGGCTTTCGCGTCGACGTCACCGACAAGTCCAGCATCGCGGACATGGTCGAGGGCGTGATGGCGAAGTGGGGCCGTGTCGACACGCTGGTCAACAACGCCGGCATCGTCCAGGACGCGCAGTTCAAGAAGATGAGCGAGGACCAGTTCGACCGGGTCATCGACGTCAACCTGAAGGGCGTCTACAACTGCACCAAGGCGGTGGTGGACATCATGCTGGCACAGAATAGCGGCTGCATCCTCAATGCCTCGTCGATCGTCGGCATCTACGGCAACTTCGGCCAGACCAATTACGCGGCGACCAAGTTCGGCGTCATCGGCATGATGAAGACCTGGGCACGCGAACTCGGCCGCAAGGGCATTCGTTCCAACGCGATCTGCCCGGGATTCGTCGAGACGCCAATCCTGGCGTCGATGCCGGAAAAGGTCATCCGCATGATGGAAGACCGCGTGCCGATGGGCCGTCTGGCCAAGCCCGAGGAGATCGCCAACACCTATGCGTGGCTGGCCTCCGACGAGGCGTCGTACATCAACGGCGCGGTCATCGAGGTTTCGGGCGGCGTCACCATCTGAGCGCGTTTCAGCGCGCTCCGGGACGCGGCCATCGCGGTGTCCCCAGGCGGACCCCGCCGGACGGATTTCTCCGGCGGACTTCACTCGATGGACGTAGCGGGGTAGGATTGGTCCTTCGCCAAGTCCTTCGTCCCCGCCCCATGTCGCTGCGTTCACTGCTCATCCTCGCCGCCTTCGTCGCCTTCCAGCCGGCCGCGCCCGCCGTTGCCCAGAAGTTCGATCCGGGCAACAACTACGTCTGCCCGAATAATTCGGACAGCGCGATCGACTGCTATCTCGACGCCGTCACCCACCTGTACACGATGTGCCGGCACGTGAAGAGCATCGAGATCATCGAATTCGGCCACGCCAAGGCGCAGGAAGGCACCAACGGCGCCAAGAGCGAGTACTGCGTCGACAAGCAGAAGCTGAACATCACCCGCCCCTACCAGGCAGCGCTGCGCGAGGCCACCGGCTATCGCGAGGCGGTCGAAGGACTGCGCACGCTGCAGCAGTTCTGGCTGGACGCGCTCGCCGGATTGCGCTGGCGCAGCGGCGAGCCCGGGCAGGCCTACGAGGACCGGGTCAACCGCATCTACGACGAGTTTTCGTGGCAGATCGAGGAAGTCCGCGTCGGCTTCACCACCGCACCGGAGGGCGCGGCGTCGGTGAAGGTCGCGGCTCCGGCGAAGCCGTCCAGGCCGGCGGCGCGGCGGGCGCAGCCCACCGCCAAGGCAGCGAGCAACTGAGCCAATCGAGCCCGTCGGGCGCGGCCGCGACGGCGGACGTCGCGGATTCGCCCGCGGATGCAGCGCTGCTGTCGCAGGAGGCGGTCGATCCGGCGCTCGCCGCAATCTTCGGTGAGCAGGGGACGCTGGCGCGGGCGCTGCCCGGATTCCGTTTCCGCCCGCAGCAACTGGCCATGGCGAACGCCATCGCGCGCACCATCGCCGCGCGCGGCCAGCTGATCGCCGAAGCGGGCACCGGCACCGGCAAGACCTTCGCCTACGTCGTCCCTGCCCTGCTCTACGGCGGCAAGGTGATCATCTCGACCGGCACCAAGACGCTGCAGGATCAGCTGTTCGAGCGCGACCTGCCGCTGGTCCGCGACGCCGTGCAGGTTCCGGTCACCGTCGCGCTGCTCAAGGGCCGCGCCAACTATGTCTGCCACCACCACCTCGAACGCGCGTCGCACGAGGATCGGCTGCCCTCGCGCGACGACGCCCGGCACCTGGCGAAGATCATCGCCTTCGCGCGCGCGTCGGAGCGCGGCGACCGGGCGGAGCTGGCCGACGTGCCCGAGCACGCGTCGATCTGGCCGCTGGTGACGTCGACCCGCGACAACTGCCTCGGCCAGAACTGCGCCCACCACGACGAGTGCTTCGTGCTCAAGGCGCGCAAGGACGCGCTGGATGCGGACATCGTGGTCGTCAATCACCACCTGTTCTTCGCCGACGTCGTGCTGCGCGACGAGGGCGTTTCCGAGCTGCTGCCGAACTGCAATACAGTCATCCTCGACGAGGCTCACCAGCTTCCCGAGACGGCGACGCTGTTCTTCGGCGAGCAGCTGACAGCCGGACAACTCGCCGAACTCGCCCGCGACGCCGAGGTGACGGCGCGCACCGCGGCGCGCGACGTGCCCGACCTGCCCGACGCGGCGGCCGATCTGGTGCCGGCGATCCGCAGGCTGCGCCTCGCCGCAGGCGAGGTGCCCGGAAAGATCGGGCGCGATGCTGCCGCATCGCGTCCCGGATTCGCCGAGGCGCTGGACGCGCTGGCGGCGGCGCTCGACCGCCTGGCGGCGGAACTCGGGCATTTCGCCGAACGCGGCGAGGAACTCGCGCAGGCCGCGCGGCGGGCCGAGGATGCCTCGCGGCGCGTCACACGCTGGCGCGACGGCAGCGTTGCCGTGCCGGACAGGCCGGAGGATGTGCAGGAATGGATTCGCTGGATCGACGTCACCCCCTACGGGTTCGCGTTGCACGCGTCGCCGCTGTCGGTGGCGGCGCTGTTCCGGCGCCAGGTCGAGACCACCGCACGGGCATGGATCCTCACTTCGGCGACGCTCGCCGTCGGCCGCGACTTCTCGCACTACGCCGGCCAGCTCGGCCTCGACGACGCCGCCACCGGCGCGTGGGAGAGCCCGTTCGACTACCAGCGGCAGGGAATGCTCTACGTGCCGCGGGGGCTGCCGGCGCCGAACACGCCCGAACATACCGATGCGGTGGTCGATGCGGCGCTGCCGCTGCTGCGGGCCAGTGGCGGCCGCGCGTTCCTGCTGTTCACCTCGCTGCGGGCGCTGGCCCGCGCGCGCGAGAGACTGGCGGCGGCGCTGGAGCGTGAAGGCCTGGCATTGCCGCTGCTGGCGCAGGGCGAAGGCTCGCGCACGGAATTGCTGGTCCGCTTTCGCGATCTCGGCAACGCGGTGCTGTTGGGCAGCGCCAGCTTCTGGGAGGGCGTCGACGTTCCGGGCGACGCGTTGTCTCTGGTGGTGATCGACAAGCTGCCGTTCGCCCCGCCCGATGATCCGCTGCTGGCGGCGCGCCTCGAACGCCTGCGCGCCGAAGGCGGCAATCCGTTCATGGACTGGCAGTTGCCGCAGGCGGCGATCAGCCTGAAGCAGGGCGCGGGCCGGCTGATTCGCACGGAAACCGATCGCGGCGTGCTCGCCATCTGCGACCCGCGCCTGGTGGACAAGCACTACGGCAAGCGGATCTGGCAGACGCTGCCGCCGATGCGGCGCACGCGGGACCAGGGCGAGGCGGTGACGTTTCTGGCAACGCTTGCCGCTGCGGCTGCCGCGACCACGCCGTCGCGCTAGCGACGCTGTCGGGTCAGGCGGCGGCTACCAGAACTTCCACCAGGGCGTGGCTTGTTCGCCGGGTTCGACCTTGGTGGCCGGCGGCGGCTCGCCGCCCCAGAATTTCCACCACGGCCTGGACGTGTCTCCGACCACGTACCTGCTTTCCGGAAACGTCTTGACCAGGATGCGCTCCGAATCGTCGGCCAGCGTGACCAATCCCAGTTGCCGGTAGCTGTTGCGCAGGATATCCAGCGCCTGCTCGTTCGCCGGCGTCTGCGGGAAATTGACCAGCGCGCCCTGCGAGCGGTTGGCCGCCGCGACATAGGCGCCGCGCCTGTAGTAGTAGTTGGCGACCTTGACCTCGTAGGTGGCCATCGCGTTGTTCAGATAGCGCATGCGCGACACCGAATCCTGGTAGTACTGGCTGTCCGGGAAACGCTGTGCCAGCTCCTTGAACGCGGCGAACGACGAACGCATTTCCTTCGGGTCACGCTCGGACAGGTCGAGTTCGTAGACATAGCCGATCAGCCCCTGGTCCTCGCGAAAATGGACGAGCCCCTTCAGGTAGTAGGCGTAGTCGACGTTGGGGTGATTCGGATAAGTGCGGATGAAGCGATCGCAGGCGGCGATCGCGGCGGCCTGCTCGTGGCCGCGCCAGTTCGAGTACGCCGATTCGAGGATCGCCTGCTGGGCATAGCGGCCGTAGGGAAAACGCGCCTCCAGCTGGTCGAACAGCTTGGTCGCGCGTATATAATTTCCCTCGAGCATTGCCGAGTGGGCCGCCTGGTACAGGCGATCCGCGTTCCAGTCCGCGGTTTCGTCCTTCACGTCGGGCAGCAGCCCGCAGCCGGCGAACAACAGCGCGATCGCCAGCGCAGCGAGTACCGTACGGGTGGAATCAACGATCCGATTGATCATGGTGTCGCCGTTGCGTGATGCCAGCAGGACGCCGACCGGCGGACACCGGTCAGAGCAAGCGGAATTATAGCCGACCCATGGCCGCGGCCCCACCGCCCGATGTCACCGATGCCGACCACCGGCTCGTCGTCCCCGCCGCACTCGCCGGCATGCGCCTCGACCAGGCGCTGGGCGCGCTGCTGACCCGGCATTCGCGCACCCGCCTCAAGGGCTGGATCGAGGCGGGGTTCGTCAGCGTCGACGGCATCGTGGTGACCGAAGTGCGCCGCAAGATGCGCGGCGGCGAGATCGTCGAGGTCGACGAGCCGGCGCCGGCACCCCATCCGGGCGCTGTGGCGGCCGAGAATATCGCGCTGACGATCGTGCATGAGGACGCCGCGCTGATCGTCGTCGACAAGCCGGCGGGACTCGTCGTCCATCCGGGCAGCGGCAATCGCGACGGCACGCTGCAGAACGCGCTGCTCCATCACGACGCCGGATTGGCGGCGCTGCCACGGGGCGGGATCGTGCATCGCCTCGACAAGGACACCAGCGGATTGCTGGTCGTCGCCCGCACGATCGAGGCCCAGACCGATCTCGTCCGCCAGCTGGCCGCGCGCACGGTGAAGCGCGAATACGCGGCGATCGTCCATGGCGATCTCGCCCGCGCAACGACCGTCGACGCGCCAATCGGCCGCCATCCGACGCAGCGCACGACCATGGCGGTGGTCGAGCGCGGCCGGCCGGCGCGTACGCATGTCGAGGTCGTCGAGCGTCTCGGCGCCGCGACGCTGGTCCGCTGCCGGCTCGAGACCGGACGCACCCACCAGATCCGCGTGCACCTGATGGCGATCGGCCATCCGCTGCTCGGCGATCCAACCTACCGCGGACGGCGCACGCAGGCGACGGCGCTGCCCGAGGCGGCGCGCGCGTTCGCGCGGCAGGCGCTGCATGCGCAGCGGCTGGGACTCGTCCATCCGGTGACGCGCAGCGCGATGGAGTGGGAGGCGCCGCTGCCCGCGGACTTCACCCGACTGCTGGTCGCTCTGCGCGCGGCGGTCGCGCAAGCGCACCGATGAGCGCCGGCCTCGCCGGCCGTATCGCCGCTGCCCGGCTGGACTGGATCGTTCCCGCGTGGCAGGGCCCGTCGCGCATCGCGGCGCTGTTCACCACCCGCAACGGCGGCCTGAGCACCGAGGCGGCGGCGACGATGGACCTTGGCTCGGCGGATCCGGCGCACGATCCGCAGGCGGCGGCGGTCGCGCACAACCGGGGCCGGTTGCGCGCGCTGCTTCCATCCGAGCCGATCTGGCTCAGGCAGGTTCATGGGCGTGGCGTGGTCGCGGTCGACGCCGACAACGCGGCCGCGCTGCGACGCACGCCGCCGGAGGCCGATGCGGCGCTCACCCGGTCGCCCGGCCTTGTGCTGTGCGTGCGCACTGCCGACTGTCTTCCGGTGCTTCTGTCCGACCGCGCGGGGTCGGTTGTCGCGGTCGCGCACGCCGGCTGGCGCGGCCTTGCGCGCGGCGTGCTCGAGGCCACGCTCGACGCCATGCAGGTCGCGCCGGAGGACGTCGTCGGCTGGATCGGCCCGGCGATCGGTCCCACGGCGTTCGAGGTCGGCGCCGATGTGTTCGCCGCCTTCGCGGAACCCGACCCCGGCGCCGCGACGTCCTTCGCGCCTCTGCGCGAAGGCAAGTGGCTGGCCGATCTGCCGGGACTCGCCCGGCGACGCCTCGCCGGACTCGGCGTGCGCGAGGTCGCCGTCGACGGCGGCTGCACGTTCGGCGACGCGGCGCGGTTTCACTCCTACCGTCGCGATCGCGCCGGCGGTCGCATGGCGCTGGCGGCCTGGCTGGCCGACGCGGAATCGCTCAGTAGTTGACGAAACGCGGTGGCCCGATGCCGATCGTGCCCATCATCGCGTCGAGGTGATAGCGAATGCGGTCGCTGCGCAGTTCACGATGCGCCGGGTCGTCCCAGAGGTTTTCGAATTCGCCCGGATCGCGTTCGAGGTCGTAGAGTTCGCCGATCGCGTGCCCGTGGTAGACCGCGGTCTTGTAGCGGCCGTCGCAGACCATCGTCCCGTGCGTATGGTCGGGGTGTCCACCCATGGCGTCGAAGTACTCGCTGACCACGTGGGCCCGGTGCACGTCGGGATCCTGCGCGCCGGTGAGCAGCGGCAGCAGCGAACGCCCCTGCATCGACTCCGGAACGCGAAGCCCTGCCGCATCGAGCAGCGTCGGCGCCACGTCGACGGTCTCGACCAGCGCGTTGCTGGTCACGCCTCGTCCGAAATGCCCGGGCCAGGAAAGGATCAGCGGCACCCGCACCAGCCCCTCGAAAAAGCGGCAGCCCTTCAGGATGAGGCCGTGATCGCCGAGCAGCTCGCCGTGGTCGCTCATGTAGACGATGATCGTGTTGTCGAGCTGGCCGGTGTCGCGCAGCACGTCGACGATGCGGCGCAGCTGGTCGTCGATCAGCATGATCATCGCGTAATAGTTGGCCTTGACTTCGAGCGCGTCGTATTCGCGCGGCGGCCGCGAGGCGATCGCGTCGTGGTCGCCGGCCGACACCGGCGTGACAACGCGGCGTATGCGCGGATCCGCGGCGACCTTGGTCTGCTGATCGATGGCGAAGAACGCCTTCTGCCGCTCGAGGTCGGACTCGCGGAAGAGCGGCAGCGGCAGCTCCGCCGCGCGCAGCTTGGCAAGGTACTCGGGCGGCGCGTCGAAGGGCGCATGTGGATCGAAGGGATTCACCGACAGCAGCCAGGGACCGTCGCGCTGCTCGGTGACGAAGCGGATCGCCATTTCGCTGCACCAGGTGGTCTGGTGCAACTCGGCCGGGACGCCGGGTCCGCAGAAATAATTGATCGGCGCGTAGAGTTCGAGCGGATCGACCTTCTTCTCGTGGCGCAGCCAGGTCTCGTAGTCGTGGCCGCGCCTGGCGTCGGGCGTCGGATGGTGGCTCCACCAGAACGCGCGATAACCGTCGTCGGGCCGAAGTTCGAAGTCCTTCCCGGCGGACAGGTGCAGCTTGCCGACCAGCCCGCAATCGTAGCCGGCGTCGGCGAAGATCCGGGTCACGAGTTTTTCGTGCGCCGGGAACCAGGCATTGCCGTTGCGATGCGTCTGGTGTGCCGCCGGGTAGCGCCCGGTGAGGAAGGTGGCGCGCGCGGGCGTGCAGATCGGGCTCTGCGTGTAGGCTCGGGTGAAGGCCACCCCCTCGCCGCAGAGCTGGTCGATCTGCGGCGTCGCGATGTGCGGCTGTCCCAGCGCGCGGATGGTGTCGTAGCGCTGCTGGTCCGTGCAGTACCAGAGGATGTTGGGTCGCGTAGCCGCCCCGTTCGTTGCGCTCGTCACGCCGTTCAATCGACCTTGGCGCCGGAGACCTTGACCGCCTGCGCCCACTGCTCGCGTTCGCGCGCCAGGAAACGGTCGAATTCTGGCGCGGGCAGGTAGCTGACCTCGGCGCCAAGCCCGGCGATCTTCTCGCGGACGTCCGGAGCGGCCAGAATGCCGCCGATCTCGGTCGACAACCGCCCGACGATGTCCTTGGGTGTTGCCGCCGGCGCGACGATGCCGAACCAGGCGACGACGTCGACGCCGGCGATGCCCAGGTCGCCCAGCGCGGGAACATTGGGCAGCGTCGGCACGCGCGCCTTGGTGCTGGCGACGATGTACCTGAGCTTGCCTGCGGCGACGTGCTGCCCGACCTCGATCGGACTCGCGAACATCACCCCGATGTGGCCGGCGACCAGGTCGGTAACCGCGGGTCCGCCGCCCTTGTAGGGTACGTGGGTGAAGTCGGTGCCGGTGGCCCGCTTGAACAGCTCGGTCGTCAGGTGCGGCACGCTGCCGTTGCCGGGTGAGCCGTAGGAGATCTTGCCCGGCTGCGCCTTGGCGACGACCAGCAGTTCCTGCGGTGTCGACGCGCCGACCGAGGGATGCGCGGTCAGGATCAACGCCGACGATGCGAGCAGCGCCACGCCGGTGAAATCCTTCGGCTGATCGTAGCTGAGTTTCTGGTACATCAGCGGCGCGATGACGAAGGGCGCGGGTGCGAGCATCAGCGTGTAGCCGTCGGCCGGCGCACGCGCGACCTCGGCGGCGCCGATGGTCGTCGCCGCCCCAGGCTTGTTCTCGACCACGACCGGCTGGCCGAGCCTCTCGGCCAGCTTCTGCCCGACCAGGCGGGCGAGCACGTCCGAAGCACCGCCGGGCGCAAAGGGCACGATCAGGCGCACCGGCTTCGCCGGATAGCCCTGCGCCCCCGCGCTACCGGCAGCCAGCGCGAACAGCGCGGCAACGACAAGGCAGGACCAGCGGCCGACGGCTGACATCACGATTCACCTCCGAGGGGTACGCGGCACCTGCGCTGGCCGGATGCCAGCCGCCTCCGCTGTGGTATGTTTTCCATACCGGTTGCGCGATGCTACGCGGGCGCCCCGGAGACTGTCAACGCAGCGCCGGGCGAAAGGGTGCGGTGCGGCCCGGCGCCGTGGGTGTTCGACGGCCGCAGACGCGACCCTCCGGACGAGGCGCCTTCGCGTCCGCTGCTATACTCGCTCGCGTCGCACGCCCTCCCGGCCGGCGCGGTGCGCACTCCACGCCTGTTCACGTGACCACGCTTGCCTACATCGTTGCCGCCGCGCTCGCCGGCGGCATTCTCGCCACCGCCGCCGCCGGGCTGACGCTTGCGCTGCACGCGCGCTGGATCCCCCGCCTGGTTTCGTTCGCGGTCGGCGCGCTGCTCGGCGCCGTGTTCATCGAGCTGCTGCCGCACGCGCTGGAGGAAGGCGAGGCCGGGCCGGTGATGATGACCGTGCTGGCCGGCCTGCTGGCGTTCTTCCTGCTGGAGAAGCTCGTGCTATGGCGGCACGCGCACGGCCACGACGAGCACCGCGAAGACCTCGACGAATCTGAGCACGACCACGCGCTGCACGGACATTCGCACCATGACGGCGGCCGTTCCGGACTGATGATCCTGATCGGCAACAGCGTCCACAATTTCTGCGACGGCATCGTGATCGCCGCCGCGTTCCTGGGCGACCTGCGGCTGGGCGTCGCCGCGACCGTGGCGATCGTCGCCCATGCGATTCCGCAACAGGTCGGGGATTTCGCCGTGCTGCTGCATTCCGGGTTCACGCGCAGCCGCGCCTTCGCGTTCAACATCGCTGCCGGTTCGGCCACCCTCGTCGGCGCGCTGGCCGGCTACTTCGCGCTTGCCGGCATGCAGCAGGCGCTGCCTTTCGTGCTCGCGGTCGCCGCGGCGAGCCTGCTCTATGTCGCCGTCGCGGACCTGATCCCCAGCCTGCATCGCCGGCCGGAACCGGCGGAAACAGCGCGGCAGATGCTGTTGATCGGATTCGGCATCGCGGTGATCGGCCTCGCCCACGTTGCGCTGGAGCGCTGACCGCAGGCCCGCGCCCATGCTTTGAGCGCGGCCTGCGCCCGCGTTACCATCGCAGCATCACGCTTCCGGGCGCGACTATCGAGGGCGCATCCGGCGCGCCCCATTCCGGCGCTTTCGGCGCGACCGAGACTGGATTCAATGGCACCACTCGACCCCCGCGATCCACAGGCCTGGACCGAACTGCACAGGCAATGGCAGGACGCACAGCAGGCCTGCGCGCGATGGTGGACCAGCGCGCTCGCGCCGATGCCGGCGACGGGCGGCGCGAGCGCCGCGGCGCAGGTCCTTGCGCAGGTGCAGGCGCGCTACCAGGCACGCTTCCAGGCGCTCGCCGCCGCCGTGCTGGCGCTGCCTGCTTCCGGCGGCACCCTTCCCGAGTTCGCGTCTCCCGCGCCCGGCGACAGGCGCTTCGCCTCGGCCGCATGGCGCGAGCAGCCGTTCTTCGCGCTGCTCAAGCAGGGCTACCTGCTGTACGCCGAATACCTGCGCGAAATCGCCGGTATCGCCCCGCTGACGCCGGAGGACAAGCAGCGCCTCGAGTTCGCAACCCGGCAATACCTGGATGCCATCTCCCCGAGCAATTTCCTGGCGAGCAATCCGGATGCACTGGCGCGGGCCGTCGCCACCGAAGGCGCGAGCCTGGTACAGGGCCTGCGCAATCTGGCGGAGGATGCGCGCCGTGGCCGAATCACCATGACCGACGAGGCCGCCTACGCCGTCGGACGCGATCTCGCGGTCACGCCGGGGGCGGTCGTCTATCGCAACGAACTGTTCGAACTCATCCAGTACGAAGCGACCACGCGCACCGTGCATCGGCGGCCGCTGGTGATCGTCCCGCCGTGCATCAACAAGTACTACATACTCGATCTGCGACCCGACAACTCGTTCGTTCGCCACGCCGTCGCGCAGGGCCATACGGTGTTCATGGTGTCGTGGCGCAATGTTCCGCCGCAGCTCGGAGGCCTCGGCTGGGATGACTACATCGAGGACGGCGCGCTGACGGCGATGCGCGTGGCGCGCGAGATCTCGGGCAGCCGGACGGTCAACGCGCTGGGCTTCTGCGTGGGCGGAACCATTCTCGCGGGCGCGCTGGCGGTGATGGCCGCGCGCGGCGAAACCGGCGTCGAAAGCGCGACGCTGCTCACCACCATGCTCGATTTCTCCGATCCCGGGGAGATCGGCGTCTACATCTCGCCCGAGTTCCTGGCCTCGAAGGAGCCGCAGCTGCTCGCCGGAGAACGGGTGCGCGGCGCCGAGCTCGCCAGCGCGTTCGCGAGCCTGCGCGCCAACGACCTCGTGTGGAACTACGTCGTGGGCAACTACCTGAAGGGCGAAACGCCGCCCGCCTTCGACCTCCTCTACTGGAACGGCGACTCGACCAACCTGCCCGGCCCGATGTACGTCTACTACCTGCGCAACATGTACCTCGACAACCGCCTGCGCGAACCGGGGGCGCTGACCATGGCCGGGGTCCCGGTCGACCTGTCGCGAATCACGGTGCCGACCTACATCTATGCGTCGCGCGACGACCATATCGTGCCCTGGCGGACCGGATACCGGAGCACCGGGCTCCTCGGCGGCGAGGTGACTTTCGTGCTGGGCGCTTCCGGCCACATCGCCGGCGTCGTCAACCCGCCGCAGCCACCGCGACGCCAGCATTGGATCAATGCTGTCATCGCCGACGCCCCGGACGAGTGGCTTGCCCGCGCGCAGTCGCAGCCCGGCAGCTGGTGGCCGCACTGGGCCCGGTGGCTGGCGGCGCGCGGCGGTGCGCGCAAGGCCGCCCCGAAGAAGGCGGGGTCGCGAACCCATCCGCCGCTGGCAACCGCGCCGGGCAGCTATGTGCTCGATCCGGCCTGACGACGACGCGGACCGAGCGATGCCGCGCCGGTGTCGGCGGCCGCTGACCGTCCTGCGCATCGGGATGGGATTCACGGTCGCCTGACCAGGGTCAGGCACCCACGCGTGCAGCGACACGGCGCCTTGGGCTAAGATGTAATGGGGAATGCGCCGTGGCGCGCTGTTGCGCGGTTGCGGCCGAGACAACACCGAACCGGGGACCAAGCCCCGGCACAAAGGAGGAGATCAACATGGCAAACGACACACATCGCGTCGCGCTGGTCACCGGCGGCATGGGCGGTCTGGGCGAGGCGATCTGCCTCAAGCTCGCGGCGCTCGGGTACACGGTGGTGACCACCTACTCGCCGGGCAACACCAAGGCCGCCGACTGGCTGGCGGCGATGAAAAAGGATGGATTCGAGTTCCACGCCTATCCCTGCGACGTCGCCGACTGGGAGTCCTGCGTCGCCTGCGTGAAGAAGGTCGCAGCCGAAGTCGGCCCGGTCGAGGTCCTGGTCAACAACGCCGGCATTACCCGCGACATGACCTTCAAGAAAATGGACAAGGCCAACTGGGACGCCGTACTGAAGACGAACCTCGATTCGTGCTTCAACATGACCAAGCAGGTCTGCGACGGCATGTCCGATCGCGGCTGGGGCCGGATCATCAACATCTCGTCGGTCAACGGGCAGAAGGGCGCCTTCGGCCAGACCAACTATTCGGCCGCCAAGGCAGGGATGCACGGCCTCACCAAGGCACTGGCGCTGGAATACTCGCGCAAGGGCGTCACCGTCAACACCATCTCCCCGGGCTACATCGGCACCAAGATGGTCATGGCGATCCCGAAGGAAGTCCTCGACAGCAAGATCATTCCGCAAATTCCGATGGGCCGCCTCGGTCGCCCGGAGGAGGTTGCCGGCCTGGTCGCCTACCTGGCAAGCGAAGAGGCAGCCTTCGTCACCGGCGCCAACATCGCCATCAACGGCGGGCAACACATGTTCTGACGGAAATTAGAGCAAACACTCTAATTCGCCGCGGCAAAAAAGAACCCCGCGACTTGCATCGCGGGGTTCAGGCTGTATCGATCAGGAGGAGTGATCGAGATACAGAAGGAGACTACACCCACCAGCTTGGGACTGCCGGAAGCTTTTCAAGTTCCCTGACCGGTCCCCGGGTGGTCGCGTCGCCGGCGCAGAGCCGTAGGCGCATGTCCTGCCGTGTGTTCAGTCGCCTGCTCAGGCAGCCTTGCGACCCTTGGTCGCCTTGGCAGCGGTGGCAGCGGCGGCGCGAACGTTCGCGTCGGCGATGCTCACGACCTGCTTCGAGGCCTTCTGGAACTGGTCGAACGCGGCGGTGGTGGCGGCGATCGTCGACTTGAACGCGTTGACGGCTGCATCCGAACCGGCCGGCGCGGACTTGCTGGCGGTGTCGACCCAGGCGGCGACGCCCTTGGTGTAGGCGGCGAACGCTTCCTCGGCCAGCGCCGAGTAGCCTGCCTGCGCTTCCGTGGCGAGGTCATAAAGGTTGCGCGAGTAGCCCATCGCGTATTGCATCTGCGACTCGGCCAGCTTGGTGCGCAGCGCGAGCAGGTCCTGCACATCCTTCACGGTGGCGGCTGCCTGCGCGCCTTCGACCGACTGCGCCATCACGACCTTGGTCGCGCCCAGGTTGAACTTCAGGAGCTTCTCGGCGTTTTCCAGCGACAGGGCGGCAAACTTGGAGGCTTGCGCGACGTTGTTCTTGCTGATTTCGGCGAATTGTTCGGTTGCATTGAACATGGTGTGATTCCTTTGCGTAATGTTCGTTGGTCGGGTTGGGTGGTATTCGATCCGCTGGCCTGCGGCAGTTGCGGCCACTTGCCGTTCGCGCCCGCCGGGAGCAATCCCCGCGCACCAAGCGCTCGAGCGGTCCGGATCGAGCACTGCCTCGTAACCGCTCCCGGCACTCGCAAACCGGTTCTGCTCCGGGTTTTGCTGCACCGCACAAGACCCATTGTAGGGACGGTTCCCAGCCAAGTCAAGATTATTTTGCTGCGCCGCATCAATCGTCCGTTTCCGCCCCGAGCCGGAAAATCAATCGTTCGATAAATCAGTGGGTTATAATGACCCCCTAACTTGCCGGAGCCGATCGGATGAGCGAAACCGTCCGCCTGATCAAGAAATACCCCAACCGCCGCCTCTATGACACCGCCAACAGCGGCTACATCACGCTGGCGGACGTCAAGCAGATGGTGCTCGACAACATCGATTTCCATGTCGTGGACGCCAAATCCGGCGACGACCTGACGCGGGCGATCCTGCTGCAGATCATCCTCGACGAGGAAGGCAGCGGCGTGCCGATGTTCAGCTCGGAGATGCTGGCGCAGATGATCCGCTTCTACGGCACGGCCCAGCAGACGATCATGGGCCAGTACATGGAACAGAACGTCAAGGCCTTCCTCGCCATCCAGAAGAAGCTCCAGGACCAGGCCAAGCAGGTGTACGGGGACAAGATGCTGCTGACCCCCGACCTGTGGAAGCAGTTCATGCAGATGCAGGCGCCCGCCATGCAGGGAATGCTCGGCAACTACCTGGAGCAAAGCGCCAAGCTCTTCATGGACATGCAGCAGCGGATGCAGGACCAGACCCGCGGCATGTTCACCGCGTTTCCGTTCCCCAATTTCAACGCGCCGCCGGAAACCGGAACGGACGACGACAAGAAGCGCTGACCGTCCAATTGCGCCGCAGCAAGCACGTTTGCTGCGCCGGATTGCTGCGACGCGTTAGGCGGGAACCGGGTTCGGCGGCTACCCGCCGGGATCGTCGATCCCTTCGCTTCCCGGTCCGCCAGACGCCCCTGATTTCCCCATGCCCGCCCCACGCCGCGCTCCAAGCAAAGCCGCCAGCAAAGCGCCGCCTCGCGTGGGTTTCGTCTCGCTGGGCTGCCCCAAGGCGCTGGTCGACTCCGAACAGATCCTGACCCAGCTGCGCGCCGAAGGCTACGCCATCGCGCCGTCCTACGCCGGCGCCGACCTGGTCGTGGTGAACACCTGCGGCTTCATCGACGCGGCCGTCGCCGAATCCCTCGACGCCATCGGCGAG
Organism: uncultured beta proteobacterium; assembly: GCA_963699765.1. Classification (GTDB taxonomy): domain Bacteria; phylum Pseudomonadota; class Gammaproteobacteria; order Burkholderiales; family Casimicrobiaceae; genus VBCG01. The sequence continues at coordinate 250,104 of CAVOVD010000003.1, read as the reverse complement.
GCGCTGTCGGAGAACGGCAAGGTCGTCGTCACCGGCTGCCTCGGCGCGAAGGACGGCGGCAGCTTCGTCCGCGAAGCGCACCCCCGGGTACTGGCGGTGACCGGACCGCATGCAACGCAGGAAGTGATGGCGGCCGTGCACGCGCACCTGCCGAAGCCGCACGACCCGTTCGTCGACCTGGTGCCGGCGCAGGGCATCAGGCTGACGCCGACCCACTATGCCTACCTGAAGATCAGCGAAGGCTGCAATCATCGCTGCACGTTCTGCATCATTCCGTCGATGCGCGGCGACCTCGTGTCCCGACCGATCGGCGAAGTGATGCTGGAGGCCGAGCGCCTGGTGGCTGCCGGCGTGCGCGAGATCCTGGTGATCTCGCAGGACACCAGCGCCTACGGCGTCGACGTGCGCTACCGCACCGGCTTCTGGAACGGCAGGCCGCTGAAGACGCGGATGAGCGAACTGGCCGCAGCGCTCGGCGAACTCGGCGTCTGGGTGCGCCTGCATTACGTCTATCCCTACCCGCACGTCGATGCCGTGATTCCGCTGATGGCGGAAGGAAAGCTGCTGCCCTACCTGGACGTGCCCTTCCAGCACGCCAGCCCGCGCATACTCAAGCTGATGAAGCGGCCCGCCAATGCCGAGAACACGCTGGCGCGGATCCGGGCCTGGCGCGACATCTGCCCCGACATCACCATCCGCTCGACGTTCATCGCCGGGTTTCCCGGCGAAACCGAAGCGGAGTTCGCCGAACTGCTCGAATTCCTCGAAGAGGCGCAGCTCGACCGCGTCGGCTGCTTCGCCTACTCGCCGGTCGACGGCGCCGCGGCCAACGCGCTGCCGGATCCGGTTTCCCGCGAGGTCCGCGAGGACCGACAGGCGCGCTTCATGCAGACGCAGGCCCGGATCAGCGCCGCGCGGCTCGCGCGCAAGGTGGGCCGGACGCTCGACGTGCTGGTCGACGCGGTGGAGGGTGACACGGCAACGGCGCGGTCGGCCGCCGACGCGCCCGAGATCGACGGCGTGGTCCGCGTCACCGGCGGCGGGAAACTGCGCGTCGGGGAGTTTGCCCGGGTGCGGGTGACCTCGGCGGACACGCACGACCTCGCCGCGGTGCCCGTCGCCTGACGCGTCCGCGGCTTTTGGCGAATGCGCGCGGCAGGCGCGTGTTCGACAAGCCCGGCCGAGTCCATGCACAATTCGGCGTGACTTCGGCGCCGGCGCCGCCGGTGGCTCCCGCATCGGACGGCATTCCCATGAATGGTTCGGCTCACCGTACACGGCCTCGGATTCGCGTGACGCTCGTCATCGCGGTGCTGGCGCTGCTGCACGGTTGCGGCAGGGAAGCGCCCAAGCCTGTGGAAAAGGGGCCGCCCGGGGTCACCGTCGTCACCGTCGAGCGCCGCGACGTGCCCGTCGTCGGCATCTACGTCGCGCAGACGCAGAGTTCGCAGGCCGTCAACATCCAGGCGCGCGTCTCGGGATTCCTCGACAAGCGCGTCTATGTCGAGGGCTCGGTAGTCAAGAACGGCCAGATCCTGTTCCAGATGGACCAGAAGCCGTTCATCGCCCAGGTCGAGGCGGCAAAGGCGGGGTTGCAGCGCAATCAGGCCGCGCACGACGTTGCCGCAGCGAATCTTGCGCGCGTCCAGCCGCTCACCAGGCTCAACGCGCTGTCGCAGAAGGATCTGGACGATGCCAAGGGGCAGTTCGAACAGACCGCCGCCGCGGTCGAGCAGTCGAAGGCCCAGCTGTTCGAGGCGGAACTCAATCTCTCCTATACGACCATCCGCTCGCCGGTCGACGGCGTGTCCAGCTACGCGGTCGTCGCCGACGGAACCTACGTCAATCCGCAGAACGCGCAGCTCACCACGGTGTCGGTGCTGACGCCGATTTGGATCAATTTCAGCATTTCGGAAAACGAGCTGGAACGCATCCGCAACGAGGTGAAGCGCGGCCTGCTGACGCTGCCTCCCGACCGCACGTACGTCGTCGAAGTCGAGATGGTCGACGGCACGCTGTTTCCGCAGACCGGCCGCGTCACCTTCGCCGACCCGTCGTACAACTCAACCACCGGAACCTTCCTGCTGCGGGCCACGGTCGACAATCCCGGCGGCGTGCTGCGCCCGAACCAGTATGTGCGCGTGCGCCTGACCGGCGCCATCCGGCCCAACGCCATTGTCGTGCCGCAGCGCGCCGTCCAGCAAAGCGCCAAGGGTCACTTCGTCTGGGTGATCGACCGCGACCAGCAGGCGGAACAGCGGCCGGTGACCGTCGGCGACTGGAAAGGCGAGGGCTGGCTGATTTCCGAGGGGCTCGAGACCGGCGAACGGGTGGTCGTCGACGGCGGCATCCGCCTCGCGCCGGGCGCGCGGGTCAACGCTGCCGCCTGGGTCCCGCCGCGCTGATCGGGTCGCGCCAGGATGTTTTCCCGATTCTTCATCGAGCGGCCGATCTTCGCGGCCGTCGTGGCGATCGTCATGACGCTGGCCGGGCTGGTCGCGACGACGCAGCTTCCGGTCCAGCAATACCCGACCATCACGCCGGTCCAGGTCACGGTCCAGGCCACCTACCCGGGTGCCGATTCGTTGACCCTCGCCAATTCAGTCGCCTCGCCGATCGAGCAGCAGATCAATGGCGTCGACAACATGCTCTACATGTCGTCGACCAGTTCGTCGACCGGGCAGCTCACGCTGACCGTGTACTTCTCGCTGGACACCGACCCCGACATCGCGCAGGTGCAGGTGCAGAACCGCGTCAACCTCGCCATGCCGCAGCTGCCGTCGGCGGTCGTGCAGCAAGGCGTGAACGTGCAGAAGAAGTCGTCGTCGATCATGATGCTGATCGCCGTCTTCGCGAAGGATGGCCGCTACAGCGCCAACTACGTCGCCAACTACGCCAACGTCTACGTCCTGGACGCGCTGAAGCGGGTCAACGGCGCCGGCCAGGCGCAGGTGATGGGCGTGCCCGACCAGGCGATGCGCATCTGGATGAATCCCGACCGCATGGCGTCGCTGGGCATCACCACCTCCGACATCGCCAATGCCATCAACCAGCAGAACCAGCTGTTCGGCGCCGGCCAGGTCGGCGCGCAGCCCAATGCCGGCCCGGTCGAACTCACGTTCCCGGTGGTGACGCAACCGCAATACACCGAGCCCAGGCAGTACGAGAACATCATCCTGCGCGCCAGCCAGGACGGCAGCGCGATCGTGCGCGTCGGCGACGTCGCCCGCGCCGAGATCGGCCTCAAGCAGTACATCGTCAACAGCAAGCTGAACGGCGTGCCGGCCACGTTCATCGCCGTCTATCAGCAGCCGGGCGCCAACGGCCTGATCGTGTCCAAGGCCGTCCGCGAGACGCTCGAGCAGATGAAATCCCGCTTTCCCGAGGGGATGGAGTACCTGATCTCGCTGGACACCAACGATTTCGTCCGCGCGTCGATCAAGGAGGTGATCGAAACGCTGCTGATCGCGGTCATGCTGGTCGTGCTGGTCGTCTACCTGTTCCTGCAGAGCTTCAGGACCACGATCATCTGCGCCGTCGCCATCGTGGTCGCACTGGTGACCACCTTCGCCGGCATGCTGGCGCTCGGCTTCTCGATCAACCTGCTGACGCTGTTCGGGCTGGTGCTCGCCATCGGCATGGTCGTCGACGACGCCATCGTCGTGGTCGAGAACGTCGAGCGCAACATGGCGCAGCATCACCTCGCGCCGAAGGAGGCGACGATCCGGTCGATGGAGGAGATCGCGAGCTCGCTGATCGCGGTCGTCCTGGTGATGTCGTCGGTGTTCATTCCCGCCGCCCTTCTGCCGGGGACCACCGGCCAGCTCTACAAGCAGTTCGCCATCACCATCGTGATCTCGGTGTCGGTGTCCGGGTTTCTGGCGCTGACGCTGACGCCGGCGATGTGCGCGGTGCTGCTCAAGCACAGTCCGCCGCCGCAGCGCGGATTCTTCGCCTGGTTCAACCGCCAGGTCGACCGGGTGACGAGAGGCTTCGGCCATGCGGTCAGCTGGGTCATCGCGCGCATGGCCATCGCGCTGGCGCTGCTGGTGTTCTTCCTGTGGTCGATCTACCACCTGTTCACGATCATCCCGAGCAGCTTCGTGCCGCAGGAGGATCAGGGCTATGCGATGGCGGCGATCATCATGCCGCAGGCGGCGAGCCTCGATCGCACGCAGGCGATCGCCGAACGCGCCGACGCCATCTTCAAGGACATTCCAGGCGTCGCGACGCGGTCGATGGTCACCGGCTACAGCCTGCTCGACAGTGGATTCAGGACCAATGCCGGCACGTTTTTTGTGACCTTCACGGATTTCGACCAGCGCTACAAGGACATCGATACCACGAAGAAGGAGAATGCAAGGGCCATTCTGCAGGACTTCTTCGCCAAGTCCCGGCTGATCGAGGGCGCGATCGTGATCCCGATCGCGCCGCCGCCGATTCCCGGCATCGGCGCCACCGGCGGGTTCGAGTTCTGGATCCAGGACACCGGCACCGGCGACCCGGTCGCTCTCGACGCGGTCCTTCAGGACTTCCTGCACAAGGCGCGCGAGCGGCCCGAGCTGACCGGCCTCGCGACAACCTACTCCGCGAGCACGCAGCAGCTGCGTGCCGAGGTCGACCGCGACAAGGCGACTCTGCTCGGCATTCAGGTGCAGGACGTCTACAGCGCCATCCAGGCGCAGTTCGGCTCGCTGACCGCGAGCCAGTACAACCTGTTCAGCCACGTATGGTGGGTGATCATCCAGTCGGACGCGCGCTACCGGCAGAATCCGGACGACCTGACCCGCCTGTACACCCGCAACAGCAGCAACCAGATGGTGCCGCTGTCGTCGGTGGTCAAGACCTCCTGGACCGCCGGCCCCGACCTGCTGCCGCACTTCAACGGCTTCACCGCCGCGAAGATCATCGGCAGCGCGTCGGCCGGCCACAGCTCGGGCGACGCGATCGCGACCATGGAATCGCTGGCGAGGGAAACGCTGCCGGCGGGCTATGCATTCGCCTGGTCGGGACTCGCCTATTCCGAGAAGCAGTCGGGCGGCACGTCGTCGATCGCCTTCCTGTTCGGGCTGGTCATCGTCTTCCTGGTGCTCGCGGCGCAGTACGAATCGTGGACGCTGCCGGCCGCGGTGATGACGGCCGTGCCCTTCGGCATCCTGGGCGCGTTGCTGACCAACCACCTGCGCGGGCTGGAGAACGACGTGTACTTCCAGATCGGCCTCCTGGTGCTGATCGGCCTGGGCGCCAAGAACGCGGTGCTGCGCGTATCGGCGGCGGTCGAGTTCCGCAAGCAGGGCAAGTCGATCATGGAGGCGACGGTGCTGGCCGGCGAACAGCGCCTGCGGCCGATCATCATGACCTCGCTGGCGTTCGCCATCGGCTGCCTGCCGCTCGCCATCGCGCTGGGTGCAGGGGCGAACGCGCGGCATTCGATCGGCACCGGCATCATCGGCGGCATGCTTGGAGAGACGACGCTGGCGATGCTCTACGTGCCGCTGTTCTTCTACATCTTCGACCGCTTCGGCGAGCGCAGAGCGGAGAAGAAGGCGGCCAAAGCGGCTCGCGCGGCAGCGATCGCCCCGGTTGCGTCCGCTCCACCCGCGCGTGAGGGCGACTGACGATGCGTCGCCGCATCGCCTTGCCGCTTGCCGCGCTGGCGCTGTCCGGCTGCATGGTCGGGCCGGATTACCAGCGCCCCGCGGTGGTCGCACCGGCCGCGTTCCAGTACGCGACACGCACGGCGACCGACACCTCCGACTCGCTGTGGTGGCGGCAGTTCGGCGATCCGGTACTCGACGCGCTGATCGACGAGGCGCTTGCCAACAATCTCAACGTCAAGATCGCCGCCGCCAACGTCGAGCAGGCTGCCGCGGTGTTCACGCAGTCGCGCTCACCGCTGTTTCCGCAGGTCGGCTATGGCGGAGCCGGCGAGCGGGCGCGCTCCACCGAGGCGGGAGCTGTCCGGCTGCCCACCGAGCTGATTCCCAATCCGCAGACCGCCTACACCGCCGCGCTTTCGGTGAGCTGGGAGATCGACCTCTGGGGCCGCATCAGACGCACATCCGAGGCCGCACGCGCCAACGTGCTCGCCACCGACCAGGCCCGCCGCGGCGTCGTGCTCACACTGGTCGCATCCGTCGCGACCAACTACATCCAGTTGCGCAGCCTCGATGCGCAGCTGGCGACCGCGCAGGAAACGCTGGCCACCTACGCCGAGTCGGTGCGGCTGTTCGAATTGCAGTTCAAGTTCGGGCAGATCTCGCAGATGACCGTCGCGCAGGCGCAGTCGCAGTACGAAACCGCGGCGGCGCAGATCCCGCTGATCGAGTCGCAGATCGCGCAGGTGCAGACGGCACTGTCCATACTCGTCGGCCGCGATCCCGGGCCGATTCCGCGCGGCAAGTCGATCGAGGCGCTGACGCTGCCGAGCGTGCCTGCGGGCGTACCCTCGGAATTGCTCACGCGCCGACCGGACCTGATGCAGGCCGAGCAGGCGTTGATCGCCGCCAATGCGCAGATCGGCGCCGCCAAGGCGCTGTATTTTCCCGTCATCTCGCTCACCGGCGCGTTCGGCAGCGCCAGCGCGGATTTGTCGAAGCTGTTCTCGGGCCCGGCACGAATCTGGAACTACGCCGGCCAGTTCTCGGGACCGATATTCACGTTCGGCGCGGTCAGCGGGCAGGTGGCGCAGGCCGAAGCCGCCGATGCCGCGGCGCTGCTCAACTACCGGCTGTCGATCCAGAACGCCTTCGGCGACGTCGACAATGCCCTGGTGGCCAACGCCAAGCTGCAGGAACAGCTCGTCGCGCAGGTTCGCCTGGTCAAGGCGCTCAAGGAGTATGTCTACCTCGCGCGCCTGCAGTACGACGGTGGATACTCGCCATACTCGACGGTACTGCAGGCAGAACAGGCGCTGTTCCCGGCCGAGCTCACGCTGGCGTCGGTGCGCGGATCGGTATTCGCCTCGGCGGCGAACATCTACAAGGCGATGGGTGGAGGCTGGGTCGCCAGGGCCGACGCGCTCACCACCGGCGGCACGCCGGTGCCGGTCAAGGGCCCGATTTCGCCGCAGCCGGTATTCTGACCGGGACCGTCGCCTACTTCGCCGGCAATTGCGCCTTGGACAGGTCCTGCGCCAGTTCGGCCAATATCGACGATAGCGCGGCATTCTGCGCGGCGACGAACGCCGTCGCGCTCGACGACTCGAGCGATTCGCGCCGCTCGTACGCGCGCCACCAGACGGGCACTCCGGAGCCGCCGCTGCCGCGCGACAGGTAGTAGGTGATCTGCGTCACCGCCGCCGGCTTGGCGGAGTCGCGCGCATCGGCGTACAACGCGCCGACAAAGGCGTCGAGCACCCAATCGGCGTCCGCCGCGACGCCGTTGGGGATGACCGACCCGAAGACCCGGCCCGCGGTCAGCGCGCGCGCGGTCGCCTCCGCGACATTCGCCGCCGGGGCGACCAGGAACTCGTGATAGAAGTCCGATTCGTATTTCGATTCGGACTCGCGCACGATGAACGAGCGGCCGCGAAACGGCGCGCCGACAGTGACCACGCCGATGCGCAGCGTGCCGGCCTGCGTGCGCGCAACAGGCGCGGGCGCCGCGGGCTCGAGCAGATAGGTGCCCTTGACCGGCGCCGGCCTGGTGAAGCTGCAGGAAGCGAGCGTCGCGAGGCCCGCGATGGCGGCCACCCGCACCGCGGCGCGGAAGATTCGGCGGGAGGTCGCATTCATGGCTTGCGCTCCAATGGGGGCGGCGGGACCCCGAAGATCACGTTGGCGGGATAGCGTTTGGTGTCCGCGGTCAGGTCGCGCAGATTGTCGGTGATCTGGCGCAGGTTTTCGATGGTCGTGGCGAGGTCGGCCTCGCCGCCGCCCAGCATGCGGTCGATGCGGCTCATCGAACGCTCCATCGAGCCCAGCGTCTTCGACAGGCGCGGGTCGGATACCAGTTCCTTGACGCTGGACATCGCCGCCGAGGCGTCTTCCGGCAACTTCTGCCACGCCGGGTTGGCCAGCGTCTTGCGCAACTCGGCATTCGACTGGCGCAGGTCGGCGAGCAGGCCGGTCATTTCGTCGGAGACCTTTCTCGCCTGCAGGTTGTCGAGGGTCGACTCGAGCTTGGTCAGCGTACGGTTGGTCTGCTCCGAAATCTGCCTGGTATCGATGGCAGCGACACGGTCGTTGAAGGTGACCAGCATCTTGTTCAGGTTGCTCACCATGCCCTCGATGTCGAGCCGGTGCAGCCGGTCGATGATCTCGGTCGCGGCGTTGACGAACTGCAGCACCGTCGACGGGGCGCTGGGGACGTACGGATGCTCCGGCACCCAGTCGAAGGGCAGCTCCGGCGGGGGTGGCTCCACGTAGTCGATCTCGAGGTAGCTGGTTCCGGTGATGCCCTGCGGCGCGAGCCGCGCGCGCAGACCGCGCTCCGCCTCGATCTTGAAGTTTTCAGGACTGGTGAGATCGCCCGCCGCAGACCTGCCGCCAAGCAAGCGCGGCTGCAGCTGCGCCTGGACCAACACGTAGCGCAGCCGGTCCCTCATCGGCTTGTCCTGCTGGTAGGTCACATAGGTGAACGAGATCTTGGTGACGTCGCCGATCACCACGCCCCGGTACTTGACCTTCGAACCGATGTCGAGTCCCTGCGCCGACTCGTTGAAATAGGTCTCGATGGTGATGCGCGGCTGAAACCAGCGGCCGGAGCCAACGACGACGATCAGCATCGCCCCGGCGACGACCGCACCGACCACGAACATGCCGAGCTTGAAGTAGTTGGCTTTTAGACTCATGGTGCCTCGCCCGTCATGCCGCTGCCGTTTCCGGCTCGCGTCGGAAGAAGGCCCGCACCCGCGGGTCCGTGCTTTCGTCGCGCAGTTTCCTGGGATCCCCTTCCGCGATAATACCTTTGGCGCGGCGTTCCAGGAGGATCACCCGATCAACGACGTTGAAAACGCTCGCCAGGTCGTGGGTCACGATCACGAAGGTGACGCCCAGACTGCGGGAAAGCTTGCGGATGGTCTCGTCCAGCGATGCGGACGTGATCGGGTCAAGTCCGGACGACGGCTCGTCCAGGAAGAGTATCGCCGGGTCAAGCGCCATTGCCCGGGCGATCCCGGCGCGCTTTTGCATGCCGCCCGAGATCTCGGCCGGCAGATGGCCGGTGAACGCGACCAGGCCGACCAGCGCAAGCTTCATCCGGGCGATGAGATCGATCGCCTCGGGCGGCAGCGTCGTGTAGGCCTCCAGTGGCAACCGGGTGTTCTCCAGCAACGTCATCGAGCCGAACAGCGCCCCGGACTGGTACATGACCCCGAAGCGCCGCTGGATGGACTCCAGCAGGTCGCCGTCGGCGCCGACGATGTCGTCGCCGCCGATCAGCACGCTGCCGCGAACCGGCGGATTGAGTCCGATCATGTGCTTCATGATCGTGCTCTTGCCGCAGCCGGACCCGCCGAGGATGCCGAACACCTCGCCGCGGCGGACCTCGAAGTTGACGTCGAGCTGGATTGCCTTGCCGTCGTAGCCGGCGTCGAGGCCCTGAACCCGAATGATCGCTTGGTCGTCGTCCGGCATGTCAGAAATCGAGCAGGTAGTAGGCAAGTGCGAACACGCCGTCGACGACGACGAGAAGGATGATGCCGGTCACCACGGCGCGCGTCGCCGAATCGCCGACCGCCGATGCCCCGGCCTGCGTCTGAAGGCCACGCAGGCAGCCGACCCCGGCGACCAGCACCGCGAACACGAAGGTCTTCACGAATCCGGCCAGGAAGTCGTTGAAGGTAACCGCGCTGTCCACCTCCTTCAGGAAGGTCACGAACGGAATCGAGAACGATTGCATGGTCAGCGCGCCGCCGACGAGGCCCGCCATGTTGGCGAACAGCGTGAGCAGGGGCGTCATCAGCAGCGCGGCGATGATCCGTGGCGTGACCAGGAAACGAACCGGATTCAGGCCCATGGTGGTCAGCGCGTCGACCTCCTGGTTGACCCGCATCGTGCCGATCTCGGCGGCAAATGCGGCGCCGGATCGACCGGCAAGCAGGATCGCCGTCATCAATGGTCCCAGTTCACGCAACATCGCCAGGCCGATCAGGTCGGCGACGAAAATCTCCGCGCCGAAGCGCTTCATCGGCACCGCCGACTGGAACGCGAGAATCATGCCGAGGAGGAAGGAAATCAGCGCAACGATGGGCAGCGCATCGACGCCTACCTGCTCGCAGATGCGCCAGACGTCGCGCCAGCGCACGCTGGCCGGGTGGCGGATCGCATAAAACAGCGCCGCGGCGGTCTCGCCGATGAACTCGACCTGCGTCCGCGCGTCGCGTCCCAGATTCGCCGCCGCGCGACCGATTTCTTCCACGGCCGGCAGGCGCTTGGCCTCCGGGTCGAGATCGCGCGTCAGCCCCTGCGGATCGAACTGCTTCAACAGCGTTTCGAACGCGGGCCGGAGATTGGCGACCTCCACCGGTGCCTGCCGCTGTTGGCGCAGCAGATCGACCAGCAGTGCCACGCCTGCGCCGTCGCAGTACTCGACGGCGCCTGCATCGACGGTCACCGGGGATGCGCCGGCATCGTCCAGCGCTCGCCGTGCGTCGCGCCAGATCGCCGGAATGGTGTCGGCGTCGAGGCGGCCGGACAGGGCGAGAATCCGCCTTCCGTCCGCAGAATCGGAAATTGCCAGGGTCGCCGCAGTCATCGGACCACCGCGGGGGACCCTAGGGGTTGACCAGTTCGATGTTGTTGCCGGAAACCCGCACGCGGTCGCCCTCCTGCACGAGCAGCGGCTCGTATTTCAGCGTGACGACCTGCGTCGGGCCGCTGTCCAGCTTGACGGTGACTTCCCAGACCGTCCGGCGATATTCGTTGGGCTTCTTCTCATACGCGGCGCCTCCCGCAGCGCCGATGACCACCATGCCCTGGTTGGAGAAACCCCGGCCGAACGCCATCTGCGTCGACGACCCCGACGCTCCGCCGAGACCGGAGATGCCGGTCGTGCCCGGCGAAACCGCGCCCAGTGGCGTCCACTCCTGGCGCTGCTGCGCCTGCCTGATCGACCTGATCACGCCGCAGTTGCCGCAGGACTCGTCGGGCACGGACGGTGGCGCACCCTGCGCATACGCCTGCCCGGCGATGATTCCGGCGGCCAGGATCGCGAGGCAACGGATCCGCCTGCTCATTCCGGCAACGCGTTCAGGTAGAACATCGCGTTGAGCAGCGGGCCGGGACTGCCGTAGGGCGCGAGCCAGCGAATGAAGATCGGATCGATGTCGCCGGACTTGTACAGCGCGGTCAGCGTCCGGTCGACCAGCAGGCGGAAATCGGCATCGCCGCGCGGCAGCGTCAGTGCGTAGGGTTCGTAGGAGAAATCGTTGTGCAGGAGCTCGAGTTCCGCGCCGGCGGCATCGACGTGCTTCAGCTGCGCGAGCAGCATCCGGTCGGACGCGTAGGCATGCACCTTCCCGGACCGGATCGCCGCCATGCCCTCGGGACCGTCCTTGACCGGCACCAGCTCGGCCTTGATGCCCAGCACCGCGAACGCGCGCCGCAGCGCCTGTTCGGTGGTGGTGCCGAAGATCACTGCGACCCGGGCCCCAGCCAGGTCCGCGACGGTCGCCATCTTGTGCCTGGTGTGCACCAGCGCGCTGCCGCCGTCGACGAAGATCGGCAGGCTGAAGTCGACCAGTTCACGGCGCGCCAGCGTCATCGTGGTCGAACCGCATTCCGCATCGATCTTTCCGGCGACCACGTCGCTTATCCGCGTTTCGTTGTCGACGGCGCGCCACTCCACGGCAAGCCCGGGCAGGCCGAGTCTGGCGCCGATCGCCGTCGCGATCTTCTCGCAGATTTCGACCGAATAGCCGCGCACGCGGCCGTCGCGCTGGCGCACGGAAAAGGGCGCGGCATTGTCTCGATAACCAAAGGTGACCTTGCCGGACGCCTTGATGCGATCGAGCGTCGGCGAGGCGGCCGCGAGCGGCCCCGCGAGACCCAGGGCGACAACGGCAGCGGCGATCGAGCGGACGAGTTTCATCGGTGCGAAAACGCGTGCAGTGGAACTGGAACTACCGGCGGCGGCCAGTTTAGCATGGGGTTGGCGGCTCGTTCCGGGCCGCGGCCCGCGCCGATTCAAGGTGGAGCGAAAAATGTTAGAATTAAAGGCTTGTCCCTGCCGAAATGCTCGCGGGGGAACAAGGGACGTTCGGTCCCGCCAACAATTTCTCGAGGTCATTCCAGTGCAAAAATCGCTGACTATGCTGCTGGCCGCCATGCTTGTCCTCGGCGCGGCCACCGGCGCGCAGGCGCAGGCGCCGACCGACACGCTGGGCAAGATCAGGGCCGCGAAGGCGATCAACGTCGCTTTCTCGGGCGACTCGCTGCCGTTTTCGTTCATCGGCCCCAACAACGAGCCCGCCGGGTACTCCATCGACCTGTGCAAGCGGGTGATCGCGCAGATCGGGCGTACCGTAGGCGAGCCGAACCTCAAGGTCAACTGGCTGGTGGGTCCGGTCGCCGAGCGCCTGCAGATGGTGGCCAGCGGCCGCGCCGATCTGGAATGCGCGAACACGACGCAGACGCAGTCGCGGCTGGCGACCGTGGACTTCTCGAACCTGATCTTCGTCGACGGCGGCGGTTTCCTCGTCAAGTCCGATTCCCCGGTCAACCGGATCACCGACCTGGGCGGCCGCAAGGTCGCGGTGCAGCGCGGCACGACGACCGAGACGCGGCTGAGGGCCGCGTTCCAGCAACGTCTGGTCAACTCGACCATCGTGACCATCGGCGATGCCGCGGAAGGCGTCGCGCTGCTCGAATCAGGCGGCGTGGATGCGCTGGCGGGCGACAAGGTCAAGCTGATCGGCCTGGCCGCGCAGGCGAAGGATCCGGCCAAGCTCGCGCTGCTGGCCGAAGACCTGTCGTTCGAGCCCTACGCGATGACCCTGCCCCGCAACGACTCGGCGTTCCGGCTGGAAGTCAACAAGGCGCTGACCCAGGTGTACCTGGGCGGCGAGATCGAGACGATCTTCGCGAATTGGCTGGGCAAGCTCGGCCGGCCCTCTGGCCTGCTGGCGGCGATGTATCTGCTCAATTCGATCCCGCAGTGACGAAACCGATTCCGTTCTGCGTTGACTAATGACCGTCCGGTCCCGCGAACGCCATTACTGTCGCCGGCAGGCGACGGCGCGTGACCTTCGACCATTGGCATGATCAGGAGAGCACCAAGATGAAGAATGCTACGAACATCCGGCGGACGCTGGCCATGCTGGCCGCCGCGGTGCTGCTGGCGGGCTGCAACACCCCGCCCGCCTACGAGGTTTCCCAGCAACCGGCCGCGCGCGTCGGCACCGTCGAATCGATCCAGCAGCACACTGTCCAGAACGTGGACAATGCCGTCGGCGCGATCGGCGGCGCGCTGATCGGCGGCGGCCTCGGCAGCCTGATCGGTGGCGGCACCGGCAAGACCGTCGCGACCGTCGTCGGCGCCGTCGGCGGCGGCTTCGTGGGCAACGAACTCGCCGGCCGCGGCACGACCATGGTCTGGACTATCGGCGTGCGCTACGATGATGGCACCTACGCGACCATCCAGCAGACTTCGGCGCCAGGGCTGCGCATCGGCGACCGGGTACGGGTCACCAGTACTGGAATCGAGCAGTTGCGGCGCTGACCACGGCGTTTCAGGGATTTGCACTGTAATTTTTTGCCGGCACGTGCCGGAAACTTCTACAAGGAGAATGCAATGAAAAGTGTGTGGAATAGATATATGTCGATCGCGCTGGTCGCGTTCGCGAGCTTTGGCCTCGCGGCCACGTCGGCGCAAGCGCAATCCGAACAGCAGAATTTCGTCAACCAGGCAGACGCCACGCTGACCAACTTCATGCGCGATCCGGAAATGAAGTGGCTGCAGCAGAACCTGCACCGCGCCAAGGCCGTGATCATCGCCCCGGAAATCGTCAAGGCGGGCTTCATCATCGGCGGCTCCGGCGGCCGTGCGCTGGTCCTGGCCAAGGCAGGCGGCAAGTGGGTCGGCCCGTCGTTCTACACGATGGCCACCGCCAGCGTCGGCTTCCAGGCCGGCGTTGCCGTGTCCGAAATGGTCACGCTGGTCATGACCGACAAGGGCTTCAACTCGCTGCTGGCCGCCAACTTCAAGATGGGCGGCGACGCCAGCGTCGCGGCCGGCCCGGTGGGTGCGGGTGCGAAGTCCGACATCGCTGCCGACCTCATCACCTTCACCCGCGCCAAGGGCGTCTACGGCGGGCTGAATCTGGACGGCACGCTGGTCAACCTGTCCGACGAGTGGAACAAGGCCTACTACGGCAAGGTCGTGCTGCCGCCCGACATCCTGATCAAGGCTTCGGTCAGCAACAAGGGCGCCGACAAGCTGCTCGCCGACATCGCCAAGGCTTCCGGCGGCAAGTAAGCGTCACGCTTTCCGAAAGTCCTGCAAGGGCCCCCTCACGGGGGCCTTTGCTTTTGATCGGCGACGACATGCCGGAGCGGTGCGCCGACGCTGTCGCGTATGATCGCCGGCGAGGTCAATTTCGTTCGATCCAATTCGAGGAGTCGCTTCCGATGGCTGATGAACTCACGGTAGTCGCCCGCATCCGCGCAGCCAAGGGCAGGGGCGACGCCATGGCGGAATTTCTCGCGGAGCAGGCCGCCGTCGTGCTCGCCGCCGAACCCGGATGCCTGGTCTACCGCGTCCATCGCTCGACCAGCGATCCGGATCAGTTCCTGTTCTATGAGACCTACAGCGACGAGGCGGCCTTCGAGCTGCACCGCAAGGCGCCGCACCTGGCCGCGTTTCGCGAGCGGCGCGAAAAGGAAGGCCTCGCCGACGGCCCGGTCGAAGTACTCGACCTATCGGGCGCTGACCGAGTGACCCGCGGACGCCGTCCCGGCGGCGCAGGGAAAGGCACGACGTCGGTACCGGCCTCGCGCTGACGTCGAACCAAAGGCCAGACCGCCGCCATGTCGCCGGCGCAGGCGGTGAGCGACTTGGCGACCTCGTCGCGCTTCAGCCGCTGCATGCGTGCATGCGGTCCGGCAACGCTGACGGTGCCCACGACGCCGACCGCTCCGGCGACGCCGACCCTAACGGCCATCGCGTAGGCGAGCGTTCCCGACTCCACCTCGTCATCGGCGATCGCGTAGCCGCGACGGCGCGTTTCCGCCAGCCGGCGCCGCAGATCCTCGACGCCGCGTACCGCGTTTCGTCCCGCGTTGGCCGGTGGCGCAAGACCCCTGGCGCAGGCAATCCGCAGTGCGGCGTCCTCGGGCATCGTGGCCAGCCATGCCTTGCCGCTGGCCGTCGCGTGCAGGACCACCGCGTGACTCATCGGCGGATCGTAGCGCAGCCCCTGTGTCGTGCCGTGGGCGCAGGCCACCCACACCAGCGACTGCCCGTCGACCAGTGCCAGCCGGCAATATTCGCCGGTCGCCGCCGCCAGCCGTTTCAGCACCGCTTCCGCAGCGTCGGGCAGGTGGCGCGCGTCGAGGCAGCGAAATCCCAGCGTCGCGAGGCTCAGCGACCCGGCGTAGTTCTGCGACTCAACATCCTGGTCGACGTAACCCCGCTCGGCCAGGGTCGCGAGCATGCGATGAATCGCGCTCTTCGGCAGCGCGAGTCGACGCGCGAGTTCGGCAAGCGAAATGCCGCCCGGCGACTCGACCAGGATCTCGATCAGGCGAATGCAGCGATCTACGGCGGCGACTGGCATGACTTGGCAATGGCGGGCTGGGGCCAGTTGCATCCGGCCGGATTCACTGCGGCTGGATTCCCGCGTCGCGAATGACTTTCTCCCACTTTGCAACGTCGCCGGCCAGGAAGTCCTTGAACTCGCGCGGCCCCAGCGGCGGGATGGCCGCGATCATCGTGCTTTCCTCGAGCCTGCGCTGGACGGCCGGATCCGCAAACGCCGCGGAGAATGCGCGGTGCAAGCGCTCCCGCACGTCCGCCGGCGTCCCGGCCGGCACGACGAAGGCGACCCAGTCGCGGACATCGAACCCGGTAAGCCCGGCCTCGACGAACGTGGGCACGCCGGGCAGCGCCGCGAGACGCGTCGTCGAAGTCACCGCCAGCGGCCGCACCGTGTTGCCCTTGATCTGCGGCAGCGCCGCCGACGCCGTGGAGAACATCAGCGTGACCTCGTTGGTCATCACCGCCTGCACCGCGGGCGGCGCCCCCTTGTAGGGAATGTGCGTCATGTTCACGCCCGCGCGCCGCTTGAACATCTCGCCGGTGAGGTGGCCGGGGCTGCCGATGCCTCCCGACGAATAGTTCGTCGACGGCCTCGCCTTGAGCGCGACGATCAATTCATCGACATTCGCTGCAGGCACGGACGGATGGATGATCAGGACATTGGTCAGCCAGGCGTAGAGGCCGACCGTGTCCAGGTCGGCGATCAGGCTGAAGGACTTCTTCGCCTGGAGAGTTTCGTTGGCCGAGTTGGAGAGCGTCACCAAGCCGATGGTCGTGCCGTCGGGCTTCGCGTTTCGGACGGCCTCGGCGGCGAGCGTGCCGCCCGCCCCGGGCTTGTTCTCGACGATCACGCTCGTGCCCAGCGCCTGCGAGAGCTTGTCCGCGACGATGCGGGCGGCGATGTCGGTGTTGCCGCCGGCGGGTCCGCCGACGACGATGCGCGTGGTCTGCGCCCCGGCGAACGACGCGAGGGCCAGCAGTGCCACGGATGCGGTGAAATGCGAAAGGGCGCGGGTCATGGACATGGTCTTCCTCCGTCATTCGAGGCACGTTGCGGGTTCATCGGAATGCGTCGGTCCAGGCACGGGTCTCGTAGGCGCTGCGCATGCGCCAGTCGTGCATCGCCGCGACGAGTTCGTCGCGGATAGCACGGCACGACGCGTCCGCCCAGCGGTTGCGCTCCTCGTCTGGATCGTCGGCAAGGTCGAACAGCTGGCCGAAATCCTCGCCAAGGAAATGCACCAGCTTCCATTGCTGCGTACGCAGCATGGTGACGAAATCGGCGAACTGGAACACCACATCGCGGCCCTGCTCGCAGTACACCGTACGACGCCCGGCAAACGACTCGCCCCGCAGCGCGGGAGCCAGCGAGACAGCCTCCCACCAAGATGGCGGCTCCAGCCCCGCGAGGACAAGCAGCGTCGGCGCGATGTCGAAAAGCTGCACCAGCGCGTCGACCTCGCCCCGGGCGGCAAGAACCTGCGGGGACCAGACGATGAGCGGAACGCGCACCGCTTCCTCGTACATGGTCCATTTCTGGCTGTGGCCATGGTCGCCGAGGCAGTCGCCATGATCGGAGGTGACGACGACGATCGTCGAATCGAGTCGTCCGGCAGCCTCCAGCGCGGCGAGGATGCGGCCGACTTCGTGATCGATGAGCGATACGTTGCCGAGGTAGTGGGCACGCTGGCGATGGCGCGCCGCGGCGCTTGCGCGAACGACGTGCGGCACGGCGTCGTGGTCGCCGTCGACGTGCTTCTGCCGCAACGCCGCGAAGGGCGGCGGCTGGCTGTCGAGGTCCGCGTCCCGGAGCGGCCGGATGGGCAACGCCCGGTCGAGATAGGGCTGCGACCATCGCCGCGGCGGGTCGTAAGGCGGGTGCGGCCCGGGAAAGCCCACCTGCAGAAAAAACGGTCCCGGGTTGGCCGCGTTCCGCTCGACCCAGTCGACCGCAGCCCGGCCCACGAACGTGTCGGAGTGCAACGCCTCCGGCAGCGTCCAGTCGTAGGCGCCGAGGCGGTCGCGGTAATCGGGAAGCAGGCGATAGGTCGGCAGCCCCGGTTTGACCTCGCCCGCGGCGGCAAGCGCCCGGTCCCAGGCATCGACGAAATCGCGCCCACGTCTGGCCATCGAGCGGTCCTTGTTCTCCACGACCGTTCGCGTGTCGAATCCGGCCGGCGCGTCCATCGGCTGCGTATGCATCTTGCCGATGGAGGCGCAGCGATAGCCCGCTGCGGCAAGCTGCTCGACCCAGGTGTGTCGCCAGCTCGCGGCATTGTCGAGGACCCCGAGCGTGTGGGGATACAGCCCGTTGAAAAGGCTTGCCCGCGAAGGGACGCAGGACGCGCCGGTGACGTAGCAGCGCGAGAACCATGTCCCTTCGTTCGCCAGCCGGTCCAGGTTCGGCGTGTCGATATGCGGATAGCCGAACGCGCGTACGGTGTCGTAGCGCTGCTGGTCGGTGATGACGAAAACGATGTCGGGCTGCATGCTGCGTTCAGGACGAACAAATATGAAACACTATATCATTTTGGAACGGCGTTTCAATATTGACCCGACCGGGCACTTGCTTCGCTCCGACGGCCTGGTCGAAACGCCGACCTGGCGGGTAGTCGCCGGGGATTCATGGCCGCGCGGACGCTCAGCCTGTCGATCGTGACTGACTCTCCGCGACCACCCCCGCAGCGACGAAGGCGTCGATCTGCGCATCGCTGTAGTCGCACTCGCGCAGCAGCTCCCGCGTATGCTGGCCGAGCAGCGGCGCCGGGCGGTCCACGCGCGCCGGCGTCGCGGAGAAATGTACCGGGCAACCGATCGCCCTGGTCGCGCCCGCCTCCGGATGCACCAGATCGACGACCATGCCGCGCGCCAGCGTCTGCGGGTGGGTCAGCGCTTCGCCGAGGGCGTGCACCGGCCCGGCGGGAACACCGGCGGCGGCGAGCGCCTCGAGCCATTGCGCACGAGTCCGCCTGACCAGCACCGCATTCATGAGGCTCACCAGCGCTTCGCGATTTTCCATCCGTGCGGCGTTCACCGCGAAGCGCGGGTCGTCGCGCCATTCCGGGTGGCCGAGCACCTCGGTGAGCCGGGCCCAGTTGGACTGGTTGGCGCCACCGATGTTGATGTAGCCGTCGCTGGCGGTGAACGCCTGGTAGGGCGCGGTCAGGATATGCGCCGACCCGAGCGGAGCCGGCGACCTGCCCGTCGCGAAATAGCTGGACGCGTGCCAGTAGGTCTGCTGCAGCGCGGCCTCCATCAGCGAGGTGTCGACGATCTGGCCCTGCCCGGTCTTCAGCCGATGTGCATAGGCGGCGGCCACGCCGAGCGCGGCGAGGATGCCGGCATTGATGTCGGACACCGGATTGCCGTTCTTCACCGGCGGGCCGCCCGCTTCGCCGGTGATCGACATCAGCCCGGCGAATCCCTGCGCGACCAGATCGAAGCCGCCGTCCCCGGCCAGCGGCCCGTCGCGGCCGAAGCCGGTGACCGAGCAGTAGATCAGCGCAGGGTTTTCGGCGGCCAGCACCTCGTAGGGAAGGCCGAGTTTCGCCAGCGTATCGCGCCGGAAATTCTCCACCAGCGCGTCGGCGCCACGGACGAGGCGCAGCAGGATTTCGCGACCCGGTGACTGCTTGAGATCCAGCGCGATGCCCCGCTTGTTGCGGTTCATCATCAGGAAGGGCGCAGACACGCCGTTGATGCGCGGCTCGCTGTAGCTGCGCGTGTCGTCGCCACCGGGCAGCTTCTCGACCTTGATGACGTCGGCACCGAGGTCGGCGAGCATCACGCCGCAGGTCGGGCCAGCCATGATCTGTGCCAGTTCCAGCACGCGCATGCCTGCCAGCGGCCCGGTGTGCGAAGCTGCGTTCATCGGCCGGTGAAGCGCGGTTTCTGCTTGGCGAGGAATGCCGCGTAGCCGATGCGGAAGTCCTCGGTGTCGAAGCAATCGAAGCACTCGTCGG
Source organism: uncultured beta proteobacterium (assembly GCA_963699765.1). Classification (GTDB taxonomy): domain Bacteria; phylum Pseudomonadota; class Gammaproteobacteria; order Burkholderiales; family Casimicrobiaceae; genus VBCG01. The sequence continues at coordinate 230,443 of CAVOVD010000003.1, read as the reverse complement.
TCTCCGCCGGCGTCAGCGGACGCGGGTCGGCGAGGCGCCGCGCGAAGCGCTTGTGCCAGCGCGCCGCCAGCGGCGCGCCGTCGGCGATGCGCTGCGCCGTGGCCATGGCTTCGGCCGCCACCAGGGCGTCGGGAACCACGCGGTTGACCAGGCCCTTTTCCTTCGCCTCGGCGGCATCGAAGATGCGGCCTTCGAGCAGGATCTCCAGCGCAACCGTCGTTCCGACGACGCGCACCAGCGGCGCCATTTCGGCATAGGCCATCACCAGCCCCAGGTTCTTGATCGGCGCGCCGAAGCGGCTCGACTCGCCGCAGATGCGCAGGTCGCAGAGCGCCGCGATCTCCAGCCCGCCGCCGACGCAGATGCCGTGGATCTGCGCGACCAGCGGATGCCGGCAGGCGACCAAGGCGTCGGCGGTCGCGTGCATGACCTTGCCGTAGTCGATCGCCTGCGCCTTGTCGGCGCGTTCGGTGGCGAACTCGGCGATGTCGTTGCCGGGCGAGAACGCCTTTTCGCCTGCGCCGCGGACGATGATGCAGCGCAGATCGTCGTCGGCCGAGAGCTCGCCGATGCGCTCGCCCAGCGACCGCCACATCGGCTTGGTCATTGCATTGAGCTTGTCGGGCCGGTTCAGCGTGACGGTGGCAATCGGTCCTTCAAGGTTCACCGAGATGAGATCGGCCATGACAGGCACCCCGCGCGGCGCGCTCAGCGGTAGAAGAGGTTCACCAGGCCAAGCCCGGTCACCGGCACGTAGGTGACCAGCAGCAGCACGGCGACCAGGACCAGGATGAACCAGAAATTGATGCGCGAGACCGCCCAGACCGACTCCCTGGCGATGGAACTGGCGACCATCAGTACGCTCGCCACCGGCGGCGTCTGCTGGCCGATGCCGAGATTGATGGTCACGATCAGGCCGAAATGCACGGGATCGATCCCCGCCGCCTTGACCAGCGGCATCACCACCGGGACGACCAGGATGATGGCCGCGGCCGAATGCAGGAACATGCCCAACAGGAGGAACAGGAGATTGAGCAGCGCCAGCACCACCCACTTGTTGCTGGTCAGCTCGGAGACCCCGCGCGCCAGCGCCTGCGGCGCCTGCACCTCGGTCAGGTAGGTGCCGAGCAGCGCGCTGGTCGCAACCAGCAGCATGACCACCGCCGTCTGCACGCCGCCCTCGAGCACGGCCTGGCGCAGATGGGCAAGGTCGAGTTCGCGGTAGATCACCAGCCCGATGAACAGCGCCGCGACCACGGCGAGCGCCGCCCCCTCGGTCGCGGTGACCACGCCGCCGAAGATGCCGCCGAGGATGATGATCGGCAGCAGGAAGGCCCAGAGCGCCTCGCGCGCAGTCGTTCCGACACGCTTCCAGGAGAACGCATCCTCGCGCGGCAGGTTGTAGCGACGCGCAAAGGCGTAGGCCATCGCCATCAGGCCGAAGCCGCCGATGATTCCGGGGACGATGCCGGCCACGAACAGCTGCACCACCGAGGTCTCGGCCATCACCGCATAGAGGATCATCGGAATCGATGGCGGAATGATCACCGCCAGCGTCGCCGACGACGACATCACCGCCGCGGCGAACGGCGCCGGATAGCCTTTGGCCTTCATGCCGGGGATCAGGATCGAGCCGAGCGCCGCCACGTCGGCGACCGCCGACCCGGAGATCTCGGCGAAGAACAGCGACGAACCGATCGACACATGCGCGAGCCCGCCGCGGATCCAGCCGAACACCGCGGAGGCAAAGGCGATCAGCCGGCGCGAGATGCCCGATGCGTTCATGATCGCGCCGGCCAGGATGAACAGCGGAATGGCCAGCAACGGAAAACTGGTCGCGCCGTTGTAGGCGACGACGGACAGATTGGGCAGGATGGCGACGCCGTGCGTGCTCACCATGGCGACGAGCGCCACCACGCCCAGCGCCACGGCGATGGGCACGTTGAGCAGCACCAGCCCGAGCACCGCCGCGAAAAGGCCCAGCATGATGGTCATCGCGGCGGCGTCCCCAAATCAGTGCAGGCCATCGGCAAGCGCACCGTCGCCACGGGCGTCGGGCGGCCCGCTGGCGATGAGAAGGTCGAGGAGATGGGTGAATTCCGCGATCACGATCAGCGCGGCCGAAACCGGAATCACCGACTGGACGATGTTCATCGGGATCCAGGGGAGGCTCACCATCGAGTCGCCGGACAGCATTGGCATGTTCGACACGCCCACGATGCCGAGGATGGCAAAGAAGGCGATCACCACCAGCTGCGCGAAGATATTGATGCTCCGGCGCGCGCGCCATGGCAGCGCGTCGACCAGTTCGGGGCAGCCGATATGCGCGCGCTTCACCGACGCCAGCGCCGACCCGTAGTAGGTGAGCCAGGCGAGCAGCACCGACGCGACCTCGTCGTACCAGATCAGCGAATGGCCGAGTGCGCGGAACACGACCCCGGCGGTGACCTCGACGAACAGCACGATCATCAGGCCGCCGACCACCCATTCGAGCAGATGGCCGTAGCGCCCGCGAAAACGGCGCAGCGTTGCAGTCATCGGCGCGGCCGAAGCCGCGCCGTCTTCCCCGCCTGCCACCCGGCTACTTCCCGAGCGCGACCGCGCGGTCGATCACGTCCTTCGCACCCGGTACTTCCTTGCCGAATTCCTCGTAGATCGGCTTGCTGGCGGCTATGAACGCATTCTTGTCGACCTCGTTCACCTGCATGCCGGCCTGCTTGAGCTTGCCGAGCAATTCGGTCTCGTCCTTGGCGGCCTCCGCGTACACAAAGGCCTGCGTCTCCTTTGCGGTGTCCTCGAGGATCTTGCGCACGTCCGGAGGCAGCGTTGCCCATTTGGTCTTGCCCACCGTCAGGTACGCCGGCGTGTAGACGTGTCCGGACAGCGACAGGAACTTCTGGACTTCCTGCAGCTTGGCCGAGTAGATCTGAGTGAACGGATTCTCCTGTCCGTCCATCACGCCGGTCTGCAGTGCCGTGAACAGCTCCGAGAACTTCATCGGGCTGGGATTGGCGCCGTAGGCCTGGAACATCTTGACCCGCCACTTGCCGGCCGGAACGCGCAGCTTGATGCCGGCCAGGTCGGCCGGCGAGTTGATCGGTCGCTTGTTGTTGGTGATGTGCCGCACGCCGTTCTCCCACACCGCGACCACCTGCAGCCCCTTCTTCTCGGCCTCGGGTGCCAGCTTGGCCCAGAAGATCTCCTTCTCGATGCGACCCATGTGCGCGCGGTCCTTGACGATGTACGGCATCTCGAACACGCCGAAGAGGTCCACCTGCGAACTCATCACCGTCGACGGCAACGCCAGATCCAGCGTGCCGAGCTTGAGCTTCTGCAGCATCTCAGCGTCGCCACCGAGCTGGCTCGACCCGTAGACGACGACCTTGGCCTTGCTGCCGAGCTTGGCGTTGGCGCGCCTGGCGAATTCGTCGGCACTCTTCTGGAACAGCGAGCCGGGTTCGCCGACGTGGCCCAGCTTGATCTCGGTCTGCGCCAGCACGGGACCGGCAGCGAACAGCAGCGCGCCGCAGGCGGCGGCCGCGACCATGCGCAGCGCAATCAGGCGTCGGGCGGGTGAATTGCAGGTCTTCATGGGGTTTCCTCCGTGGCTGATTTCAATGATGCGGGCGGTCAGGCGGCGCGCTTGTGCGCCGTCGTCGCGGTCGTCGCGCCGCTTTCCCGCAGGTAGGCCAGCGCCTCTCCGACGCCGTTCCTGATGTGTGGAACCTCGCGCAGCGCGAGGCCCATTTCGACGCCGCACAGCGTTCCGCACAGCATCAAGTCGTTGAAGTAGCCCAGGTGGCCGATGCGGAACACGCGGCCGGCGAGCTTGCCCAGTCCCGTGCCCAGCGACATGTCGAAGCGCGCCAGCACCTCGCGCCGGAACGCATCGGCGTCGTGACCATCGGGCATCAGCACGGCGGTGAGCGCCCCGCTGTATTCGTCGGGATTGCGGCACAGCACCTCGAGGCCCCACGCGCGCACCGCGCGCCGCGTCGCCTCGGCGTGGCGCTGGTGACGCGCGAACACCGCCGGCAGTCCTTCCTCGCGCAGCATCGCCAGCGCCTCGTGCAGGCCGTAGAGCAGGTTGGTGGCCGGCGTCGACGGGAAGAAACCCTGGCGATTGGCGGCGATGATTTCGTCCCAGCGCCAATAGGCGCGCGGCAGCCGCGCCTGCTTGCTGGCGGCGAGCGCCTTGTCGCTGACCGCGTTGAATGAAAGGCCCGGCGGCAGCATGAGTCCCTTCTGCGACCCGGCCACCGTCACGTCCACGCCCCATTCGGCATGGCGGTAATCGATCGAGCCCAGCGACGAGATGGTGTCGACCATCAACAGCGCCGGATGACCGGCACGGTCGATCGCCTGCCGGACCGCCGCGATGTTCGAGGTGACGCCGGTCGACGTCTCGTTGTGCACGACGAGCACCGCCCTGAACGCGTGTGCGCGATCCTCGGCCAGCTTGGCCTCGACGACGGCCGGATCGACGCCGCTGCGCCAGTCGCCGGGGATGAACTCCACCACCAGGCCGAGCTTCTCGGCCAGCGCCCGCCACAGCGTCGCGAACTGGCCGGTCTCGAACATCAGCACGCGGTCGCCCGGTGACAGCGTATTGACCAGCGCGGCCTCCCAGGCGCCCGTGCCCGAGGCCGGATAGATGACGATGGGACCCGCGGTCTGGAATACCGGCTTCAGGCCATCGAGGATCTCCAGCGTCAGGCGGGCGAACTCCGGTCCGCGATGATCGATGGTCGGCCTGCCCATCGCCAGCAGCACACGATCCGGGACGTTGGTCGGCCCTGGAATCTGCAGGAAATGGCGGCCGGACGGGTGCGAGTCGAGCTGAAACATGGGGTTCTCCGGCATGCGGTACGCGGCCCGGCAGGCTGCACTCGGGCTGGTCGAGCGGAGTGTCATCATAACGGCAAAGTCCCGGTCTCTCCAATTCCGGCGCGGACGGGCCCGTCCTTTGACATTGCCCGATACCGGGGCGAGGATGGCGGCTCGCCGGGGCGCAGCGGTTCCGGCGCTCGACAGAAACCCATGACGACTCTCCCCGAGACATCGGCCCGCGCGACGATCCGTTTCCTGCTCAACGGCGAGCGCGTGGCCGCGTCCGGGTGTCGCGCCGCAAACGACGCTGCTCGACTACCTGCGCGAACACCGCGGTCTCACCGGCACCAAGGAAGGCTGCGCCGAAGGCGACTGCGGCGCATGCACGGTCGTGCTGGCCGAGCCGGCCGACGACGGACGGCGTCTGGCCTGGAGGCCGGTCAACGCCTGCATCCGGCTGCTGCCCTCCGTGGCCGGCCGCGCGGTGTTCACCGTCGAGTCGCTGTGCGCGGAGGACGGAACGCCGCATCCGGCGCAGCGCGCGCTGGTCGACTGCCATGGCTCGCAATGCGGCTTCTGCACGCCGGGATTCGCGATGAGCCTGTTCGGCCTTTACAAGAATGCCCATCGCCCGGATCGCGCACGGATCGAGAACGCGCTGTCGGGCAACCTGTGCCGCTGCACCGGATATCGGCCGATCGTCGATGCGGCGCTGGCGATGTACGACCTCGGCCCCTCGTCGGCGACGGCCGGCTGGCGGGCGGGCATCGCCGCCGACGGTTGCCGTGACGACGCCGCCGAGTCGCGGCTTCTCGCGCAGATCGCCGAACTCGCGCCCGCGGAGGCGTCGACTACGCGGCGCAGGGTCGACGCTGGCAGTCGCCCTCCACCGTCGACGAACTCGCCGCCATCCTGGTCGAGCAGCCCGGCGCGCGCATCGTCGCCGGCGCCACCGACGTCGGCCTGTGGATCACCAAGCAGCACCGCGACGTCGGCGACATCGTCTGCACGATGGACGTGACCGAGCTCCGGAAAATCCGCGCGACCGCCACGCATCTGGACATCGGCGCCGCCGCGACGCTCGCCGACGCCTTCGCCGCGCTCGAGGGCGAATGGCCGGAACTGGCCGAAGCCTGGGCACGCTTCGCCTCGGTGCCGATCCGCAACAGTGCCACGCTGGGCGGCAACGTCGCCAACGGTTCGCCGATCGGTGATTCGATGCCGGTGCTGATGGCGCTCGCCGCCACCGCGGTTCTGCGGCGCGGCACGACGACGCGCGAATTGCCGGTCGAGGCGCTCTACGTCGGCTACCAGAAGACCGCGTTGCAGCCGGGCGAATTCATCGTCGGGCTGCGAATACCGCGGCGGGTGCCACGGCTGTTGCTGCGCGCCTACAAGATCAGCAAGCGCTACGACCAGGACATCTCGGCGGTGTTCGCCTGCTTCGCACTGGTGGTGGACGACGGGCGCATCGAGTCGGCGCGCATCGGTTGCGGCGGCGTGGCGGCGACGCCGGTGCGCGCCACGGCGACCGAAGCCGCGCTCGTCGGCCGGACCTGGGACGACGCGACGGCGGCCGCGGCCATGGGCACGCTCGCCGGCGAATTCACGCCCATCGGCGACATGCGCGCGTCGGCCGCGTATCGCCGCGAGGTACTCGCCAACCTGCTCCGCCGCTTCCGGCTGGAGACAGCCGGCGTCGCGTATCCGACGCGCATCGAGCAGGTCGCCGCCGGCGCTGCCGCGAGCCGATGAACGCGCCGCATCTTCTTCCGTCAGCCGGCGTCGCCGGCACCCCGGCGCCGCACGATTCGGCGGAAATGCACGTTGCCGGCACGGCGCGCTACACCGACGACCTGCCGGAGCCGCGTGGCACGCTGCACATTGCGCTGGGCGCGAGCCCGATCGCGCACGGCCGGCTCAGGGGGCTCGACCTGGCGACCGTGCGCGCCGCGCCGGGTGTCGTCGACGTCATCACGGCGGCCGACATCCCCGGCGTCAACGACGTCGGCCCGATCGCGCACGACGATCCGATCCTGGCCCGCGACGTGGTCGAGTTCGTGGGCCAGCCGGTGTTCGCCGTGGCCGCGACCGACGTCGTCGCGGCGCGGCGCGCGGCGAAGCTCGCCCGCTTCGATCTCCAGCCGCTGCCGGCGATCCTGACCATCGACGAAGCGCTGGCCGCGCAGTCCTGGGTGCTGCCGCCCGTGCACGTCACACGCGGCGATGCCGCCGCCGCGCTGGCCCGCGCGCCGCGCCGGCTGCAGGGCGCGGTGCGCTCGGGCGGGCAGGACCACTTCTATCTCGAGGGCCAGATCGCCGTCGCGATCCCGCGCGAGCACGGCGGCGTGCAGATCTTCACGTCCACCCAGCATCCGGGCGAGGTCCAGCACATGGTCGCGCGCGCTCTGGGCATCGCCGCGCACGATGTCGTGGTCGAATGCCGCCGGATGGGCGGCGGCTTCGGCGGCAAGGAAACGCAGATGTCGCTGTTTGCATGCGTTGCGGCGATCATCGCCCGCAGGACCGGTCGCGCGGCCAAGCTGCGCCTCGACCGCGACGACGACATGCGCTCGACCGGCAAGCGCCATGCGTTCTCCTACACCTACGACGTGGGCTTCGACGACGAGGGCCACATCCTCGGACTCGATCTGGTCCTTGCATCCCGCTGCGGATTCTCCGCCGACCTGTCGGGACCGGTGAACGACCGCGCGGTGTTCCACGCCGACAACGCCTACTGGCTTCCCGACGTGGCGCTGCACAGCTATCGCTGCAGGACCAATACGGTGTCGGATACCGCGTTCCGCGGCTTCGGCGGTCCGCAGGGCATGTTCGCCATCGAGCAGGTGATGGACGAGGTCGCGCGCGCGCTCGGCCGCGACCCGCTCGACGTGCGCATCGCCAACCTGTACGGCACCACGACGCGCAACGTCACGCCGTTCGGCATGACCATCGAGGACAACATCGCCCCAGAGATCGTCGCGCAGCTCGAGAAGACCTCCGGATACCGCGCCCGCCGCGCCGAGATCGTGCGCTGGAACGCGACTAGCCCGGTGATCAGGCGCGGCATCGCGCTGACCCCGGTCAAGTTCGGCATCTCGTTCACCGCGACGCACTACAACCAGGCCGGCGCGCTGCTGCACCTGTACGACGACGGCACGCTGCTGCTCAACCACGGCGGCACCGAGATGGGCCAGGGACTGTTCACCAAGGTGGCGCAGGTCGTCGCGCAGGAACTTTCCGTGCCGCTGGCGACGGTGCGCGTGTCGGCCTCGGACACCAGCAAGGTTCCCAACGCGTCGCCGACCGCCGCATCGTCCGGCAGCGACCTGAACGGCATGGCCGCGCGCAACGCCGCGCGCACGCTGCGCGAGCGCCTGGTCGCGTTCGCCGCACGCAAGTTCGACTGCGATCCGCAGAGCGTCGAGTTCCGCGGCGGCATCGTCGTCGCCGGCGCCCGGACGCTGTCCTTCGCCGAACTCGCGCGCATGGCCTACATGGCGCGGGTGCAGCTCTCCGCGACCGGCTTCTACGCGACCCCGAAGATCCACTACGATCGCAAGACGCTGTCCGGCCGGCCATTCTTCTACTACGCCTACGGCGCCGCGGTCGCCGAAGTGGCGATCGACACGCTGACCGGCGAGCACCGGCTGCTGGCGGTCGACATCCTGCACGACGCCGGCACCTCGCTCAATCCGGCGATCGACCGCGGACAGATCGAGGGCGGCTTCGTCCAGGGCTGGGGCTGGCTGGCGCAGGAAGAGCTGTGGTGGAACGACAACGGTGAGTTGAAGACGCATGCGCCGTCGACGTACAAGATCCCGACCGTGCACGACGTGCCCGCGCGTTTTCGCGTGGATTTCTTCGACCGGCCCAATCGCGAGGACACCGTTCACCGCTCCAAGGCCGTCGGCGAACCGCCGTTGATGCTGGCGTTGGCCGGATTCCACGCGCTGCGCGACGCGGTGGCCAGCGTCGCCGACCATGCGCTTTCGCCGCGCCTCGACGCGCCGGCGACCGACGAACGCATCCTCGCCGCGGTGGGCGATATCCGTCGGCGGAGCTCCGCCAATGGCTGAGTGGGTCGACGCGCTCGGCGGCTGCGTTGCCCGCAACGAACGCGCCGTGGTGGTGACCATCGCGCGGACTTCGGGGTCGGTGCCGCGCGAGGCCGGTACGACCATGCTGGTCGGTGCGCGATACCGTCGCCGGAACCATCGGCGGCGGCCACCTGGAGTTCGAGGCGATTCGCATCGCCCGCGACGCGCTGGTGAATCGCGACCCGGCCGCACCCTGGGCCGTCCGCTTTCCGCTGGCGGCCCGACTCGGGCAATGCTGCGGCGGCGTCGCGACGCTGGTGTTTTCGCTGGTCGATGGCGCGGGTCGCGAGTGGGTCGAGACGGCGCAGGCCTGCCTGCGCGCGCAGGTGCCCTTTGCGCGCGTCGAGCGCATCGGCGGCGGCGCGGGATCGGGCCTGCCGCTGCTGGTCACCATGGACGACGTGTCGGGCACGCTGGGCAACGCGGCGCTGGACTCGCTGGCCATTGCCGCCGCACGTACACGGGTACAGGCGCGGAACGGCGGCGCGACACTGATCGAATCGGCGCACGATGGCCGCGCGACGCTGCTCGTCCAGGTCGTCCTTCCCGCGGCCTTTGCCGTGCTGGTGTTCGGCAACGGCCACGTCGGACGCGCTCTGGTCCAGGTGCTGGGAACGCTGCCCGCGCGGGTGCGCTGGATCGACGGCCGCGCCGGAGATTTTCCTGCCGCCGTGCCGCCCAACGCCAGGATCGTCGTGACCGATGCGCCGGAGGATGAACTCGCGCAGGCGCCACGCGGCGCCTGTGTCGTGGTGATGACGCACAGCCACGCGCTGGATTTTTCGCTGGTCGAGGCGGCGCTGGCACGCGACGACTGGCAGTATCTGGGACTGATCGGCTCGAAGGCCAAGCGCAACCAGTTCGAGAAGCGCCTGGCCGCGCGCGGCGACCGGTCCGAACGCATGGCCCGCGTCGTCTGCCCGATCGGCGCGTCAGGGCCGTTCCCGCTGCGCGGCAAGGAACCGGGCGTCATCGCCGTCGCGGTGGCCGCCGAAATCCTCGCGCGACGCGAAAGCGCGGCCCGCGGCGACGCGCTCGCCGGCCGTCCGTCGCTGGAACCGCAATCGGGAATCCGCCGCTGAGCCCGCTCATGACGCCGCGCCTCCAACTCACCGGCATCACCAAGATCTATCCGTCGGTGGTCGCCAACGAAGGCATCGCCCTGACGGTGCTCCCGGGCGAGATCCACGCGGTGCTGGGTGAAAACGGCGCCGGCAAGTCGACGCTGATGAAAATCATCTACGGCGTCGTCAAGCCCGACGCCGGCAGGATCGCCTGGGAGGGTGCGCCGGTCGCCATCGGCAATCCGGCGCAGGCGCGGCGGCTGGGCATCGGCATGGTGTTCCAGCATTTCTCGCTGTTCGAGACGCTGACGGTCGCCGACAACATTGCGCTGGCGCTGGAGGGCGCGCGCGACGGCGACGAACTGCCTGCGCGCATCCGCGAGGTGTCGGCAAAGTATGGGCTGCCGCTTGACCCGGACCGCCATGTCCACACCATGTCGGTCGGCGAGCGCCAGCGTGTGGAGATCGTCCGCTGCCTGCTGCAGGATCCCCGACTGCTGATCATGGACGAGCCGACCTCGGTTCTGACGCCGCAGGCGGTGGAAAAGCTGTTCGAGACGCTGCGACGGCTGGCGCACGAGGGCTGCAGCATCCTCTACATCAGCCACAAGCTCGACGAGATCCGCGCGCTGTGCCACAAGGCGACGGTTCTGCGCGCGGGCCGCGTCACCGGCACCTGCGACCCGCGGCGCGAGTCGTCGTCGTCGCTGGCGCGCATGATGATCGGCGGCGACCTGCCGCACCCCGAACATCGCGAGGGCAATGCCGGCGAGGACGCGCTGGTGGTTCGCGACCTGTCCTTGCCTGCCGACGATCCGTTCGGCACCGCGCTGGCGAACATCAGCCTCAGCGTGCGCGCCGGCGAAATCGTCGGCATCGCCGGCGTGTCCGGCAACGGCCAGAAGGAGTTGCTGGCCGCGCTGTCCGGAGAGCGGCGCATCGCCGACGCCGGGCGCATCATGCTGCTGGGCCGCGCGGCCGGCGAGCTCGACGCCGGCGCGCGACGTGCGCTGGGTCTTGCGTTCGTTCCCGAGGAGCGGCTGGGACGGGGCGCCGTTCCCGAGATGTCGCTGGCCGAGAACGCGCTTCTCACCGCGCATCGCGAGGGCATGGTCACGCGCGGCTTCGTGCGTGCGGCGGAGGTCCGCGCCTGGGCCGCCGAGACCATCCGCGCCTACGCCGTCAAGGCCGGCGGCCCGCAGGCGCCGGCGCGCAGCCTGTCCGGCGGCAACCTGCAGAAGTACATCGTCGGCCGGGAGATCCGGCAAAGGCCGAAGGTGATGATCGCCGCGCAGCCCACCTGGGGCGTGGACGTCGGCGCGGCAGCGCAGATCCGCCAGGCGCTCCTCGATCTGCGCGACGATGGCGTGGCGATTCTGGTCGTCTCGGAGGAACTCGATGAACTGTTCGAGATCTGCGACCGGCTGGCGGTGATCGCCCGCGGGCGACTGTCCGAGGCCAAGCCCGTCGGCGAGACGGATGCCGAGGAAATCGGCCTGCTGATGTCCGGCGCCTTCATCCAGGCCGGCGTCGAGGCGCACCAACCCTTCTCTCCCGCAGGCGTGATCAAGTGAGTCGACGACTGCCCAGCCCTGCGGAAGTCGCGCACCACCGCCTCGTCCGCGTCATGCCGGCGCCGCGCGCATGATCCGGCTGCGCCTCGAAGCCCGGCCCGAGCCTTCGCGTCTCGCGCAGTGGGGCTCGCCGGTGGTGGCGACCGCCGCGGTACTGGTGATCGGGTTCGTGCTTTTTTCGCTGATGGGCAGGAACCCCTGGCACGCGCTGCACGCGTTCTTCATCGAGCCGGTCGACACGCTCTACGACGTCGGCGAACTGCTGCTCAAGGCGAGCCCGATCATGCTCTGTGCGGTCGGGCTGGCGATCGGCTATCGCGCCAATGTCTGGAACATCGGCGCCGAAGGCCAGCTCACGATGGGCGCGATCTTCGGCGGCGGTGTCGCGCTCGCCTTTCACGGCAGTCGAATCGGCGTGGCTGCTCCCCGCCATGCTGGTCGCGGGCATGGCCGGCGGCATGCTGTGGGCGGCGATCCCGGCGTTTCTGCGCACGCGCTTCAATGCCAACGAGATCCTCGTTTCGCTGATGCTCGTCTACGTCGCCGCATTGGTCTTGTCGCTGCTCGTCCACGATGCCTGGCGCGATCCGGAGGGCTTCAATTTTCCGCAGTCGAAGCTGTTCGGCGAGGGCGCGATGCTGCCCAACCTCGTCGCCGAGACGCGACTCAACGTCAGCGTGCTGATCGCGCTGGCGGTCGTGGCGCTGGGCTGGCTGTTCATGCGCAGGAGCCTGGTCGGCTACCAGATGCGCGTCGCCGGCCTGGCGCCCGCCGCGGCCAACTACGCGGGCATCTCGGCCGGCCGCACCGTATGGCTGGGCATGCTCATCGGCGGCGCCTGCGCCGGGCTGGCCGGCGTAGGCGAGGTCGCCGGGCCGATCGGCCAGCTGCTGCCGTCGATCTCCCCGGGCTACGGCTTCGCCGCCATCATCGTCGCCTTCGTCGGACGCCTGCATCCGCTGGGCATCCTGTTCGCCAGCCTGCTGATGTCGCTGCTCTACCTGGGTGGCGAGGCGGCGCAGGTGCATCTCGGGTTGCCGGCGGCGGTCACCGGCCTGTTCCAGGGGACGCTGCTGTTCTTCCTGCTCGCCGCCGACGTGTTCATCCACTACCGGCTGCGCGTGGTGCGCAGCCCGGCGCTGGCGAGGACCGCCTGATGGATCACGCAACCCAGCTGCTGGTCCTGACGCTGGCCGCGGGCACGCCTCTGGTGTTCGCCGCGCTGGGCGAGCTCGTCACCGAAAAATCCGGCGTGCTGAACCTGGGCGTCGAAGGGATGATGCTGGTCGGGGCGGTGGTTTCATTCATCGTCGCCGCGACCACCAAGTCGCCATGGCTGGGCGTGGTCGCCGGCATGGCCGCCGGCGCGTCACTGTCGCTGATCTTCGCCGTGGTGACGCTGACGCTGCAGGCCAACCAGGTCGCCTCCGGCCTCGCGCTGTCGCTGTTCGGCGTGGGCCTGTCCGCGTTCATCGGCCTCGACTACGTCAGCGTGGTGATCGAGCCGATCAAGCCGCTGACGCTGCCGGTGCTGTCCGACATTCCGGTACTCGGCACGCTGCTCTTCGGCCACAATCCGCTGGTCTACCTGTCGCTGCTGCTGTTCGGCGCGATCCAGTGGTTCCTGTTCCGGACGCGCGCCGGGCTCATCGTCCGCGCGGTCGGCGAGTCGCCGCAGTCGGCGCACGCCATCGGCTATCCGGTGGTGCGCATCCGCTATCTCGCGGTGATGTTCGGCGGCGCCTGCGCCGGCGTCGGCGGCGCCTATCTGGCGCTCGCCTACAACCCGTCGTGGGCCGAAGGCATGACCGCGGGACGCGGCTGGATCGCGCTGGCTCTGGTCGTCTTCGCCACGTGGAAGCCGTGGCGGGTGCTCGCCGGCGCCTACCTGTTCGGCGGCGTGACGCTGGCGCAGTTCCAGGCGCAGGGCCTGGGCGTCGAGATTCCCGCGCAATACCTGTCGATGCTGCCCTACGTCGCGACCATCGTCGTCCTGGCGATCATTTCCCGGGACGCGGTGACCATCCGGCTCAACGCCCCGGCATCGCTCGGCCGGCCTTTCCACCCGGACGGCTGAACGGCGGCAAAGGCGTAGAATGCGCCGCTTGCCCGCTCCGGCCCCACCTCCCGCAACGACCTGCCCCAAGGAGAATCCGAAAATGATCCGCATCGCCCGCAGAACGGCACTCGCGGCCTTTGCCGCCTGTACTCTCGCCGCGTCGCTGCCCGTCGCCGCGCAACCCAAGGCCGGCGAGCCGCTGAAGATCGGCTTCGTCTACGTCAGCCCGATCGGGGACGCCGGCTGGACCTTCCAGCACGACACCGGCCGCAAGGAAATGGAAAAGGCGCTCGGCGCCAAGGTCACGACCAAGTACGTCGAAAGCGTGCCCGAGGGCGCGGACGCCGAGCGGGTGATCCGCGAGCTCGCCTCCTCCGGCCACAACCTCATTTTCACGACCTCGTTCGGCTACATGAATCCGACGGTCAAGGTCGCGGGCACCTTTCCGAAGGTCAATTTCGAACATGCCACCGGCTACAAGACCGCGAAGAACGTCGGCATCTACAACGCGCGCTTCTACGAAGGCCGCTACCTCGCCGGCATCGTTGCGGGCAAGATGTCCAAGACCGGGGTGGCCGGCTACGTCGCCGCGTTTCCGATCCCCGAGGTGGTGATGGGCATCAACGCCTTCACCCGCGGCATGCGCAGCGTCAACCCGAAGGCCGAGGTCAAGGTGATCTGGGTCAATTCGTGGTTCGACCCGGGCAAGGAGAGCGAGGCGGCGAACACGCTGATTTCGCAGAATGCCGACGTGGTGACGCACCATACCGACTCGACCGCCGCCGTGCAGGCGGCGGAGGCAAAGAAGGTCTACGCCATCGGCTACCACTCGGACATGTCCAAATACGGACCCAACGCGCAGCTGACCGCGGTCACGCACCACTGGGGCGACTACTACACCCGCGTGGCGCAGTCCGCGCTCGACGGCAAGTGGAAGCAGGACAACGTCTGGGGCGGCATCAAGGACGGCATGATCAAGCTGGCGCCGTTCAACAAGGTCGTTCCGGCCGACGTGCAGGCGCAGGTAATGAAAGCGGAAGCCGAGATGGTTGCCGGCAAGCTCAATCCCTTCACCGGGCCGATGAAGGACAACACCGGCAAGGAACGGCTCGCCGCCGGCAAGACCATCACCGATGCCGACCTGTCCAAGATGGATTACTACGTCGAGGGCGTGGTGGGGAAACTGCCCACGTCGAAGTAGTTCTTGTTTGGTATCCGCGACGCCCTATCTCGTTCCAGCGTCGTCCGGTGAACCGCCGGACGACGCTGAACTCCGATAGGGCGTCGCGTGGTTCGACGAAACTGCGGGTGGGACGCGCACATCGTACCTCCGGCGTCCTGCACCCCTGTTGCTCGTCCATTCTCCGATTCTGATCCAGCGCAAGCACCCTCGTTCTTCACTGCGGCAGACTAAGCGTTTCGAATTCCGCAGGAGATCACCATGGCAGGCTCCCGCAAGTCCGGCGCAACCCCGGTACGACGACCGACCGCCAAGACCAGGCACGCCAACTCGGCCCCCCGACCGCGCAAGGCTGCGCGCGGCGACATCGGCCCGACGACCAGCGAGGCCGCGGCGGAACGCCACACGCTGGTCGACCGTTTCGAGGCAGCGGTCGAGGCGGAGACCAGCGCGCTCGAGGATATCCTCGCCGGTCGCTCGCCGGTCGACGCGCGCCAACTCGCGCTTGCGCTGCTGAAAAAGCAGAACGTCCTGGCGCGCAGGCAGGAACACGACGACGATGAAGCATTGGCCCACGACTGGCGCAGCGGCGGCTACCCGTACAGGAATCTGCTGGGACGAAAAAGCTACGAGCGGCAGAAGTACCGCCTGCAGGTCGAACTGCTCAAGCTCCAGTCGTGGGTCCGGGAAAACCGGCAGCGCGTCATCGTGCTGTTCGAGGGCCGCGACGCCGCCGGCAAGGGCGGCACGATCAAGCGCTTCATGGAGCATCTGAACCCGCGCGGCGCCCGCGTGGTCGCGCTGGAGAAGCCGACCGAAGGCGAGCGCGGGCAATGGTATTTCCAGCGCTACGTCCAGCACCTCCCCACCGCCGGCGAGATCGTGCTGTTCGACCGGTCCTGGTACAACAGGGCCGGCGTCGAGCGGGTGATGGGCTTCTGCACCGAGGACGAGTACCGCGAGTTCACCCGGCAGGCGCCGGAATTCGAGCGCAACCTCGTGCGCAGCGGCATCCATCTGATCAAGTACTGGTTCTCGGTCAGCCGCGAGGAGCAGCGACGACGGTTCCGTGAGCGCGAGGTGCATCCGCTGAAGCGGTGGAAGCTCTCGCCGATCGACCTCGCCTCGCTCGACAAGTGGGACGACTACACCAAGGCGAAGGAGGCGATGTTCGTCCATACCGACACGGCCGACGCGCCGTGGACGGTGATCAAGTCCGACTGCAAGAAGCGGGCGCGGCTCAACGCGCTGCGCTACCTGCTCCACGTGCTGCCCTACGAACCCAAGAACCTGGAGCGCATCGGCCCGGTCGACGCGCTGCTGGTGGGCCGCGCGCATGTCGTGTACGAGCGCGGAGAGCGCATGACAGCCCCGCCGGTTTGAAGGCGGGCCGGGGCGGGGCCGCCGGCAGCCGCTTTCCGGTACAGTTCCGGGCATGAGCGCCGGGCGCAGCCTCCTCCTTCGCAACGCGACGCTGCTCGCGACCATGGATGCAGCCCGCCGGGAGATCGCCGGCGGCGGCGTGTTCATCCGCGGGCACGTCATCGAGGCCGTCGGCCCGACCGCGGAATTGCCGGCGGCCGCCGACGAGGTAATCGACTGCGCCGGCAAGGTGCTGCTCCCCGGCCTGGTCAACACGCATCACCATTTCTTCCAGACGCTGACCCGCGTCGTGCCCCAGGCGCAGGATGCCGGTCTGTTCGACTGGCTGCGCACGCTGTATCCGCTGTGGAGCCGACTGACGCCGGAGATGCTCAATGTCTCGGCGCAGGTGGCCATGGCCGAGCTCATGCTGTCCGGCTGCACGACCTCGAGCGATCATCTTTATCTCTATCCCAACGGCGGCAGGCTCGACGACACGGTCGAGGCCGCCGTGGCGATCGGGATGCGCTTTCATGCCTGCCGAGGTTCGATGAGCGTCGGCGAGTCCGCGGGCGGACTGCCTCCCGATTCGCTGGTCGAGCACGAGCACGCGATCCTGCGCGACACCCTCCGCGTCATCGAGACCTACCACGACCTCGATCGCCACGCGATGCTGCGTGTTGCCGTCGCGCCCTGCTCGCCGTTTTCGGTGTCGCGGGACCTGATGCGCGAGTCCGCTGCGCTGGCGCGCAGTTATGGCGTCGGCCTGCACACCCACCTCGCGGAGAGCGAAAGCGACGTCGCCTATTCACGCGAGCGGTTCGACTGCACGCCGGCGCAGTATGCCGAGCAGGTCGACTGGACCGGGCCACAGGTCTGGCACGCCCATTGCGTGATGCTCGATACGCCGGGCATCGAGCTCTTCGCCCGTACCGGCACCGGCGTCGCGCATTGCCCTTCGTCGAACATGCGCCTCGGATCCGGCATCGCGCCGGTGCGGCGGATGCTCGACGCCGGCGTGCCGGTCGGACTGGGCGTGGACGGCTCGGCATCCAACGACGCGTCGCACCTGCTGGCGGAGGCGCGCCAGGCACTGCTGCTGCAGCGCGTCGGCAGCGGACCCGCGGCGCTGACCGCGCGCGAGGCGCTCGAACTTGCGACCCGCGGCGGCGCACGCACGCTCGGCCGTGACGACATCGGCGTCCTCGCCCCGGGCATGGCCGCGGACGTGGTCGCCTTTGGGCTCGACGACATCGGCTTCGCCGGCGCCGAACACGACCCGCTCGCGGCACTGGTGCTCTGCGCGCCGGCGCGTGTCGCGCTGTCGGTCATCCATGGCCGGATCGTCGTGCGGGACGGCGCGCTGCAGACCGTCGAGCTGCCACCGCTGCTGGAGCGGCACCGGGCATTGGCGAGGCGCCTGGTCGACGATCGCTAGCGCGGATCGTCTAAACTTCCGGCATGGAGCGCTACGATGCCATCGTGATCGGCGGGGGGGTGATCGGCACCTCGATCGCCTATCACTTCGCGCGCTTCGGCTGCCCGCGCGTGCTGCTGCTCGAGCGCGACGCGCTGGGCAGCGGCACGACGGCGCAATCGTCGTGCATCGTGCGCACCCACTATTCGGTGCCCGAGAATGTCCGCCTTGCGCAGGCGGGGCTTGCGGTGTTCCGCGATTTTTCCGGCTATCTCGAAGACCCCGAAGCGGATGCGGGATTCAATCGCTGCGGCCTGATGATCGTGGCGGGCGCGGGTCCGCGCGTGGCCGCATTGCGCGAGACGCTGGCGGTGGAGCGCGGACTCGGACTCGATGCGCGCGAGATTTCGCCGGACGAGGCCCGGCGCATCCATCCGATGGTGCAGCTCGACGACATCGAGGCCGTGGGCTGGGAGCCCGACGCCGGCTACGCCGACGCCTACCTGACGCTCACCGCCTTCGCCCGCAACGCCCGGCGGCTTGGCGCCACCGTGCGTGAAGGGACCAGCGTCACCGGTCTGCTGCGCGATGCGACCGGCCGCGTCACCGGGGTGATGACGACGGCCGGGAACATCGGCGCCGGTGTCGTGGTAAGCGCGCAGAACATCTGGTCGCGCGAACTCGCGGCGTGGATCGGCGTCGAGTTGCCGCTGACGTTCTCGCGTCACGCGGTGATCACGCTCGAGGCGCCCGAGCCCTACACCCGCCGCATGCCGGTACTCAAGGACCTGGCATCGCCGGGCAAGCTGTACATGCGCGGCTACGGCGGCAGGCAGCTGCTGGTGGGCGACGGCAACGAGGGCGAGACCATCGAAGGCCCCGACACCGAACAGGCCGACGTGTCGCTGGACTACGTGGCGGAAATCGGCATGCAGGTCGCGCATCGACTTCCGGTCTTCGCCGAGGCCGGGCTAGCGGCCTCGTGGACCGGCGTCTACGACGTGACGCCGGACTGGAACCCGGTGCTGGGGGAATTGCCCGGCGCCCCCGGGCTGCATGTGGCCTATGGATTCTCGGGGCACGGCTTCAAGCTCTCGCCGATCATCGGCCGGCTGGTGGCGCAGCACGCGCTCGGACTGGACACCGACCTGCCGATCGCGCCCTACGGCCACGCGCGCTTTGCGCAGGGCCGGCTGCTCGCCGGGCGCTACGGCGCAGGCGCCGTGTCCTGAGCTCCCGGCGCGTTGGCGCCGGACGAAGGGATTCGGCATACTGTGCGCCTGCGCTCGCCATCGGCGTCGCGCGGTTCCCGTTTCGCAAAAGGAGATTCCCCATGGCTTTTCGTTTCCGTCAGGCCGCCGTGGCGCTCGCCGCCGCCGCCGCATTCTCCGTGTCCGCGCTCGCGCAGGACCGCATCTTCTTCGGGATCGCCACGGGCGGCACCGGCGGAACCTACTATCCGCTGGGCGGCATGCTCGCGCAGCTCATTTCCAACAAGGTGACCATCGGCGGCAAGAAACTCTCCGCCACCGCCGAAACCGCGGGTGCCTCGGTCGCCAATGCGCAGCTGCTCGGGCGCAAGGACATCGAGAGTGCCTTCGTCGCCGCCGACATCCTCGATGCCGCGTACAACGGCAAGGGCCAGTTCGACGGCAAGGCGGTCAAGAACCTGCGCGCGCTGGGTGCCCTTTATCCCGAGCAGGTGCAGCTGGTGACGCTCGCCAATGCCAATGTGCAGAGCGTCAAGGACCTGAAGGGCAAGTCGGTCTCCTCGGGCTCGCCTGGATCGGGCCAATGGCAGCTGCTGGGCGACCTGCTCGAAGCCTACGGCATGACGCGCAAGGACATCGGCGAGGACCTGTCGTCGTTCACCCAGTCGGTGGACAAGATCAAGGACGGCAACCTGGTCGCGTCCTTGATCACCGCCGGTGCGCCGACTTCGTCGGTGACCGACCTCGCCAATGCACGCGACATCCGCATCGTCCCGCTCGCCGGGCCGGAAATCGACGCACTGAAGAAGAAGCAGCCGTACTACGCCAGCGTGCAGCTGCCGGCGAACACCTACAAGGGTCAGACGGCGCCGGTGAACACCATTGCCGTCATGGCCGTGTGGGCGACGCATGACGGCGTCACCGACCAGATGGCCTACGAAGTGACCAAGGCGCTGTACGAGAACACCGCCACGCTCGGCCAGGTACACCCGAAGGGCAAGGAGATCACCCTGCAGACGGCGCTGCAATCGGTTTCGGTGCCGCTGCACCCGGGCGCCGAACGCTACTATCGCGAAAAGGGCCTGATCAAGTGATCCCGCGACCCGGGGCGGCGCGCCTGCTCACGCTGCTTTCGGGTCTGCTGGCGACGATCGGGGTACATGCGGCCTGCGTGACGGTGGCGTCGAACCCCGATGGCGCGGTGCTCGGTCACATCGACACCCCGGTCGACGAGCCCGCGTTCGTCGTCGGCTACGTGCACTCGGTCACCAGGACGCCGGTGGTCGAGTCGTACCGGATCGAGTCCGGAGGCATCGTCCAGACCGAAATCCGTTTCGAGCAGCATGGCCCGGGCCTGCCGACGCAGGCCGACGCAGGCGGCAGCTTCGAACGTCGCGACGGGCAGATCGTCGTCACCATGGCCCGCCGTTTCGACGTCATCGTGATGCGCGTTCACGCCGATCAATCGCCGCGGCTGACCGTCGGCGGACAGGAGCACGACCTCGCGGCCTTCGGCGACCGCGCGCTGGCATTGCGCACGTCGCCCGACCGCTGCACCAACGACTGACGGCAGCCAGGGCCAAGGCATGACGGCACCGAATCCACACGGCGGTACGCTGACCGACACGGTCGAGGCGGTCTCGGCAGAGCAGCAGGCAAAGCTCATCCGCCAGTTCGACCACGAGTCGAATTTCCGCCGGCTGGCGGGGCCCGTGGGATTGCTGGTCACCACGCTCGCCGTACTGCTGTCGAGCTTTCACATCTACACCGCCGGCTTCGGCCTGCTCGACGAAATCAAGCACCGCACCTTCCACCTGGCACTGGTGCTGGGCCTCATCTTCCTGGTCTTCCCGCGGCCGACGCCGGCGCGCACCGCGCGGGGCATCGGCAAGGAATGGGGCTGGGCGCTGACCTTCGGCGCGTTCTATCTCTACCTGGCCTGGGACCTGGTGTCGACGCTGACCGCGTCCGGCGAACTCGGCAACGGCGGTCCGTTCCTCGCGCTGGTCGCCTTCATCGTCGTCATCACGCTGCCGGTGAAGCGCTACGGCGGCTACGACGACAAGCCGTCATGGATCGACTGGCCGCTGGCGGCGCTCGCGGCCGGCGTGTCGCTCTACCTGCTGGTGTTCTTCGACGACATCTTCATCAGCCGGGTCGGCTCGCCGATCGCGCAGGACTACATGATGGGCGCGCTGGCGATCATCATGGTCATGGAGGCGTCGCGGCGCACGATGGGCCCGCTGCTGCCGCTGATCGGCATGTCCTGCCTGCTCTACGCGCTGCTCGGCCGCTACATGCCCGGCGTGCTCGCGCACCGCGGCTATTCCGTGGTGCGGGTGGTCAACCACATCTACGTCGGCACCGAGGGCATCTACGGCATCGCGGTCGGCGTGGTCGCGACCTATGTGTTCCACTTCGTCCTGTTCGGCGTGCTGGCGCAGATGACCGGCCTGGGTCGCCTGTTCATGGACCTGGCGACCATCGCCGCGGGCCGCTTTTCCGGCGGGCCCGCCAAAGTCTGCGTCGTGTCGTCGGGGCTGTTCGGCATGATCTCCGGATCCGCGGTCGCCAACGCGGTCACCACCGGCGCGCTGACCATCCCGCTGATGAAAAAGTACGGCTTCACGCCGCGCTTCGCCGGTGCTGTCGAAGCCTCGTCGTCCTGCGGCGGCCAGGTGACGCCACCGGTGATGGGCGCCTCGGCCTTCGTGATGGCCGAACTGCTCGGCGTGCCGTACAAGTCCCTGGTGCTGATCGCCATCGTGCCGGCGCTGTTCCACTACTTCGCCTGCCTGCTGATGGTGCATTTCGAGGCGAAGCGCCTGCGCCTGCTCGGCGTCGAGGCACATCTGATTCCGCGCCTGTCCGCGGTCCTCGGCGCCAGCTGGCACCTGGTGTTCCCGCTGATCGTGCTGGTGACCATGCTGTTGCTCGATTACACGCCCTTCCTGGCGGCATTCTGGGGCATCGTCCTGTGCTTCGTCTGCTCGTACATTCCGCTGATCGCGCGCCGCTTCGGCAATCACCGCCTGCAGGGTCAGACGCTCACCTGGAAGCCGCTGATCGCCGGCCTCGACGAAGGCGCCAGGTATGCGCTGGCCATCGGCGCCGCCTGCGCCTGCGTCGGGCTGATCCTCGGCACGCTGACCCTGTCGGGCCTGGGCTTCAAGTTCTCCGGGGCAGTGGTCGATCTCGCCTCGACGGTCGCCACCGTACTGCATTCGATCGACCCGTTTGACTTCGTCACCATCAAGGGCGCCAAGGTCTTTTTCGGCCTGCTGTTCGTCGCCATCGCCTGCATCATGATGGGCACCGGCGTGCCGACGACGCCGACCTACATCATCCTGGCCTCGATCGCTGCGCCGGCGCTGGCGACGCTCGACGTGCCGCTGATCGCGACGCACTTCTTCGTCTTCTACTACGGCGTGCTGGCCGACGTGACGCCACCGGTCGCGCTCGCGGCCTATGCCGCGGCGGGCATCGCCGGCTCCGAGCCGATGCGCACCGGCATGACCGCGTTCCGCCTGTCGATGGGCAAGGCGCTGGTGCCCTTCATGTTCGTCTACACGCCGGCTCTGCTGTTCATCGACTTCACCTGGAGCGCGTTCCTGTCGGCCGCCTTTTGTGGCATCGTCGGCATCACGGCATTGTCGGCGGCCTTCACCGGTTTTTTCCTTGCGCCGCTTGGACGACTGGAGAAAGTCCTCCTTTCCATCGTCGGACTCATGCTGGTGGTCAACCAGTTCTGGACCAACGTGATCGGATTGACAGTGGTGTTCACGCTTCTCGGCCTGAATGCATTCACCGCGCGTTCGCGCCGGGCGCGCGCGGCCTGATCGGCTGCGCCTTCGTTTGTCGCCGCATGGACCCGACCCCGCAACCCGCTCCGGATAACTCCGCCAGGCCGCGGATCCTCGACATCGGCGTCGGCGATCCCGAGGCGTCGGCGAACGCGATCCCCAACATCATCGCGCACCTGGTCGAGACCGAGACCTGGCGCAATGCCGCGACCGTGCTGATGGGGCTGCTGCTGATCGGCCTGGGCTACTGGTCGTACAACGGCATCCGCACCTCCGTCGCGGCGACCCAGGTCATGGGACTGCAGGCGCTGCTGGGTGCGGTGAATTCCGGCGTCGACGTCTGGGTCGACGAACACCGGACGGACACCGAGCGGCTCGCGCGCCAGCCCTGGCTGGTGGAACGCGCGCTCCGGCTCGCCGGCCGTGCGGCGCGCGGTGCCGGCGACCCCCACGCAGCCTGCGATTCCACCGACGCGGCCGAGTTGTCCGAAATGCTGCGTTCGCAACTGGGGACCCGCGGGATCGTCGGCTACCTGGTCGTCGATCGCACCGGACTCGTGGTGGCATCCGAGAATCCGGCAAGCTGCGGCCAGCACGTGCGCTCGGCGCTGTTCAGGCACCGGCTTGACCACGCGCTGGACGGCAAGTCGCAGTTCGTGAGGCCGGTGCCCGATGCCGAGCTTTCGATCGACGGCGCGAACGGCCAGCGGCGTCCCGTCGCCTGGACGATCGCGCCGGTCAAGCCCGGGGCGGCGCCGGCGGCGGTGGCGCTGGCCGCCGGCGTGGTCGCCGACCGTGACCTGGCGGCGGTGTTCGCGGCGGCGCGATCGGGAGCGACCACCGAAGCCTACGCGTTCGGCGACGATGGCTTCATGCTGACGCCATCGCGCTTTCCCGACGTTCTCCCCAATGGCATCCCGGCCGCCTCGGGCAGGACATCGGGCGCCTTCGTGGTTCCGGTGCGCGATCCGGGTGGCGAACTGGCTGCCGGACACCGGCCCGCGCTCGAGCCGGCCGCGCGGCCGCTCACGCAGTCCGCGGCGCTCGCCGTGGCTGCGCGCGGCAAGAGCCTGGACAGCGAGCAACAGGGGTTTATCGCCGAGCCCTATCGCAATTACCACGGCGACGAAGTGATCGGCGCGTGGCGCTGGCTGCCGCGCTACGACATCGGCATCATCGCCGAACGCTCGACTTCCGAGGCCTTCGTCGCGTTGCGCTACCTGTTGATCAGCTTCGCGGTGATCGGCGCCTTCACCCTGATCATGCTCGGCGCCGCGCTGACCTCCAGCGTGTCGCTGGCGCGGCTGCGCGGCCAGTTCGGCAAGCTGCAGCGGCTCGGCGCCTACACGCTGGAGAAGCAGATCAGCGAAGGGGGCATGGCGACGATCTATCTCGCCCGCCACGCGCTGCTCAAGCGGCCCACGGCGATCAAGATTCTCAAGAAGCATGTCGCCACCGACGAGTTCATCCATCGCTTCGAGCGCGAGGTGCAGATCGCGAGCCAGCTGCTGCACCCGAACACCGTGCGCATCTACGACTTCGGCCGCACCCGTGAAGGCCAGCCTTACTACGTGATGGAGTACCTGGACGGCATGACGCTGGCCGAGCTCGTCGCCAAGCACGGCGCGGCGCCACCGGGCCGGGTGATCCACATTCTGAGACAGGTGGCGGCGGCGCTGCGCGAGGCGCACGATCACGGGATCATCCATCGCGACGTCAAGCCGGAGAACGTGATGCTCTGCCGCCGCGGCGAAGACGACCAGGTCAAGCTGCTCGACTTCGGCCTGGTCAAGAATCTCGAGACCGAGCAGACCCGCGACATCACCAAGCAGATCAAGATCCTCGGGACGCCGCGTTACATGGCGCCGGAGCGCCTGCTCAATCCCGCCGACGCCGATGCCCGTTCGGACATCTACGCGCTGGGGGCCGTAGGCTATTTCCTGCTGACCGGCAAGCCGATCTTCGAGGGGGACGACAACATGGAGATCGGCCACAAGGTCCTGCACACGCCGGCGCCCCGCGCATCCGCCAGCGGCATCGCGGCGATCCCGGAAGGACTCGACGCGCTGATCGCCGCCTGCCTCGAAAAGGACCGTGCGCGCCGCCCGCAGTCGGTCGCCGCGGTCATCGAAGCGCTGGACCGGCTGGCGAGCCGCCTCGCGTGGACCCAGAACGACGCGGCCGACTGGTGGAACCGGAACTGGAAGCCCGGCGACTCCGCGTTGCCGCACCCGGCCCCGGTCGACACCTGAGCACGGTCCGCGCCAGGGCGCCGCCCGCGGGAGCCGCGATCTGCCGCGCTACGGCGCCCGGGCCTGCTCGATGGCCTCGAGCAAGGCGTCGGGTTCCTGTGCGCCGGAGACCGCGGTCTTGCCGTCGAAGATGAAAAAGGGCACGCCGGACACGCCGAGTTCGCGGGCGCGCCGGTCGGCATCCGCCACCACCGCGACCATCTCGTCGGACGCGAGGAATGCGCGCGCATCGGCCTGGTCGTATCCGGCATCGGCGGCCAGCTGCGCGAGTTCGTCGTGGTCGCCGATGGGCCGCCCCTCGAGGAAAAAGGCCTGGAACAATCGCTCGACGAGGGCGTCCGGGTTGCCCTCCGGGCGCTGCTGCCCCCACGAAATGAGCCGATGCGCGTCCAGCGTATTGGGCTGCTGCGCGATGGCGTCGAAGGCGAAATCGATTCCGGCCGTCTTCCCCGCCCTGCCGACGCGCGCATACACCTCGCCCGCGCCCCGTGGCCCGCCGAACTTGGTCTCGACATAGCTTTGCCGGCTGATGCCTGCCGCCGGCAGATCCGGATTCAGCTGAAACGGGTGCCAGCGCACCTGCACCGGCAACTCCGGATGCGCCTCGGCGAGCCGGGCGAGCGCGGCCTCGAGCCGACGCTTGCCGATATAGCACCACGGACAGACGACATCCGAGACCACGTCGACGGTGAATGCTCCAAGCACGAGAACTCCTTTCGAACATGGCGGCACGCATCGGCGCCGCCAGTTGAGATAATGGGGCAGTTTAACGCTTGGCCAAAGCCCGATGGCGCCATCGCTTCGCTGGGATATTTTCTGTCGCGTCGTCGACAACTTCGGCGACGCGGGCGTGTGCTGGCGCCTGGCGCGCCAGCTGGCGCACGAGCATGGCCTCGCAGTCACGTTGTGGATCGACGACGTTTCCAGTCTCGCACACATCGTTCCGGAACTCGATCCGGATTCCGCCGACCAGCCGGCGCAGCGCGTGCGCGTGCGTGTTCTCGCCGACGCGACACCGGGAGATGCCGCGCCGGCCGACGTCGTCGTCGAAGGCTTCGGCTGCGGGCTGCCCGACGCCTACGTCGCGGCGATGTCCGCAGCGGCGCATCCGCCGGTGTGGGTGGTGCTCGAATACCTGTCTGCCGAGCCATGGGTCGAGGCGACGCATGCGCTGCCGTCACCGCATCCGCGGTTGCCGCTGACGCGCTGGTTCTGGTTCCCCGGCTTCACCGCGCAATCGGGCGGGCTGCTGCGCGAAGCGGGCCTGGTCGCCGCGCGCGAGGCGTTCGGCCGAAACCGCGCCATGGCGGATGCGGCATGGCGGAGCGTCGACACCGCCTCCCCGGTCGACGCGCTGCGCGTGTCGCTGTTCTGCTATCCCAACCCCGCCCTGCCGGCATTGCTGCAGGCCTGGGCCGACGGTGACGAGCCGGTGGCGTGCATCGTCCCGGCGGGCGTCGCGACCGCCGCCCTGGCCGATTTCTGCGGCGACGGCCCGCCTCCGGCCGGCAGGACCATGACGCGTGGCCGACTGACGCTCAGCATCGCGGGGTTCGTCGACCAGGACGCGTTCGACCGGCGGCTATGGGCGGCCGATCTCAATTTCGTGCGCGGGGAGGATTCGTTCGTGCGGGCCCAGTGGGCAGCGCGGCCGCTGGTGTGGCACCCCTATCCGCAGGCGGACGACGTCCACCTGTCCAAGATGGACGCCTTCCTCACCCGCTACGAGTCCGGAATGCCGGAAGGGGCGCAGGCAGCGCAGCGCGCGTTCTGGTACGCCTGGAGCGCCGGGGCGGCCGCGGGCGTGGTGGCGGCATGGCCGGCGCTGCGGCGGGATTGGCCGGCGTTGACCGCGCGGGCCGCGGACTGGGCGGACGCGCTCGCCCGGCAGACCGACCTGGCGGAGGGTCTGGTCAGGTTCTGCGAAAATCGTTTATAATTATAGGTTTCCCGGATAGGCCCCGGAATGGGCCGCGTCCGGAGCGGCTTCGAAAACCAGGCGATGCCACCCCAGGGGGCGCGGCGGCCGAAACAGCAGGAAACGTCATGAAACTCGCACAGGAAGTACGCGCCGGCAACGTGATCATGGTCGGCAAGGACCCGATGGTCGTGCAGAAGGCCGAATTCACCAAGTCCGGCCGCAACGC
This sequence comes from uncultured beta proteobacterium, assembly GCA_963699765.1. Lineage (GTDB taxonomy): Bacteria > Pseudomonadota > Gammaproteobacteria > Burkholderiales > Casimicrobiaceae > VBCG01. The sequence continues at coordinate 203,444 of CAVOVD010000003.1, read as the reverse complement.
CTCGGTCGTCAAGATGAAGCTCAGGAACCTTCTTTCCGGCAGCGGCACGGAGACCGTGTATCGCGCCGACGAGAAGTTCGACACCGTCCAGCTCGAGAAGAGGGAAGTCAACTACTCGTACTTCGCCGATCCGATGTACGTGTTCATGGACGACGAGTTCAACCAGTTCGACGTCGAGAAGGAAAACCTGGGCGACGCGCTCAACTATCTCGAGGAAGGGCTGTCCTGCGAATTGACCTTCTACGAGGGCCGCGCCATCTCGGTCGAACTGCCGAATTCCGTCGACCGCGAAATCACCTACACCGAACCCGCGGTCAAGGGCGACACGTCGGGCAAGGTGATGAAGCCCGCCAAGCTCGCCAACGGCTTCGAGGTGCAGGTCCCGCTGTTCGTGACCACCGGCGACAAGATCGAGATCGACACCCGCACCGGCGAGTACAAGCGCCGCGTCTAGGCCGTCTCCGGGCATTGCGCATCATCCGAAGGGCGCCGCGAGGCGCCCTTCGCGCTGGCGGCCGCACCCGCCCTCGCGGCTGCGGCGCGCGGCCGGCCCTCTGCGCTCAGCCCGGCACCACGAATCGCCCGCGCGCGCGCGTCACCGCCGCGGCCGTCGGGCAATCGTGCAGATGATCGTTGACCAGCCCCATCGCCTGCATGAAGGCGTAGACGGTCGTCGGCCCGACGAAGGTGAAGCCGCGGCGCTTGAGGTCCTTCGCCAGCGCCGCCGACCCGGGCGTCGTCGCCATCGCCGCAAGCCTGTCGCGGGTGAGCTTCGCCGGACGCGAGGAAGGCGCCGGCTCCCAGCGCCAGAAATAGGCAGCCAGCGAGCCGCATTCGGCGGCCAGCTCGCGCGAACGCTTCGCATTGTTGATGGTCGAGACGATCTTCCCGCGATGGCGGACGATGCCCGCGTTGCCGAGCAGCCGCTCGACGTCGGCTGTGCCCATCCGCGCGACGCGCTCGAAGTCGAAGCCGTGGAACGCGTCGCGGAACGCCTCGCGCTTCCGCAGGATGGTGATCCAGCTCAGTCCGGCCTGGAAGCCTTCGAGGCAGACCTTCTCGAACAGGCGCCGGTCGTCGGCGACGGGGAATCCCCATTCGCGGTCGTGGTAGTCGATGTAGAGAGGATCGTCGCCGCACCATGGACAGCGGCGAAGGGTCTCGGCGGGCGGCACGGGAAAATTAGACCACAAGGCCGCCGCGAATGGGGGACGGAACGGCTGCGCGGGGCTGCGCAGCGCCTGCCGTCTGGCGTATCGTATGCGCATTTGCGCTTTTGCCATTGCCCGAAGGACGTTCCCATGCGCGCACTCCTTGCCTGCATCGCCGCCTCGGCGGCCTTTTCCGGACCGCTTGCCGCAGCCGAGCTTCCGATCTTCGACGCCCACGTCCATTACAGCCACGATGCCTGGGACAACCTGCCGCCGAAGGACGCGATCGCCATCCTGCGCAAGGCGGGACTCAAGCGCGCGCTGGTCTCCAGTTCCGGCGACGATGGCACGCAGCGGCTGGTAGAGGCGGCGCCCGAACTCATCGTGCCGTCGCTGCGGCCCTACCGCACGCGCGGCGAGACCGGCAGCTGGATTCGCGACCAGTCGGTGGTGACCTTTCTCGAAGAGCGCCTGAAGCGCAACCGCTACGCCGCCATCGGCGAATTCCACCTGTTCGGCGCCGACGCCGAGCTGCCGGTTCCGAAACGCATGGTCGCGCTGGCCAGGCAGCACAAGCTGGTGCTGCACGCGCACTCGGATGTCGACGCGGTGGAGCGGCTGTTCCGCCAGGATCCCGAGGCGCGCATTCTCTGGGCGCATTCCGGTTTCGTCCAGCCGAACGACGTGCGCGACATGCTGCGCAAGCATCGCAACCTGTGGTGCGACCTGGCCTACCGCAGCGAGCATGGCAGCGGCGGCAAGGTGTCGGCGGAGTGGCGCGCGTTATTCACCGAGTTCCCCGACCGCTTCACCGTCGGCACCGACACCTTCACGCCGGAGCGCTGGCACTACATCGTCGAGCACGCGAACTGGTCGCGAGCGTGGCTCGCCGACCTGCCTCCCGCGCTGGCCGAGCGCATCGCCTGGCGCAATGGCGAGGCGCTGTTCGCGTTCTGGAAGCCCACACCGGCACCATGACCGCGGCGCGCGTCGTCCTCGCTGCCGCGCTCTGGTGCACCGCCACGGCCGGCGCGGCGCAGGGCTGCGGCGACGCCCTGCCGGGAGCGAAGCGCACGCTGGAGAACAGCCGGTACGCGGTCGCCTTCGTCACGCTACCCGATCCCGTGCCGGTGGGCCGGCACTTCGTCGTCGACTTCGCCGTGTGTCCGCGCGGCGGCGCGAAGCTGCCGGATTCGGTGCGCATCGACGCCGGCATGCCCGAGCACCGGCACGGCATGAACTACCGGCCCAGCGTCACCTCGCCGCGGCCCGGCATCTACCGCGCCGAAGGGCTGCTCTTCCACATGCCCGGTCGCTGGGACCTGACCTTCGACCTCGTGTCGGCAGGCATCCCGCAGCGGCTGACCGGAACGCTGCGCATCGAGTGAAAGCGCGGCGACCTCCACCGATCCCGACGCTGGTCCTGCGCTGCGCGGCGCTGCTCGCGCTGGGCGCAGCGCTTTCCGCCGGCGCGCAGAACCCGACCGCGCTGGCGCCTGCGACGACGGCTCCCGCGGCGGCTCCGCCGCCACCGGCAAAGACATTCTCTGCCGAAGAACTTCGACGCATTCTCTCGCATGGCCCCTGGCCGCCGGCGCCGGTGCGCGATCCGTCGAATCGGGTTTCCGGCAACGCCGCGGCGATCGCGCTGGGGCGCGCGCTGTTCAACGATCCGCGGCTGTCGCGCCCCGGCACCATCGCCTGCTCCAGCTGCCATCAGGGCGCGCGCGGACTGGCCGACGGCCTGCCACGCGGGCACGGGCTGGCGCTGTCGGACCGCAACACGCCGGGTCTGGCCAACGTCGGGGGGCAGCGCTGGTTCGGCTGGGACGGCGCCAACGACAACCTGTGGGCGCAGAGCCTGCGCCCGCTGCTCGATCCCGGCGAGATGGGCGGCACGCTGGCGCTGGTCGCGGCAACGCTGCGCGGCGACGCGGGACTGCGTGCACAGTACCGGACGGCTTTCGGCACCGACGTTCCGGTCGACGACGAACGGGCGGCGGTCGACGCCGCCAAGGCACTCGCGGCGTGGCAGGAAACGCAGGTCAGCGGCCGCACGCCGTTCGACGATTTTCGCGATGCGCTGGCCCGGGGCGACGCCGCAGCGGCGGCGCGCTATCCGGCGGCGGCGCGCCGCGGCCTCGCGATTTTCGTCGGTGAGGGCAATTGCGGCATGTGCCACGCGGGTCCGCGCTTTTCCAATGGGGAATTCCACGACGTCGGCGTGCCATTCTTCGTCGAGCCGGGGCGGGTCGATCCCGGACGCCACGACGGCATCCGCAAGCTGCAGGCCAGCCGCTACAACCTGCTCGGCCCGTTCAACGACGATGCCGCGCGCAGCACCGCGACCGGAACCCGCCACGTCGCGCGGGAACATCGCAACTACGGCGAATTCAAGGTGCCGTCGCTGCGCAACGTCGCCCGCACGGCGCCGTACATGCACGACGGCAGCCTGAAGACGCTGCGCGACGTCATCCGGCACTACTCGAACCTCGACGAGGACCGGCTGCACGCCGATGGCGAGCGCATCCTCAAGCCGCTCGGGCTCGAGAAGTACGACGTCGACTCGCTGGTCGCGTTCCTCGAGACATTGAGCGAGCCGGCACCGACGCCCCAGCCGGCCCGCTGATCGGCGCCGCGCCGGAGCTTTGCCCGACCGCATTCCGGCGCGCGGCGGGCCGCCGGCAGCGCGAACGTCGAATCCGGCGGAAATTCTTGCTTCTCCTCAAGGCCGCCTGCGCACCGGGCGCCGATAATCGTCGCCAAGTGGCCAGCTGGCGCCGAGGGGAAGGACGCTCGGTCTGCGCCACGCTTTTCAGCACCGCGCATCGCACCCGCAGCGACCTCGAACTTCCCGCCCAGCCGGAGCCCCGATCATGCCCATCACCGAACAAGGCAAGCGCATATCGGTCCTGACGATGAACACGTTGGCCTTCACGGTCAACTTCGCCATCTGGACCATGTTCTCGATCATCGGCATCCGCATCAAGGCGGAACTCGGGCTGAACGAGACCGAATTCGGCCTGCTGGTCGCGACACCGATCCTGACCGGGTCGCTGATCCGGCTGCCGCTGGGCGTGCTCACCGATCGCTACGGCGGTCGCATCGTGTATTTCATCCAGATGCTCCTGGTCGCGATTCCGACCTATGGCCTCGCTTTCGCGCACTCCTACTGGCAGTACCTCGTCATCGGCCTGTTCGTCGGCCTGGCCGGCGGCTCGTTCGCGGTCGGCATCGCGTACACGTCGGCATGGTTTCCCAAGAACCAGCAGGGAACCGCGATGGGCATCTTCGGCGCCGGCAACGCGGGCGCCGCCGTCACCAACCTCGCGGCGCCGTTGCTCGTCGTGGCATTCGGCTGGCGGTCCGTTCCCCAGGTCTACTCGATCGCGATGCTGGTGATGGCCATCGTGTTCTGGTTCTTCACCTATCCCGACCCCAAGCACGAGGAGCGCAAGCGCAAGGGCGAATTCCTTACGCTCGGCCAGCAGCTGGCTCCGCTGGCCGAGGCCCGCGTCTGGCGCTTCGGGCTGGCCTATTACTTCGTGTTCGGCGGTTTCGTCGCGCTGGCGCTGTGGCTGCCGAAGTACTACATGGCGCAGTACGGCCTGACGCTGAAGGAGGCGGCCTTCATCACCATGCTCTTCACGCTGCCGTCGGGCGTGATCCGCGCGCTGGGGGGCTGGTTCTCCGATCGCTGGGGCGGCGCGACGGTGACCTGGTGGGTCTTCTGGGTGTGCATCGTCTGCCTGTTCTTCCTGGCCTATCCGCCGACGACGCTGATCGTCCACGGCATCAAGGGAGACGTCGCCGTCGAGATCGCCGTGGGCGTCACGTTGTTCACCGTCCTCGTGTTCATCGTCGGCGTCGCGCAGGGCATCGGCAAGGCCAGCGTGTATCGCAGCCTGGCCGACTACTACCCGGACAACATGGGCTCCGTCGGCGGGATGGTCGGCGTGATCGGCGGCCTCGGCGGCTTCACCATGCCGATCATGTTCGGCATCGCCGCCGACGCCACGAACGTGCGCAGCAGCACCTTCATGCTGATGTACGCGATTCTCGCAGGCGTCATGATCTGGACCTGGGCCGCGGCGAGGAACGAGCGCCAGGCCATCCTCGAGAAGGACACCAAGCTCCGCGATCAGATGGTCGAGGAACATCTGCTCGATGCCAGGCCCGCGGCCGGCCGCTGGCTGCTCGGCTGGCGCCCCGACGACGACGCCTTCTGGCAGGCGACCGGCAAGCGCATCGCCCTGCGCAACCTGCTGTTCTCGATGCCGGCGCTGTTCCTGGCCTTCGCCGTGTGGATGGTATGGAGCGTGGTCGTCGTCGAGTTGCCGAAGATCGGCTTCAAGTTCACCACCAGCGAGCTGTTCTGGCTGGCCGCCCTGCCGGGGCTCTCCGGCGCGGCGCTTCGGCTGGCGTACTCGTTCGTCGTGCCGATATTCGGCGGCAGGAACTTCACGGTCTTCAGCACCGCGTCGCTGATCCTGCCCGCCCTGTGGATGGCGTTGGCGGTGCAGGATCCGGGCACCAACTACGCGGTGTTCGTGGCCATCGCGCTGCTTTGCGGTCTGGGCGGTGGCAATTTCTCCGCGAGCATGGCCAACATCAGCTTCTTCTTCCCGAAGCGGATGCAGGGCACCGCGCTCGGCTGGAATGCCGGTGTCGGCAACCTGGGCGTGGGCGTGATGCAGGCAATCGTGCCGGTAAGCATCTACGGCGGCGCGCTGGCGGTGATGGGCGGCGGCCCGCAGGCCTACAGCGATCCCGCGATTCCGCAGGTGTGGCTGCAGAACGCCGGATACATCTGGCTGCCGTTCATCCTGGCGGCGGCTGCCGCCGCATGGTTCGGCATGGACAACATCCGCGGCGTCCGGGCCACGTTCCGCGAGCAGGCCGTGATATTCCGGCGCCCGCACGCCTGGAGGCTCGGCTGGCTGTATGGCGGAACCTTCGGCTCGTTCATCGGCTTCGCTGCGGCCTTCCCGATACTGCTGGCGACGCAGTTCCCGGGCTCGGGCCTGCTCAAGTTCGCCTACGTCGGGCCGTTGCTCGGGGCGCTGATCCGGCCGCTCGGCGGCTGGCTCGCCGACCGCGTCGGCGGGGCCCGCGTCACGTTCTGGAACTTCGCGATCATGTTCGCCGCATCGCTGGCCGTCTTCGGTTTCCTCCCGTCCGGCGCGAGCCCGGGCGATGCGGGCCTGTTCTTCTGGGCGTTCATCGTGCTGTTCCTGACGACCGGCATCGGCAACGGCTCGGTTTTCCGCATGGTGCCAAGCGTATTCCTGGGCATCCACACGCTGTGGGCCAGAGGCAAGGGCGAGGAAGCGGTCGCCGGCGCGAAGCGCGACGCGGAAATCGAGGCATCGGTGGCGCTGGGATTCACGGCGGCCATCGCGGCGCTCGGCCTGTTCTTCATCCCGATGGCCGTGGGCGTCTCGCTGGAGACGACCGGCAGCCCGCACGCGGCCTGGTACGTGTTCATCGCCTTCTACCTGAGCTGCGTCGTCGGAACCTGGTGGTGGTACCGGCGCAAGGACGCCGAGATCCATTGCGACTAGGATGATCGGCGGTCCGCCTACCGCATGGCCGAGCAGACCGCCGACCCGCCGCCCGCTGACGCTCGCAACCCTGCATCCGGGCAATTTCGCCCTGGTGATGGCGAGCGGCATCATCTCCATCGGCTTCGGCACGCTGGGCTTCGAGGCGCTCGCCGACGCGATGTACGTCTTCGCGCTCGGTGCCTGGATCGCCCTGCTGGCGCTCAGCGTCGCGCGGACCGTCCTGCACGCGCGCGCCGTGCGCACCGACCTGCTCAACCCGCGCATGGTCTTCGCCTACTTCACGCTGGTGGCCGCCACCGACATCGTCGGGCTGCTGCTGCACGACCGTGGCCACATGGAACTGGCGATGGCCTGCTGGGCGTTCGCCTTCATGGCATGGTGCTCGCTGCTCTACCTCGCATTCAGCGTCCTCACCTTCCTCACCCATGAGCACAACGTCAACATCGTCCACGGCGGCTGGCTGATATCCATCGTCGGCACGCAGTCGCTGGTGCTGCTGGGCGCGCGGATCGCGCCCGACCTGGGGAGCTATGCCGGCTACATGATGGTCGAGGTGCACATGCTCTGGGGCCTCGGGCTTCTGTTCTACGGCATCTTCGTCACGCTGTTCTGCTACCGGATCTTCTTTCTCACGCTCAAGCCGCAGGACGTCTCGCCGCTGCTGTGGGTGATCATGGGGGCCGCCGCGATCAGCGCCAACGCCGGCACCACCCTGCTGGCCGAGGACCCGGTGCTGCCTTTCCTCGCGTCGCAGCGGCCGTTCATCGACGGAGTGACCGATGATGATCTGGGCCTGGGGCACCTGGTGGATTCCGATGCTGATCCTGTTCGGGATCTGGAAGCACGTCGCGAACCGTCTGCCGCTCGAGCTACGAGCCGATCATGTGGAGCTTCGTCTTTCCGCTGGGCATGTATGCGGTCGCCAGCGCACGGCTCGGCCTGGCCGCGGAGTTTCCGCCGCTGCAGTGGATTTCGCAGGTCATGATCTGGGTCGCGCTGGCGGCCTGGCTGTTCGCGCTGATCGGACTGGTCCGGCGGGTGGTCTCGTGGTCCGCGAGTGCCGGCGGCTGATCGACGCCGCGATCGCATGCCCGAACAGCCTCCGGATCGCGCATCCGGTGACCCCGGCGTCACCGGGGCGAAGCGCGGAGCGACTCAACCAGGACCGCGCGGCGGCTCCTCGTAGGGCGCATAGGGACCGGTGCCGCTGTGCGGCGCACTGGTTGCCGGGAGGAAGCTCCCGGATTTGACGTCGAAGACGTGCACCTCGCCGTCCTCGAGCACGTAATGCCAGCCGTGCAGCGCAAGCTTCTTGGCCTCGACCCGCTCGCGCACCATCGGATAGCCCATCAGCCGCTCGAGCTGGAGCACGATGGCGCGCTGCTCGGTGCGCCGCAGCGCCTCCTCGGTCACCTGGACCGGCAGCGTCGCCTCGCGCCCGAGATCGAGCCACGCCTTGAGGTTGACCGCCTGCGCCGGCGGGTCCTCGTACAGCGCGCGGATGCCGCCGCAATGCGAGTGCCCGCAGACGACGATGTGGCTGACCTCGAGGTTCAGCACCGCGAACTCGATCGCCGCCGAAGTGCCGTGGTAACCGGCCGATCCGTCGTAGGGCGGCACGAACGCGCCCACGTTGCGGATGATGAAGAGCTCTCCGGGACCGGTGCCGGTCAGCAGGTAGGGAACGATGCGCGAGTCCGAGCAGCCGATGAACAGGATGGTCGGGTGCTGCCCGCCCTCGACGAGATCCTGGAACTGGTCGGCGACGCCGGGAAAGTAGTCGTCGTGGAACCTGCGCAGCCGCTGCAGCAGTTCGTCCGGCACGGTGTCGCCGCTTCGCGCCGCTACTGCACCAGCGGCGTCGTCGCGCCGTCGAGGTCGATGCCTACCAGCACCGCCGAACCGGCGAGCAACTGCAGATACTGGCGCAGCGCGGTCACGTAGCCCTGCTGCCGCAGCGCGACCGCCACGGCGCCGCGTACCGCCTCGAAGGTCGGCGCTGCTCCGGTCTCGCGCTCCATGACCTCGACGACGTGCAGCCCGAAGCGGCTGTGCACCAGCCGCGGCAGCACGCCGATCTCGGCAGGGCCGAAAATCTCGCGGGCGAACTCCGGCGCACAGTCGCGGGGCTCGAGCCAGCCCAGGTCGCCGCCGTCGGCGCCGCTCGGACAGTTGGACTGCGTGCGCGCCGCCTCGGCGAAGCGGTCTGCGGCCCTGCCGTCGTGGCAGCGAACGTCGAGCAGCGTGGTCTCGGCGCGATTGCGCAGCGCAACGACGTTGGCGCCCGGCGTCACCGCGAACAGGATATGGCGCACACGCGCCCGGTCGCCCGCACGAAAGCGGCTTTCATTGGCCGCGTAATGGCGGCGACAGGCCGCCTCGTCGGGCTCGGGGATGGCGATCTCGCGCTCGAGCAATGCCTCGATCGCCGCGCTCGCCGCGTCGGACTGGACGCCGTCCGCCGTCGGCGCGTCCGCGGCGTCGAGCAGGCCTTCGCGCTGGGCAGCCTGGCGCAGCAGTTCGCTGCAGGCGCGCTGACGCAATTCATCCGGCGCGATCGATACCCCGGGCGGATGCAGCGGCACGCCGTTCACCTGGGCGATGGCGGCGACTGCTTCGGTGGCTGTCGGCATGGTCCGGGCTCCCTCAGTCGCCGGCGGCGCGGTTGCCCGGCAGATTGCGTCCCGCCGGAACGTTCAGGCGCCGGCTGCGCACCAGCTGGAATGGCCGCCACAGATAGGCGATCGATGCGAAGCCGCTCCAGACGTGCACCAGCCGGCTGAACGGGAACAGCAGGAAGATGGTCATGCCAAGCAGCATGTGCACCTTGAATTCCCAGGCCACGCCAACCAGCACGCTGGCATCCGGACGCAATGTGGCGACGCCCTGCAGATAGCCGGCCAGAATCAGCATGGTGCCCGCGTCGTGGCGATGCTCCCAGGACAGCGGCAGCGTGACGAGCCCAAGCACCAGTTGCACCCAGAGGATGATCAGGATCGCGAGATCCGTGCGGTGGCTGGTCAGGCGGATGCGCGGATCGAAGATGCGCCGGTGCAGGAGCATCGTCAGGCCGACGAAGCAGATCGCTCCGGCGACGCCACCGGCGACGATCGCCAGGAACTGCTTCTGCGGCGCGCTGATGAAGGGCTCGTACATCCAGTGCGGCATCAGCTGCCCGATCAGGTGCCCGAAGAACAGGAACAGGATGCCGGCGTGGAACAGGTTGCTGCCCCAGCGCAGCGTTCCGGTGCGCAGCATCTGCGACGAGTCGCTCTTCCACGTGTACTGGTCACGATCGAACCGCGCCAGGCTGCCCATGAAGAATACGGCAAGGCAAATGTACGGGTAGACGACGAAAGCGAGATTGTTCAGATAGTCGTTCATGATTGGGCCCTCTGGCTTGCGGATGGCGCCGGGGCGGCACTGGTGTCCGCTCCTGGTTGCGTATTCCGGCGAATCATGTGGATCGGCTGCGGCTGTCCCGGACGATCCTGTCCCCTGGACGAACAACCGTCGAACACCACCGGTTCAGCCCAGGACTCGTCAAGCGGCTCATCGGCGGGCGGACTGACTGCCTGAACCTTCTCGCCGGACAGCTCCAGCAACGCGGCCAGCACGCTTGCGTAGGCGGATTCGCGCTTCCGCAGCGCGCCGAGGATGATGTTGAGAATGTGCGCGATCTCGCCCAGGAACGACTTGGCCTCGCGCGGCGGCTGCGTGGAGACGAACTCCAGCACCGCGGGCAGGTAATCGGGCAGCTCCGCGGGGGCCAGCAGAAGTCCGGCCTTCTCGTAGGTCTGCGCCAGGTCGATCATCGCCGGCCCGCGATCCCGCGAGTCGCCGTGAACGTGCTCGAACAGGTGCAGCGAGGTTTGCCGGCCACGGTCGAACAGCTGCACGTAGTCGGCCTCGACGTCGATCTGGTCCGCGCGGCGCAGCCGCGCGAGAAGCGCGTCGAGCTCGGCCAGGCGGGCCGGGGGCAGCGCTCCCTCGCGGCGCATGATCTGCCCCATCTCGGTCAGGTGACCGCGCAGGTCGGGATCGGGATAGGAAAGCAGCGCCGCCAGCACCCGCAACGTGCCGGAGGCGGCGACCGGCGTGGATCGTCCCAGCATGCTCATACCTCCGCCTTGATCGGGATCGTTCGCTTCTTCTCGCTGCCGAACAGGCTGGTCTCGGAAATGCCCTCCGAGCAGCCGTTGCCGAAGGAGAAGCCGCAACCGCCGCGCACGTTGAACGCGTTCTCGGCGTACTCGCGGTGCGTCGACGGAATGACGAAGCGGTCCTCGTAGTTGGCAATGGCCATCACGTGGTACATGTCCTCGACCGTCGCCTGGGTCAGGTTCACCTGCTCGAGCACCTTGAGGTTGGTCTCGCCGTCGACGTGCCTGCTGCGCTGGAACGCTCGCATCGCCAGCATGCGTTCGAGCGCGCGCGCCACCGGCACCGTGTCGCCCGCGGTCAGCAGGTTGGCCAGGTACTTGATCGGGATGCGCAGCTGGTTGACGTCGGGGATCTCGCCGTTGGCGCCGATCTGTCCGGCGTTCGCGGCCGCGGTGATCGGCGACAGCGGCGGGACGTACCAGACCATCGGCAGCGTCCGGTACTCCGGATGCAGCGGCAGCGCGACCTTCCAGTCCACTGCCATCTTGTAGACCGGGCTGCGCCGCGCGGCCTCGAGCCAGTTGTCGGGAATGCCGTCCGCGCGCGCCTGCTCGATGACCTTGGGGTCATTTGGGTCGAGGAAGATCGACAGCTGCGCCTCGTACAGGTCGCGGTCGCGCTCGACGCTTGCCGCCTCGGCGATGCGGTCGGCGTCATAGAGCAGGACACCGAGGTAGCGGATGCGGCCGACGCAGGTCTCCGAGCACACGGTCGGCTGTCCGGCCTCGATGCGCGGATAGCAGAAGATGCACTTTTCGGCCTTGCCGCTCTTCCAGTTGTAGTAGATCTTCTTGTACGGACAGCCCGACACGCACATGCGCCAGCCGCGGCACTTGTCCTGGTCGATCAGCACGATGCCGTCTTCCTCGCGCTTGTAGATCGAGCCCGACGGGCAGCTCGCCACGCAGGCCGGATTCAGGCAGTGCTCGCACAGCCGGGGCAGGTACATCATGAACGTGTTCTCGAACTGCCCGTAGATGTCCTTCTGCACGTCGTCGAAATTGCGGTCCTTCGACCGCTTGGAGAATTCGCCGCCCAGGATCTCCTCCCAGTTCGGCCCCCAGACGATCTTGTCCATCTGCATGCCGGTGATCAGGCTGCGCGGCCGCGCCGTCGGCGTGGCCTTCATCTCGGGCGACGACTGCAGATGGTCGTAGTCGAAGGTGAACGGCTCGTAGTAATCGTCGATCTGCGGCAGGTTCGGATTGGCGAAGATGCGCATCAGCAGCTTCCACTTCGCTCCCTGCCGCGGCTCGATGCGGCCGTCGGACTTGCGGACCCAGCCGCCGTTCCACTTGTCCTGGTTCTCCCACTCCTTCGGGTAGCCTATGCCGGGCTTGGTCTCGACGTTGTTGAACCAGGCGTATTCCATGCCCGGCCGGCTGGTCCAGACGTTCTTGCAGGTGACCGAACAGGTGTGGCAGCCGATGCACTTGTCCAGGTTCAGCACCATGCCGATTTGTGCGCGTACCTTCATGCTGCCTCCCTCGCTGCAAGCGTCCGGAATTGAAAGAGGATGTTCATGCGCTTTCTCCATGCGCCTGCGTGGGCCGGATGAGATCCTGACCGACGGGCGTGTCCAGCCAGTCGACCTTCACCATCTTGCGCACCACGACGAACTCGTCGCGGTTGGTACCGATGGTGCCGTAGTAGTTGAAGCCGTAGCTGAACTGAGCGTAGCCGCCGATCATGTGCGTGGGCTTCATCACCGCGCGGGTCACCGAGTTGTGGATGCCGCCTCGGACGCCGGTGATCTCCGATCCCGGGGTGTTCACGATCTTTTCCTGCGCGTGATACATGAGCACCATGCCCGGGTTGACGCGCTGGCTGACCACCGCCCGCGCGGCGATCGCGCCGTTGATGTTGAACAGCTCCACCCAGTCGTTGTCGACGATGCCCGCGCGCCTGGCGTCGTCCTCGGACAGCCAGATGCAGGGGCCGCCCCGGCTGAGCGTCAGCATCAGCAGGTTGTCGGTGTAGGTCGAGTGGATGCCCCACTTCTGATGTGGCGTGATGAAGTTGAGCAGGATCTCCGGATTGCCGTTGCTGCGTATGTTGTGGATTCCGGCCGTGGTCTTCAGGTCCACCGGCGGGCGATAGCTGGAGAAGCCCTCGCCGAAGGCGATCATCCACGGGTGATCCATGTAGAACTGCTGGCGTCCGGTGAGCGTCCGCCAGGGGATCAGCTCGTGGACGTTGGTGTAGCCGGAGTTGTACGAGACGGTCTCGCTCTCGATGCCGCTCCACGTCGGCGAGCTGATGATCTTGCGCGGCTGCGCCTGCACGTCGCGGAAACGGATCTTCTCGTCCTCGCGGTACAGCGCAAGATGCGCATGCTCGCGCCCGGTCACCTTGGACAACGCCTCCCAGGCCTTGACCGCGACATGACCGTTGGTCTCCGGCGCGAACTGCAGGATCACCTCGCAGGCCTCGATGTCGGTCTCGATCCTCGGCATGCCGCAGGTCGGACCCTCGGCCTGGACCAGGCCGTTGAGCTCGCCCAGCTGCTTGACTTCGGTCTGCGTATTCCAGGCGATCCCCTTGCCGCCGTTGCCGACCTTGCCCATCAGCGGCCCGAGCGCGGTGAAGCGCTTGTAGACGTTCGGGTAGTCACGCTCGACCACGGCGATCTGCGGCGCGGTCTTGCCCGGGATCAGGTCGACTTCGCCGCGCTTCCACTCCTTGACGTCGAAGGGCTGCGCGAGCTCGGCAGGGCTGTCGTGCATCAGCGGCGTGAGCACGACCTCGCGCTCCACGCCCAGGTGGCCGACGCAGATCTCGCTGAACTTCCTCGCGAAGCCCTTGTAGATATCCCAGTCGCTGCGCGACTGCCAGGCCGGATCGACCGCGGTCGACAGCGGGTGGATGAACGGGTGCATGTCGCTGGTGTTGAGGTCGTTCTTCTCATACCAGGTCGCCGTCGGCAGCACGATGTCCGAGTACAGGCAGGTGGTGCTCATGCGGAAGTCGAGCGTCACCAGCAGGTCGAGCTTGCCTTCCGGCGCCTTGTCGTGCCAGACGACCTCCGCGGGCTTGGCGTCCTCGGGGCCCAGGTCCTTGCCCTGCACGCCGTTGCTCGTTCCCAGCAGGTGCTTGAGAAAGTATTCGTGCCCCTTGCCGCTCGATCCCAGCAGGTTCGAGCGCCAGACGAACAGGTTGCGCGGCCAGTTGGCGGGATTGTCCGGGTCCTCGCAGCTCATCTTCAGCGAGCCGTCCTTGAGCGACTTGACCGCGTAGTCCTTCGGGTCCATCCCCGCGGCCTTCGCGTCGTGGACGACCTGCAGCGGGTTGGTCTGCAGCTGCGGCGCCGAGGGCAGCCAGCCCATGCGCTCGGCGCGAACGTTGTAGTCGATCATGCTGCCGCCGTACTTCGTCCGGTCGGCCAGTGGCGAGAGCACCTCTTCCATCGTCAGCTTCTCGTAGCGCCACTGGTCGGTGTGCGCATAGAAGAAGCTGGTGCTGTTCTGCTGGCGCGGCGGGCGGATCCAGTCCAGCGCGAAGGCCAGAGGGGTCCAACCCGTCTGCGGACGCAGTTTTTCCTGGCCGACGTAGTGCGCCCAGCCGCCGCCGCTCTTGCCGATGCAGCCGCACAGCATCAGCATGTTGATGATGCCGCGGTAGTTCATGTCGGCGTGGTACCAGTGGTTCATCGCCGCGCCGATGATCACCATCGAGCGGCCCTGCGTCTTGTGCGCGTTCTCGGCGAACTGCCGTGCCACGGTGATGACCTGCTCGCGCGGAACCCCGGTGATGCGCTCCTGCCAGGCGGGCGTGTAGGGCGTGTCCTCGTCGTAGTTGCGCGCCGCCATCTCACCCGAAATTCCGCGGGCGACGCCGTAATTGGCGACCTGCAGGTCGAAGACCGTGGCGACCAGCGCCTCGCGCTTGTCGCCTTCCTTGCCGAGCGCGATCCGCTGCACCGGTACCGTGCGCACCAGCACCTCGTCGTTGGGGCTCTCGGTGAAGTGCTCCCGCTGGATGCCGCCGAAGTAGGGAAAGCCCACCTTCGCGGTCTCGTCGCTGGGCGAAGTCCCTTCCAGCACCGACAGCTTCAGCTTGACGTCGCCGCCGTGCCTGGCTTCCTTCGACTCGAGGTTCCACTGGCCCTGGTCGGCCCGGCCGTCGGGCCCCCAGCGGAAGCCGATGGCACCATTGGGCAGCACCACCTTGCCCGACTCGTCGAACGCGACGGTCTTCCACTCGGGATTGTTGGCCTGGCCCAGCTTGCCGTTGAAGTCCGACGCGCGCACGTAGCGATCCGGCACCAGGATCTTCTCGCCCTTGGCCGTCGTGTGCTCCTTGAGCATCACCAGCATCGGCAGGTCGGTGTAGCGGCGCGCGTAGTCGTCGAAATAGTCGCTGCGCTTGTTGAAGTAGAACTCGCGCAGGATGACGTGGCCCATCGCCATCGCAACCGCGGCGTCGGTGCCCTGCTTGGGATGCATCCACAGGTCGGCCAGCTTGGCGACCTCGGAGTAGTCGGGCGTGACCGCGACGGTCTTGGCGCCCTTGTAGCGCACCTCGGTAAAGAAGTGCGCGTCTGGCGTGCGCGTCTGCGGGACGTTGGAACCCCAGGCAATGATGAAGTTGGAGTTGTACCAGTCGGCGGACTCCGGCACGTCGGTCTGCTCGCCCCAGATCTGCGGGGACGATGGCGGCAGGTCGCAGTACCAATCGTAGAAGCTCATGCAGACGCCGCCGATGAGAGAGAGGTAGCGGCTGCCCGCCGCATAGCTGACCATCGACATCGCCGGGATCGGCGAAAAGCCGATCACCCGGTCCGGCCCGTGCTTCTTGACCGTGTAGACGTTGGCCGCGGCGATGATCTCGTTGACCTCGTCCCAGCTCGAGCGCACGAAACCGCCCAGGCCGCGAACCTGCTGATAGTCGCGCCGCGCCGCGTCGTCCTCGACGATCGACGCCCAGGCCGCCACCGGGTCATTCGCCAGCCGCGCCGAGCGCCAGCGCCGGAGCAGGCGGCCGCGGACCATCGGATACTTGACCCGGTTGGCGCTGTACAGGTACCAGCTGTACGACGCGCCGCGTGCGCAGCCGCGCGGTTCGTGGTTGGGCATGTCCCAGCGCGTGCGCGGGTAGTCGGTCTGCTGCGTCTCCCAGGTGACGATCCCGCCCTTGACGTAGATCTTCCAGGAGCACGATCCGGTGCAGTTCACCCCGTGCGTCGAACGGACGATCTTGTCGTGTGCCCAGCGATTGCGATAGGCATCCTCCCAGGTCCGGTCCTCGCCCGTCGCGACACCATGCTCGCCGGAGAACGGCTCCTTGGGATTGGAGAAGTAGCTTAGTCGATCGAGAAAGTGGCTCATCGTTGGCCTCCGCGGCAGCAGCGTCGAATGGAAATCACGGGTTCTTCACGTACGCGTTGGTGCGCAGGTAGAACCACCAGTTGAGGATCAGGCACAGCGCGTAGAACACCGCGAAGCCGTACATCGCATACTCGGGTGTCCCCGCCTTGACCTGGGCGCCGATGACCACCGGGGCGATGAACGCGCCGTAGGCGGCGACCGCCGCCGTCCAGCCGAGCACGGGCCCGGCCTGCGTGCGGTCGAAGATGATGCCGATGGTGCGGAAGGTCGACCCGTTGCCGATGCCGCTGGCGGCGAACAGCACGATGAACAGCACCATGAACACCAGGAAGTACTGCTCCGGCGTCGCCGACTTGTACGCCAGCAGCATCACGTAACCGACCGCCGCCGAGGCGACGACCATGACCACCGAGATGATCTGGGTGACGATCGAGCCGCCGACCTTGTCGGAGATCCAGCCGCCGACCGGGCGGATCAGCGCGCCGACGAAGGGTCCGATCCAGGCATAGGTCAGCGCCGACGGCGCGTTCGGGTTCTTCAGCGCGTGCTGCATGACGCCGGCGGCGTCGGGCACGTGCGAGAAGCCGAAGATCACCGTGATCGACAGCGGCAGCGCCATGGAAAAGCCGATGAACGAGCCGAAGGTCACGATGTAGAGCATCGTCATCGACCAGGTGTGCTTGTTGTGGAAGATCTCGAACTGCTTGGCGAGATTTCCCCGCATCTCGCCGAAGGCGGCGAGCTTCATCACGACCACGGTCGCCACGATGATCAGCGGCAACGCGATCCACATGTTCAGCAGGCCGAGTCCCGTTGGCGCCGGCAGGTAGAGATACAGTCCCACCGCGCCTACCGCGAAAGCCAGGCCATAGAGATAGACGATCTTGAAGCAGGCGGCCAGCGAGCCGCCGTGGTTGGGCGTGATCGGCAGCAGGTTGTTCATGCCGAACCAGGCCGCGATCACCAGTGGCACCAGGATCGCCGCCCAGATGAAGCCGGCGTTCTGGATCCAGGTCGGCGTTCCCGCGACGATCTTGCCGAGAATCCAGCCCGAGTCCTTGGTCAGCACCATCGGTTCGCCGCCGAAAGCGCCGAACAGGCCGACGGTCATCGCCAGCGGGATCAGCACCTGCATGGTCGTGACGCCGAAGTTGCCCAGGCCCGCGTTCAGTCCGAGCGCGAGTCCCTGCTCCTTCTTCGGGAAGAAGGTGTTGATGTTGCTCATCGACGCGGAGAAATTGCCGCCGCCGACGCCCGACAGGAAGGCGCAGGCCTGGAACACCCACAACGGCGTGTTCTTGTCCTGCAGGGCGATGCCGGTCCACACCGCCGGGATGATCAGCAGGACACTGGTCATGAACACCGTATTGCGTCCGCCGGAGAGCCGGATGAAAAACGACGCCGGGATGCGCAGCGTGGCGCCGACGAGACCGGCGATCGCGGTCAGAGTGAACAGCTGGGCGGGCGTGAACGGAAAGCCCAGGTTCAGCATCTGAACCGTGATGATTCCCCACATCAGCCAGACGGCGAAGGCGATCAGCAGGTTGGGGATCGAGATCCACAGGTTGCGCTTGGCGATGCGCTTGCCTGTCGATTCCCAGAACTGCGCGTCCTCGGGCCGCCAGTCGGCGATGTCCACGCCGCTCGTGGGCGTGGCCGTGCTCGTTGTCTTGTTCATGTCATTCCTTGGTTGAGGACTGCGCTGCCAGGTGGAAATTCTTGGACCTGGGACCCATGACTTCGGCTCCGCGGACCTCGGTCCAGTACATCCAGATCAACGACACCCAGACCACGCCATACATCAGCATGAAGGCCGACGAGCGGATGCCGGTCAGGTCCATCAGCGCGCCGAACATGATCGGCAGGATGAACCCGCCCATGCCCCCGGCCAGCCCGACCACGCCCGAGATGACGCCGATGTTGTCCGGATAGTCATCGGCGATGTACTTGAACACCGATGCCTTGCCGAACGCCCAGGCAATGCCCAGGATGAAGATCAGGAAGGTGAAGACCCAGACATTGAGTCCGATGACGAAGGTCTTCGGGCCGTTGACGGTGGCGATGGTCATCTCGGTCTGCGGATAGGACAGCAGAAACAGACAGATCCAGCTCACCCACATCACCCACCAGGTCAGCGCGTGCGCGCCGACCTTGTCGGACAGCCAGCCCCCCATGGCGCGCAGCACGCCGCCGGGCAGCGAGAAGCACGCCGCCAGCAGCGCCGCGACGCGGATGTCCATGCCGTACTCGCCGACGTAGTACTGGACCATCCACAGCGACAGCGCGACATAGCCGCCGAAGACGATCGAGTAGTACTGGCAGTATTTCCACACCTTGGGATCCCTGAGCGCCAGCAACTGCTGCCGCCAGGTGATCCTGGAGTCGACCAGGTGCTTGGGATCGGAGTAGCTGAACATCCAGAACAGGATCGCGGTCCCGAACATGATCGCCGCATAGACCTTCGGCACGACCATCCAGCCGAACGCGACCAGCAGCGCCGGCGCCAGGAATTTGTTGACCGCGGCGCCCGCGTTGCCGGCGCCGTAGATGCCCATTGCAAAGCCCTGCTGCTTGCGCGGGAACCAGCGGGCGACATAGGGAGTGCCTACCGAGAACGAGCCGCCGGTCACGCCGACGAACAGGCCGAGCACCAGGTATTGCCAGAATTCGGTCGCGTAGGAGATCAGCCAGATGGGAATGACGCACGAGAGCAGCAGCACGAACATCACGATGCGCCCGCCGTACTTGTCGGTCCACATGCCCAGCGGCACGCGGATCAGCGATCCGGTCAGCACCGGCGTCGCCATCAGCAGGCCGAACTGCGTGGCGTTGAGATCGAGGGCCTTCCTGATCGGAATGCCGATGACGGCAAACATCATCCAGACCATGAAGCACACGGTGAACGCCAGCGTGCTTACGATCAGCACCGACAACGCGTGCCGCCTGTTGCTCATGACGTCGACCCTTCCATGGACATGCCATGCAGTCTAGGAAAGGCTGACGCGGCGCAACATCCTTCTCTGGGAGTCAGGCGGGCAGGCGAAAGAACGATGGCGGCGGCGGCCGCCATCGTTCTGTCGAACTAGAGGGGCGAAAATGTGGCGCCGGCTTGCGCCAGATCAATTCAGGCCGTGCTCGGTTGCGATAACCGCTGCCTGGACGCGCGAGCCGACGTCAAGCTTGCGCAGTACGTGCTGGACGTGGATCTTGACCGTCGTTTCGGCGATGCCGAGTTCACGGGCGATCTCCTTGTTGCTGGCGCCCCGCGCGATGCAGCGCAGGATGTCCGTCTCGCGCGGCGACAGCTGCGCCAGCGGTCGAGCAACCGCGGGCGCAGCGGTCGCAGCGCCGGCATCGCGAAACGCAGCCACGAGCTTGCCGGTCATCTCGTGGCTGACGACCGACTCGCCGCGCATCGCCCGCAGGATTGCCTCGACCAGCGCGTCGCCGTCGATGGACTTGAGCAGGTAGCCGCTGGCGCCCGCCCGCAGCGCCCCCGCAAGGTCCTGCTCGTCTTCGCTGACGGTGAGCATGAGCACCCGCGCCGCAGGCGCCGCGTCGCGCAGCGCCGGAAGCGCATCCACGCCGTTGACCCCCGGCAGGTGGTTGTCGAGCAGGATCAGATCGGGCGCCAGTTCCCGGGCGCGCCGCAGGGCCTCGCCGGCGTCGGCCGCATCGCCGACGATCAGGAAACGGGGATCGCGGCCGAGCAACGCGGTCAACCCGCGCCGGAACAGCGCGTGGTCGTCGACCAACAGGATCCGCGTCGGCGCGCCCGCTGATGCCGTCATCGCGGTTCAGTGCAGCGCGGGCTGGCTGGTCGGCCGGGCCGGCTGCGCCGGCTCATCCCGGACCGGCACGGGAAGCGTGAGGACGACCGACGTGCCATGGCCGGTTCGCGAATGCACATCCAGCGTCGCGCCGATGCGTTCGGCGCGCTCGGCCATGATGCGCAGGCCCACATGCGTCTCATCGGCCGGTCCGCCGTCCGTCGAAAAGCCCACGCCGTCGTCGCGCACCTCGAAGCGCCACTGCGGCTGCTGCTGGACGTCGACCCAGACCGTCGCCGCGCGCGCGTGCTTGCGGACGTTGGACAGCGCCTCCTGCACGATATGCAGCACCTGGATCTGCAGGTCCGGCGCAAGCGCAATGCCGTGCCCCTGCATGTCCATCACCGTCTTCAGACCGGATTGGTGCTCGAACTTCCGCAGCGTCGTCTGCAACGCCGGCTCGATGTCCTCGGCGTTCGCACGCGTCCGGAAGTGCACCAGCAGCTCGCGCACGTCGCCATAGCTCTCGCGCACGCCCGCATCGATCTCGGCCAGCGTCCTCTCGACCTCCTGCGCGTCGCCGCTGCCGATGGCGTCGCGCATCAGCTGGACCTGGATCCGTAGAAAGGCCAGCGACTGAGCGATCGAGTCGTGCAGCTCGCGGGCCAGGAACGTGCGCTCCTGCGAAACCGCGGCTTCCTTCTCGAGGGCGTTCAGCCGCAGGTTTTCCATGGCCCCGGCCAGGTGCGCGACCAGCGCCTCCAGAAGCGACCGCTCGGCCGGCGACAGCGTGATATGCGCGTGATAGAACAGGTCGACCTCCCCCATCACCCGCTCGTGCAGCCTGACCGGCACCGATACCAGCGTTTCGAATCCCGCCCTGGCGCAGTGCACCAGACCATCGGTCTCGATGGCGCTTATCCGGATGACGCGCGCCTCGAGCGGTTCCGACTGCGTGCCGCAATGGCAGTCGCCGGCATGGATGCACCGCTCGCCTTCGGCCATCGTGTCGGGCAGGCCTTCCGAGGCGAGCATCAGGTAGCGCGCGTTGGCCTCGTCCGACCAGCGCACCGCCACCGCATCGGCGCGCGCCACCCGTCCGACGCGCTGCGCAAAGCCCTGGGCAAGATCTTTCAGAGTGGTCGCGTTCGCAACCAGCGCCGTGACGTCGTAAAGCGCTTCCAGCCGCTCGCGCTTTTCCTCCAGCTCCGCCGTCTTCTCGGCAACCTTGGCCTCCAGGTCGCGGTACATCGACTGCAGGTGCCCGGCCATGCTGTTGAAGCCGTCGGCCAGCGTACCGAACTCGTCGCTGGTGAAACTTTCCACTCGCGCGGAAAAATCGCCCAGGTGGATCCGCTCGGTCGCCTGCTTCAGCCGGCCGACCGGTTCCAGCACGAACAGATAGCCCATGTAGACCAGCACCACGGCGCCGATGACCGCGAAGGCCATCATCGCAACCTGCAGCAGGTGGAGCAGCGCGGTCCAGCGCGACATGTGCCGCTCGATGTCCGCGACCAGCGCGTCGATGCCGGCCGCGAAAGCCGCGGTGTCGCCGCGAAGCCCGGATACCGCGATCGGTCCGCCTTCCACCCACCGCTGCCGATACTCGACCCAATCGCGCTCGACCTTGGCGAAGCGCTCACGCACGGATTCGTCCCAGGGAACGAACAGAGGGCGTTCGACGTCTCCGTGACGAAGCAGTTCGAGGCTGCGCTCGAACTCGGCAGCCTGCTGCGGCAACGCCGTGGCATCGCCGGTCCCCGCCGACAGCGACATGCGGTAGGCCTGCATGCGCATGCGCCCGGCCTCGTTGACGGCCGCCGCCCCGCCGTCCAGCTGCCAGGACACCCACAGCGTCAGCGCGATGGACAACAGAGCCAGCAGCAGGAACGGCGTTCCCACCAGCGTGAGCTTGGTGCCGAGGCTCCAGTTCTTCGGACTGCGGATCTTCGTATTCATCCCGGGCCGCCGCGCGGGCCGCACCGCCGACTGCGGCAGGTTGCGACCCTCAACATGCCATTATCCCCCGGACGCCGCGCCCAGGCCAATCAGCCTCGATTCTTGACAGCGGCGCGCGCCATCCTGTCGACCAGCCCCGGCGCGATCAGCCTGATCCACAGCCCGAGCCTGCCCTTGGCGGTCATCACCAGCTCGCGCCTGCGGCTGCGCAGCGCCCCGACGATCTGGCGGGCGCATTCGTCGACGGACATCGATCCTTCCTCGCGCAGCCCCGACTTGCCGGCGGGCTTGCCGTCTGGTCCGTAGCCATGCAGACGAATATCCGTGGCGACCACGCCTGGATAGACGACGGTGACGTCGACTCCGGTATCCAGCAGCTCGGCCCGCAGCGCCTCGAAAAAACCGGCCTGGGCGAACTTCGATGGCGAGTAGGCGGTCCGTCCGGGGACGCCGAACTTGCCGGCGAGGCTGGACACGCCGGCGATGAGCCCGCGCGTCTTGCGCAACTCCGCGAGCGCGTGGCGCGTGCACCAGACCGAGCCCATCAGGTTGACGCGCATCATGTCCTCGTACCACGTGAAGTCGTGGACCTGCTCCAGGTAGGCATGCCCGGAAACCCCGGCATTGTTGACCAGGATGTCGATCTGGCCGAAGCGCGCGACCGCGGCTTCCGCAAGCGCCCTGCAGTCGGCCTCCACGGCGACGTCGCAGCGCACGCACAACGTGCCGGCACCCGCCGCCTCGCAGTGCGCGGCGACCGAGTGCAGCGCATCCAGCCGTCGTGCCGCCAGCACCAGCTTCGGCTTCTCCCGCGCCAGCTGCATCGCGAGTTCGGCGCCGATGCCGCTGGAGGCGCCGGTGATGATGATGACCTTGTCAGCAAAAATTGCGCGCATGTCAGGCTCCGGAAAAGGTTGCGCACGATCGCCCGTCGATGCGAACGGTCATTGCGGCCGCTCAATCCGGCCGCGCACGCGCGATGATCGCGTCGAAGTCGGTGGCCGAATCGAGCATGCCGAACGCCTGACCGCGATCGCCGCCGAGGCGCGAACGACAGAAGGCGTCTGAAACGAAATCCGGCGCGTGCCGGCGCAACAACGCCGCCTGCACCGCCAGCGCGACGTCGCGCGCCAGCCGCCGGCCATCGGCTTCGGCGGCCGGCGCGTCCATTGCCCGCAGCAGCGCATCGGCAAAGCGCTCGAAACCGGCATCGCCGCCGCGCGCGGGCGCCAGTTCCGCGGCAAGCGCGTCGACGAGACCGCCTCCCTTGCGCAGCGCCCGCAACAGGTCCAGCGCCATGATGTTGCCCGCACCCTCCCAGATCGAGTTCACCGGCATTTCCCGATAGATGCGCGCCATCACGCCCTCGCCACCCTCCTCGACATAGCCGTTCCCGCCCAGGCACTCCATCGCCTCCTGCGCGAACAGGCTGCCGCGCTTGCACACCCAGAACTTGGCCACCGGCGTCAGCAGCCGGCGCATCAGCGTCTCGTGGTCATCGTCGGGGCGATCGAACGCATGCGCCAGCCGCAGCGACAGCGCCGTCGCGGCCTCGCTTTCCAGCGCCAGGTCGGCGAGCACGTTCCGCATCAGCGGCGCGTCGATGAGCAGCCTTCCAAAGGCGCTGCGCCGCGCGGCGTGATGCAGCGCCAATGCCAGCGCCTGGCGCATCAACCCGCTGCTGCCAAGCGCGCAATCCAGCCGCGTCATCGTGCCCATTTCCAGGATCTGCTGCACGCCGCGACCCTCTTCGCCGACCAACCAGGCCAGCGCGCCGTCGAACTCGACCTCGGAGCTGGCGTTGGCCTTGTTGCCCAGCTTGTCCTTCAATCGCTGGATGCCAATTGCATTGACGCCGCCGTCGGGCAGAAAGCGCGGCAGGAAAAAACAGGACAATCCGCCCGGCGCATGCGCCAGCACCAGGAAGGCGTCGCACATCGGCGCCGACAGGAACCACTTGTGGCCGGTGAGCAGGAAGCGTTCGCCCCAGTCGTCGGCGCCATCGGGCGCGGCCCGCGTCGTGTTGGCGCGCACATCGGAGCCACCCTGTTTCTCGGTCATGCCCATGCCCATGGTCACGCCCGACTTCTCCGTTGCCGGCACGAAACGTCCGTCGTAGGCGCGGCGTTCCAGCAACGGACGCCATTGCGCGGCGATGCGCGCATTGCCCTGCAGCGCCGGAACGACCGCATAGGTCATGGAAATCGGGCACAGAACCGAAGCTTCGAGTCCGGTGAACATCAGGAACCCGGCGGCGCGACGCAGGTGATCGTGCGCCGCGCCCGCCCAAGGCGTGCCGTGCAGTCCCGACTCGGCGGCCAGCGTCATCAGCGCGTGGTAGCCGGGGTGGAACTCGACCTGGTCGAGGCGATGACCGAGGCGGTCGTGCGTGCGCAGTTGCGGCGGGCAGGCATTGGCCAGCCGCGCCTGCGTCTGCATTTCTTCGCTGCCGAGCACCGCGCCGAGCCTGCGGAGTTCGTCGTGCGCGAGCTGCGGGGCATTGGACGACAGCGCATCGCGCAGCGCCCGGTCGCCGTCGAACAGGTTGATCCCGGTGAACGGCAGAGGCTGGTTGAAGACCTCGTGGGTTTCGATCATGTGTCTGCTTCGAGCCGGAACAAAGTCCGGCCGGTTGTCACTTCTTGAACTCCCTGATCAGCGTGGCGTCGAATTCGATGTCGACCGTGGCACCGCCTGCGCCCGCTCCATCGAAGGCCAGCCGGCCCGCGAGCCGGGTGGGCGAATTGGTCGTCGCCTTGAAAGCGTCGGGTTTCACCGTCCCGGAATACTGGACCCGCTGGTCATTCAGAGCCACCCAGTAGTTGAGGCGGGGTCCGGCATCGAAATCGACGGTCATGCCGCTGCCCAGGTCGGCGTCCGAGCAATTCAATGTCTGGCAGGCGCGGATCTTCGCCTCCAGGTCCGTGGTCGACAGGATGAGATGGCGAACGATCACGTTCTTGTCCACCGCGTCGGGTCCCTTGACCAGATAGGCGTATTTTGGCGAGACGGTAATTGGTCCGGACCCGGCCTTGTAGGTCAGCGTGCCCTTGGCGCTGGTCTGGGCGGCGACCGGCCCGGACACGGCCGCGAGGAACAGCGCGCAGGCGACCAGTGCAGCGGGTGCAGCAATCGGTGTTCCCATCGGACCCCCGGAAGTGACGGATGCGTTCATTCTAGCGCCGGCGGGGCGTTCGGGGTGCATGGCGGCCGGATCGCGGACGCCGGTCGATTAGACTTGGCGCATGGCGCTCAAATCCACGATCTTCAAGGTCGACCTCGCCGTCGCCGACATCGACCGCGGTTATTACCGCGACCACGCGCTGACCATCGCGCGGCATCCGTCCGAAACCGACGAACGCATGATGGTCCGGGTGCTCGCCTTCGCGCTGTACGCCGACGAGGCGCTGGCCTTCGGACGCGGCCTGTCCGCCGAGGACGAGCCCGATCTTTCCCAGCGCGACCTGACGGGCGCCATCCTGCGCTGGATCGAGGTGGGCCTGCCGGACGAGCGCGAGTTGCGCCGGGCCTGCGGTCGCGCGCGCGAGGTCGACGTCCTCGCCTACGGCGGCCGGGCCGTCGAACTTTGGTGGCAGGGCGCCCGCGACAAACTGGAGCGCCAGGAAAGGCTGGCCGTGCGCGAGTTGCCGCTCGAGGCGAGCCGCGCGCTTGCCGCGCTCGCCAACCGAAGCATGCGCCTGCAGGTGACGATCCAGGAAGGCCACGTTCTCGTCGCCAATGGCGCCGCATCCGTGCCGGTCGACCTGCGCGTGCTCAAGGCGGCTTCCACGGCCGGCTGATCCGAGGCGCCGGGATCCGTACGCCGATGCGTGCCCGGATCGATACGCCCCCCTGGCGCTGCGGCGATCGTTTGCTAACATCTCGATTCGTTGACCGGACACGGGAGATGGTCGAATGAGCGGAGCAAGGATCGCCCTCGCGAACATCAGCCTGGTCGCGGCCGGCGTGGCAATGTCTGCCGAGGCGGGAATGCCTCCGAACGAACGTGAAAAGGGTCGCCGCAATGAAGCGAAAACAGGCAAGTGAATTCCCCCAGGAAGTTCTGAACCTGTTCGACGGCTATGTTCATGGCCATATCGGCCGTCGTGAATTCCTCGACCGCGCCGGCAAGTATGCAGTCGGCGGCTTCACCGCCGCGGCGATGCTGGAGAGCCTGCGGCCAAACTATGCCTTCGCCCAGCAGGTGGCCAAGGACGATGCGCGCATCAAGGCCGAGTACCTCACCTACCCGTCGCCGCAGGGCTCCGGCACCATGCGCGGATACTTCGCCCGGCCGGCGAATGCGGCCGGCAAGCTGCCTGGCGTCGTCGTCATTCATGAGAACCGCGGGCTGAATCCTTACATCGAGGATGTCGCGCGGCGCCTGGCAACGGCGAACTTCCTGGCCTTCGCACCCGACGCGCTAACGCCTGCCGGCGGTTATCCCGGCAACGAGGAAAAGGCGGCGGAATTGTTTCGTGCGCTCGATCCGGCCAAGCGCAACGAAGATCTGGTCGCAGCCTACGATTTCCTGAAGGCGCGCGCCGACTGCACCGGCCGGGTCGGCGCCGTGGGCTTCTGCTTTGGCGGTGCGACCGTCAACATGTTCGCGGTACGCCTGCCCGATCTCGCAGCCGGGGTTCCGTTCTACGGCGGCCAGCCCAGTGCCGCCGACGTCGCGAAAATCAAGGCGCCGCTGCTGATCCATTACGCCGCGCTCGACGAGCGCATCAATGCCGGCTGGCCGGCCTTCGAGACCGCCCTCAAGGCCAATGGCGTCAACTACCAGATGCACATGTACGCGAACACCAACCACGGCTTCCACAACGACACGACACCGCGCTACGACGAGGCTGCGGCCAAGCTCGCCTGGTCGCGCACGATTGCGTTCCTCGACCAGCATCTGAGAGGCTGAACGTCGACGACGACGGCTTCGCGGCAGGCGGGTCGGAGAGCGGTGCGGCTCGGTCCTATTCGCGCGCGGGCACGGTCCGCAGCCAGGCGACGATCGCGTCCAGGTCGGCTGCGCCTAGTCCCGCGTACCACGCATACCCCATCGGAGGCTGCAGCCTGCGGCCGTCGCGCGAAATGCCCTGGGTGATGGCCCGCTTGATCTCGGCGTCGGACCAGCGACCCAGCCCCAGGTCCGGATCCGACGTGATGTTGCGCGAGACCGCGCCCTTCCACTCGACCGGGTAGCCCTTGACCATTGTCGACGCGAAGGGCTTGCCGCCCTTGCCGAAGAACTGCTCGTACATGGTCGCCGGCCCCTGATTGGGCGTGTGGCACTCCATGCAGTGGCCGATGGTCGCCAGGTAGGCGCCGCGCCGGACGGGATCTTTCATGTCGGCTTCGGTGAATCCCTTTTCGGCATCCGGGTAGGGCTCCCGAGGCATCGGGCGCCTGTACTCTGGCAGCGGCGTTGCATTGCGCACCGGCGGAACGCTGCGAAGGTAGGCGACGACGGCGTCGAGATCGGGCGGCGTGAGCGCCTTGTAGAAATTCACCCACATCATCGGCGCCAGCGCGGTGCCCGGCAGCCGCCCATGATCGGGCCGGATCCCCTGCGTGATCGCCCGCTTGATTTCCTGATCGGTCCAGGCACCGATGCCGGTCTCCCGGTCCGGAGTGATGTTCGGGGCCACACCCGAGTAGAAGGGCAACTCGAAGGTCAGTCCGCCGCCGGCGAGCTCGCGTCCGGCCAGCGGCGACCCATCGGGTCCCTTGGGTGTGTGACAATTGCCGCAGGCAAGGATGGTGCTGACCAGGTATCGACCCCGGTCCACGCCAGGTTCGGCGCAGGGCGCCGAGCCGATCCCCGCAAGCAGAACGGCGCCGATCACCGCAAACCTGCCGCCGCGGCCTGGATTCACGCGATGGTCCACGGTCCGCCATGCCCCATGGATGCGCTTGGACCCTGCCGATTCCATGACCTCGCCTTTCGATCGTTGCGCACGCTGCTTGCGCGATAGTAAGCTAGCTTGGCGTCGGCCAGACATTTCAGAGCTTCGGATCGGACGCTTGCCATGCCGAAGCGCATGCGCAGGCGGGATCCGTTGCCACCCGCGTTGACCGGCCGGGCGCCGGTACCATCCTCATGCGCGAGGCAGGCGTGGCGGCGTTGACGACCGGGCTGGCGCCGCCAGGACCCTGACAGCTCGCGCAGTTGCAGGCACACTGATTCCGGACGCCTGAACGAACTTTGCTGGTTGAGCAACCTCATGCCTGAACTTCCCGGAATGCATGCAATCGCGGTGATGGTGCTCATCGTGTTCGCGTTTTTCCTTTTCACCCGCGAGCGGGTGCCGATGGAGACCACGAGCCTGCTGATCATCGTCGCGCTGGCGTTCGGCTTCGAACTCGTCCCGCTTGACGGCCCCGGCGGATCGATCGACACGGCCGATTTCCTGCGCGGGTTCGGGAACGAGGCGCTGATCGCCATCTGCGCGCTGATGGTCGTCGGCAGCGCGCTGGAAAAAACCGGCGCGCTGGAGCCGGTCGTCAGGCTGCTCGGGCAGCTGTGGAAGAAGATGCCCAGCGTCGCGCTGCTGCTGCTGCTGGTGGTCACCGGGGTCCTGAGCGCGTTCATGAACAACACGCCCATCGTGGTGATGCTGCTGCCGATCCTGATCAGCATCGCGGTGCGCACCGGCACCCCGGCGTCGGCGACGCTGATGCCCATGGGGTTCGCTACGCTGATCGGCGGCAGCGGCACGATTATCGGCACCTCGACCAACCTGCTGGTGGTGTCGGTGGCCGCGGACCTGGGGCTGCCGCCGTTCACCATGTTCTCGTTTTCGCTCCCCATCCTGATCGTCGGCCTGTTCGGCATCCTCTACCTGTGGCTGGTCGCGCCGCGCCTGCTGCCCGCCCGCGCATCGCCGCTGCCCGACATCAAGCCGAGGGTGTTCGACGCCGTGCTGCTCGTCGACGAGGATGGTTTCGCCGCCGGCAAGAAGCTGTCCGAGATCCGCAAGAAAACCGAGGGCGCCCTGCGCGTCAACCGGATCCGCCGCGGCAAGGGGCTCGACCTGGTGCGCCTGCCGACGCTGGTGATCGAGCCGGGCGATCGCCTGTACATCGCCGACACGCCCGAGAACCTCAAGAGCTACGAGCAGCTGCTCGGCGCCACGCTGCACGACGTTACGGACATCGAGCATCCGGTGAGCGAGGAGCATCCGCTGTCCGCCGAAGGCCAGCAGCTGGTGGAACTGGCGGTGACGCCGAATTCGCCGCTGGTCAACCGGACCTTGAAGCAGGACCGCTTCGCCGAGCGCCACCAGCTGGTGGTGATGGCCATCCATCGACTGCATTCGCCCAAACCGATCGCCAAGGACGTGAGCGACGTGGTGCTCGCGGCCGGCGACGTGCTGCTGGCGCAGGGGGCGGAGAGCGAAATCGCGGCGATCAAGGCCAGCGGCCGGGTGCTGGTCCTCGACGGCAAGATCGACCTGCCGCGCACCAGCCGCGCACCGCTGGCGCTGGCCATCTTCATCGGCGTCGTGGCCGCCGCCGCGACCGGGCTGCTGCCGATCGCGATCAGCGCTCTGCTCGGCACCGCGCTGGTCCTGCTCACCCGCTGCATCACCTGGCAGGACGCCGCCGACGCGCTCAGCACGCAGGTGATCATGATCATCGTATCCAGCCTCGCGCTCGGCCTGGCGCTGCAGCGCACCGGCGGCGCCGTGTATCTCGCCGAAGTGCTGGTTTGGGCGACGCAGGGGCTGTCGCCCGGCGTCGTGCTCAGCGCGCTGATGCTGCTGATGACGCTGCTGTCCAACGCGGTCTCCAACAATGCAGTGGCGGTCATTGGCACGCCGATCGCGGTCAGCATCGCCGAACAGCTGGGTGTCGCGCCGGAGGCCTTCGTGCTGGCGGTGATGTTCGGCGCCAACATGGCGTTCGCCACGCCGATCGGCTACCAGACCAACGTGCTGATCCTCAACGCCGGCGGCTACAGGTTTGCCGACTTCATGCGCGTCGGGATTCCGCTGACGCTGATCATGTGGATCGGCCTGTCGATCCTGTTGCCGAAGTTCTTTCCGTTCTGATGTCGCCAACGAAAAACATGCCTCCGGATCCATCGGCCGAGCCTCCGATGCGCGTCCGGACGATGGTGCGCCACGAACTCGACACGCTGGTCGACTGGGCCGCCGCGGAAGGCTGGAACCCCGGATTGGACGACGCCGAGGCGTTCTGGGCCACCGACCCGGAGGGCTTCGTCGCCGCCGAGATCGACGGCGAACTCGTCGGCGGCGGCGCGATCGTCAGCTACCAGGGCCGTTACGGCTTCATGGGTTTCTTCATCGTGCGCCCGGAGTTCCGTGGCCGCGGCCTGGGCAACCGGCTGTGGCATGAGCGCAAGCGGCGCCTGCTGGCGCGGCTCGGGCAGCCGAGGCTGATCGGCATGGACGGCGTCTTCGCGATGCAGGACTACTACGCCAAAGGCGGCTTTGTTCTGGCCGGCCGCGACCTGCGCTTCGAGGGCCGCGGCAAGGCAGCCTCCGAACCCGCGGGCATCGTCGATCTCCGGCAGCTGCCGTTCGCCGCGATCGAGGCGTACGACCGGCTGCATTTCCCGGCGCCACGCCCCGCGTTTCTCGCGCGCTGGATCGACCGCCCCGGCGGCCACGCCCTCGGCATCGGCGATGGCGACAGGCTCGCCGGGATTGCGGTGATGCGGCCCTGCCGCGTCGGCCACAAGATCGGCCCGCTGTTCGCCGACGACGCGGAAATCGCCGAGCGCCTGTTCGTCGCGCTGTCGCGGCGCGTGCCCGGCGCGCCGGTGTTCCTCGACGTCCCCGAGGGCAATCGAGCGGCGCTGGAACTGGCCGGGCGCCACGGGATGGCCGAGGTCTTCGGCTGCGCGAAAATGTACTGTGGCCCGCCGCCTTCGTTGCGCGAGCGCAGATCTTCGGCGTGACCACCTTCGAACTGGGCTAGTCCTTCGCCGCCACGCCCTCCGCGGACGCGTGTCGCGAGTCTGCGCGCCATCGCCATGCGCCTGGTGTAGATTCGGACAACCAACAGCCTTGCACGGAGTCCCACGATGCCCATCGAACTGCACGCCTTCGACACGCCCAACGGCCGCAAGATCAGCGTCGCGCTCGAGGAGATGGCGCTCCCCTACACGATCAACATCGTCGACATCGGCGAGGATCAGCAATACGAGCCGGAATTCGTCGAAGATCAGCCCCAACAACAAGATCCCCGCCATCGTCGACCCGGACGGACCCGACGGCAAGCCCATCAGCGTGTTCGAGTCCGGGCGCGATCCTGATCTACCTCGGCGAAAAGACCGGCAAGTTCTGGCCCAAGACCCTGCGCGAACGCGTCCCGGTGCTGGAGTGGCTGATGTTCCAGATGGGCGGCTTCGGACCGATTCCCGGGCAGGTGCACCATTTCATCGCCCTCAAGGACGAGCAGGCCCGCGCCTACGGGCTCGCACGCTTCTCGAAGGAAACGCATCGCCTCTACGGCGTCATGGACCGGCGGCTGGCCGGGCGCGAATACTTCGCCGATCAGCTGTCGATCGCCGACTTCGCGCTGCTGGCCTGGGCGTGGCGGCACCCGCGGCACAAGGTCGAGCTCGCCGACTATCCGAACGTCAAGCGGTGGTACGACGCGCTGATGGCGCGTCCCGCGGTCCAGCGCGGCTTCGCGGTGAAGCTGCGCCGGTGAGCGGGCAGCGCCCGCTGTTCGAACCGGAACGTCACGAGCCGTTGATCGAAGCGAGGTGGGACGCCGCCAGGGCGCGCGACGCGATTCGCGCCATGGTCGCGGATTTCGAGACCGCGCTTGGCGACGGCATCGGCTGGCCCGTGCATCCGCTGGATGGCGTGGGTGAGCCGGGATCGCAGCAATGGTCGCTCTATTTCGGCGCCTCCGGGATGCTGTGGGCGATGTGGTATCTGCAGCAGCAGGGCGCGGTCACGCTGCGCGTCGAACCGCCCGAACTGATCGGACGCGTCCACCAGGCCTACCTGGCCGCGCCGGACACGGACGAGGTCGTGCCGTCGTACTACCTGGGTGAAACCGGCATCCTGCTTGCGCACTGGAAGATGACGCAATCCGCGGAGGCCGCCGACCGGCTCTGGTCGGCCATCCGCGGCAATATCGCGAACCCGACCAACGAGGCGCTCTGGGCCGCGCCCGGGACCATGGTCGGCGCCTGGCACATGCTTGAATGGACCGGCGAGCAGCGCTGGCGCGAGCTGTTCCTCGACAACGTCGAGCAGCTGTGGAAGACCTGGCTGCCGAGCGAACACGCGCCCTGCCACCTGTGGACGCAGGATCTCTACGGCAGCGTCGTGCAGCTCCTCGGCGCCGGACATGGCTTCGCCGGCAACGCCTATCCGCTGCTTCGCGGCGCGGCGCTGCTCGAGCCCGAGCGACGCGAGCTGCTCTACGCCCGCGTCGCCGAAACGCTGTGCGCCACGGCGATCCACGACGGCGATGCCGCCAACTGGCCGCCGGGACTCGGGCCACCGCGACCCGGACGAACCAGGGCGCTGGTGCAGTGGTGCCATGGCGCGCCCGGCATGGTGACCGGGCTGGCACATTTCCCGAAGGGCCTGTCGGCGGACCTGGACAACCTGCTGCTCGAGGCCGGCAACACCGTCTGGAACGCCGGGCCACTGACCAAGGGTCCGGGCCTCTGCCACGGCACCGCGGGCAACGGCTACGCGTTCCTGAAACTGCATCGGCGCACCGGCGATGAACGATGGCTCGATCGCGCGAGGGCCTTCGCCATGCATGCGATCGAACAATGCGTGCGCATGCGCGAGGAACACGGCCGCGGCCGCTACGCGCTATGGACCGGCGACGCGGGCGTCGCGGTCTATCTGTGGCACTGCCTGAACGGAACGGACGGTATGCCCGGACTCGACGTCTTCGACTGAAACCGGATCAGACCTTGGCGCCGCAGCTGCCGCAGAAGCGGTTCTCCGGCGCCTGCGTCGCGCCGCACTTGGCGCAGAAGCGCTGCGGCGGCGCTCCGGACCTTGCAGCCGAAGACGATTGCCGCGCCCGCCACCACATGAACGACACGCCGCCGAGCATGGCCAGGATCACGGCGACCATCAGCGCAATGATCCAGCCCGGCGGGGAGGCGCCCGAGGGCGCGGCACCTGCGGCTGCGGCGCCTGTTGCCGCCGGCGGCGATGTCGCGGGCGCCGCCGCCGGCTTCAGGATCTCCGTGGACGGACGCGCATCGGCCTTGGTGTAGCGCACCTCGATCGGCAACGCCTTGCCCGCCGCCAGCGCACCCAGCTCGGCCGCCCGGTAGCGCAGCCCATCCCTGCCGGTCGAGGTGCCGTCGAGCTTTGGTTCGGCCGAAATCCCGGTCGCCGATGCCGGCTCCTGCACCACCAGCGTCACGCGGTCCGCGGCGAAGTCGCCCGGCCACACGTAGCGATAGCCGCGCGTGGGCGCGGTGGTCGCGATGGGTTCGTAGAACTCGACGTGGAAGTGGCGCTCCGGTGCGTCGAACTTCACCGTGACGTACTCGCCGGTGGTCGCGGTCTCGTGTTTCAGATTGAGCAGCTTGCCGTCGACGGCGGCGGCGAAGGCGACTGCCGACGCGCCCCCCGAGGCCGCCGGCAGCCGCAGCGTGACCGGCGCCGGCAGCTTGACGCCCTCGGCCAGCACGGCGTTCATGATCACCAGCGCGGCCGGCCGGTCGTACTCCGGCCAGATCTCGATGTTCAGGCTGGCCAGGCGCGGATTGCCGACGGGCGCGCCACCACCCTGCGCGGGTGCCAGGGCGGGCATGAGCAGCAGCGCCAGTGCGAGCGCCCATGCCCTCATCGAAGACGATGTTTGCCTGCGACCAGCGTCGCTGCGGGGTCGGCTCGATTCAACGCGCATGTCAGGTTCTCCGTTTGCCGCGAGACTTTGGCCAATGTCGTCGGACGCAGGGGCATCGTCCGCCGCGGCTTCTTCCGGTGCGGCCAAATGCCGCGCCGGCGCCATTTTGCACGATCCCGGCCACCCGAAGACTGGTCTGGATCAAACCGAAACCCGATCGATTTCCGCCTCGATCGTCGCCATTGTCGTCGAAGGCCTTGCCGCCGGAGTTACGGTTTGGTCGCTTCGAGACGGGCGGCGCCGTTGGTACCGCGACTCCGGCCGGGTTTCCGCCGATGCCGCGGCGATCGCCTCAACGAGCCCGCACCCGCGTACCGCACGAAGATGTAACCGACCGACCCGGTCAAGCCTGCCAGCAGCAGGACAGTGACGATCGCGAATCTGTTCCGAGCATTCATTCCGGCCTCCACGACCCCTGGCATCAGCGTACGCGCCCACAGCCGACCTTGCCATGACCCAAGGCTCCTGCAGCGATTCCCCACCAGGAGGATAATGGACTGGCCGTGTTGGCAGACGGTCGGCGCCGCCGTCGATGAATCGTGGCGCCCACGCATGGAGGACACGATGGCAGACACGATCCGCAAGGTCGATTATTTCTACACGATGGTGTCGAACACCCCCGGGCAGGCGGCGAAGATCCTGTCCGGACTCGCGGCCGAGGGGGTCGAGCTGCTGGCGCTCTCGGGCTTTCCCAACGGCCGGCGGGCGCAGGTCGATCTCGTCCCGGCCGACTCGGCAACGCTCAAGCGCGCGGCGAAGAAGCTCGGCCTGACGCTGTCGGCGCGCAAGACCGGCTTCCTGGTCCAGGGCGAGGACCGCGTCGGCGCGATGACCGGCATCGCCGAGGCACTCGCCGGCGCGAAGATCAGCATGACCGCAGCGGTGGCCATCGGCGCCGGGAAGGGACGCTTCGGCGCGATCTTCTGGGTCAAGCCGCAGGCGGTCGCGAAAACCGCGAAGCTGCTCGGGGCGAAATAGCGGCCGCCCGGCCGTCCGAAGGGGCGCTGCGCCCCGTCGGACGCAGCGAATGAAATGGGCGCGGGTCGCGCCCCGGATCGGCCGTCGTCAGCCGTGCAAGGCCTCGTATTTGGCCTGCAGCTGTTCCTTGGTTTCCGCGTGATCCGGATCGGGAACGATGCAGTCCGCCGGGCAGACGTCGATGCACTGCGGCTCGTCGTGCGCGCCGACGCATTCCGTGCACTTGGCCGGGTCGATGACGTAGATCGGCGAGCCCACGCTGATCGCGTCGTTCGGGCAGGGTTCGACGCAGGCGTCGCAGGCGGTGCAGTCGTTGTTGATGATCAGTGCCATTCGGTACTCCTCCGGTTTGTGGACATCTGGACGTCGGCAGCGCAGGCGCTAGACGAATTCGCTGGTATAGGACCGCAGCGCCTTCATGTAGTTGGCGCGCTCGAAGGCGTCCGGATCGGGGCAGGACTGCTGCGAGAGCGAGCCCTTCATCTGTGTCACCGACGTGTATTCGCGCTCGGCCATCCAGGCCTCGACGCCGCGCACGAGCGTGCCGACGTGGTCCGGACCCTTGGTCAGCAGGCTGCTGGCCAGCATCACGCAATCGGCGCCCGCCAGCAGCAATTTAAGCACGTCGTCGGGGGTATGCGCACCTCCGGTGGCGGCCAGGCTGGCATCGACGCGGCCGCGCAGGATCGCGATCCAGCGCAGCGCGAGGCGCAATTCGTCGGAGGTCGACAGCACCAGGTGCGGCGCGACCTCGAGCTCCTCGAGCGCGATGTCGGGTTGCAGGAAGCGGTTGAACAGCACCAGCCCCGACGCCCCCGCCCTGGTCAGGCGCGACGCCATGTTGGCCATGGCGCTGAAGTAGGGCGCCACCTTGACCGCGACCGGCAGCTTCACCTGGCCGGTCACCGACTGGACCAGGTCGACGTAACGCTGCTCGACCGCGACGCTGGAATCGTCGATGCTCGTTGCCAGGAAATAGACGTTCAACTCGATCGCGTCCGCCCCGGCATCCTCGATCTGGCGGGCGATGTCGGTCCAGCCGCCCGGCGTGTGGCCATTGAGGCTGGCGATCACCGGCACCGACAGCGCCGACTTCGCGTCGGCGATCAGCTGCAGGTACTGGTCCGGCCCGGTTCGGTAATGCTGCATCTCGGGGAAGAAGCCGCGCGCCTCCGGCGACAGCTCGGCGCCCGACAGCATCAGGTTGTGGGTCGCCATCTCCTCGTGCTCGATCTGTTCCTCGAACAGCGACGGCAGGACGACGGCGGCGACGCCGGCCGCCTGCAGCCGCTTCAGGCTTTCGACCGAACCGGTCAGCGGCGACGCCGATGCGACGATCGGATGCTTAAGCTCGAGGCCGAGGTAGGTGGTCCGCAGATCGACGCTCATGATTTCGCCTCCTCCTTTTGCGCTGCGGCGGGCTTGCCGTCGCCTGGCGGTGCCTCCTGCGCGCCGGCGGGCTCTTCCCCGGCGGCGCCCGTGCGGTCGTGCTCGGTCACCACCCGGTGCACGCCGGCGATCTGCTCGTAGAGTTGCCAGCGCGCATCGGCGTCCTTTTGCGCCGCCTTCATCAGCATCTTGGCGCGCGCCGGGTCTGACTGCGCCAGCATCGCGTAGCGGCCCTCCTTCATCGCAAACTGCTCCAGCGGCTGCGTCGGCTTGCGCGAATCGAGCTTCAGCGGCTGATCGGCGCCGCCCATGCCCAGCCGCGGATCGTAGTGGTACAGCGTCAGGTAGCCGCTCTTGACCGCGTCGCGCTGGTGGCTCATGCCGGTGGTCATGTCGATGCCGTGGGCGATGCAGTGGCTGTAGGCGACGATCAGCGACGGCCCATTCCAGGCGGCGGCCTCCTGGAAGGTGCGCACCGTCTGCACCGGGTTGGCGCCCATCGCGACCTGCGCGACGTAGACGTTGCCGTAGGCCATGGCGATCATGCCGAGGTCCTTCTTGCCGATCGACTTGCCCGCGGCGGCGAACTTGGCCACCGCGCCGCGCGGCGTGGCCTTCGACGCCTGCCCGCCGGTGTTGCTGTAGACCTCGGTGTCGAGCACCAGGATGTTGACGTTGCGGCCCGACGCCAGCACGTGGTCGAGTCCGCCATAGCCGATGTCGTAGGCCCAGCCGTCGCCGCCGACGATCCAGACGCTGCGCACGACCAGGTTGTCGGCCACCGCCAGCAACTGCGCGGCCTGAGGGACGTGCAACTTGGAAAGGATGACCTTCAGCTCCTTGACGCGCTCGCGCTGCAGCCGGATCTCTTCGTCGGTGTCCTGCGGCGAGTCGACCAGTGCGGTCGCCAGCGCCTCGCCGATCTCCGCACGCAGGCGGCGCACCAGTTCCCGCGCCAGGTCGCGCTGCGCGTCGAGTGCCAGGCGCATGCCCAGGCCGAACTCGGCGTTGTCCTCGAACAGGCTGTTGGCCCAGGCGGGCCCCTGGCCGGCGGCATTCTGCGACCACGGCGTGGACGGCAGGTTGCCGCCGTAGATCGACGAGCAGCCGGTGGCGTTGGCCACCAGCAAGTGGTCGCCATAGAGCTGCGACAGCAGCTTCAGGTAGGGCGTCTCGCCGCAACCGGAGCAGGCGCCCGAGTACTCGAACAGCGGCATGCGCAGCTGCGAGCCGCGCAGGCCATCGATGCCGTCGAACGCCGGGCGCACCTCCGGCAGGCTCAGGTAGAACTCGTAGTTGGCGCGCTCGGCCTCGAGGTGGTCCAGCTTGGGCGCCATGTTGATCGCCTTGTGCTTGACCGCCGTCTTGCTGCGCGTCGGACAGACATCGACGCAGATGCCGCAGCCGGTGCAATCTTCGGGCGCGACCTGCAGGCTGTACATCATGCCGTCGAGCGGCCCGCCATCCTTGCGCGACCAGGGCACGGCCTTGAATCCTTCCGGCGCGCGCTTCAGCTCCTCGGCCGGGAAGACGTTCATGCGTATCGCGGCGTGCGGGCAGACCAGCGGGCAGATCGCGCACTGCGTGCAGATCGTCTCGTCCCAGATCGGGATTTCCTGCGCGATGCTGCGCTTCTCCCACTGCGTGGTGCCGGTCGGGAAGGTACCGTCGATCGGCAGCGCCGACACCGGCAGCAGGTCGCCCTTGCCGTCGAGCATCATCGCCGTCACCCGCTGCACGAAGTCCGGCGCGGCGCGCGGAACGATTGGACGGCGGGCGAACGACGAGTCGGCGCGGGAAGGCAACGTCACCTCGCTCATCGCCGCCAGCGACGCATCGACCGCGGCGAAGTTGCGGTTGAGCACGCTCTCGCCGCGCTTGCCGTAGGTCTTGCGGATCGACTCCTTGATCTTCTCGATCGCCTCGTCGCGCGGCAGGACACCCGAGATCGCGAAGAAGCACGCCTGCGTCACGGTGTTGATGCGGCCGGCCAGCCCGGCCTGCTGCGCCACCGAGAGCGCGTCGACGACGTAGAACTTGAGCTTCTTGGCGAGGATGGTCTCCTGCGCCTCGCGCGGCAGCTTGCCCCAGACCTCGGCAGGGCCGTAGGGGCTGTTCAGCAGGAAGGTCGCGCCCGGACGCGCCAATGCCAGCACGTCGAGTTTTTCCATGAATTCGAACTGGTGGCAGGCGACGAAGTCGGCGCGGTCGATCAGGTAGGTCGATTCGATCGGCTTCGGCCCGAAGCGCAGGTGCGACACGGTGATGGCGCCGGACTTCTTGCTGTCGTAGACGAAATAGCCCTGCGCGTGCAGCGGCGTGTTCTCGCCGATGATCTTGACCGTGTTCTTGGTGGCGCCCACGGTGCCGTCGGCGCCCAGGCCGTAGAACACCGCGCGGGTGACGTCCTTGGGTTCGGTATCGAAGGACGGGTCCCACTTGAGCGACAGCTTGGTGACGTCGTCGACGATGCCGACGGTGAAGTGACGCTTCGGCTTTTTTTCGCCGAGCTCGTCCAGGACCGCCTTGGCCATCGCCGGCGTGAATTCCTTGGAGGACAGCCCGTAGCGGCCGCCAATCACCCGCGGCATCGGCGTATCCCCGGACCAGGCTTCGACCAGGGCGGTGACCACGTCCTGGTACATCGGTTCGCCGATCGCACCCGGTTCCTTGGTGCGGTCGAGCACCGCGATCGAGCGCACGGTCTTCGGCAGCGCCGCGACAAAGGCCTCCGCGTCGAACGGCCGGTACAGGCGCACGGTGACCAGGCCGACCTTCTCGCCCGCCGCGACCAGCTTGTCCACCGCCTCGCGCGATGCCCCCACGCCGGAGCCCATCTGCACCAGCACGCGCTCGGCATCGGGCGCCCCGGTGTACCAGAACAGCGAATAGCGGCGGCCGGTCAGTTCCTTGAAGCGGTCCATCGAGTCCTGCACGATGCCCGGCACCGCCGCGTAGTAGGCGTTGCAGGCCTCGCGCGCCTGGAAGAACACGTCCGGGTTCTGCGCCGTGCCGCGAATCGCCGGACGGTCGGGGTTGAGCGAACGATCGCGGTGCGCCTTCACCAGGTCCTCGTCGATCAGCGCGCGCACGTCCGCCTCGAACAGCAGTTCGATCTTGTTGACCTCGTGGCTGGTCCGGAAGCCGTCGAAGAAATGCAGGAAGGGCACGCGCGCCTTCAGCGTCGACATGTGCGCGATCATCGCCATGTCCTGCGCCTCCTGGACGCTGCTCGAGGCCAGCAGCGCGAAGCCGGTGGTCCGCGCGGCCATCACGTCGCTGTGGTCGCCGAAGATCGACAGCGCATGCGTGGCGAGCGTGCGCGCCGCGATGTGGAACACCGCCGGCGTCAGCTCGCCGGCGATCTTGAACATGTTGGGCAGCTTGAGCAGCAGCCCCTGCGAAGCGGTGAACGTCGTGGTCATCGCCCCGGCCTGCAGCGAGCCGTGCACCGCGCCCGCGGCGCCGGCCTCGCTCTGCATCTCGATCACTTCCGGCACCATCCCCCAGATGTTCTTCTGGCCCGCGGCCGACCACGCGTCGGCGAGCTCGCCCATGGTCGAAGACGGGGTGATCGGGTAGATGGCGATCACCTCGCTGGCGAGGTGGGCGATTCGCGCGGCGGCTTCGTTGCCGTCGAGGACGTAGGTGCGTTCGGTCATGTCGTTCTCTTAGCAGTGGCGATTGGCGATGAAGGGCGGGGCATCGGCGTTTCCCGGGCTGTGGTCCCGCGGCCCCATCCGCGCCTGCGGCAGGCTACAGGATGCCGGCCTTGCCGGACTTCCAGCGGCGGAACTCGGTGGTCAGCAGTTCGACGTGTTCGCGTTCCTCCGCGGCGAGCTCCTTGTACAACTCGCGCTCGACCGAGCCTTCCGGCGCATGCTCGCCTTCCCGGGTGAAGAAATCGACCGCCCGCTGCTCGAAGGCGATGGCGATCCGGAACAGGTTGCCCGGATCCTCCGGCCTGCCGTCGACGCCGGCGAAGATCGCCGCGCGATCGAGCGTGAATTCGTCCGACGACTCGGGCAGATCGGCGTGGTAGCGCCTGGACAGCGTGTCCATGTGCTCCTTTTCCATTGCCGCGAAGCGCCCGAACAGCTCCTTCAGTTCCGGCTCCTTGGCGTCGCGCGAGGCGCGGTCGTAGAACGCGTGGCCGCCCAGTTCGATCTCGAAGGCCTTGCGCACCGCTTCCATCGCCTGGTCGTCCTCGATCGCGCCGCGGTCGAGCATCTCCAGCTTGCCCTTGCAATGCGGGCACATGCCGTAGGGGAAGGCAAAGCCTTCGCTGACCTTGTGGCAGTCGGCGCAGCGCCAACGCAACTCGACACCCGCGCAGCAGATGTAGGCTTCCTCGTCCTCGAGCGGACGCTTGCAGCGTGGACAGATGCTCATGTTGATACCTCGCTGGGGGCCGAGGGTGCGGGCGCGCCGATCGGCAATGGCGGAACGAATGCGTCGACGTCGGCCTGGGTGATCGGCCAGGTCCTGCGGTCGCTGGCCAGCCAGGTGCCGATCGCCCGTGCGGCGCGGCGGCCGGCGCCCATGGCCAGGATGACCGTGGCGCCGCCGGTGACGATGTCGCCGCCGGCGAACACGCCCGGCACGCTGGTCGCCTGCGTCTCCGCGTCGGCGACGATGTAGCCCCACTTGTTGAGCGCCAGGCCCGGCGTCGACTTGGTGACGATCGGGTTGGCCTTGGTGCCCAGCGCGTAAATCACCGTGTCGCACTCGAGCTCGAGGAACTCGTCCTGCGGAATCGGCTGGCGGCGGCCCTTGTCGTCGGGTTCGCCGAGGATCATCTTCTGTACCCTGATTCCGCGAACGCCGCCGTCGGCATCGGTCAGGATTTCCACCGGACCGTGCAGGAAGAAGAACTCGATGCCCTCCTCCTTGGCATGGCGCAGTTCCTCGATGCGCGCCGGCGCTTCGGCCTCCGAGCGGCGATACACGCAGCGCACCGTCGGCGTGCCCAGCCGCTTGGCGACGCGCAGGCAGTCCATCGCCGTGTTGCCGGCGCCGATGACGACCACGCTCTTGCCCAGCGTGATCGGTGTGTCCAGGTACGGGAACTTGTCGCCGCCCATCAGGTTCACGCGGGTCAGGAACTCGTTGGCCGAATAGACCTGGCCGGCGAATTCGCCCGGAATGCCCAGGAACGCCGGGGCACCCGCGCCGGCGCCGACGAACACCGCGTCGAAGCCCATTTCTTCCATCAGCTGCAGCACCGAGAAGGTCTTGCCGATGACCTTGTTGGTCTCGAACTTCACCCCCATCGCCTTGAGGCTGTCGACCTCGCGGCTGATGATCTCGCGCGGCAGCCGGAACGACGGGATGCCGTACTGCAGCACGCCGCCGACCACGTGCAGCGCCTCGTAGACGGTCACGTCGCAGCCGTAGCGCTTGAGGTCCGCCGCCACCGCCAGCCCCGCGGGGCCGGAGCCGACGATCGCCACCTTGCCGAGCTCGCGCTCGAAGCGCGCCGGCTCGATCTTGCGCGGCCGGGCGTTGTCGCCGATGAATCGCTCCAGGCGGCCGATCGCCACCGACTCCAGCTTGCGGCCGACGACGCACTGCGCCTCGCACTGCGACTCCTGCGGGCAGACGCGGCCGCAGACCGACGGAAACAGGTTCGACTCGTTGATGACCGCCTGCGCACCGTCGATGTCGCGCACCAGCAGGTGCTTGATGAAACGCGGAATGTCGATGCCCACCGGGCAGCCTTCGATGCAGGCCGCCTTGCTGCACATGATGCAGCGCTCGGCCTCGGCCAGCGCGTCGGTCATCGAATAGCCGAGGTTGACCTCGAGGAAGTTGCGCGAGCGCTCCAGCGCATCGCGCTCGGGCATCTTGGTCGCCAGCGGCGCCAGATCCTTGTACTTCTTGTAGTTCTTCTTGCCCTGCTCGAACAGCAGCTTCTCGACGTTGCACACGTGCGCATAGTCGGTGTTGGCCGCCGCCTCCTCGCCCTTGAAGCGCTTCTGGCGCAGCATCAGTTCCCTGAAGTCGACCTGGTGGCCGTCGAAATCCGGGCCGTCGACGCAGGCGAACTTGATTTCGTTGCCGACGGTGACGCGGCAGGAGCCGCACATGCCGGTGCCGTCGACCATGATGGCGTTCAGCGACACCATGGTCCGGACGCCGAAGGGTCGCGTGGTCTCCACGCAGGCGTTCATCATCGGCAGCGGGCCGATGGCGATGACCAGGTCGGGCTTGTCGTTCTCCAGCACCTCCTGCAGCGCCGCGGTGACGAAGCCCGGCTTGCCGTAACTGCCGTCATCGGTGCAGACGATCAGATTGTCGCAGTGACGGCCGAACATCTCCTCCCAGAACACCAGGTCCTTGTTGCGAAAGCCGAT
Organism: uncultured beta proteobacterium; assembly: GCA_963699765.1. Classification (GTDB taxonomy): domain Bacteria; phylum Pseudomonadota; class Gammaproteobacteria; order Burkholderiales; family Casimicrobiaceae; genus VBCG01. The sequence goes on along the minus strand of CAVOVD010000003.1, from coordinate 160,915 downwards.
GATGCCGGTGGTGCGGTTGCCCGCCTCCTTGAACGCGCGCAGCTGCGGGTAGACCGGCGCCACGCCCAGGCCGCCGCCGACCAGCACCACGTGTCCGGCCTGGCTGACGTGCTGCGGCAGGCCGAGCGGGCCGACGAAGTCGATGATGCTGTCGCCGGCCTTGTAGTGGTCGCGCATCTCCTGCGTCGTCTTGCCCAGCGCCTGGATCACCAGCGTGATCGTGCCGCGTTCGCGGTCGTAGTCGGCCACCGTCAGCGGGATGCGCTCGCCGCCTTCGCGCAGGCGCAGCATGACGAAATGCCCGGGTTCGGCCGAGCGCGCCACGTCGGGCGCCTGCACCTCCCACAGGAACGTGGTGTCCGAAAACGCTTCGCGGCGGAGGATGGGATACATGTCGGCCCTGCAGTTGCGTCAGTGAATCAGTCGGAATCGTGCGCAAGCACTTTCCCGGCCGAACGAAAGAATCCGCGCGGCCCAACCAGCGCGCCTTGATCGGATTGAATGATGACACCGGCAGAATGCTGTCGCCTGATCCAGATCAAAGCGATGGCAGCACGTCCGGTCGAATGCAGGCCGTGATGGTGGCAGAGCAGCGGTCCCCGGCTCCGCCCGGGGATCTCTGCGCATCATCGCCAGTTCGGCAACTCCGCCGAATTCAATCAGCGCTACGGAGGCCTGAGCCATTCGGCACTGGTCACCAGGATCTACCAGCAGGCGCTCAACCGCGATCCGGATCCCGGCGGCCTGGCCTATTACGTGGCGAGAACTGCAGGCCGGACGGCGGACCCTGCAGACCATCACCCTGGACGTGCTCAACGGAGCGGTCACGCCGCCGGACTCGACGGCGGTGGGCAACAAGCTGGAGGTGGCAGCGAACTACACCGCCAGAGTGGCGGCGGGATGTGCCTACGGGACCGAGCAGATCGGGGTGGCCACCCTTGCCGAGGTGACCTGGAATCTGGCCACGGTGTATGCGACCAAGGCGGCGATCGACAGCCGGTGCCGCGCCCCGGGCAGCGCGCGCCTGGGCACCGCGATCGAGTACTACAGCGCGAAGTTGAAGCACTACCTGGTGACCGCCTATACCGACGAAGTGGCGGCACTCGACGCCCTCCCCGGCGCCAACGACTGGCGCCGCACCGGCGGCGAATTCACCGTGTACCGGGATCCAGCGCCGGGGGTGGAGGCGGTGTGCCGGTTTTCGCGGACGCCGGGAACCGGGCCGGTGGCGCATCTGTACGCGGTAGACGCGGCGCAATGCGCGAGCCTGAAGAGCCAGCCGCAGTGGACCTATGACGGCGTGGCCTTCCATCTGCCGCTGCCAGTCGGCGGCCAGTGTGGAGCCGACTATCCGGTGTACCGCAGTTACTTCACCGACAACGTCGCCGACGCCAAGCACCGCTTGACCGTGGACCTGACCGCGCACGTGCGGATGAACAGCCGGCGGGGCGACCTCCTGGAAGGGATCGTGCTGTGCGCGCCGGTGACCGATGCCGAGCGCGAGGCGGATGTGGTGCGGTTCCTGGAGCAGGCCACGCTCGGTCAGACCGAGGCGCTGGTGCAGGAGGTCAAGGCGAAGGGCATCTCGAAGTGGCTGGACGAGCAGGTCCCGATGAACATCACCCGTCACTCGCAATGGCCGCTCTATGCGCGAACCCGCAGATCCGCTGCAGTGCATCGACGACATGACGCCGCCCGTCACACCGGAGAAATACTGCATCACGAACAAGGTGTCGCCCTGGCCGGTGGGTTGGGAATTCTTCAGGCAGTCGAAGCCTGCACCCGACCAGCTCCGGCTTCGCATGGCACACGTCTGGCATCAGATCTTCGTCGTCAGCGCGGGCAATTCGACGTATGGCTATCGCGGACTACCAGCAGCGCCTGCGCGACAACGCGTTCGGAACTTTCGAGAATCTGCTGAAAACGTACACGCTGACCCCGCTGCTGGGTCAGTTCCAGAACTGGCTGTACAACGTCCCCGAACAGAATGGCATCAAGCCGAACGAAAACTTCGCGCGCGAGCTGATGCAGCTTGTTCACGACCGGCGTGAACCAACTCAACGAGGATGGAACGCCGAAGCTCGATGCCATGGGTCAACTCATGCCGGTCTATTCACAGGCGGACATTGGCGGCGCGCGGAGGACAACAGCTGTACTTTCCGGAATCGGTCTTCAATTATTACCCGGCGGACTACACGCTGGCCGGCGGATCGATCCCAGCGCCGGAGTTCGGTATTTACGGTTCGTCCGAGTTCGTGAATCGACTGGATAGCGTCACCTTGATCCTTTATATCGCCGACCTCTCCTATGCGCAGGGACGCTTCGGCCCGCAACCTCAGGTCCCAGGGGCAATCGGCACGCGTTCACCCACGTTGAATTCGTACGTCGCAGTGGCCGGCGACGCCGAGGCACTTGCGAATCTCGTCGATCGCTATTGGCTCCACGGAACCATGCGCCCTGCCATGCGGACATCACTGCTGACTGCGGTCGGCAAATTGCCGGCATCCGATCCCTTGGCGCGAGCGCGACTCGCGCTCAAGATCGTGCTGTCGTCGGTCGACTACCACGTGCAGAAGTGAGGTCGCGATGAAGAATCGTTCAGGACTGACCTCGCGCATGCGCCGCAGAATTCTGCAGGCTGCAGCCGGAACCGGGATGCTTGCCGCGATCGAGCGCAATAGCGCGCTGGCGCAGGGCGCACCCGATTACAAGGCCATGGTCTGCATCTTCCTGGAAGGCGGCAACGACGGCGAGAACACACTGGTACGTTTCGACAATGCCGGCTATCAGAATTACGCCGGCATCCGGACGCCAGCCTCCTTTCTGAACCTACCGCAGGGGCAACTCCTGCCGATCCAGCCGACATCGACCGGAACGCCGTTCGGACTGCATCCCGCTTGCGCAGCGTTGCAGACGCTGTTTGTCCAAAAAAAACTCGCTGTGATTGCCAATGTCGGGCCGCTGGTGCAGCCCGTCACCAAGTTCGCTCTCGAACAGCAGGGCGCAGCGCGTCCAGCCAACCTCTTTTCGCATTCTGACCAGCAGCGTGTCGTCAGCACGGCCGACGCCAGCGCGCAGAATCGGGTCGGGTGGGGTGGGCGGATCGCGGATTCCGCTGAAGGATTGAATGCGGGCGCGCTCTTTCCACCGCTGATCGCAACCGATATCGGTGGAACGTTTGGAAATGGATTGACTTCGATCCCGCTTGCCGTGCCGCCCGGAGCGGTGTACAGCAACGTGGGCACGCCGGATCCGCAGGTCGACGCCCTCGCCGAAGCCGCGATCCGCGAGGTTCTTTCACAAACCCGAATGAACATCTATGATCGGGTCGCTCAGTTGTTTGCCGAGGAAAGCCTGTCGGCTAACTCGATCGTGTCGCCCATCCTGCATTCCACGACGTCGGCCGTCCGCCCCTTTTCGCAAACCTCGACAGTCAACTGGCCCTGCAGATGCGCAACGTGGCGCTGCTGATTGAGGCCCGTGGTCAAATCGGGCTGCGCCGCCAGCTGTTCTACGTGCGCCACGCCGGTTTCGACACCCACGGAAGCCAGTTGACGATTCAACATCGACTGCTCAAGGAGCTATCGGAGACGATGAATGCATTTCAAGGCGCAATGGAGGCATTGACTCTAGGCAACAATGTAACGACGTTTACGCTTTCCGACTTCGGCCGGACGTTCAAACCCTCGACCGACGCCGGCACCGACCATGGTTGGGGCAGCTACTGCGTTCGTCCTCGGTGGCGGAGTCATGGGCGGGGATATCTACGGTCAACTGCCCATTCAAACGCTGAACGGTCCCGACGATTTCGGCAATGCCGGCCGCTGGATTCCCACCACCTCCCTTGAACAGTACGGCGCGACGCTCGCCCGCTGGTTCGGCATCGCCGAAGGCGACCTGCCCTATGTCTTCCCCAACATCGGGGCATTTGCGAATACCAACATGGGTTTCATGGCGTGATCCTCTGGCGCCCTTTTCTCCTCGCCCGTTGTGGGACGAGGTGTAGGTTGGCGCTGGTGATTGGATCAACTTCAATTGATGCGCCCGACGGAGCGGGGCACGTGAACTCCGCCCGACGAATCATCCTGGGACTCGTCGCGTTCTGGCTGGCCGCACTGGCATCGTTCGGCGTGTCCGCCCAGCCCAGCGGCTATGCGCTCGACTACGTGCAGAAGGCCTACGTCGCCTACTACGGTCGGCCGGCCGACCCGGGCGGACAGGTTTACTGGGCCGGCCGCCTGGATGCCGCCGGCGGATCGCTTGCCGCGATCATCGCCGAGTTCGGCAACTCCGCCGAATTCAATCAGCGCTACGGAGGCCTGAGCCATTCGGCACTGGTCACCAGGATCTACCAGCAGGCGCTCAACCGCGATCCGGATCCCGGCGGGTTGGCCTATTACGTGGCGGAACTGCAGGCCGGACGGCGAACCCTGCAGACCATCACCCTGGACGTGCTCAACGGGGCGGTCACGCCGCCGGACTCGACGGTGGTGAGCAACAAGCTGGAGGTGGCGGCGTATTACACCGGCCAGGTGGCTGGCGGTTGCCCCTATGGCACGGAACTGGATGGCGTGGGTATCCTGGTGGGCGTGGCCGACGTTCCGGCATCGGTAGCGGCCGCCAAGGTGGCCATCGACCAGCGCTGCGGCCTCGCCGCGACGTTTACGCCAAGAGGCGCCGCCCGACTTCTACAGCAAGCGACCTGGGGCGCAAGCCTTGCCGAGATCGCACGCGTCGCGAGCATGGGCGCCGACGCCTGGGTGACCGAGCAGCTCGCCCTGCCGGCCACGTCCTACACCGTCCACGCCGAGTGGAACATCGCGCAGAACAAGCTGGGGGCGAATGATTGCACGGGAATGAACATGGTGGAGGGTTGCCCGTGGCAGGCCAACACTCCGGCGTTCTACAAACAGGCGTTCGAAGGCAGCGACCAGCTGCGCCAGCGCGTAGCGAATGCGCTGCTGCAGCTCATGGTGATCTCGATCGCCAATGACCGCGTCAAGAACGCCGGGACGGCCGCACCCAGCTATCTCGACATGCTCGGCAGGAACGGATTCGGCAACTTCCGCGACCTCCTGAAGGATGTGACCCTGCATCCGGCGATGGGCGTCTACCTCGACATGCTGGGCAGCAGCCGCGAGGTGCCGAACGAGAACTATGCCCGCGAGATGCTGCAGCTGTTCTCCATCGGCACCGTGATGCTCAATGACGATGGCACGCCGAAGAAGGACACACAGGGAAAGTCTATCCCGACCTACGACGAGGAGGTCGTCCAGGGATTTGCGAAGGCGTTTACCGGCTGGCACATGGCGGACCAGGACATGACCAAAGCCTGGACATTCTACTGGCCCGACGAGAAATGGACGGTACCGATGACGCCATGGACCGGGCGCCGCTGCCCGCAGGACGGTCATTGGCCGGCCGGCAACCTCGCGCAGTGGTGCGACCCCAGCAACCCCGCCAAATCGTTTCCTCCGCCGCACGACCCTGGCACCAAGAAGCTGTTGCAGTACACGGGCGCGCCATTCGCGAATCTGCCGGCGGGGCAGACGGCGGAACTGGACATGGACAATGCCATGGACAATGTCTTCCGTCATCCCAACGTGGGCCCGTTCGTCGTCAAGCAGCTCATCCAGCGCCTGGTGACCAGCAATCCCACCCCAGCCTATGTCCAGCGCGTGGTTGCCGTGTTCAACAACAACGGCAACGACGTGCGCGGCGACATGAAGGCGGTGATCCGAGCGATTCTGCTCGATGGCGAGGCGCGCAGCGCAGAGGTGGCCGCAGGTAACACCTTCGGCAAGCTGCGCGAACCGGTGGTCAAGTTCCTGCATCTTCATCGTGCGTTCGATGCGCGCACCGTCAACGGCTACTACAACGTCTGGGACCTGTCCGACCCGGGCAGTCTCGCCCAATCGCCGCTCAAGGCCCCCTCGGTCTTCAATTTCTACGCCGCCGATTTTGCGCCGGCCGGTCCGATCACCGAAGCGGGACTGGTCGGTCCGGAGTTCGAGATGGCCACGACGTCGGCCCTGGCCGGCTTCGCCGAGTTCACACAGTGGGGCGTGATCGAAGGTTTCGGCAAGTATGCCGACCCGCCCTGGACGTGGATCAAGTCGAACTACGATCGCTACCTTGTTGGCGCGAACGCGCTGGCGGACAACCCGCAAGCGTTGGTAGACGACCTCGACCTGCTGTTGACGGCGGGCGGCCTGAAAGCGCCGTTCAGGAGCGAACTGGTCGCGGCGCTCGCCAAGGTGACGCGCGCGACCAGTGCAGGAACAGCGCATGGACCGTTTCCGCATCGCCATGTGGCAGATCATCCACTCCGCCGAATACGCGGTGCAACGCTGAGGGGCTACGATGGACCGTCGCCGCTTTCTGCAATTGGCTTCCGCCGCAGGCGCAACGCCGCTGCTGTCACCCTTTATCACTCCGGCGGTCGCCGCCGAAACCGGCGGCTACAAGGCGCTGGTCTGCGTTTTTCTGTTCGGGGGGAACGACAGCCACAACACGATCGTGCCGATTTCCACCGCCGAGTACAACGCATATTCGACCGCGCGCGGCGGCCCGGCGGAGCAGAATGGACTCGCCTTGCCGAAAAGCGCGCTGCTGCCGCTGACGGGAAACAATTTCGGCCTGCACCCGGCGCTGACCAACATGGCGGCGCTGTACAACACGAGCGGCAGGCTCGCCGTGGTCGCCAACACCGGCGTGCTGCTCGCGCCGACCACGCTGACGCAATACATCAACCGCAGCGTGCCGCTGCCACCGCAGCTGTTCTCCCATTCGGACATGCAGTCGCACTGGCAGACGATGCGTGCCGACTATCCTGCGGACACCGGCTGGGGCGGACGTCTGGCCGACGTCTTCCACACGGCGGCCACCGGCAAGCTTTCGGTTACCGTGAGTCTGGGAAGCGGCGGGGTGTTCATGAAGGGGACCAACGTGTCCCCGTATCAGGTCACCGCGATGCGCTACCGGAACGGCGCCATCGACAACACCTCGCGCATCGCCAGAATCCCGCGCGCAGACATCTGGTGGAACTGGACCGGTTCCGATCCCCAGGCGCTGTTCGTGAGTAACACTACGCGGCCACGACTCAACGTCCTGGAGGAGCAGTTTTCCCAGGTGATGGAGAACACGCTCGAGGTTGGGCAGTATGTGATCGACGGCATGTACTCCGAGACGAGTACGCCCAATGGCCCGGTCTACCCGCTCAAGTACCCTGTCCCCGGCTCCTGGCCCGCCAACAACCGCCTGGCCGCTCAATTGCATTCCGTGGCGGCGATGATCGCGGCACGGCAGTCGTTGGGCGTTACGCGACAGGTCTTTTTCGTGTCGCTGGGCGGTTTCGACAACCACGGCGACCAGTTCGGCCGCCAAACCGGCACCGACAAGAAGACCCTTCTCGCCGGTGTGCACTTCGACCTCCTGCAGCAATTCGACCAGGCAATGAAGGTTTTCTACGACGCCACGGTGAGCATGGGCGTCGCCGCCAACGTCACCACCATGACGATGAGCGACTTCGGACGCACGCTCAAGTGCAATGGCAACGGCTCTGACCATGGCTGGGGCGCGCACATGCTGGTGATGGGAGGCGCGGTGAACGGTGGGCGCATCGTCGGCGCGATGCCGCCCGTGACGCTTGGCACGAATGTCGACGTCGGGGAGGGTCGGCTGTTGCCGACAATTGCTTCGGATACCTATGCGGCGAGTTTCGCCAAGTGGCTGGGGGCAACCGACGCGGAACTCGCCGTCATCTTTCCCTACTTCTCGCGGTTCTCTCCGCAGACGCTCGATCTGTTCGTGTGAGCGTGCGGCTTGCCGCGCAGGCGCCAGAGTGAAGTCCAGAGGCGATAGTTGCGGTGTCCATGAATTTGGAATTCGATGCCATGCCTGCCGGACTGCGGTAGGCTGGCACGATGAACGACACGACTCGCGGCCCTCCCGACCAACCCGGACCTTCGGCGCCCCAGCCGGAAGTCGAGGTCGTGATCGAGGTTCCGCGCGGCAGCTTTCTCAAGCGCGGTTCCACCGGCCACATCGACTTCGTCTCGCCGCTGCCCTGCCCGTTCAACTACGGCTCCGTGCCTGCCTACGTCGGAATGGAAGGCGATCTGCTCGACGCGCTGGTGCTCGGCCCGCGCCTGCCCGCAGGCACTCGGCTGCGGGTTCCGGCCTGGGGTGCCGTCATCCTGACCGACCGCGGCATGACCGACGACAAACTCGTCTGCAGCGACCGGCCGGTGAGCGAGACGCAGCGGCGACAGATCCTGCGCTTTTTCCGCTTCTATGCGAAGTGCAAGGCGCTGCTGAACGCCTGGCGGCGCCGGCCCGGCAGGAATGATTGCGACGGGTGGTGCGAGGCCTCCGAAGCCATCGCGCGCGCGCGGCCGCGCGACGATTCGTGGCGGGGACCCACGGTGGAGTTCTAGGCGGGCAGCGCGACCGGTCCGGCGCCGGCGCGCGTGCAAGGCTCCGTTTGCCGGCAGCGGTCAGCCACCCATGCCAACGCGTCGAGAATCTCCCGACGCCTGTCGCTGCCCCATCAATAGAGCCGGATTGCCACGTCGAAGTGCCAGGTCCGACGGATCTCGATCACGTCGTACTCGCGGGCGAGACCCGGCGGGAACGCCTGGTAGGGTGCCTGGCTGTGTACGATGCGTCGCACCGCTTCGTCGATCGCCGCCACGCCGCTGGATTGAACGATGGTCACCGACTCCACCGAGCCGTCGCTGCGAACGGCCACGGTCACGAGGGGAGCGGTGTGGGGTTGCTTCGCCGCTTCGCGGACCATGTCGATCGTCATGTTCTGATGGATCTTCCGGCCCCAGGCCTCCGCGTACAGGATGAGTTCCGCGTTGGGGTCGGTGCGACCGAACAGCCTGTATCGACGTACGCCGCTCCAGGACGGTGGCAGACGTGCCGCCGCTTCACGCCGGGCCGCCTCCTCGTCCAGCTGTCGTCCAATCGCCCGAAGCAGTGCTTCCCGTCTTGCTTCCGCGTCCTGCGCAACTGCGGTCCGTGCGGCTTCGGCGCGGGCGGCTTCGGCGCGGGCGGCTTCGGCGCGGGCGGCTTCGGCGCGGGCGGCTTCGGCGCGGGCGGCTTCGGCGCGGGCGGCTTCGGCGCGGGCGGCTTCGGCGCGGGCGGCTTCGGCGCGGGCGGCTTCGGCGCGTGCGGCTTCGGCGCGTGCGGCTTCGGCGCGGGCGGCTTCGGCGCGTGCGGCTTCGGCGCGTGCGGCTTCGGCGCGTGCAGCTTCGGTGCGTGCAGCTTCGGCGCGTGCGGCTTCGGCGCGTGCAGCTTCGGCGCGTGCGGCTTCGGTCTGCGCCGCCTCGATTCGTGCGGCCTCGATTCGTGCGGCCTCGATTCGTGCAGCCTCGGCCTGTGCGGCCTCGATTCGTGCAGCCTCGGCCTGTGCCGCCTCGATTCGTGCAGCCTCGGCCTGTGCCGCCTCGATTCGTGCAGCCTCGATTCGTGCAGCCTCGATTCGGGCGGCTTCGGCCCGTGCGGCTTCGGCTCGTGCGGCTTCGGCCCGTGCGGCTTCGGCCTGAGCGACTTCGGCCCTTGTGGCCGCTGCCTGAGCGGCCTCCTGACGTTCGGCTTCCAGCCGTGCCGTCGCTTGTCGTTGCGCCTCTTGCAGTTCTGCGGCCTGCCTTTCAGCCTGCTGGCGTTCGACCTCCTGCCGTGCGTTCTCGGCCCGCTCCGCTTCCTGACGGGCAGCGTCCTGCCGCGCCGCATCGCCGGCATCCTGAAGCGACGGGACCGCGGTCTCCGGGCCAGGGGCGCTTGGCGCTTCCGCAATGACCGGTGCCGGCGTCGCCGGATCGACAGGTACGACCCACGTGTCCTCGTCGGTCTGCTCCACGGCGATCACGGCCGGCGCGGGGCTCGGCGGCGCCGCGATGTCCGCGGGGCGATCGGCGCGCGAAGGCATTTGCGGAGGGACGGCACCGGTCGCGGCGTCTGTCCCTGGATTTTCCTCCGCCCTCGGCTGAGCCTTTGCCCTCGGCTTGGCGCTCGCCCTCGGCTTGGCAGTCGACTTGGGATTGGCCTCCGGCACGCTCGCCTTCGCGGCCGGCCGTGGGGTCGGCGCAAGAGCCACGAATGGCGTCGCCCCGGACCCTCTGCCAACAGGCTGCCCGACCGATGCCTGGCGCGACGGCTCCGCGACTGGCGCGACCGCCTGCGCCGGCGCTGCAGGCTGCGCCGGAGCGAGCACGACGCGCAGATCGGGCACCTCGATCCGTCGATCCTGCCAGGGGAAGCCGAAGCCCGGAAGCCAGTGTCCCTCGCCACCGAAAGTCAGGCTCAACAGCAACGCGTGGATCAGCAGCGACAGCAGCAGCGCAGGCGTCAGTCGCCTGTACTCTGAGCCCGTGGGTTGGTTTTCGGCGCGTCGCTGGAACATTTGGAACTCTGGCGTGCTCCGTCGTCGCTGTTCGGGCACTGTCGGCTGCCGCCCGCGTGGTGGACTCCGACCCGAGCCAATTTCCCGTTCTCCAACGCCAGCCGATTGTCGAATTCAAGCGTCGAGCCGCGTCGAGCCGGATTGTAGTGCCGATCGTCGCAGTCGAACACGCTGGCCCGAGCCGGTGCCCGCGTGCGGTCCATCTTGCGAGTCGCGCGCCTGGTCTTGATCGAGTTGAATGATGCCGCACTTCGGCCGGCCTGCCCCGCCGCCACATCGCCATCATCACGGCATCAGCCACCAGTCGCGAGATGGAACCGGCCGGAATTTCCGTCCACCGACCGGCAAACTCTGCTTGCAGACCCACGATACCTGCCCGTGGTGGTCAACCTTCCACATGAATGTTACGAGCAGCGCGAGCGGCTGCCGTTTCGCAGATCAGCCGCTGCAGCAGCCTTCGGTGCCGCGCGCCTGGATCGGCGGGCACGGCACGGTGCCGAACGAGCAGAAAACGCAGCAGTCGCCCGGCCTGGGCTTGAGCACGGTGTGACACTGCTCGCACTCGTAGAACCACTGGCAGGCGTCCGTGGGCATTGTTTCGCTCCTGGCGTGACCGCACCCGGGACAGGTCAGCGTCGATTCGAGGATCACGGCGGTCACTTCGCCGCCCCGACCACGCTCGACGGGTAACCGGCGTCCCTGGTGGCGCGCGTCAGGGCATCGGCGTTCGTCTTCGCATCGTCGAACGTCACCTTCGCCTCACGCCGCTCCAGATTGACGTCGATCCTGCCGACGCCGGATAACTTGGGTGGACGCCAGGATGGCCGCAAGACCACCGGTCAACAGCGCGCCGCGTCCGCCGCCCTGAGAATCCGTTGGGGAATCCGGTTTCATGCGCTAAGCTTATTTCCGTACTCGAGTACGGAGTCAAGCGCCATGAATGAACCGCCCGAAACACTGACCATCGGCGTCCTGGCGGATGCCGCCGGAGTGAACGTCGAGACCATCCGCTTCTATCAGCGCAAGGGCCTGATGCACGAGCCTTGCCGGCCTCCGGGCGGCATCCGTCGCTATGGGGAGTCGGACCTGGCGCGCGTGCGCTTCATCAAATCGGCCCAGCGACTGGGGTTCAGCCTGGACGAGGTCGGGGACCTGCTGGAGCTCGAGGACGGGTCGCATTGCACCGAGGCCCGCGGGCAGGCCGAGCGCAAGCTGGCCGATGTGCGTGCGCGGCTAGCCGACCTGGGCCGGATCGAAGTCGCGCTACAAGGGCTCGTCGAGCGCTGCGGCGCCGCACGCGGAAACGTGCGGTGTCCGCTGATCGCCGCGTTGCAGGCCTGACCTGTCCCCCCGTAGTAGTGCCAGGGGCGGTGTCAGCAAAATCCGAGATGAAAGATTGGCTGAAATCCTTCGTTGATGACGATTTCGGACCCCGTCGGCGATGCGTCGCGGCGGACTCGGCCGGGGTCCGATAGCCGAGCGCGCTGTTCGGCCGCTGCTCGTTGTAGTCGCGTCGCCAGGCGCTATTGATGGCCCGACAAGGCCGAAGCGTAGCCAGGGTGGGGAATTTTCGATTCCCATACCTGGGAAAATCGGGTTCCCGTTGACAGCTGGAGCCCGCCATCGTCGAAGCCGCCCTGGCAGAACAGCAGCCCCGGTGCATGAGCCTGCCGTGATTTCGGCGCAATCCGTTGCCGACCGATTGGGTGGCGTAGCGGCAGATCCTCGCGCGGTTCGACGCGTGACGGCGATTACGCGCCCTCGATCACCCGCGCCACTTCACCCCGGCAATCGGAGCAGCGGCCGATCAGCAACAGGTCCCGTCCCTTCATCCTGCCGCTGATGTCGGTGATGGTGACCTCATGACGGCAATGGCCGCACCAGACGCTGGACAGCAGCCGTTGGCGCACGTGCGCCGGGATCGACTCCCAGCGCTGGCGCGCGGGCTTGGTGAAGGTTGGCAGGGATTCCACGCCCGAGGACGATGCCCCGGGCTGCTGTTCGATGAGAAGTTGCTCTGCCGCTTGGCAGGAGGATCGGAGCACGAAAGCCAACACGGGCATGCCCGCTACATCCGCCGCGCGGCGGAGCAGGTCCCGCTGCTGGGGTGTCATCCGCAACGTGATGCGAACCCAGTCAGGGGATGCCTCGCTCTTTTCCTCCATCGGGATACCTCAGCCCTGAGCCCGACTCAGGCCATCACGACCTGAGCGCGTACCTCGACCTTCAGGGCACGCTTGATGGCGGCGAAGATCGCGGACACGTTGGTCATCGTCGGGTTGCCCGACTTCGACAGCATCCGGTGCAGGCTCTTGGCCGGCTTGTGGATCTCATCGGCCAGCGCCTCGAAGCCCACGGTGGCGTTGACGAGGTCGCGCAGGATCAGCTTGGCGGACTCCGGCTCGCCGTTGACAAACAGAGTGATGGCCTCGTCAAGCAGGGCTTGGGCGAAGGCCGGATCGTTTTGGACGCGCGCGGCCACGGTCTCTTTGAAGTCACGGGTCAGTGCCATATCACTTCGCTCCTTTCGGGGTTGATGCCTTGCGGCGCTTGTAGTCCTTCCACAGCGCCACCGCCTGATCGATGTCCTGCTGCTGGCGCTTCTTGGTCCCGCCGCCGATCAGGACGATGATCTTCAGGCCGTCCTTGGCCAGGTAGATGCGCAGCCCCGGACCCCAGTCGATCTTGTATTCGCCGATGCCACGGAACCACTCGACGTTGGACAGGTTGCCCTGCTCCATCCGGCTCACGGCCACGCGCACCTTGGCAGCGGCCACGGCTTCCAGCGAGCCGAACCACTCACCGAAAGGGCTGTCGCCATCGGCCAGCAGTAGTTCCTTGATCTGATACGCTCACGATCCAAATGGTAACGTAAAGGTTCCCATTTTGCGAGCGCGAAGATGCCTCCGGTACCGTTCGATGCTTGAGCGGACTCCTCGGTTGACGATAAACAGCCTCACGTAAGTAGTTGATTTTTCGATGGAAGGCACTGCGCCTACCCGTAGGCCAAACAGAGAAAAGAAACGGCTCTGGCCGGGAAGTGGCCGATTTCGGGCGTTTTGGCGAGCCCACCCGCAGCACGGGAGGCCGGAACCCCGCGTGGTGCGGGGATGTCAGGCAAGAAAATGGGCCCGGGAAATTATCCGAGCCCTTGTAGTTGGTGGAGGTGGCGAGAATCGAACTCGCGTCCGGAAGTGCTCCACAGTCAGGACTACATGCTTAGTCGCGTCATTGTGCTCTCATCCCCGAACCGTTGACGGACATACGGCGAAGGGACCAGTCACCTTGATTTGACGCCTCGCCCAAGTGACCCGGGCGGACGCGATCGCTCGAAATGTCCTTGCCGTGACTACACTGTTGCCAGCTTCATCACCCGGGCTGAGCGCCGCCCGGTGCAAGGTCCGGCGGGATTAAGCCGCCAGAGCGTAGGTTTCGTCGTTCGCAGTTAAGTTTGCGATTGTCAGGGTTTTACGAGGACCAACACCTCGGCATGCCCCAAGCTGCTTCACTACCCCCGTCGAGACCAGTTCACCCCCGGTGATCGATCGGTGCGGCGCCGCCAGCGGGTTGCGGCGCCAAGCTTTGATTATACCCGCGCGATCGCTGCCGACCGCCCGGAAAGCCACTGTTTCGCATGTGGGGCCGCCACGCCCGACCTTCAAGCGCCTGGCCGCCCGCGGCGACGCCGGGGAACGGCCGTCGCGTTCCCTGAGGCCCTCTGGCAGGGAGCCCCGGCGCCCCGGCACGGTAAACTCGCCCTTTCCCATCTCCACTGACCCCAAAAAATGACCGAAGCTGCCTCCCCGATCGTCCCGGTGATCCTCTCCGGCGGTGCCGGCACGCGCCTGTGGCCGCTGTCGCGCGAGGAGGCGCCGAAGCCCTTCATGCTGTTGCCGGACGGGGAGACGCTGCTCGGCAAGACCGTGCACCGGGCGGCAGGGTTGCCGCAGGTGCGCGGCCTGATCACGGTCACCAGCCGCAACTACTATTTTCACACCAAGGACGTCTACTCGGGCCTGGGCGAGCGGCGAGCCGCGCGATGCCGCCTTCCTGCTGGAGCCCTTCGGCCGCAACACGGCGCCGGCGATCGCGCTGGCTGCGCACCTCACCCGCGCCCGCTACGGCGAAGACGCGGTGATGCTGGTACTCGCGTCGGACCACCTGATCCGCGACGAGGCGGCATTCGCCAGGGCGGTGGACGTCGCCGCAGCCGCGGCACGCGCGGGCCGGCTGGCCACCTTCGGCATCACGCCCACGCATCCGGAAACCGGCTATGGCTACATCGAATGCGGCGAGGCGATCGGCGAACACTGTTTCGCCGCGGCGCGCTTCGTCGAAAAGCCGCCGCTGGCACAGGCGCGCGAATACGTCGTCGCCGGCAACTACGTCTGGAACGCGGGCATGTTCGCGTTCACGCCGGCAGCCATCCTCGCCGCCTTCGAGCTCTACGCGCCGGTGGTCGCGGCGACGGCGCGCACGGTGTGGCAGCCGCTGGCGGCGCACGCCGCCGACGCGATGCTGGAGATCGATGCGGCCAGCTTCGCCGCGGCACCGGACGTCTCGCTCGACTACGCGGTCATGGAGCATGCGGCCGCCGACGGCAAGGTAGCCGTGGTGCGCGGCAGTTTCGACTGGAGCGATGTCGGCTCCTGGAAGGCGGTGTCGGAGCTGACCGATGCCGACGCGGACGGCAACCGCGGCAGCGGCGAGCGCGTGGCCATCGACACCCGCGGCACCTTCGTGCATTCGGAGGACCGCGTCGTCGCCACCATCGGCGTGGAAAACCTGGTGATCGTGGACACGGCCGACGCGGTGCTGGTCGCGCACCGCGATCATCTGCAGCGGGTGAAGGAGGTCGTCGGCGAGCTGAAGGCGCGCGGCCACGACGCCTACAAGCTGCACCGGACGGTGACCCGGCCCTGGGGCACCTACACGGTGCTGGAAGGCGGTCCGGGCTTCAAGATCAAGCGCATCGAGGTCAAGCCCGGCGCCGCGCTGTCGCTGCAGATGCACCACCGCCGCACCGAGCACTGGGTGGTCGTGCGCGGCACGGCGCGCGTCACCTGCGGCGAGCGCGAATTCGACGTTCCGGCCGGAGAATCGACCTTCATTCCGGTGGAGACCAAGCACCGCCTCGCCAACCTGGGCACCGAGGCGCTGGCGATCATCGAGGTCGCCTGCGGCGACTACATCGAGGAGGACGACATCGTCCGCTTCGACGATCGCTACGGCCGCGTGCCGGCCTGACGCAGCGCCTCTAGGCGAGCACATCGGGGTCGAGCTGGCGCTCCAGCGTGACGATCTGATCCTTGAGCAGCAGCTTGCGGCGCTTCAGTCGCCGCAGTTGCAGCTCGTCGCGGCCGGAAAGCTCCTCCAGCCGCTCGATCGCCGTGTGCAGGTCGTGATGCTCGAGCTGCAGCGCGGCGATGCGCTGCTGCAGCGCCACCCGGCGCGGGTCGCCGATGCTGGCGTCGACGATGTTGTCGTCGTTCAATCGGTCCCCACGGCGGCGGCTTCCTGCATGTCGGGGCGCCGCCTGCCATAGCGGCTGGTCAGCCAGATGCCGGAGAGGATGAGCGCGATGCCGGCGACGTGGAAGGGGGCGAGCCGTTCGCCCAGGAACAGCCATGCCAGCACGATGCCGAACACCGGCATCAGGTGGACGAACAGGCCGGCGACACTGGCGCCGACCTGTTCGACGCCGCGGTTCCACATCAGGTAAGCGAGCACCGACGAGAACAAGGCGACGCTGACCAGCGCGGCGAAGTTGGTCCAGTTCCACACGACGAAGTGCCCGAGCGCCATCTCGGCGAGCCACAGCGGCAACACGCACAGATTGCCGACGATCGCGACCACCAGCAGGAAGGACATCAGGTTGAGTCCCGCCGGCCGCCAGCGCAGGCCGATGGTGTAGATCGACCACATCGCCATCGACAGGATCACGAACAGGTCGCCGGCGTTCAACCGGAACGGCCAACAGCTTGGCGAGACTGCCCTCGGACAGGATGGCCAGCACGCCGCCCAGCGAGATGGCCACCCCGAGCCCCTGCAGCGGCATCAGCCGCTCGCGCAGAAAGACCCATGAAAGGGTGACGATCATCACCGGGATGAACGAATTGAGGATCACGCCATTCGTCGCCGTCGTGTAGTTGAGCCCGAGGTAGGCCAGCGCGTTGTGCGTGCCGACGCCGATCGCGCCAAGCACCAGCATCACGCGCCAGTTGCGCCGAATGATCGGCCAGTCGCGGCGGACGTGGGGCCAGGCGAACGGCGCCAGGATCAGGATGGCGAACAGCCAGCGAAAGAAGGTCATCGCCATCGGCGGAATGTCGGCGTGCAGGCCGCGGCCGATGATCCAGTTGCCGGCCCAGAACAGCGGCGTCAGCGTCAGCAGCAGGTAGGGAGAGACGCTGCGGGCGGCGGGCATGCGTCCAGTATAAGCGCGCCGGGACGCTTCCGCCGCCCCCGTATAATTGCACTCTTGAAGAACGACGCGACCTCCACCGTTGCGCCGCCGACGGCGGCGGGGCTCGCGCATGCGTCGGCGCTGCCGGTGCTGATCCCGGCGCTGCCGGAAGCGGGCCGCCGCAGCGAAGCCGGCCCCTTCGCGGGTTCGTCGGACGCGCTGGCGCTGGCGCAGCTGGCGCAGCGCAGCCGTGCCGCGCGACGGATGCTGGTGGTGATCAGCGCCAACCCCGCGTCGGCCAACCGTCTGGCCGAGGAAATGCCCTGGTTCGCGCCGGACCTGGCGCCTTCGCTGCTGCCCGACTGGGAAACGCTTCCCTACGACCACTTCTCGCCGCACCAGGATCTGGTGTCCGAGCGGCTGGCGACGCTCTACCGGGCCTCGCGCGGCGAGTGCGACGTGCTGGTCGTCGCCGCCACCACTGCGTTGTTTCGTCTCGCGCCACCCGCCTACCTCGCCGCGTTCACGTTTTTCCTGAAACAGGGCGACACGCTCGACGTCGACGGCCTGCGGGCGCAACTCGCGCTGGCCGGGTACGCGCACGTGACGCAGGTGGTGTCGCCCGGCGAGTTCAGCGTCCGCGGCGGGCTGATCGACCTGTTTCCGATGGGCTCGACGCTGCCGTTCCGGATCGACCTCTTCGGCAACGACATCGAGAGCATCCGTACCTTCGACGTCGACACGCAGCGCACGCTCTATCCGGTTCCGGACGTGCGCCTGCTGCCGGCGCGCGAGTTTCCGCTCGACGATGACGGCCGCACGCGCTTCCGCGGCCGCTATCGCGAGGCCTTCGAAGGCGACCCGTCGAAGTCGGCGCTGTACCGGGACATCTCCAACGGCGTCGCGCCCGGCGGCATCGAGTACTACCTGCCGCTGTTCTTCGAGTTCACGGCAACGCTGGCCGACTACCTGCCGGCGAACGCGGTGGTGGCGCTGCACGGCGACGTGCGCGGCGCGATCGAGCATTTCTGGGAGGACGCGCAGTCGCGCTACCGGCTGCTGCGCGGCGACAAGTCACGGCCGCTGCTGCCGCCGACTGAACTGTTCCTGCCGCCGGATCACTTCAACGGCGTGTTGAAGCCTTTCGCGCGGGTCGAGGTCGCATCGATCGCCGGCAACGCCGCGCCGGTGGACGGGGGGGCCGCGGGACCCACGTCGCCGCTTGCCGTCGGTGCAGGTCGACCGCCGCGCCGAGGATCCGCTGGCGGCGCTGAAACGCTTTCTTGCCGCCACGCCGCACCGGGTGGCGATCGTCGCCGAAAGCGCCGGCCGGCGCGAGACCATGCAACAGTACTTCGCCGAGTACGACCTGCATCCGCCATTGGCCGAAGGCTTCGCCGCGCTCGGCGGCGCCGCGCCGCGGGTCTGCCTGGTCGCGGCACCCCTGGCCGCAGGCTTCGCCTGGCCCGAGGGCGGGCTGGCCTTCGTCACCGAGGCGGAACTCTATGCCGGCGTGGTCCGGCGCAGCGCGCGCGCGGCCGCACGCCGCTCCAACGTCGACGCCATGGTGCGCGATCTGTCCGAAGTGCGCATCGGCGATCCGGTCGTGCACGAGGCGCACGGCATCGGCCGCTATCTGGGCCTGGTCACGCTGGACCTGGGCGACGGCCCCAACGAATTCCTGCAGCTGGTCTACGCCAACGACGCCAAGCTCTACGTCCCGGTGTCGAACCTGCACCTGATCGGCCGCTACAGCGGCGCCTCCCCCGAGGCGGCGCCGCTGCACGAGCTGGGCAGCGGCACCTGGGAAAAGGCGAAGAAGAAGGCGGCGCTGCAGGCGCGCGACACCGCCGCCGAGCTGCTCAACCTGTACGCGCAGCGCGCCGCGCGAACCGGCCACGCCTTCGCCTTCAACGCGCACGACTACGAGGCGTTCGCCGAAGGCTTCGGCTTCGAGGAAACCGCCGATCAGGCCGGCGCCATCGAGGCCGTGGTCAAGGACATGACCTCGGGCCAGCCGATGGACCGGCTGGTGTGCGGCGACGTCGGCTTCGGCAAGACCGAGGTCGCGCTGCGTGCGGCCTACGTGGCGCTGGCCGACGGCAAGCAGGTGGTGCTGCTGGTGCCGACGACGCTGCTGGCCGAGCAGCATTTCCAGACCTTTTCCGACCGTTTCGCCGAACTGCCGGTGCGCATCGTCGAGCTGTCGCGCTTTCGCACGGCGAAGGAGACCAAGGCAGCGCTGGCCGGTCTCGCGGCCGGCCAGGTCGACCTCGCCATCGGCACGCACAAGCTGCTGCAGCCCGACGTCAAGTTCGCCAACCTGGGCCTGGTCATCATCGACGAAGAGCACCGCTTCGGCGTGCGCCAGAAGGAGCGCCTGAAGCGCCTGCGCGCCGAGGTCGACGTGCTGACGCTGACCGCCACGCCGATTCCGCGCACGCTGGCGATGTCGCTGGAAGGCATCCGCGATTTCTCGGTGATCGCCACCGCGCCGGAGCGGCGGCTGTCGATCAAGACCTTCGTCGCCGCCTACTCGCCGGGCATCGTCCGCGAGGCGACGCTGCGCGAACTGAACCGCGGCGGGCAGATCTATTTCCTGCACAACGAGGTCGACACCATCGCCACGCGTGCGCAGACGCTCGCCAAGCTGCTGCCCGAGGCGCGCATCGCCGTGGCGCACGGACAGCTGCCCGAGCGCGAGCTGGAACAGGTGATGCGCGACTTCTACCAGCAGCGCGTCAATCTGCTGCTGTGCTCGACCATCATCGAGACCGGCATCGACGTGCCCACCGCCAACACCATCATCATCGACCGTGCCGACCGCTTCGGCCTCGCGCAGCTGCACCAGCTGCGCGGCCGCGTCGGACGCTCGCACCACCAGGCCTACGCCTACCTGCTGACCCCGCCGGCGGACGCGCTGTCGGCGCAGGCGAAGAAGCGGCTCGAGGCCATCCAGATGATGGAGGACCTGGGCTCGGGCTTCTACCTGTCGATGCACGACCTGGAGATCCGCGGCGCCGGCGAGGTGCTGGGCGAGTCGCAGTCCGGCGAGATGCAGCAGGTCGGCTTCCAGCTCTACAACGACATGCTGCGCGCGGCGGTGTCGGCGCTGAAATCCGGACGCGAGCCGAACCTGGCCGAGCCGCTGGGCGTGGCCACCGAGATCAACCTGCATGTGCCGGCGCTCCTGCCGGAGAAGTACTGCAACGACGTGCACGAGCGGCTGGTGCTCTACAAGCGCCTCGCCAGCACCGAGACCACCGAGGAACTCGATTCCATCCAGGAGGAACTGGTCGACCGCTTCGGCCCCACGCCGGAACAGGCGCAGTCGCTGCTCGCCTGCCATCGTCTGCGCCTTGCCGCCAGGCCGCTGGGCGTGACCAAGATCGACGCGGGTGCGGAGCGCACCACGCTGCAGTTCGTCAAGCATCCGCCCTTCGACGCCGGCAAGCTGATCCTGATGGTGCAGAAGGATGGGCGCATCCGCTTCGCGGGACCGGACCGGCTGCGCATCGACCGCGCCGCTCCGGTGCTGACCGAGCGCGTCGGGCTGGTGCGCGACTTCCTGGCGCGGCTGGCGTGAAGCACCCGCTGTTCCCCCCGCAGCTGCACGTCTTCGTCCGCGACTGGCTGTCGGCCAACAACATCGTGCTCAGGAGCCGCAAGGGCAACGTGCTCATCGACTCGGGCTATGTGAAGCACGCGCCGCTGACGCTTTCGCTGCTCGCCTCCGCACGCGGGCTGGGCAGGGAGCCGCTGGCGCGCCTCGTGAACACCCATTGCCATTCCGACCACATCGGCGGCAACGCCGCCGTCCAGGCCCACTATGGCTGCACCATCTCGCTGCCGGCCGCCGAAGCCCCGGCCGTCGCCGCCTGGGACGAGAAGGCGCTGCTTCTTGGCTACGCCGACCAGGAGTGCGACTGGTTCAGCGTCGATTTCGAGCTGCATCCGGATACCTGCGAAATATGGGGCGATCTCGAATGGCGCCTGCTCGCAGCCCCCGGCCACCGGATGGAGGCGCTGGTCTTCTTCAATCCGGAGCACCGGATCCTCATCTCCGGCGACGCGCTTTGGCGCAACGGCTTCGGCTTCGTGATGCCGCCCAGCCTCGACCCGGACGCGCTGCCGGCGACGCGGGCGACGCTGGACCTGATCGCCACCCTCGACGCGCGCGTGGTCATTCCGGGCCATGGCGAGCCGTTCACCCACGTCGAGGCCGCGCTGGAGCGCGCCTATGCTCGCGTGGCCGCCTTCGAGGCCGACGAGACCCGGCTGGCGCTCTACGGGCTCAAGGCGCTGCTGGCCTTCAACCTGCTCGCGCGGCAGCGCATGGCGCTGGCCGACCTGCCCGGGCACCTCGCGCGGGTCGGCGTCTGCGGCGACCTGAACGCCTGCGGACCGCGGCTGCCGCCGGCCGAACTCGCCACGCTGCTGGTGACCGAACTCGAACGTTCCGGGGTCGCGCACCGGGTGGATGGCGAGCTGCGTCCGGGACGCGCTGACTCCCGGTAACGCGCGGGAATAATTCTCGGCCGCCGCTGTTTTCCTTTATGCTTGCGGGCGCGATTCGTCGCCACGATTCGTTGCCTTGATTTGTCGTCAACCCAATCCGGAAACTCGCCGACGAGGCGATTTTTCGATCCGCACCAATAATCCGGAGGATTCATGAAGCGAAATGTCGTCCCCTTGTTGAGCGCCGCCGCGGTGGTCGCCGCGTTTTCAACGGTCGTGCTGGCGCAGGAAATGAAGCCTGACCGCGCGATCAAGTACCGGCAGGGCATCCTGCAGGCGGTGGGCTGGAACATGGGCGTCCTCGGCGGCATGGCCAAGGGCGAGATTCCCTACGACAAGGACAAGGCCGTGCGTGCGGCCACCTTCGTCAGCGAACTGGCGGCGATGGCCTGGGATGGCTTCGTTCCGGCTCGGACACCGGCGCGCCGACCAAGGCCAAGCCGGAGATCTGGAAGGACAAGGCCAAGTTCGACAAGCTGGCCCAGGACATGCAGGCCGAAACCGTCCAAGCTGGTCGCCGCGGCCAACTCCGGCGACGTGGCCAGCCTGCGCACCGCGCTCGGGCCGGTCGGCAAGGCCTGCTCCAACTGCCACGACGATTTCCGCAACAAGTAGCACGGACGACGCCGTCGCATCTGCCGCAAGGCAGGACGGGCCGGGAGCCTGCCTCCCGGCCCGTTTTCATTGCGCGGTCGGCTACAGCCGGTTGACCACCCACCAGATCACCGCCGCGCACGCAGCGAGCAGCGCCAGCGCCCGCGACGGGTCGACGCCGCCGCCGCCGCGGGATCGGCCGCGGACGGGGGCAAGGTCTTCCGGCCATGGATCATCGGCCGCACCAGGTCGTCCTTGAAGGCACCGCAAAGTACGAGACCACCGCGACGATGTGCAGGCCGGCCAGGCCGACCACGGCCCACCAGCCGCGCCGATGCAGCGTAGCTGATCGAGTCCGACAGGTCCTTGCTGATGTGCTTGACCAGCGGACCGTCGTTGAGGATGTCGTCGTTGGTGAACAATCCGGTGCCGGCCTGGAAGAGCATGGCCAGCAGCAGCGCGACGACCATCCAGCCGCCGATGGGATTGTGCGTCGCATGCGATCTCGTGCGGCGGCCGGAAGATCGAGCGCACGTAGGCGATCACGGCGCCCGGACCACGCACGAACGACGAAAAGCGCGCGTTGGCGCTGCCGACGAAGCCCCAGATGATCCGGAACAGCACCAATGCGAGCAGCGTCTCGCCGAAGCGCATGTGCCAGACCAGCCATTCGTTGCCGATGAGCCCCGTGGTGACCAGCGCGACGACCAGCAGCACGATCGTCCAGTGCACGACGCGCACCGGCCAGTCCCATACCGGCACTTCGCTTCTCGCCGCAGTCGATGTGGTCATCGCGCAAATCCAGGCTGGACAGATGGGCGCGATTTCAGCAGAGAATCCCGAGGTCCGCAATCGCCTTCCCTGCCGGCGACCCGATCCGCGCGGCGGCCACATGCATGCTACGCCTGCCGTGTCGCGGGATCACGATCCGCGACCATGCTATAATTGAAAATACAATTGTGCGTGCGTTTCCAGTTATGCGCGCGCGGCAACCGTCGTCCCGGATCGTCGGTCGGATCGCGATCCTCGTGTGGCGACGGACTCGCCACTCGACAATCCATCGTTCCCATGTCACGTCCACCTCGAGGCTGAGGTGATCGCCGTGACACGCGACATATCCAGCTCGACATGGACACAATTCTGGAGCACCCCGCAGTTCAGGCCGGCATTGCCCCGTTCGTCGCCGCGCTGCTCGTCGCCGCCGTCCTGGGACGCACCCGCCTACGCGTGGCTGGCGATCGCAATCGGGTACCTGACCATGGTCGCGCTGACCACCGGCATTTCGTTCACTCCGTTGTCCGCATCGCGCAAGATCCTGCTGCTGGCCGTGCTCGCACCCGTCGTCGGCTTCGCGGCCGACACTTGGTTCGCACGCGCGCGTTCGCTGGCAATGGGCCTGTCCGATCGCCGCCGGCGCGGCCGCGGTGTGGGTGTTCCTGTCGGTGCTCGCGCAGAAAAGCGGCGCCGAGCTGTGGCTTGCCGGTCTCGCGATCCCGGTTTACATGGCCGCGATGGTCCACGCGACTCATGTCGCTGCGCCAGGATCCGCTGCGCGCGGGCGCCGCAGGCGTGGGCCTCGGACTCGGCGTCGGGATTGCCGCGCTGATCTCCGCGTCGATCGGCTTCCTGTTCTCGGGCGTCGCCGTTGCCGCGTCGGCCGGCGCGCTGCTGCTGGTCTGGGTGATCCGGAAGCACGCGATGGCGGCCGGGTTCCTGGGAACGCTGTCGATCGGCCTGCCCGTTGCCCTGTTCGCCGTGGGCGCCATGCTGCTCGCGCAGATGCCGTGGACCGCGCTGGCCGCGCTGCTGCTGGTCCCGCTCGCGGTTCGGCTGCCCGTGCCCGAATCGGCATCGGTCTTCTTCCGCGCATTCGTCCTTTCACTCTACGCGCTTGCCGCCGCAAGCATTCCCGTCGCTGCCGCGTGGCTCTCTGCGCGCAGCACCGTTTCCTGAATTCAAATCATCCGGAGGACCTCATCTTGCTGAAATACATTGCCGCCGTCTCGTTGCTCGCCGTTCCGCTCGCTGCCGCCGCGGCGCCCGAATCCTTCACCATCGACCCCTACCACACCTACCCCAATTTCACCGTCGATCACCTCGGCGTCTCGACCATGTACGGCCGTTTCGACAAGTCGTCCGGGAAGGCGACGCTCGACCGTGCCGCCAAGGCCGGTTCGGTCGAACTCACCGATCGAAGCCGCATCGCTGAGCACCGGCGACAACGACAAGGGCTCCCGGGCACGCTCTCGCGACGAGCACCTTCGCGCAGCCGACTTCTTCAACGTCGCCGAGTTTCCGAAGATCAGCTACAAGTCGACCAGATTCGTGTTTTCCGGCGACAACCCGACCGCGATCGAGGGCAACCTGACGTTGCTCGGGGTAACCAAGCCGGTGAACCTCGTCGTCGAACGCTTCAAGTGCAACCCCGCCGCCGGCAACAGCAAGGAGCGCTGCGGCGGCAACGCCAGCGGCAAGTTCAAGCGTTCCGATTTCGGGATGAAATTCGGCATCCCGAACGTAGGCGACGAGATCGGCCTGATGATCGAATTCGAGGCAGTCAAGGACTGACCACGGCGCGTCTTGCGCAAAGCCGACCGGGCCACAGGCCCGGTTTTTTCGCCAGTCGTCCGGTCATCCGGCAGCGACGCCACGAACGAGCGCACGCCATTCAGCAGCATCTCCACCGAGAGCGCGGTCAGCACCAGTCCCATCAGGCGCTCGAAGGCGTGGATCGCCCGCTCGCCCAGCGCCGCCTGCAGCCGACCCGCGCCCAGCAGGATGGCCGTGGTCAGCGCCATGGCGATGGTGATCGCACCCGCCCAGGTGAGCAGGTTGTCCGGGTCGCGCGAGGCCATCAGCATCACGGTCGCCATCGCCGACGGGCCGGCGATCGCGGGCACCGCCAGCGGCACCAGGAAGGGCTCGCCGCCGCGCAGGTCGCCGAAGACGCCCTCCTTGCGCGGGAACACCATCCGCAGCGCGATCAGGAACAGGATGATGCCGCCGGCGATCGACAGCGACACGTCGGACAGCTGCAGCCACTGCATGAACGTGCGGCCGCCGGCCATGAAGGCCAGCAGCAGCAGGAAGGCGAACAGGCACTCGCGCAGGATGACCCGCGGACGCCGTGCCGCCGGCACCTTGGACAGCGCCGCCACCGCCAGCGGCATGTTGCCGAAGGGGTCGAGCACGAGGAACAGCAGGACGGTCGCGGAAAAGAGGTCGGAGGACATCGATGGTTCCGCGCGAGGGCCGGCCGCGGCGAAAGCGGGAGTATAGCGCCGCGGCGGTCATGCGCAGGCGCGTCAGCTTCCCCAGCGCAGCAGCAGCCAGCCGACGGGAAAGGCGATGGCGGCGACCAGCGCGTGCAGCGCGAAGGCCAGGCCGGCGAACGCGCCGGCATCGGCGTTGACCTGGAACGCGCGCGCCGTGCCGATGCCATGCGCGGCGAGGCCCAGCGCAAACCCGCGCGCGCGCCAGTCGCGCACGCGGCAGGCGTCGAGCACGTACTTGCCCAGCGCCGCGCCGAGGATGCCGGTGATCACCGCGAACACCGCGGCCAGCGCCGGCAGTCCGCCCGAGTTTCTCGGCGATGCCCATCGCCACCGGCGCGGTGACCGATTTCGGCGCCAGCGACAGCAGCGTCGCCGGCGACGCGCCGAACAGCCAGGCGAGTCCCACCGCGCTGGTCAGCGCCACCAGCGACCCGACGACCAGCGCGCCGGCGATCGGCACGGCCAGCCGGCGCACGCTGTCCCACTCGCGGGCCAGCGGCACCGCCAGTCCGACGACCGCCGGGCCGAGCAGGAAGTGCACGAACTGCGCGCCGTCGAAGTAGGTCCTGTAGTCCGTCCGGGTGGCGACGAGCGCGGCGACGATCAGCGCGACGGCGATCAGCACCGGATTGGCCAGCGGATGCATGCCGGTCCGCACATAGCACCACCAGGCGGCGGCATAGGCGACCAGCGTCAGCGTGAGTCCGGCCAGCGGCGTCGCCGACAGGTAGACCCACAGCTCGAAGAACGGCTGCCCGCTCATGCTTCGGTGCTTCTCGGAACCGCGTTCGGCACGCCGCGCCAGCCACGTGAAAGTGAGCGCGGTGGCGGCGATCGCCAGCACCGTGCTCACCAGCAGCGCGACGACGATCGGCAGCCACTCGTCGGCGACGCGCGCGACGTGCAGCATCACGCCGACGCCGGCGGGAACGAACAGCAGCGACAGGTGCCTGGCGAGCCCCTCTGCCGCGCTGCCCAGCGCCTCCGGCACTTCGCGTCGCGACGAGCAGTGCCGCGAACAGCAGCGCCATGCCCAGCACCGGGCCGGGGATCGGCAGGTCGAAGAAATAGGCCAGCGCCTCGCCCGCGCACTGGAACAGGAGCAGCCAGGTGAAGCCGGCAAGCAGGGGACTCATGTCAGGTCCTGAAATCCGGATGCGCTCAATGCAGCTTGATTCTTGGCGTGAGCCGATTGCGCAGGAAGCGGCCGACGGTGTCCAGGCCCACCCGCACATAACCGTGGATCGATACCTGGTGCATCTTGTACAGCGACGCGTACATCACCCGCGCGATCAGTCCCTGGATCAGCATGCTGCCGCCGATCAGGCGCCCCATCAGGTTGCCGACGGCGGACAACTCGCCCAGCGACACCAGCGAGCCGAAGTCGCGGAAGCGGAATCCCGGCAGCGGCCTGCCCTCGAGCCGCGCCCGGATCGATTTCTCCAGCAGACTCGCCTGCTGATGCGCGACCTGCGCGCGCGGCGGCAGGATCGTTCCCGGCGGTCCGTGGCCCTGCCACGGCGCGGCCGCGCAGTCGCCGAAGGCGAACACGTCGGGGTCCTCCGTCGTCTGCAGCGTCGGCAGCACGATCAGCTGGTTGGCACGATTCACCGCCAGTCCGTCCAGGTGCCGCAGCACCTCCGGCGCCATGATGCCGGCCGCCCAGACGATGAGGTCGGCGGGAAACGATTTGCCGTCGGCCGTGTGCACGGCGTTCGCGGCGACCTGCGTCACGCGCTCGCCGGTGCGCACGTCGACGTCCAGCCGGGTCAGCAATTCGGTGGCGGCCGCCGCCAGATGGTCGGACAGCGGCGGCAGGATGCGCGGCGCCGCCTCCAGCAGCGTCAGGCGGATGTTCCTGCGCGGGATCGAGGTGGTCGAGTCCGTAACCCGCATGCGCGCGCGTGGTCTGGCGGATCTCGGCCGCCAGTTCGACGCCGGTCGCGCCGGCGCCGATGATCACGATGTTCACGACCGCCGGAAGGCCCTTTGCGGCACGGCCGTCCGCGCGCACGCTGGCGGCGATCAGGCGCTGATGGAAGAATTCGGCCTCGCGCGGCGTGTCCAGCGAGATCGCGTGCCGTGCGACGCCGGGAATGCCGAAATCGTTGCTTACGCTCCCGGTGCAGATCACCAGCGTGTCGTAGGGCAGCGTCCGCCGCGGCAGCATTTCCTCACCATCCGGTCCCAGAACCGCGTCCAGGACGATCTCGCGGCGCGCGCGGTCGAGTCCCGCCAGCGCCCCCTGGCTGAAACGGAAGCCGTGCCAGTGCGCGATGGCGAGGTAGACGAGGTCGTGCGCGTTGGCGTCCATGCGTCCCGCCGCCACTTCGTGCAGCAGCGGCTTCCACACGTGCGTCGCATTGCGGTCGACCAGCGTGATCTGCAGCGGCCCATCGCGGCCATAGCGGTCGCCGAGCCCGGCCGCAAGCGGCAGCCCGCCCGCGCCGCCGCCGACGATGACGAGTCGATGCCCGTTTGGTTTCGCTGTCGGCATGCTGTCTCTCGTAACCGGGATCTTACAAGCAATGTTCCCGCGGCGCGGTGTGGCAAACTTGACGATGGCCTCGACACCACAACCGGCGGCTTCGGCCGCGTCGTTCCGCTTCGACAACAGTTTCGCCCGCGACCTTCCGGGCTTCTATGTCCGCTGGCAGCCGGTCGCCGTCGCGGCGCCGCGGCTGCTCTACCTCAACGATTCGCTGGCGGAAGAGCTGGGGCTCGACGTCATGGCGCTCGACCCCGCGGCAAGGGCGGCGATCTTCACCGGCAACGCGCTGCCCGACGGCGCCGAACCGCTGGCGCAGGCGTACGCGGGTCACCAGTTCGGCGGCTTCTCGCCGCAGCTGGGCGACGGTCGCGCGCTGCTGCTCGGCGAAGTGATCGACCGGCAGGGGCGTCGTCGCGACATCGCCTTCAAGGGCTCGGGCCGCACGCCGTTCGCGCGCGGCGGCGACGGCAAGGCCGCCGTCGGCCCCATGCTGCGCGAGGTGCTGATCGGCGAAGCCATGCACGCGCTGGGCATCCCGACCACCCGCGCGCTCGCGGTGGCGGCGACCGGCGAGCCGGTCGTCCGCGACCACGCGCTGCCCGGCGCGGTGCTCACCCGCGTC
Organism: uncultured beta proteobacterium; assembly: GCA_963699765.1. GTDB lineage: Bacteria > Pseudomonadota > Gammaproteobacteria > Burkholderiales > Casimicrobiaceae > VBCG01. Next base: position 132,598 of record CAVOVD010000003.1, on the reverse strand, counting down.
GCGGCGAGCCACCTTCGCGTCGGCACCTTCGAGTTCTATGCCTCGCGCGGCGAGCTGGAGCGCCTGCGCCAGCTGGCCGACTACACGATCGCGCGCCACGACCCCGAACTCGCCTCCGCCGCGCAACCCTACCTCGCGCTGCTGCAGGCCGTGGCGCGACGCCAGGCGGCGCTGATCGCGCAATGGATGAACGTGGGCTTCATCCACGGCGTGATGAACACCGACAACATGGCGCTGTCGGGCGAGACCATCGACTTCGGCCCCTGCGCCTTCATGGAGGCCTACGACCCCGCAACGGTGTTCAGTTCCATCGACCATCGGGGGCGCTATGCCTTCGGCAACCAGCCCGGCATCGCCTCATGGAACCTCGCGCGCCTGGCCGAGACGCTGCTGCCCCTGCTGTCCGAAGATCACGAACAGTCGGTGGCGATGGCCACCGAGGTTCTCGCCGACTTTCCGGCGCAGTACCAGGGGCAGTTGCTGCGCGGACAGCGCGCCAAGCTCGGGCTGGGTCGCGCCGACCCCGAAAGCGACACCGTCGACGCCGCGCTGGCCGAGGACTGGTTGAGCCTGCTGCATGCCGAACGCGTGGATTTCACCCTCGGCTGGCGGCGGCTGGCCGACGCGGCGGCGGGCGACGAAGCGCCGCTGCGCGCGCTGTTCGCCGACCCGCTCGCACCCGACGCCTGGCTCGCGCGCTGGCGGGCGCGCTGCGCGCGCGAGGACCACGGCGCAGGACATGATTCGGCGCTGCCCGGCATCGCCCGCGCGGCGGCGATGCGCGGCGTCAACCCTTACGTCATCGCGCGCAATCACCGCGTGGAAGAGGCACTGGCCGCCGCGTCCGACGACGGCGACCTCGCGCCGTTCGAGCGCCTGCTCGCGGCTCTGCAGCGGCCGTACGACGAGACGCCCGAACAGGCGCCCTACGCCGAGCCGGCGCCGGCCGAGTTGACCGCCTGCTATCGCACCTTCTGCGGGACCTGATCCAGGAGATCCGCAAGCCGCAGGCACCGACTGGGCCGTCCGGCAAACGGGCGTGACAACCCGGCAGGAACGCGTATCGTGCGCGATGGATGACCCACCCGGTCGTACCCCGGTCCGCCCAGGGGCCCGGAGCCGACCGAGGATGGAAACCTCGGGCGTACCGGAACGCCGCGCCGATGTATCGGAGCAACTCGCCCTCTCCGCAACAACCAAAAATCAACAGGAGTGTAGCCATGAGCACGGATCTGCATTCAGCGAAGGACGAGAACAACGAGCCCGATTTCAACCGCCGAAAGGTGGCCGTGGGGGTGCTGGCGGCGCTTGGCGGCGGACTCGCGATGACCAGTCCCGCACAGGCTTTCCCGCCCGGCGCCAGCGGCAACTTCAACGCCGCCAGCCGCATTCTTTCGCGCTACGGCCTGGACGTGAAGGGCGAGTTCGACGCCAGCGTCGCGCCCGGACACGACGTGCTCACCGTCGAGACCGTGCCGCAGGCGGCGACAGAATACCGGCAGGTCGTTGGAATGGCCGGGCAGCCCGGCGAAATCATTCCCTGCATCAAGACCTCGATCTACGGGGACGATGCCAGCTTCACTCACTTCCATCCGGGCGAAATCGTTCCCTGCGTCAGGACCTCCATCGAAAACCACCACGCGCTCGCGCGGCACGAACTGTTCGATTCGGACGACGGCGGAATCATTCCATGCATCAAGGTCGAATCGCAGATGCTGGACGGTGGGCATCTCGGCGACGTCGACGCTGCCTTTTATCCGCCTGGCGCGATCGTCCCTTGTGTAAGAGTCGAGTCGCTGTTGCAGGAGGCCGGTCCCCGCGCTTTCCTGGTCACCGTCGAGGATCTGAACGAGGACTTCACCGTGGTCGTCGGCCCCATGGACAATCAAAGGACCTACAAGCTGTCCAGCAACGGACTGGTGGAAACGACGCGCAGCGGAGGATCCTGACAAGCGCGCGGCGGGCCGCGTTCGTTCGGCGCAAACCACGGCGCCGCGAACGACCGGCCCGTCCGGCAGACAAGGGGAAACGCCGCGCGGCAGACCCCGCGCGCCTGGTCAGTAGACCTGGCGGGTGATCGCCCGGCTGGCGGCGGCGCCGTCGATCGTGTAGGTCATCGAGCCGTTGGCGGCATCGGTGAAGGCGAAGGTCACGCTGCCCACCGGGGTCGGCGGCGTGATCGCCTTCCACGGCGCGGTCAGCGGCGCGCCGCCGGTCACCCGGTAGAGCGTGCCGGTGCAGCCGGCGCCGTTGACCGGACAGTTGGTGGCGACGTACCAGACCGGGTTGCCGGCCGCATCGTAGGCATACCAGGCGGCGAAGATCATGCCGAACTGCTGCGTGAGTGCCACGCCCCAGCCGGATTCGTTCTTGTTCCACCACAGGTCCGTGTAGTCGACGACGGGTGGCGTCGTGCCGGTCGCGAAGATCTGCCGCGTGATGGCCTTGGTTCCGGCGACGCCATCGATGGTGAAGCTGAAATTGCCGGCGTTCAGATCGGCGAACGCCAGCGTCGCGTTTCCTACCTTGGTCAGCACCCTGCCCGAACCGGTCCAGGGCACGGTCGGCGGGGTGCCGCCGTCGACGCGGTACAGGTCGCCGCTGCAGCCGGTGGCGGTCACCGGGCAGTTGGTGATCACGTACCAGATGGGCAGGCCGGCGGCGTCGTACGTATAGATCGCGACGAAGATGATGTCGCCATGTTGCGTGACGCTCATGCCCCATCCGGATTCGTTCGCGTTCCACCACATGCCCTGGTAGTTGTTGGGCACCGCCAGCGCCTTACTGACGATCACCAGATTGGATTTCTGGATCATTCCATTTGCGATGGCGCCGACGAAGGGCAAGGCGTCGAACGGTGAACCCGCATTGGTCCGCGGCAAGGCGGCGATCGCGTCGACGACCGCCATGCTGGCGGCGCTGACCTCGCCGAACACGGTGAAGCCGCCGTTCTGGTTGTCCAGGTTCGCGCTGTTGTCGGCCAGGTTGACGAACCACTGCGAGGTCGCGCTGTTGGGATTGCTGCCCAGCTTGGCCATGGCCACCGTGCCGCGTCTGTTCGGCCGGCTGGCGCTGAATTCGTTGACCACCGGCGCCCTCGTCGGCACCGCGGTGACGTTGCCCGTGGCATCGTCCCAGGCGAACCCGCCACCCTGGATGACGAAGCCCGGCACGCTGCGATGAATGAACGAGTTCCGGTACGCGCCGCTGTTCACATAGGCCAGGAAATTGGCGACGGTCTGCGGCGCAGCGGTGTCGTAGAGGTTGATATCGATGGCACCGAGCGTGGTCGTCAGCCTGACGGTGGTGGCGCCCGCAACCCCGGGCAGCGCGAGGACCAGCGACAGCGCGAGCCAGGAGAACGCGGCGCGGAACGAACGAACCGAAAGCATTGGCGCCTCTTGGGTTTGCCGGTCCCTGGCAAGGACGGCGTGACTCAGGATCTGGCTTGCCAGGACCTTATCGCGGGATGCGCCTGCACGGCATCGTGCACGCCGACGAGTTTCGGGTAGCCAGCGAAGATCGTCGCCGGAATGTGGTCGACCTTGCCGCCGTTGAACCAGCGCACAGCGATGTAGAGCTTGATATCCACGACGTGGATGCTGGGGCCGCCGAAAAACGGCGAGCCGGTGATGTTCTTCTCGGCCGCCTGCGCCCATGCCGGCAGGAAGTCCGCCACCAGCGCCTCGCGCGTCGCCTTCTTCTCGGCTTCGTCCATGCGCACGGTTCGTCCGACGACATGGCGGAGCGTCTCCACGTGTTCCATCATCCCTTCGTGCCGCGCGGCCTCGAAGTCGTCCTTGGGGTGCAGGTCATGGCGACGACCGATCAGCACCAGGATCGCGTTGGCGTGCGCCAGCGGCGGCTTTCCGGGGAGTTCGAGGATGGGCATGCCGCCGTAGGGCGTCTGCGGCTTCATCGCGGCCCAGTCGGCGGGCTTGACGCGCACGTCCTCGAAATCGATGCCGGCCACCGACAGCGCTAGGCGGCACTCCTCCCCGCGGCTCACCGCGGCGTCGAAATAGATCAGTCTGGGCTTGTTCATGGCGGGCGAGGTTACCACAACCCCAATGTGTGCCGAGGACTCCGTGAACGACCTGCTCTCGCGACGCAAAGGCGCGGGCACGACGGCAGACCATGCCTGCCCGGTCCGATGGGTTCAGCGCTCGCCGCGACGCCCGATAGGCGGATACACGCCCGCGAGGCGCGCGATCAGGATCGCCAGAAACAGGGCGCCGATCACCTGTTCCAGCACGCAGACCGCACGCGCCTGCGGCGACAACGGGACGACGTCGCCGAAACCGGTGCTGGTCAGCACCGTGAAGCTGAAATAGACGAAGTCGATCGGCCGGCGAGAGTCGAGGGTCATGCCCGAAGGAAACGACCCGGGATAATGAAACTCCACCAGCGAATACAGGCATGCCCACAGCACGCCGATCATCAGGTAGGCGGCCGCCGCACCGAACAGCTTGTCGGAGGTCATCACCTCCGGCCGAAAGACGTACTGCAGCAGATAGACGATCGTGACCGCGTAGAGCCCGGCCGCGAACATCCACGACAGCGCGAGCGCGGCGGCGTCATCCGAAATGACGCCGAGCCAGTGAAAATAGAGCGTGGGACCCGCAATCGACAGTGCAACAACGAATGACACGGCCGAGCGGCCGACCGCGGCCACGGTGCCGACGACCAGCAGCACGGTCAGCACTGCCGTCGCGATCCTGCCGCCCGGCGTCGGCTCGACGAACGGCAGCACCGAGATGAACGCGAGCAGGATGACGAAGAGGTAGAAGCAGCGCTGGAAGAATATTCGGCGGAGCGCCGCCCGCGCACGAAGTACCGGCATGTTCAGCCTGTTGGTTTTTGGAAGGGCAGGCGATGCCTACGGCTGGACATCTGACGATCTTACTGCATGAAATTGATTTTTGCTCGCTGGCGGGGGGTCTTCCGGTCAACGGCGAGCCGCACCGCAACGGCGCTGATGCCTTCTCCCCCCATCACCGCCTGCACCATCCACAGTCGCCCTGCCGACGACATTGGGGCATTCTTATGGCTGTCGACTCGGTCCTCCTGGTCGGAACCGACGGTGTAGGAACGATTGGCTTCTTCCAGTTGGATCGAGGGGAAAACCTCCTGAGACTTCACAGCTAGCCCGCCGGATACCGATGGATTCGCACCCGAACAGCCAACGACGCCGATGATCCTGCAGAACCTCGCGGGCTGGCTGGTCCAGCAGCCGATGCACATCCTGCTGGTCGCGGCAGCCCATTTCGCGCTGTGGGCTCTTTGCCGTGCCACGGTGTTGCGCGCGGCACCGAAAGCCAATGCCCTCTGGGTGCCCGCCGTCCTGTGGCTCGGCTATGCGGCATGGGAGTGGCTGGTTCTGCTGAAAACCCCGGAAGCCAACATTCGCATCGATCTCCTGCTGCTTTGGCCCCTGTTGGCGATCGTGACGCTCTGGGCGTTGTTGCGCGCCGCACGGGGCTGGTGGTCGCTCCGGCGCAAGGGACCGTAATGGCGGCCACCCGGCATCGGTACCGGAACGCGAACCCGGCCCGGGTCGCCGAACCGGGACAGCGGATTGAAGTGCCAAGCTTGATCGTGGTCACCTAGCAGGCGCGATTGGTTGCGTGCCGCGGGTCCTGCCCGGGTCCTGGCCCCGTAGAATAAGACGCCGAAGGAACGACCAAGCCGTCATTCGACCAAAGGAGATCGCCATGGATGGAAACGGGAAGAAGACAGCGGGGAAATGTCCGGTGATGCACGGCGGTGCCACGTCGGCCGGCATGTCGAACCTGGAGTGGTGGCCCAACGCCTTGAATCTCGACATCCTGCACCAGCACGACACGAAGACCAACCCGATGGGAAAGGCCTTCAACTATGGCGACGAGGTCAGGAAACTGGACGTCGAGGCGCTCAAGAAGGACCTTCAAGCCCTGATGACCGACAGCCAGGACTGGTGGCCCGCCGATTGGGGTCATTACGGCGGCCTGATGATCCGCATGGCATGGCACTCGGCAGGGTCCTACCGCACCGCCGACGGCCGCGGCGGCGGTGGCACGGGGAACCAGCGCTTCGCACCGATCAATTCCTGGCCGGACAACGTGAACCTCGACAAGGCGCGTCGCCTGCTGTGGCCGATCAAGAAAAAATACGGCAACAAGCTGAGCTGGGCGGACCTGATCATCCTTGCAGGCAACATGGCCTATGAGTCGATGGGTCTGAAGACCTTCGGTTTCGGCTTCGGCCGCGAGGACATCTGGCATCCCGAAAAGGATGTCTACTGGGGTTCCGAGAAGGAGTGGCTGGGCGCCAGCCGGTACGACGGCGACAACCGCGAGTCGCTGGAGAACCCGCTGGCCGCGGTGCAGATGGGCCTGATCTACGTGAACCCCGAAGGCGTCAACGGCAAGCCGGACCCGCTGCGGACTGCGCAGGACGTTCGCGTGACCTTTGCCCGCATGGCCATGAACGACGAGGAGACCGTCGCGCTGACCGCCGGCGGCCACACGGTCGGCAAGTGCCACGGCAACGGCGACGCCGGCCAGCTCGGACCCGCTCCGGAAGGCGCCGATGTCGAAGAGCAGGGCCTGGGCTGGATCAACCACACGACGCGCGGCGTCGGCCGCGATACCGTGAGCAGCGGACTCGAAGGCGCCTGGACCACCCACCCGACCAAGTGGGACAACGGCTATTTTCACCTGCTGCTCAACTACGACTGGGAACTGAAGAAGAGCCCGGCCGGCGCATGGCAGTGGGAGCCCATCGGCATCAAGGAAGAAGACAAGCCGGTCGACGTCGAGGATCCGTCGATCCGCTACAACCCCATCATGACCGATGCCGACATGGCGATGAAGAAGGATCCGGAGTACCGCAAGATCTCCGAGCGCTTCTACAAGGATCCCGAGCAGTTCTCGCAGGTGTTTGCGCGAGCCTGGTTCAAGCTCACCCATCGCGACATGGGGCCGAAGGCCCGCTACATCGGCCCCGACGTCCCGAAAGAGGACCTGATCTGGCAGGATCCGGTGCCTGCCGGCCGCAAGGACTACGACGTCGCGGCGGTCAAGGCGAAGATCGCGGCCAGCGGTCTCACCATCGGCGAGATGGTGTCGACGGCGTGGGACAGCGCGCGAACCTTCCGCGGCTCCGACATGCGCGGCGGCGCCAACGGCGCGCGCATCCGCCTGGCGCCGCAGAAGGACTGGCCGGGCAACGAACCCGCCCGCCTGGCCAGGGTGCTGGCCGTTCTTCAGGGCATTGCTGACGGGACCGGCGCGAGCGTCGCGGATGTCATCGTTCTGGCCGGCAACGTGGGCATCGAGCGGGCGGCCAAAGCCGCGGGCTTCGACATCACCGTCCCCTTCGCGCCCGGGCGTGGCGACGCCACCGACGAAATGACGGATGCCGCGTCCTTCGGCGTGCTGGAACCGCTTGCCGACGGATACCGCAACTGGATGAAGAAGGACTATGCGGTCAGCGCCGAAGAACTGATGCTGGACCGCACCCAGCTCCTGGGGCTGACCGCCCACGAGATGACGGCCCTCGTCGGCGGCATGCGCGTCCTGGGCACGAACCACGGCGGCAGCAGGCACGGCGTGTTCACCGACCGAGAAGGGGCCCTGACGAACGACTTCTTCGTCAACCTGACCGACATGGCCTGCGTGTGGAAGCCGGCAGGCGCCAACCTGTACGAAATCCGCGATCGCAAGACCGGCAAGGTCAAATGGACGGCAACCCGCGTCGATCTGGTCTTCGGATCCAACTCGGTTCTTCGAGCCTATGCCGAAGTCTATGCGCAGGACGACAACCGGGAAAAGTTCGTCCAGGATTTCGTCGCCGCATGGACAAAGGTCATGAACGCCGACCGCTTCGACCTAGCGTAACGCACGGCGCATTGCCACGCCGCCCATGCGGGCGGCGTGGCCGCGGGCCTGTTCGAGTCCCCCGCGTGACCGCAATCAGGCCATGCCGGCATTTTGACCAAGCGCAAGGACTCGACATCGCTGGCTGCTACTCTTTTCCAAGGAGGCGCGGATGGGCGCATTCCTTGTTGGTGGTTGGGGCATCGATCGGCGCGCCTTCCTGTGCAAGGCGGGAGCGTTGCTGGCCGGCTTGACCCTGTGGCGATCGTTCGCTGCCGCGGCGGAGTATGGGCAAACCGTCGCCGCTCTCGGCTACGCGTTCCAGCGCGAGATGGATGCGCATCGCCGCTACGTCGATTTTGCCGGAGCGGCCAGCCAGGAAGGCTACAAGGGCATCGCCTACATGTTCATGGCCTTCGCGACGTCCGAAGGCGTGCACGCGCGCAATTTCAGGGGGCTCGTCACCGCGCTCGGCGGCCAAGCGAATGCTGCGCCCACGGCGATCGACCGGGGAACGACCAAGCAGAACCTGATCGCGGCCGTGGACGACGAGATCGACTCGATCGACGACCTGTATCCGCGCACGCTGGAGCGCATCACGCCGGAGGGCAATGCCGAGGCGATGCGGTTGGTGAAGTTTGCCTGGGAATCCGAACGGCAGCACCGCGACCTGCTCCAGAGGATCCGGCGCTATTCACCCATGTTTTTCGACCAGGTCGCCAGGACCGTAGACGAGAAGACCGGACTCTATTTCGTCTGCCAGACATGCGGCTCGACGGTAAGCGAGATTCCGAGTCCGAAATGCCCGATCTGCGCAAGCCCGCCGGATCGGTACCGCCAGGTGCCGATTCCGGGCTGAGCGCGCGAAAACTGCCCTCGCCGTTTCCTCGCGCCGCGGCGAGCGCGCTTCGCTGGCCGCGGTCGGCAGCGTTCTGTGGCCGCTTACCGCCCCATCACCACGCCCTCGCGGCGCGGGTCCGCGCCGCCCACCCAGCCATCCTTGCCGCGCACGATCGCCTGCGCGCCGCTGGTGAGGTCGGTCACCCGCACGTCGGCACCGAGCGCGCGCAGCTTGGGCGCGAGTTTCACGACTTCGGTATCGGCCTCCAGTTCGGTCGGACCATTGCGGCTGCCGAAGTTGGGCAGCGCGATCGCCGCCTGTGGATCGAGACCCCAATCGATGATGCCGATCAGCGTCTTGACAACGTAGTTGATGATCGCGCTGCCGCCAGGCGATCCGGCGACGATCGCCACCCGGCCGTTGCGGTCGTAGACGATGGTCGGCGCCATCGACGAGCGCGGCCGCTTGCCGCCTTCGACACGATTCGCCACCGGCTTGCCGTTTTCCTCGGGCGTGAACGAGAAGTCCGTGAGTTCGTTGTTGAGCAGGAAGCCGCCCGCGGTCATCAGCCGGCTGCCGAACTGGTTCTCGATGGTGCTGGTCATCGCCAGCGCGTTGCCGTAGCGATCGACGATCGAGATGTGCGTGGTCGAGGGCAGGTCGAGCGAGGCATCCTCGCCGAAAGCGATCTTCCGGCCTTCGGCGGCGCGCTCCGGCGGCGTCCCCGGCTGCGCGCGACCCATGCTGGCTCCGGGCCGGATGAGCATTGAGCGGGACTTCAGATACTCCGGGTCGAGCAGTCCCGTCGGCGCGGCGTAGAACGCGGGATCCGCCTCGTAGACATTGCGGTCGGCGAAGGCGAGCCGGCCTGCCTCGCTGACGAAATGCACGCTCCAGAACGATGCCGGACCCATCGCCGCAATGTCGAAGGGCTCGAGCATCCTGAGCATCTGCAGCACCGTGATCCCGCCCGACGAGGGCAGCGGAAAGCCGCAGACGCGGTAGCTGCGATAGCCATCGCAGACCGGCTCGCGCACGACGACCCTGTAGTTCTCGAGATCGGCCAGCGTGAGATCGCCCGGATTGAACGGATGTTTCGTCACGGTGTCGACGATGTCGCGGGCGATCTCGCCCGAATAGAACGCGTCCGCGCCGCGCGCGGCGATGGTGCGCAGCGTCTGCGCGTAGGCGGGATTGCGCAGCGTCGTGCCCACCGGCAGCACGTTGCCGTTGGCGTCGAAGAAATAGCCGCGCAGGCGCGGCTGCGACATGTGGCGTTCCTGGGAGAGCAGCTGGTGCAGCCGCGGCGACAGCGCGAAGCCGCTCTCGGCCAGCGCGATCGCCGGCGCGAACAGCGCCGCCCAGGCGAGCCGGCCGTGTCTGCGGTGCACGGTCTCGAGCAGGCGCACCGTGCCCGGCACGCCGACCGAGCGTCCGCCGACGACGGCGTCGAAGAAGTCCAGCGGCTTGCCGTTTTTCAGGAAACGGTCGGGCCGCGCCGCGGCGGGTGCCGTCTCGCGGCCGTCGTAGGCCACGAGCCGTTTCGCGCGCGCGTCGTGCAGCAGGATGAACGCACCGCCACCGATGCCCGACGACTGCGGCTCGGTCAGGCCCAGCACCAGCTGCACGGCGATCGCCGCGTCGACCGCGGACCCGCCCTGCTCCAGGATCCGGAAGCCCGCCTGCGTCGCATGCGGATTCGCCGCCGCGACCATCCACTGCTTCGCCGCGACCGGCTGTTTGTCGGTCCAGCCGGACGGGTATTCGGGGACGGGGGCGCGCGGCTGCGCCGCGGCGCCGAACACGAACGCCAGCAACCCCAGCCCCACAACCAGCGCAGGGAGCCACGGGCGCGACAGCGGTGCGGATCGGATCATGATCGTCTTCGAATGGGTGCAAATCGGAGTCCGGCGGGACCAAGTCGTCGCTGCAGCCGGTACAAAGGACGGGCCCGTCACGGTGGTTTGATCATCCGGGAGCAACGCGCTCCCGCGCAGGCGACGGTGGCGCACGACCACTTTCGACCGCCGCGCGACGCCACGCCGTTGGCGGTTGACCGACGAGCCGCTTGAACGCGCGCGAAAACGCGGCCTCAGAGTCGTAGCCGACGTCGAGCGCGATCGCGGTCACCGTAGCGCTGGTACCACGAAGCAAACCGGCCGCCACCTGCATCCGCCAGTTCGCGAGGTACTGCATCGGCGCCATGCCGATCATCTGCGAAAAGCGCTCGTGCAGTGCCGATCGCGACAGCGCCGCCTCGACCGCCAACGCATCGATCGTCCAGTTGCGCGACGGCGATTCGTGGATCAGCGCAAGTGCGCGGCCCACGAAGCGGTCTCGTAGACCGGCGAGCCAGCCGGTGCCCTCCGGCGGAAGCGATGCGACGTGGCGTCGCACTGCGTCCACGAACACCAGCTCGCTGATGCGCTGGAGCATCGCCTCGCCGCCTGCCCGGTGCTGCCTCGACTCGGCAATGGCGTGCTCGAGCATCGGAGCGATCCAGGCATCGCCGGTCACCGACGACAAATGAAGCATGCGCGGAAGCGTGGCGACCAGCGGATTGAACGGACGCAGGTCGCAACCGATGAATCCGCACACCACTCGAGTCGGCGCATCCGGGGACGCGCCACCCGCATCGCCGACCGCCGCGTCCAGCGGATAACGCACCGGAATCGGCTTGGGTTCGGCACGCGTCGCCAGCACCCATCGGCTGTCGACCGGCCGAGCGCGCATTCCGGGCGCGCTCGACATCACGTGCGCATCGCCCTGCGGGAACATGACGACGTCGCCGGCGCGCATGCGCTGCGGCTGTTCGCCGGCGATCGCCGCCCAGCAGCTACCACGCGTCAACACGTGGTATTCGATCAGGTGCTCGAACCCCGGCATGACCACCGGGGCGAGTTCGCGTGCCGGCGGCGCTTCCGCCACCCAGTTCTCCCGGCAATGCACGTCGTAGAACACCGCGCCCCGGAACCGAATGCCGCGCAGCACGTCGGACAGCGTGTCGTGATCCACCTTCGCAACCCTCCGCAACGGACGTCCGGCATGGCGCCAGGAAATCACGGCAGTCCCAACACCCATCGCACTTGTGGATTATCGGACAACACTGAACGACACAGGGTGAAGCGTCAAGGGCCGCAGCCGGGCACGCTTGTCCCACGTCGACGCACCGTTTCCGATGCCCACCTCCGTGGCGCCCGGTGTCCGATGCCTGCCAACCTCGAGGAGAACTCCATGTCGCCCAATGTTGCCCTGCGCCCGTCCGCGCCCATCACGCCGCCACCCGACCTCGTCGCCATCAAGGCAGGCCAGCAGAAGACGTGGGCAAGCGGCGATTTCGCCATCATCGGCACCACACTGCAGATCGTAGGCGAATCACTCGCTGAGGCGATCGACCTTCGTGCCGGCGAGCGCGTGCTCGATGTCGCTGCCGGCAACGGCAATGCGACGCTGGCCGCTGCGCGGCGGTTCGCCGAAGTGACCGCCACGGACTACGTTCCCGAACTGCTCGACAAGGCCGCGCAGCGCGCACGCGCAGAGGGGCTGCAGGTCATCTTCCTGCCGGCGGATGCGGAATCGCTGCCGTTCGACGATGGCAGCTTCGACGTGACGCTGTCGACGTTCGGGGCGATGTTCGCGCCCGACCACACGAGGACCGCTCGCGAACTGCTGCGTGTGACGCGCAGTGGCGGGCGCATCGGGCTCGCCAACTGGACGCCGGACGGTTTTGTCGGCGAGTTGTTCAAGGTGGTGGGCTCGTATCTGCCACCGCCCGCGGGCCTGCGCTCGCCCGCGCTGTGGGGTACCGAGCCGCATCTGGTCGAACTGTTCGGCCCGAATGCCAGCGACATCCGCTGCGAGCGGCGCAATTTCGCATTCCGCTACCTCTCGGCCGCGCATTGGCTGGACGTGTTCCGACGGTACTACGGACCGACGCACAGGGCGTTTGCGAACGTTGCCGAGGACCGGCGCGACGCATTGGCCGCGGATCTCATCGAGATGCTGGAACGTCGCAACATCGGCGGCAAGGACTCGCTGGTGATCCCGGGCGAGTACCTCGAGGTCGTCATCTCCCGGAAATGAGAACGCCGGTGCAACCGGGTCGCAAACCGGGTCGTGGCGGTGGAGCATCCGGGCCACCGTGACTGTAGAACTCGTGGAAAAAAGGGCAGCGACTCGCGCCGCTGCCCTTCCCATTTGCAGATCCCGCCGCGCGGTGCGCGGCGCAACCGCTACGCCGCGATCACCACCGCGGCACCGCGTTCTGAATCGAAGCGCAGCGAGGCGACGACTCCGGCCGGCGCAGGCGCCGCGGAGGTCTTCGCCGGCGGCGTGATCACCGGCGCAGCCGGCTTCATCTCGGCCTTGCCGCCCCAGGTCGCAAGCAGCGGAACGATCATCAGCGCGACGATGTTGATGATCTTGATCAGCGGATTGACCGCGGGACCGGCCGTATCCTTGTACGGGTCGCCGACGGTATCGCCGGTCACCGCCGCCTTGTGCGCGTCGGAACCCTTGCCGCCGTGGTTGCCGTCCTCGATGTACTTCTTGGCGTTGTCCCAGGCGCCGCCGCCCGTCGTCATCGAGATGGCGACGAACAGGCCGGTGATGATGGTGCCCATCAGCAGGCCGCCCAGCGCCTGCGGTCCGAGCGTCAGGCCGACGACCACGGGCACCAGCACCGGCAGCAGCGACGGCACGATCATTTCGCGGATCGCCGCCTTGGTCAGCATGTCGACCGCGACGCCGTACTCCGGCTTGGCCGTGCCCTCCATGATGCCCTTGATGTCGCGGAACTGGCGCCGCACCTCGACCACGACCGCGCCCGCGGCTCGGCCGACCGCCTCCATCGCCATCGCGCCGAACAGGTAGGGAATCAGCCCGCCGATGAACAGGCCGACGATCACCATGTGGTTCGACAGGTCAAACGTCGTGGCGAGACCGAATGTCTCCAGCGCGTGCGTGTAGTCGGCGAAGAGCACCAGTGCAGCGAGGCCGGCGGAGCCGATCGCGTAGCCCTTGGTCACCGCCTTGGTGGTGTTGCCGACGGCGTCCAGCGGGTCGGTGATGGCGCGCACCGAATCCGGCATCTTGGCCATTTCGGCGATGCCGCCGGCGTTGTCGGTGATCGGGCCGTAGGCGTCGAGGGCGACGATGATCCCGGCCATCGACAGCATCGACGTCGCGGCGATGGCGATGCCGTAAAGGCCTGCGCACCAGAACGACACCAGGATCGCCGCGCAGACCGACAGCACCGGCAGGGCGGTCGAGCGCATCGACACGCCGATGCCGGCGATGATGTTGGTGGCGTGTCCCGTGGTCGACGCCTGCGCGACGTGCTTGACCGGCTTGAAATCGGTGCCGGTGTAGTACTCGGTGATCACCACCATCAGCGCGGTCAGCACCAGGCCGACGATGGCGGCGCCGAACAGGCGCAGCGGGGTGAGCGTAGGATCGGCGGCCGCGAAGCTCCCGGTCATGCGGTCGGTGATGAACCAGAAGCCGATGGCCGAGATGATGCCGGCGACCGCCAGGCCCTTGTACAGGGCGTTCATGATCTTGCCGCCGGGCGTGGCCTTGACGAAGTAGCAGCCGATGATCGACGCCAGGATCGAGAAGCCGCCCAGCACCAGCGGGTACATCACTGCCGCTTCGGCGACCACGGGCAGCAGCAGCGCGCCCAGCAGCATCGTCGCGATGATGGTCACCGCATAGGTTTCGAACAGGTCCGCGGCCATGCCGGCGCAATCGCCGACGTTGTCGCCGACGTTGTCGGCGATCACCGCCGGGTTGCGCGGGTCGTCCTCGGGAATGCCCGCCTCGACCTTGCCGACAAGGTCGGCGCCGACGTCCGCGCCCTTGGTGAAGATGCCGCCGCCGAGACGCGCGAAGATCGAGATCAGCGATCCGCCGAAGGCCAGGCCGACCAGCGGCTGGATGGCATGGTGCAGGCCTTCCTTCATCAGGTTGGGCGCGCCGTGCGCGGAGCCGATCAGGAACCAGTAGAAGCCGGCAACCCCCAGCAGACCCAGGCCGACCACCAGCATGCCGGTGATCGCGCCGCCGCGGAACGCCACGGCAAGTGCCTCGTTCAGCCCCGTGCGCGCCGCCTCGGCCGTGCGCACGTTGGAGCGCACCGACACGTTCATGCCGATGTAGCCGGCGAGTCCGGACAGGACCGCGCCGACCAGAAAGCCGCCGGCGGTCCTGCCGCCGAGCGCCCACCAGATGACCACGAACAGGATGATGCCGACGATGCCGATCGTCGTGTACTGGCGATTGAGGTAGGCCTTGGCGCCCGCCTGGATGGCTGCTGCGATCTCCTGCATGCGCTCGTTGCCGGCCGGCTTTTTCAGAATCCAGCCGATCGAGACTGCGCCGTAGACGATCGCCGCCACCGCGCATACGAGCGCGAAGATGAGACCTGTGGACATGGCTTGGTGCTCCCTTTTTATTGAAATCCGCAATGGAGCGCGGGCGGCGGTCTCAAGCGCCACCGCTTCGCGACTCCCGGCCCGCCCGCCTAGGTGGACGCCGGACCGACCCCCTGCAACGCCGACCGGGGTTCCGGCCGGCGAAAACACGCTATTTTGCCAGTTTGCGGCCCAGGAAGTCGAGCCGGTCCTGCCCCCAGAAGGGTTCGCCGTCGACGACGTACCAAGGCGCACCGAACACCTGGGCCTCGATCGCCTCCTGCGTGCAGGCCTCGAATCGCGCGGCCATTTCCGGCGTGGCCGCGCGCGCCGCCAGCGCCTCGACGTCCAGTCCCAGCCCCTGCGCGATTGCCGCCAGCGTCGACGGATCGGCGATGTCGCGTTCCTCGGCCCAGCGCGCGCGCATCACCGCCCCGGCCAACGCCAGCGCGTTCGCCACGTCGCTCTCGCTTGCGGCAAGGATGAACCGCGAGGCGAGTTCGGGACCGGAAGCGCCGAACTTCGGCTGCACATTGAGCGGCAGGTTCAGGAACGCCGACCAGCGCGCGAGTTCAACCAGCCGGTAGGCCTGGCGCTGCGGCGCGCGCTTGGCCAGCGGCAGCCCCCCCGAGACCGCGAAAATCTTGCCCAGATCGATGGGTTTGATGCGCACCGTCGCCTCGTGCTGGCGGCACAGCGCGACGAAGCGGTCGTGGCCGAGGTAGGTCCACGGCGATCCCGGCATCATGTAGTAGTCGACTGTCTTGCCCATCGTATTCCTCCGTATGCGCGCCGAGCGGCGCGTTTCGCTGCCTGTCGATGCCGGCCGCTAGACCTTGAACGTGGTCGCGAGTTTTTTCGCCACGGCGACGTTCTTCAGCCGGACGTAGTCCGGCAGGCCGTCGCGGTATGGCGGCGGGTCCTCGCCCTTGAGCAGCGGACCGAGATAGGCGCGGGCGCGGGGCGTGATGCCGAAGCCGTCGCGGGTGATGAAGTTGCGCGGCAGCATCTTCTCGACGTTGGCGACCTTCTCCAGCGGGGCCTCGGTGATCTTCCAGCGATACGGACGGTCGGACACCCGGGTGATCGCCGGCATCACCGCGTTGCGTCCCTTCAGCGCCATCTCGACCGCCGCCTTGCCGACCGCGTAGGACTGCAGGATGTCGGTCTTCGACGCGAGGTGGCGCGCGGCACGCTGCAGGTAGTCAGCGACCGCCCAGTGATACTTGTAGCCGAGCCGGTCGCGAACGATCTGCGCGATCAGCGGACCGACGCCGCCCAGCTGCGCGTGGCCGAAGGCGTCGCGCGTGCCGGCCTCGGCCATCAGCGCGCCCTGCGCGTTCTTGAGCCCCTCGGAAACGCCGATGCAGCAGTAGCCATGCGCCTTGACCCTGGCGTCGACCGCTTTCATGACCGCCGCCTCGTCGAACGGTATCTCGGGAAAAAGCAGCACGATCGGGATCGGCGTGCGCGCATCGTCGGCCATGCCCACCGCGGCGGTGATCCAGCCGGCGTGGCGCCCCATCACCTCGAGCACGAAGACCTTGGTCGATGTCTTGGCCATCGACGCGACGTCGAACGCCGCCTCGCGCATCGACGTGGCGACGTACTTCGCCACCGAGCCGAAGCCGGGACAGTTGTCGGTGATCGGCAGGTCGTTGTCGACGGTCTTGGGCACGTGCACCGCGGTCAGCGGATAGCCGAGCGCCTGCGCAATCTGCGCCACCTTGAGGCAGGTGTCCGCCGAATCGTTGCCGCCGTTGTAGAAGAAATAGCCGATGTCGTGCGCGCGGAAGACCTCGATCAGCCGCTCGTACTGCGCGCGGTTCTCGTCGAGCCCCTTCAGCTTGTAGCGGCAGGACCCGAACGCGCCGGCCGGCGTGTGCTTGAGTGCGGCGATCGCCGCGGCCGGCTCGCGGCTGGTGTCGATCAGGTCCTCGGTCAGCGCGCCGATGATGCCGTTGCGTCCGGCGTAGACGCGGCCGATGCGGTCGCGATGGCGACGCGCGGTCTCGATGACACCCGCGGCGCTGACGTTGATGACGGCGGTGACGCCGCCGGATTGGGCGTAGAAGGCATTGCGTCTGGTCATGGCATCGTCCAGTTCTGGAGGGGTTCGCCTGCCCCGCCGCGGCAATCGGGGCCGCTGCCGTTCATCTGCTCAGCGCCGCAAGGCAGGCATTGCGCACGGCGTCGACGTCGGCCGAGCCGTCGACTCTGCGATGCAGCGGCGCGCCGGGCTCGCCCGAGGCCGCCCATTTCTCGTAATAATCGACCAGCGGCTTGGTCTGCGCATGGTAGACGGCGAGCCGATTCCTGACCGTTTCCTCGCCGTCGTCCGCGCGCTGGATAAGCGCCTCGCCGGTCACGTCGTCGCAGCCGGCGACCTTGGGTGGGTTGAACAGCAGGTGGTAGGTGCGCCCCGAGGCGACGTGCACCCGGCGTCCGCTCATCCGCTCGACGATGGTCGCGTCCGGCACGTCGATCTCCAGCACGTAGTCGATCGCAACGCGCGCCTTTTTCATCGCCTCCGCCTGCGGGATCGTGCGCGGAAAGCCGTCGAACAGGTACCCGTTGGCGCAATCGGGCGCCTTCAGGCGTTCGAGCACCAGCGCGACGATGATGTCGTCGGGAACCAGCTCGCCGCCATCCATCAGCAGCCGCACACCCTGCCCGAGCGGCGTACCCGCCTTGATCGCGCTGCGCAGCATGTCGCCCGTGGAAATCTGTGGGATGCCGAAGGTCCGGGTGATGAAACCGGCCTGGGTCCCCTTTCCGGCGCCAGGAGGGCCAAGCAGAATCAGTCGCATGGTCGTGGCTCGCGTCGATAGGTGGTCGGAAAAGATGGCGTCGCCGGAACGCCGCTACCTTTCGTGGGCCACCGCCGGTCGAGCCATCGAGCCCTTGGCGGAGCCAAAGGCCTATGTTAACCCGGAACCGGGGGGTCGCCGGCGAACCAGCTTACGCCGCCGCACCTTGGGCGAACAGCGCCCGCACCCGGTCGAGATCCTCCGGAGTGTCGATCCCCGGCGCGGGCGTGCCGTGGGTGACTTCGACCACGATCCGATAGCCGTGCCAGAGCGCGCGCAGCTGCTCCAGCGCCTCGAAGCGCTCGATCGGCGCCGGCGCGAGGCCGGGGAAGGCCCGCAGAAAGGAAGTCCGATACGCGTAGAGCCCGTAATGGCGATACAGCGGCAGACCGGCGGGTAGCTGCGCGGTACCGAGCGCAAAGTGGTCGCGCGCCCAGGGAATGGTCGCGCGGCTGAAATAAAGCGCGTATCCACGCGCATCGAGCACCACCTTGACCACGTTCGGATTGAAGGCCTCGGCCGGATCGTCGATCGGATGGCAGGCAGTGCTGATCGCAGCCTCCGGATGCGCGGCGAGGACGACCGCCATGCGCCGGATCAACGCGCCTTCCAGCAACGGTTCGTCGCCCTGGACGTTCACGACGATCGCGTCGTCGGCGAGTCCAAGCGCAACCGCCGCCTCGGCGAGGCGGTCGGTGCCCGTCGGATGATCGGCGCGCGTCATGCACGCGGCGAACCCATGCGCCTCGACGGCGTCGCGAACCCGGGTATCGTCGGTGGCGACGACCACGCGCACCGCGCCGCTGCCGGCGGCGCGCTCGGCGACGCGCACGATCATCGGCTTGCCGCCGATGTCGGCAAGCGGCTTGCCCGGCAACCGCGTCGACGCGAAGCGCGCCGGAATCAGGACGGTGAATTCCATCGCCGACTCCGCGCCGCCGCGCGCGCTCACTCCTCCGGCCCGAGCTTGCGCGCGTCCTCCTCCAGCATCACCGGAATTCCGTCGCGAATCGGATAGGCGAGGCGCGCGGACTTGGAGATCAGTTCCTGGCGCTCACGATCGAACACCAGCGGACCCTTGGTCACCGGACAGACAAGCAGCTCGAGCAGTTTGGCATCCACGGATCTTCTCCTCCACGTGCGCCGCGAGCGCGGGATCGAGTTCGGCACGCACCGGCAGGCACCAGCAGCGCGCATCGGCAAAGCCCGCACATTTTACCGCGTCCTTCTCGGTCATCAGAATGGCCGCGGCGTCGGGGAAGTCGAGTTCCGCCGCGACGAAGCGATGGTGATCCGGAAACGGATGCGTCGTCGCGTCGATGCCCAGGCCTCGCAGCAAGGCGAAAAAACGATCCGGATCGCCGATCCCGGCCAGCGCATGCACCGGCTCGCCGCGCCATTGCCGCGGGTCCGCGACAAGCGCTGGATCGCGCAGGTTGCGCCAGGGCAGCGGCACCAGCGGCGCCTGCGTCTCGCCCGCCGCGACCGGCGCCGACGGCGCCGACGTGACGGTGACCCGCACGACGGCGTCAGCCTCGGCCAGGCGTGCGGCGGGCTCGCGCAGCGGTCCGGCAGGCAGCATGAGGCCGTTGCCGAGCGCGCGCGACCCATCCACCGCGACGATCTCCATGTCGCGGGCAAGCGCGTAGTGCTGCAGTCCGTCGTCGGAGATCAGCACGTCGCAGTGCGGATGCGCGGCCAGCAGCGCGCGGGCCGCCGCCGGGCGGTCACGCCCGATCCACACCGGGAAGCCGGCCGCCGCGTGCAGCGGGGGCTCGTCGCCCACGCGCAGCGGATCATCGTCCGCCATCACCGCGGCGGGACCGGCATCGCTGCCACCATAGCCGCGGCTGACGATGCCGGGACGAAAGCCGCGCCGCGCCAGGTCTTCGGCGAGCGCCCGTACCAATGGCGTCTTGCCGCTGCCGCCCACGGTAATGTTGCCCACGACGATCACCGGGACCGGCAGCCGCTGCGCGCGCAGGATGCCGACGCGGTAAAGCGCGCGGCGAAGGGCGACAACCAAGCGATAAGGCAGCGACAACGGCCACAGCAACGCAGCCACCACCGTGACGCGCGGCGCGTACCAGGCGGCGACGACACGCTCGGCGGTGGTCACACGCTATTTTGCCGGCGATTGGGTCGCGAACGTGATGTGCACGATGCCCGCCTGCCGCGCGGCCTCCATCACGTGGACGACCGACTGATGCGTGGCGTTGGCATCGGCGTTGATGATGATCACCGGCTCCTTCAGGTCGGCCGCAGCGCGTCGCAGCAGTTCGGCCAGCGCATTGACGGTGCTGAAGGTGAACACCGTCTTGTCGACGACGTAGCGGCCCTGGGCGTCGATGCCGACGTTGATCTCCTTCGGCCGCTGCTTGGCCGCATCGGCCTCGGCCTCCGGCAGCGTGATCTGCAGCTCGGCCACTCGCTGGTAGGTCGTCGTCACCATCAGGAAGATCAGGATGACGAGCAGGACGTCGATCAGCGGAATGAAGTTGATTTCCGGCTCGTCCCGGTTCCGCACGCCACGGAGGTTCATTGCCGCCGCTCCGTCACTTGCGATCGCCGTGGGCGAAATCCACGAGCTTGATCGCCTGCTGTTCCATCTCGACGACCAGCGCGTCGACCTTCGCCCGGAAATGCCGGTAGAAGATCATCGACGGGATCGCGACGAGCAGCCCCATCCCTGTGTTGTACAGCGCGATCGAAATGCCCTGCGCGAGCTGGATGGGGTTGGATCCCGCCACGCCCTGCGAGCCGAAGATCTCGATCATGCCGACGACCGTGCCGAACAGGCCCATCAGCGGCGACATCGCGGCGATGGTGCCGAGCGTGGTCAGGAAGCGGTCGAGATCGTGCGTGACCACGCGCCCGACTTCCTCGATCGCCTCCTTCATCACCGCCCGCGGCGACTTCACGTTGGCCAGCCCGGCGGCCAGGATGCGCCCAAGCGGCCCCTGCGCCGCGGTTCGCGCCAGCAGCTCGGGGGTGACGCCGTGCTGCCGGTAATCCGCAAGCACGCGGTCTACCATGCCCGGCGGGGCGACGACGGAGACCCGCAACGACCAAAGCCGCTCGAAGATCAGTGCAAGCGCAATGACCGATGCGAGAATCAATGGCCAGATCGGCCAGCCTGCTGCCTGAATGATGGACCACACGACGGGAAACTCCGCTCGATTGACTCCCGCAATGTAGCGTGCGGGCCGGGATTCGGCAAGAAATCAGGGACCGACTAGTCGCTTCGCGCAACCGCAGCCCCGGCCAACGCGGCGGTGACCGCGGCCCCGGCGAGCACGATCATCCAGAAGGTGAAGATCCACAGCAGCAGCACCGGAAAGGCCGCCAGCGTGCCGTAGAGCATCTCGTAGGTCGGCACATTGCGGATGTACCAGGCGAACCCGATTTTCATCACTTCGACGGCCGCGGCCGCCAGCGCGCCGCTGATGATCGCATGGCTCCAGGCCACAGGGCGCGCGGGCGCGACGGCGTAGAGCACGCTGAAACCAGTCGCCGTGACCAGAAACGGCAGCGGGCGCAGGATATTCATCATGGCGGCGTCCTCCAGCGGCACCGCGGCGATCGACGTCTGCAGCAGCCAGATGACCAGCGTGATCACCCCGCCGACCAGCACCGGCCCCGCAGTCAGTCCGATCACGTACACGAGTATCCGCCGCGCCAGCGGCCGCTTGCGCTGGATGCCCCAGATCGCGTTGATCTCCGCCTCGACCATGTCGACAACCAGGATGGCGGTGATGGCCACGAACACGATCGACACGCCGGTGACCGTCGCCGCGTGTTCGGCCAGGCCGACCACATAGGTGTTCACGATTCGCGTCGCGGTCTCCGGCAGCATGTGGCGCAGAAGAAAGCGTTCGAGAACCCGGAGAAACTCCTCGAACAGCGGCACCTGCGCGACGAACGCGAAAGCGACCGTCACCAGCGGGACCAGCCCCAGCACCGTGGCGAACGACAGGCTGCCCGCAGCGCGGGTCCAGCCGACGCCGGCAAGGTGCTGCCACACTCGCGCCACCAGCGTCACCGGGCCGATGAAGGCCATGCGTCCGCCTGCTACCGGACGCCGGCACGCCCGGGGGCATGGCCAACGAGGAAGTTGGGAACCAACACGACACGTCCATTATCCCAGACCACGGGGCTCGCGTAAGCTTCGGCGAACGATCGACGACCAAACGGGTCGCGCGCCAACGGGTGCACGCGGGCGCGCCGCCCCCCGACCGAACGCAGGAGATTTCGCAATGAGCGCCAAACCCGAGTCCTCCGCAGCGACCGAAACCGCGATTCTCGGCGGCGGCTGCTTCTGGTGCCTCGACGCCGCGTTTCGCGACCTTGCCGGCGTCGTCCGGGTCGAGTCCGGCTACGCCGGCGGCGAGAGCCGGAATCCGACCTACGACGACGTCTGCAGTGGCCGCACCGGCCACGCCGAGGTGGTTCGCGTAGAGTTCGATCCGGCGGCGATCGGCTTTCGCGATCTGCTGAACGTCTTCTTCACCCTCCATGATCCGACGACCAGGGATCGGCAGGGGGCGGATGTAGGAACGCAGTACCGGTCGGTGATCTTCTGCCGGTCGCCGCAGCAGCGGGCCGCCGCCGAAGAGGTCATCGCCTCGCTGACCAAACAGCGGCTGTGGAAGGCGCCGATCGTGACCGAACTCGCGGGTGATGCGCCCTTTCATCCGGCCGAGGCCTATCACCAGGACTATTTCGACCGCAACATGGGCCAGCCCTACTGCATGTTCGTGGTCGCGCCGAAGGTGCAGAAGTTCAGGAAAACCTTCGCCCAACGACTGAAGCGCCCAGCCTGATCAGCTGTCGCGCCTGGTCAGCCAGCCGCCGGTGGCAAGGCAGGCGCCCACCGACCAGAACACCGGCGTGAGTCCGACGGTGGCGCCCAGCGTGCCGAAGGCGAGCGGCACGGCGACCGCCATAGACTGCACCAGCGACATGCGCACGCCGGCAGCCTCGCCCATCCTGCCTGGCGGTGCATGGGTATGCAGCAGCGCCATCACCATCGGCTGGCTCACGCCGAGGCCGATCCCCAGGCAGAACGAGAGCGTGATCAGCGTCGCGGCATCGTGCGAGAACGGCAGCGCCATATAGACCAGCGCGGCGACGAACAGCGCGAAGGTCAGCACCTGATGCTCGGTGAAGTGGCGGATGATCCAGCGCATCGACAGGCGCACGATGAAAGTCGCGGCGGCGAACGACGCGAGGATGACTCCGATCTGCGACGCCGAAAGCCCGATCGACGAGCCGTACACCGGAATCACGATGGTATGCAGATCCCAGCCCATCGCCAGCAGCAGGTTGATCAGATACACGCGCCGCAGCTTGACGTGAGTGAGCAGATCCATGGCGTTGCCCGCGGCCAGCGCAGCCCGCGCCGGATGCGGGCCAGGCAGCGCGAGCCTGCCGCGCCCGAGCACGATGACCGGGATGAGCGGTATCAGCGCGAACAGCGCGAACGTCGCGGCGAATCCGCCGTGGTCGATGGTGACGCCGGCGATCAGCGGGCCCAGGAATCCGGAAACCGAGTAGCCCAGCGCCAGCAGGCTGAAGTTGTGCGCGCGAACGATGGCGCCGCCGAGTTCGCCGGTCGCGTTCTGCGTGGCGACCTGGAACAACATGAACGAGACGCCGACGATGGTGGCGCTCGCGAACAGCGCAACGAACCCGGGCACGATTGCCGGCAGCACGGCGCCGACGGCCAGTGCCGCCGAGCCCACCAGCATCGGCCGGCGGACGCCGATGCGATCGGACAGACGCCCGGCGGCCACTGCGCACAGCATCGGCAGGAACGCATAGAGAGCCAGCAGTACGCCGACCGTCGCCGTGGACGCGCCGAGCCGCAACGCCTCCAGCGTGACCGCGACACGGGAACCCGTCAGCACCGAGTGATTGGCGATGCCGAGTCCGATCATCGCCGTCAGCGTCGGGGAGGCCCCCGCGAGGCGCATCACGGCGCCAAGCGTTCGATCTGCCAGCCGGCGTCGGTGCGACGATAGGCGATGCGGTCGTGCAGTCGCGAGGCACGACCCTGCCAGAACTCGAAATTGCGCGGCGCCAGCCGATAGCCGCCCCAGTGCCCGGGGCGCGGCACGTCACCGTCCTGAAAACGCTGCTGCGCGTCGACGAAGCGCGCCTCGAGCGCGGCGCGGTCCGGCAGGCGCGAGCTTTGCGGCGAGGCCCAGGCCCCAAGTTGCGACAATCGCGGCCGCACGCGGAAATAGGCGTCGGCGACTTCCGGGTCGACCTTGGCGGTCGTGCCTTCGATGCGAATCTGCCGCTCGAGCTCGGGCCAGAAGAACAGCAGCGCGGCCCCGGCATTGGCGGCCAGTTCGCCGCCCTTGCGGCTCTGGTAATTGGTATAGAACGTCAGTCCCTGCGCGTCGGCGTCCTTGAGCAGGACGATGCGTGCCGACGGTTGCCCGTCCGCGTCGACCGTCGCGAGCGTCATCGCATTGGGTTCCGGCACCTTGGCGCTCACCGCCTCGTCGAACCAGCGGGCGAACTGCCGGAATGGGTCGGGATCGACATCGGCCAGGTCGAGCGCGGCGAGCTTGTACTCGTTGCGAAGCTGGGCGGGGTCGGCTTGCGGTCTGGTCATTCTGGAACTGTCGGTATGCGCGGGACGCGGTGCCTAACGGATACGAGTTTACTACTTTGCGCGCCCCCCGCCCGGCGCCTCAAGGCGCCGCCGGTAAATGCGCCGGACGCGATAACCCTGCGCGCGGATCAGCGCCAGCAGCCCGTCGCGACCGTACAGGTGCAGGGCACCCACGGCGACAAAAACGCGGCCCCCGCGGAGCGGCAGGAACAGCCGGTGCGCCATCTGCACCGAGCGGTTGACCACCAGGTGCTTGGTCAGTTGCGCCAGATGCGCGGCAAGCGCCGGATCGTCGCGCCCGGGCGCGGCGGCGAGCGCGGCGAGGCCGGCCAGATCCCGTGCCAGCCAGGCGGCGAGCACCGCCTCGTTCTCGGTGGCGAGTTCGCCGTGCCGGGCGAGCGCCCAGCGCACGAGCGCCACCTGGCTGGCGAGCGGTATTGTGTCCAGCGCCGCGATCTGTTCATCCGGCAGTTCGAGACCGATGATGGCCATCCGTCGTCGCTGCGCGGCGTCGATCACCACTTCATCGAGCGTCGGCGCCACGCCGGCATCGGCCGGCTTCGCCAGCAGCAGCAGGACCGCCCAGGGTTTCAGGCGGTCGAACACCTCCGGCGGCGGCGCCCGCATGCCAAGGGAGGCCCGGATCGCACCAAGCGCGTCGGGATCGAAGTAGTCCGCCAGTCGACGTCCGTCGTCGAACTGCGCGGCCTCGAAGAACTCGGACAATTCGCTGGGAGACAGGTGGATCTCCGGCGCCAACCGCCGGGATTTCGCCAGCGCGTCGCTCACTGCCTCGGGCAGCGCGGTGACCCGCGGGTCGTTGGAGTGCACGGTTCCGAACACCCACGACGGCGGTTTGCCGGGCGCGTCCACGCGAAAGAGCAGGCCGCGGGTGAACGGCTCGCCCGTTTCGGCGGCACCGGCGCCCGCCGTCGCGAGCGCGAACGCCCACAGCAGGCATCGAAGCCGCGACACGCGAAGCCTACTCGACAAAGATCTTCTCGTACTTTGCCGCCGCCCGCGCGGGCAGGCCCTCGGCGCGGATCGCTTCCAGCGCTTCGTTGAGAGCCTTGATCGTCGCCGGCGCCGTCTGCGGGCTGCAGGCAAGGAACAGCGGAATCTCGCGAAGGATGAACACCCGTTTGATGTCACCCACCTTGGCCTCGCGGGCGACGCCGCGGGCACCGAAGTAGCCCGCGACCCAGAGGTCGATGTAGTCGAGGTTGTCCGGCGAAAGAAACAGCCGTGGCGGATTGGCGCGATCCTCCACTGCCTGGCGGATATTGCTGACGCCGTTCTCCCTCAGGTAATCGGCCTTGGCGTCGCCGGCCACCCCGCCGATGCGATACGGCTTGAGGTCCGAGATCGCTTTCACCGTGCCGGCAAAATTGGCCTTGCCATATACCGCCCACAGGTTGTTCGCAAACGGTCCGATCCAGATGAACAGCCTTTCGCGATTCTCCAATCGGGCGGTCGCGAACAGGCAGGTGTTCTTTTCCGCCTGCGCGCGCGTGTACGCCCGGCTCCAGGGCAGGACTTCCACCGTCACCGGCACGTTGGCGCGCCTGGCGGTCTCCAGCACCAGCTCCGTGACCATTCCGGTCAGCTTGCCGTCCTGCGAATAGTTGAACGGCGGGTTCTCCTCCGTCAGCAGTGTCAGTGTCGCGGCAGGTACGGCACCGGCAAGCGCGAGGAACACAGCGGCCATGACCAGACCGCCGGCGCGGGGGAACAGCCGGGCAAACGCGCTCTCCACCGATTCAGTTTAGGATGCGACCGTTGGAACCGCAACGTCGGTGCCGCTTGGCCGACGTCCCCGCATTGAAACGGCGGCCGGTTCGCCCCCAACTTTTCGGCTCGCACGTCCATGCTGCTGACCCCCAGCCATACGGTAGTCCTCGCCATCCTCGTGCTGTTCGGCGGCCGCTGGGTGAACCGGCAGATTCCCTGGCTGCGCGACTACAGCATTCCCGAACCGGTCACCGGTGGACTGATTGCATCGGTCGCGCTCACGCTGTTGGGGGTCGCTGGAGTTGACCTCCGATTCGACCTGGCC
Source organism: uncultured beta proteobacterium (assembly GCA_963699765.1). Taxonomy (GTDB): domain Bacteria; phylum Pseudomonadota; class Gammaproteobacteria; order Burkholderiales; family Casimicrobiaceae; genus VBCG01. Next base: position 105,994 of record CAVOVD010000003.1, on the reverse strand, counting down.
CCGCGCGATACGCTGCTCGTCGTGTTCTTCACCACGGTCGGACTTTCGGCGCGGATCCCGATGCTGGTTGCCGGCGGCGCGATGCTGGCGCTGTTGACCGTGATCGCCGTCGTCAACCTGACCATCCAGAATCTTGTCGGCGTCGGAATGGTCACGGCCCTGGGGCAATCGCCGGGGCTGGGCATGCTTGCCGGCTCGGCCGCGCTCTCCGGCGGCCACGGCACCGTGCTGGCCTGGGCACCCATCGTGGGCAGCCGCTTCGATATCCCGGGCGCAGACGGCCCTGGGCGCGGCGGCCGCGACCTTCGGTCTGGTCGCCGCGGGGCTTCTTGGGGGGCCGCTCGGACACAGGCTGATCGAGCGCCATCGCCTGACGGCGCAGGACGCGTCGGCGCTGACCGTCGGCGTCCCGTTCGCCGAGGAAGACAAGCCCAAGCTCGATACCAACGGACTCTTGCTCACCCTGCTGGTCATCGCCATCGCCGTAGCCGCCTCGGGTTACGCCAACGCCTTCCTGGCGCAGCATGGGATCGTGCTGCCGGCGTTCGTCACCGCGCTGTTCTGCGGCATCGTCCTGTCGAACGTCGTGCCGCCGCTGCTTCCGACCCTTCCCTGGCCTGCAGGGTCGGCGCCGATGGCGGTCATTTCCGAGATCTCGCTCGGCCTGTTCCTTTCCATGTCGCTGATGACCCTCAACCTGGCCTCGCTGGCCGACGCGGCCCTGCCGCTCCTGGTCGTGCTGGCCGTGCAGGTGGGCCTGTGCTGGCTGCTGCTCTACTTCGTCGTGTTCCGGCTGCTGGGCCGGAGCTACGACGCGGCGGTCATGACCGCCGGGTACTTCGGGCTGGCGCTCGGCGCCACGCCGACCGCCGTGGCCATCATGACGGCGATCACCAAGGCCAATGGACCCTCGCCGCGTTCCTTCCTTGTCGTTCCCCTGGTCGGCGCGTTTTTCGTCGATATCGCCAATGCGGTGGTGCTGCAGGCCTTCATGAGCTGGCTGTCCGGGGGCTAGGCGGGACCGCAGCGGAGTTGAACCGGCGCAACACTCGGACGGCCTTGTGGCGTTTTCCCTCGGAAAGCGCACTTCCTTCCTCTGAAAATGCGGTATAGTCGCCGCCGATGGAGTGGTATCCCGTGACAGGCGGGGCTGCCCCAGACCGAACGGCAAAGTCCGCTCGCACCAAACAACAGGAAGGAGAACCATGGCTACTGCCAAGAAAGCTGCGAAGAAGCCCGCTGCCAAGAAGCCCGCTGCCAAGAAGCCCGCAGCGAAGAAACCGGCCGCCAAGAAGCCGGCCGCCAAGAAAGCCGCTCCCGCCAAGAAGAAGCCGGCCGCCAAGAAGCCCGCCGCCAAGAAGACTGCGGCGAAGCGCAAGCCCAACGCCGCGTTCATGAAGGCGATGTCGCCATCGGCCATGCTTGCCGCCGTCGTCGGCAGCGCGCCGATGCCGCGCACCGAAGTCACCAAGAAGATCTGGGACTACATCAAGAAGAACAAGCTGCAGGACGCGATCAATCGCCGCATGATCAACGCCGACGAAAAGCTCAAGGCGGTGTTCGGCGGCAAGAGCAAGGTCTCGATGTTCGAGATGACCAAGCTGGTCTCGAATCACCTGAAGTAATCGTTCTCGAGCCTCGGCGCGCGCTGCGCGCGGAGGCAAGCGGCCGGCCCCGCGGCAACGCGTGTGCCGGTCGTTTTGTTTTGGGCTTCCACATGGCGGCAGGTGCCCCAGCCGGAGAAACGCGATGCGACTTTCGTTCCACCTCGCCCTGATCGTCTGCGCGGCGATGCTGTCCGGCTGCGGAACGGTGAGGAACACCGTTTCCGAGGGCGGCGATGCGGCGCTGATGCTTCAGGGCAACGATCCGGTTGCCTATTTCACCGCCGGCCGGCCGGTCAAAGGCGATCCGGCGATCAAGGTCGACCACGACGGCGTCACCTACCGCTTTGCTTCGCCGGAGAATCGGGCGGCGTTCGTCGCAAACCCGAAAAGATATGTGCCGCAATACGCGGGATTCTGCGCCAGCGGCGCACCCTATGCGCTCAAGGCCGCCATCGGCGCCGATACCTTCGCCATCGTCGACGACAAGCTCTATCTGTTCGGCGGACCGCGCAGCCGCCAGGGCTGGATGCTCGACTGGGCGGAGAACATCAGGCGCGGCGACCGGTACTGGGAGACGGAGACCAAGGACGTTCCCTTCCGGCTGCAGAACGCGAAGCGCTACGTCTTCAAGGTGGACGGGTACAAGACCGACGCCGAACTCGACGCGATCTACGCGCAGCGCAAGGCCGCGGGGACGCTCAACGCGCTGGCGGCGAAATACGGGCAGTGACGATTCGCGCCGCGGTCAACGCGCGCCGCGCGGGTAACGGCGCGAGAGCAGCAGCAGCGCGATGCCGAACGCCGGCAGCAGGAAATCGGTATACAGGATGACCCCGGCGTTGCCCGGCGCCAGGTTGTGCGTGCGCGCGATCTGCACCAGATGGCCGATGCCCGCGCCGACGAGGAAGCACGCCGGGCCCGCCACCGCCGCCACGCGCGCCTCCATTCGTCCGCGCCAGCCCAGGAAGCCGACGACGGAGAATCCCAGGCTGGCAAGGCCGACCTCGGTCTGGAACGGACTGTCGGCCCAGCCGATGAAGCGTGCCGCCATCTCGCCGAAGAACACGTGCATGACGAAGTTGTAGAACATCGACACGCCGATGGAAAAGAACAGGTACCAGCGCAGCAGCGCGTCGACGACGACCGGGGCGCGACGAGGCCGGGCGTGGCGCGCAACCGACAGCGCCGCGGCGACGAGGCCGAGCACGAAGAATGTCGCCGTGAAATTCGACAGCACGGCGCGAACGAAAACGTCGACGGTCATGGCTTGCGCTTCGGCCAGTCGTCTTCGTCCTCGAGAATCCGGATGACCCGGGTGCGCTTGCCGTCGCCGTACTTTTCCATCTGTACGAGTATCGGGAAGCGCGCGAGCAGCGCGGCGCGGGCGTCGGCCTCGTCGTCGAAGACCAGGATTGCGCCATCATCGCCGCGGACGTCGCTCCAGCGACCCTTGCCGTCTTCCACTTCGATCTTGAACATTGCGCCGTAACGTTTTTGCTGGCGATCGATTCTACGCCGCGGCGGAACACTGTGGTAAAAGATGGCGCCTGACGGGGCAACCGCTACACAGGCCAGGAGAGCGCATGGCGATGGCGACAGGACATGGAACGCATGAGCGGCGCAGACGCGCTGGCGCCCTGCTTCGGCCGTCCGCGTGCCTGCAACCACACGGTCGCGCTGATGATCCGCGATCCGTCGTTCGATCCCCGGACGTTGCCGGCCAGGTGCCTCGCACAGGCAAATTCCGCGTGATTGACGCGGCGACAGGCGGATTGCGATGACCAGCTGGCAAGGCGCAGCGGTAAGCCTTCTGGCCCGGATCACCGTCAAGCAGCTGGTCAGGCGCGAAGGCTCGGTCGAGCGGTTTCGCGCCGGGGCCCGCAGGCTCGAGAAGCTTTCCCGGTCGCTGCCGCGCGCCGTCCAGATGACCACCGAGGATCCGCTGCCCAATTGCGATGCGGAATGGCTGAAGTTGCGCGACACGCCGACCGACCGGGTGCTGCTGCACTTTCCCGGCGGCGCCTTCGTCATCCGCCTGCCCGCCTTCGAACGCGCGATGGTGGCCAGGATGTGCGTCGCCGCCACGGCGAGTGCGCGGATCGTTCACTATCGGCTGGCGCCCGAGCACCCGTTTCCCGCGGGTCACGACGATTGCGTCGGCGCCTACCGGCAGCTGCTCGACCTGGGTGTGGAGCCAGCCCGGATCGTCCTCAGCGGCATTTCGGCCGGCGGCGCGATGGTGCTGTCGGTGCTGCTCGCCTTGCGCGATCAAGGGCTGCCCATGCCTGCCGGCGCCGTCGCCATGTCGCCCGTCACCGACCTGACCGACCCGCGGGCGGGAACCCGGGTCAGCAACCAGTTGCAGGACGCGGTCCTGAGCGGCGAGCGCGGCATGGAAATGCGCGACATGTATGTCGGGGGCCGCCAGGAACTGCTGCACGATCCCTACGTGTCGCCGGTCTTCGGCGACTTCCACGGGTTGCCGCCGCTGTACTTCCAGGTCGGCGCCAGGGAAATCCTACTCGACGACAGCCGCCGCTGCGCCGCCAGGGCGACCGCGGCGGGCGTGAGCGCCGAGGTCGAGGTCTGGCCAGGCATGCAGCACGGCTGGCAGGGTGTCCCCTTCATGCCCGAATCCGCGCGCGCGATCGAGCACCTGGCAGATTTCGTCCGCCGCTGCTGCCCCTGAATCGGGCGCGGGAACCAGGCTGAACCGACCAGGCGCGCCGTGCCGGCCGGCGCGGCGCAACCCGGCGACGTCGTCTAGACGCGGCTCTGCAGCGCGGCGATCCGCTCCTCGATCGGCGGATGGGTGGAGAACAACGCCGCGATGCCCGCGCGATCGGTGATGCCGAACGCCTTCATCGCCTTGGGCAACTCGCCGGGCTCGATGCCGCCCAGCCGCCGCAGCGCATTGACCATCGGCAGCGGCGTGCCCAGGTAGCGCGCCGATCCCGCGTCGGCGCGGAACTCGCGCTGCCGCGAGAACCAGGCGACGATGATCGAGGCCAGGACGCCGAAGACCATCTCCAGCACGAACACGGTGATGAAGTAGCCGGGACCGACTCCGCGTTCGTTGCGGAACACGGCCTTGTCGATGATCGAGCCCACGACGCGCGCGGCGAAGATGACGAAGGTGTTGACCACGCCCTGGATCAGCGTCAGCGTGACCATGTCGCCGTTGGCGACGTGGGCGACTTCGTGCGCGAGCACTGCCTCGACCTCTTCCTTGTTCATCGACTGCAGCAGTCCGGTCGAGACGGCGACCAGCGCGGAGTTCCTGAACGCGCCGGTGGCGAAAGCATTGGGCATCGCCCTCGTACATCGCGACTTCCGGCATGCCGATGCCGGCCTCCTGTGCCAGCCGCTGCACGGTGGAGACCAGCCAGGCCTCGACCTCGGTGCGCGGCTGTTCGATCACCTGCGCACCGGTGGACCACTTGGCCATGGTCTTGGAGAGCAGCAGCGAGATGATGGCGCCGGTGAATCCGACCACGGCCGAGAAGACCAGCAGCTGTCCGTAGCCGGCTCCGCCAAACCCGGCAGCGCGATCGAGGCCGAACAGCTTCAGCACGATCGACAGGACGAGGATCACCGCGAGGTTGGTGGCGAGAAAGAGGACGATTCGTTTCATCTGGATTTGAGGGTTCCGTAGTTGGGCGGCGCCATCTTAGCGCGGTCCGCGCACGAAATGGCGCAACTCGGATATGCGGGCGCCGGGTGGGCGGCACAAGTCCTGGTTGCCCGCAGGACCGGTGTGGCCGGCGATCAGGGCTTGGACCAGGAGTCCTTGAGCGTCACCGTCCGGTTGAACACCGGCGCGCCGGGCCGGTGGTCGCCCAGGTCGGCGACGAAATAGCCGTGCCGCTCGAACTGGAAGCGCTCCTCCGGTGCGGCCAGCGCCAGCGCCGGCTCGACAAAGGCCTGCAGGACCCGCTTGGAATCCGGATTGAGGTCGTCCAGGTAATTGCGCTCGACCGCGTCGGCGCCATCGTCGTCGTCGCCGGCGACGACAGTCCGGCTCACGGGCGGAGGCAGTTCCTGCTCCACCGCATCGCCACGCGCACCGGTCGGGTTGCGCGCGCCGGGAAACGGCACCCGGAACAGCCGGTCGTAGACTCGCACCTGCGCCGGCAGCGCATGCGCCGCCGACAGCCAGTGGATGTTGCCCTTCACCTTGCGCGCGTCGGCGCCCGGGGTGCCGCTGCGCGTCGACGGATCGTAGCTGCAATGAATCAGCGTCACCTCGCCCGCGGCATCGCGCTCGACGCCGGTGCACTTGACGATGTAGCCGTAGCGCAGGCGCGCCTCGGCCCCGGGCGACAGCCGGAAATAGCCCTTGGGCGGATCGTCCATGTAGTCGTCGCGCTCGATCCACAACTCGCGGGTGAGCGGCAGCGCACGGCGGCCGAGTTCCGGGCGCTGCGGATGGTTGGGCGCGTGACACTCCTCGCCCGCGCCCTCGGGATAGTTGTCGATGACCAGCCTGACCGGATCGAGCACCGCGATGCGCCGTTGCGCCTGCGTGTTGAGTTCGTCGCGCATGCAGTCTTCGAGCACGCTCATGTCGATCCAGGAGTCGGCCTTGGACACGCCGATGCGCTCGGCGAACAGGCGGAAACCCTCGGGCGTGAAGCCGCGCCGGCGCGCGCCGACCAGCGTCGGCATCCGCGGGTCGTCCCAGCCGTCGACGTAGCCCCGCGTGACCAGTTCGATCAGCCGCCGCTTCGACAGCACGACATAGGTCAGCGCCAGCCGGGCGAATTCGAACTGCTGCGGCAGTGGGCGCTCGAGCAGGCCGCCGTCGGCCAGCTTGCCGATCACCCAGTCGTAGAGCGGCCGGTGGTCCTGGAATTCCAGCGTGCAGATCGAGTGAGTGATGCGCTCCAGCGCATCCGAGATGCAGTGCGTGTAGTCGTAGAGCGGGTAGATGCACCAGGCGTCGCCGGTGCGATGGTGCGAAGCGTGGCGGATCCGGTAGATGGCAGGATCGCGCATGTTGACATTCGGGCTGGCCATGTCGATCTTCAGGCGCAGTATGTGCGTGCCGTCGGGAAATTCGCCGGCCCGCATGCGCCGCAGCAGGTCGAGGTTCTCCGCCGGGCTACGGTCGCGGTAGGGGCTGGCGATGCCGGCCTGCGTCAACGTGCCGCGGGTCGCCCGCATCTCGTCGGCGGTCTGGCTGTCGACATAGGCCAGGCCCTGCTCGACGAACCACTCGGCGAAGCGGTAGAGGTCGGCGTAATAGTCCGACGCGTGGTAGCGGTGATCGCCCCAGTCGAAGCCCAGCCAGCGCACGGACTCGGCGATCGAGTCCTCGTATTCGACGTCCTCCTTCAGCGGATTGGTGTCGTCGTAACGCAGGTGGCAGGTGCCGCCGTTGTCCGCGGCAAGGCCGAAGTTGAGGATGATCGACTTGGCGTGGCCGTAGTGCAGATAGCCGTTGGGCTCGGGCGGGAAGCGCGTGACCACGCGGCCGCCGTACTTGCCGCTGCGGTTGTCCTCGGCGACGATTGCCCGCAGGAAATTCGAAGCCGGCGAATTTCCGGCAACATTTGTACCCGCGGCAACAGCTTTCCCTGCGCGCGCGCCGTCGCCGACGGACTGTCGCGGTGCAGCATTCACTTTCATTCGCGTTTGTTCATGAACAAGATCGGCCGGAAAGTCATTCTAACCGGGAGGCAGGCCGCCGTCATCGCCGCCACCGTAGGGGAATGCGTCGGGGACCTCCGCAAGCCCCGCCGCACAACGGTTTGCGGGGAGGTGCGCTGGTTGCGCGCACGACGTTTTCCACAATTCCTGTGGATAGAAGTGTGCATATCTTGTAGATTCGCGCGCTAAGTGTCGCGTGGGCGGGCGAATTCATTGCAATGCCCGTTTCCGCGCCGTGTTTTTTGCCTGCGCATACAATGTGTTGCGGCCGCCCTCCCTAGGCAGCGCCACCGCGAATCGACGTCGCCGACAGCGGTGAACCCATCGTCCGGCGCGTTTGCGCGCTCGGCGTTGCCCGACCGATGTCCAGGACAACGATCATGAATAATTTCGGCCGTTCGAACACCTCGCGAAAGCAGCGGCGATGAACCGTGCGCACAAGGACGCCGCAGGCGCGGCGGCGTCCGACACGCTGCCCGACGCCGGCAATGCCGTGTTGCCGGTGTCGCTGTTCGTCGCCCGCGCGCGCCTGGTGATCGAGCGCAATCTCGGCGTGGCCTGGGTCGGAGGGGAAATCTCCAACTTCATGCGGGCGGCGTCGGGTCATTGCTATTTCAACCTCAAGGACGCGCAGGCTCAGGTGCGTTGCGTGCTGTTCCGCCAACGCGCGCAGCAGGTCGATTTCGCGTTGCGCGACGGTCTGGCCGTGGAGGTCCGCGCCGCCGCGTCGATTTACGAGGCGCGCGGCGAGTTCCAGCTGAACGTCGACAGCGTGCGCCAGGCCGGGATCGGCGCGCTGTACGAGAAGTTCGCGCGACTGAAGGCGCGCCTTGCCGAGGCGGGATGGTTCGCGGCGGAACGCAAGCGCGCGCTGCCGGCATTTCCCCGCGTCATCGGCATCGTCACCTCGCCGCGCGCGGCGGCGTTGCGCGACATCCTGGCCACGCTCGAACGCCGCTGGCCGGCCGCACGCGTGGTTCTCTACCCGGCCGCCGTGCAGGGCGCGGGCGCGGCGGCGGAACTCGCGCAGGCGATCCGCACCGCCAATTCGCGCGCTGACGCCGACGTGCTCATCGTCACCCGGGGCGGCGGCTCGATCGAGGACTTGTGGGCCTTCAACGAGGAAACCCTCGCGCAGGCGGTGTTCGAGTCGGCGCTGCCGGTCGTTTCCGGCGTGGGGCATGAGACCGATTTCACCATCTGCGACTTCGTCGCCGATGCGCGTGCGCCGACGCCGACCGCCGCGGCGGCGCTGGCAACGCCCGACCGCGAGGCGCTGGCCGGTCGCGTGGACAGCGGCGCGCGCCGCCTGGTCCGCGCCGGCGCGCACACCGTCGACGCCAGGATGCAGCGCCTCGACCATGCGGTGAAGCGGCTGGTTCACCCGGCCGCGCGCCTGGCACAACAGCGGCTGCGCGTTGCGGAACTGCGGCAACGCCTGACGCTCGCCTGGCGCCGGGATTCGGCGTCCCGGCAGGCCGGTGTGGATGCCGCCGGCGCGCGCCTGTTGCGCGAACTGCGTGCGCCGCTGCCGGCGGCCATGCGGGCCGAGCGCCTGCGCGCCGCGCTGCGCGCCGCCGGCCGCGACGCGCTCGCCCGCGGCGCCGAACGCACGGCGGCGCTGGCGCAGGGATTGCGCCACCTCGACCCGCGGGCGGTGCTCGACCGCGGCTATGCAATCGTTGCTTCCGCGGCAGGCGCGATCGTGACCGACGCGGGAACCCTGAAGCCGGGAGACCGGGTGGATTTGACGCTGGCGCGCGGCGGCGCGCAAGCCAGCGTGACCAGGACGCACGGCGGGGGTCGGCGAGGCCACGACGACCGCGCCACCGACCACGACGGCCCGGCGGAGTCCTAGGCTTCGTCGGGATCGGGATCGTCGACCGCGGCGGCGCGCCTGTGCCGCGCCGCGATGTCGGGAGGCGCCGTCGCGGCAATGCGCGGCGTGGCAACGTCGACATCGGCATTCTGCGCACGGTGGCGAAGCGCATGGTCGATCAACACCAGCGCCAGCATGGCCTCGGCGATCGGCGTCGCCCGGATGCCGACGCAGGGATCGTGGCGGCCGTGGGTGTTGACGGTCACCGGGCGCCCGGCGCGGTCGATCGAATGCCGATCGAGCCGGATCGACGACGTCGGCTTGATGGCGATCGCCACCCGCACGTCCTGGCCGGTGGAAATGCCGCCCAGGATGCCGCCCGCGTGGTTGGACAGAAAACCCTCCGGCGTCATTTCGTCGGAATGCTCGGTGCCGCGCTGCGCGACCGCGGCGAAACCGGCGCCGATCTCCACACCCTTCACCGCGTTGATGCCCATCATCGCCGCCGCCAGGTCGGCGTCGAGCTTGCCGTAGACCGGCTCGCCCCAACCGACCGGAACGCCCGAGGCGACGACCTCGATGCGCGCGCCGCAGGAGTCGCCGGACTTGCGCAAGCGATCCATGAACGCTTCGAGTTCGGCCACCTGGCTTGCATTGGCGACGAAGAACGGATTGGCGTCGACGTGCTCCCAGCCTTCGAAGGCGACGACATTGGGCCCCATCTGCGTCAGGTGCCCGCGGATATCCACGCCGCAGCGCTCGTGCAGCCACTTGCGGGCGATGGCGCCGGCGGCGACGCGCACCGCCGTTTCGCGCGCGGACTGGCGGCCACCACCGCGATAGTCGCGGATCCCGTACTTCTGCCAATAGGTGTAATCGGCGTGTCCCGGCCGGAAGGTCTCGGCGATGTTGGCGTAGTCGCGGCTGCGCTGGTCCTCGTTGCGGATCAGCAGCGCGATCGGCGTTCCGGTGGTGCGGCCCTCGAATACGCCGGACAGGATCTCGACGGTGTCCGGCTCGCGCCGTTGCGTGACGTGGCGCGACGTTCCCGGGCGGCGCCGGTCGAGCTGCAACTGGATGTCGGCGGCGTCGAGCGCGAGCCCCGGCGGACAGCCGTCGACCACGCAGCCGATCGCCGGACCATGCGATTCGCCGAACGAGGTGACGCAAAACAACGTGCCGAGCGTGTTGCCGGACATGGAACCAGGACCCGTGCGCCGAGGACGCGCGAGTCTAGCACGCGAGGCGCCGCGGCCCGATCGGACGGCCGTCGCGACGCAGGTCTGCGCCGCTATCCGCGGGGCTTTTCCGCCGGCGGCAGCGGCGTCAGGTAGCCGATCAGCAGCAGCAGTACGCCGACGCCGATGAACGCGACCACCCGCGTCAGGCCGGACAGCGCGGCCAGGTCGATGACGAACAGTTTGACGACCACCACTGCCAGCAGCGCCGCGCCCACCATCCACATCGGCCGCACCGCCCACCGGGTGGCGAACACCATCAGCGGTAAGGCTGTGGTGGTCCAGGTCAGCGTCAGCGCGGCCTGCAGCGTCCGCGATCCAAGCAGCCTCGGAATCGACCAGGCGACATCCTGCCACTGGTGCACGGTGCGGAACACGACGGCATTGATCAACAGGAACACCGCCAGCCCCCACCAGCCGTACAGCGGGCGGTCGTCGATGCCGAGGATTCGCCGCGCCCAGACAAACAGCACGCCCAGCGCCGCGACCAGCGTCAGGTCCAGCGGATTGGCCAGCGGCAGGTAGGGCAGCGGCTCGACGTCGCCCGGAGAGGTCAGGTTGGCGAGAACGAACCACATGCCGAGGAACGCGGCGATGGTCGTCGCCGCGCTGTTCGCATAGGCGTACCGGTGCCGGGCCAGCGGCCAGCCGGTCCATCGCTCGCTGCGCGCGACGACCGTCAGATAGACGATCGCCGGCCAGGCGGCGGCGCAGGCCATCCAGACCGTGCCACGTGGCATGACCCGACCGGTCCATTCGCTTGCCTCCCATACGGCCCAGGCGACCAGCGCGATCGCCGAGACCGTGTGCGCGCGGCGCAGGCCGGTCGCCGAAGTGGCGGCGGCGCCTCCGCCGCCGGCGGGCGCGGCCGGCGCCGTGCCGGCACGCAGGATCTCGATCGCCAGCAGCGCGTACCAGTGCACGACCCAGGCGAGCGGCCAGATCAGCCAGCCGGCCGCGGCAAGCGTCGTGCGCATGCGCTCCCAATCGAGAAACCCGACCACCAGCATCGTCGGCAGCAATGCGGCGCCGACCCAGATCAGCCTGCCCCAGCGCAGCCAGCAGCCGAGCAGCAACGCGACTGCCGACGTTGCGGTCACGAATCCCAGCAGCGCATTGGGCGCCGCATCCCCGGACAGCGATTCCCACAGCTCGCGCGCCGCACCGCCAATCCACCACGCCAGGCCCCAGACCAGCAGCAGCGCGGTCAGCGATCGCTCGCGCGCGGAAATCTTTGGGTGGTGGCGATCGGCGACGAAGGCCGTGGTGAATGCCGCCAGCGCCAGCAGCGACGTCCCGAGGAACGCCGTGTTGAAGAACGGCCGGGGCCCGCTGTCGAAGCCGCCGGCCACGAACGCAACCGCCGCGCCCACCTGCAGCGCCAGCGCGAAGGCGCGCGTCAGCCATTGCCGCTGCACGCAGCCGATCCAATAGACTGCCGCCGCCTCGAGCGCCCACCAGGCAGCGGTGGTGCGAGCCTCCGCGCCGAAGGCGATGGCGATGGACGCCAGCACGATCGCCAGCGCGACGAAGGCGCGCGCCAGCAGCGCGAGGCCCGGCTCGGATCGGCGAATCAACGCCGCCGCCAGGATCGCGTAGAGGGCGGCCATCGCCAGCGCGCTCCACATCACCGCGTTGTCGACGTCGTCGACCAATCGCGATTGCAGCGCGAAGGCCACCAGCGGCACACCGAAGACCAGCAGCGCGTCCACCGGCGCGCGCGCGCTCAGCGGACCCTTCCTGGCGTACAGCACGGCGATCGCCACGTAGAACAGGAAGAAACCGACCAGGAAGGGCTCGACCGTCGCGAAGTGCTCGGGACGATAGAAGCGCCCACCCCAGAAAATCGCGAGCACGAAGGTGAACACAAAGCCGAGGACGTTGAGCGCGCGCCACGAGCGCACCCACGCCAGCGCGAAAATCACCGCGTTGAGCACCGCGAAGTAGCCGAACAACCGCGCCGGCGTGCCGCCGCCGGTGGCGACGAGCAGCGGAGCGAGAAAGCCACCGGCGATGGCCAGCCCGGCCAGCGGCTGCGAATCGGCGCGCAGCGCCAGCGTCACCGTCAGCGCCGCCACCGCCACCAGCAGTACGAACGCGGGCAGCGGCGGCAACACCTCGTACAGCCGGAACGCGGCGAAAGCGGTCAGGTAGAGAATGCCGGCTCCCGCACCCTGCAGCGACAGCCCGTAGCCGGGACGCGCGCGGGCCAGCCAGGCGCCCAGCGCTATGAGCGCGCCGCCGGCGAGCGCCACGCCGGCGAGCTTTGCCGTGATCGGAATCCGCGCGAACTGCACGATGTCCTTGAGCAGGAAGGCAATGCCGAAGAACAGCACCAGCACGCCGATGCGCGCCAGCGCATTGCCGCCGGTCAGCCATGCCCACAGCGGGTGCGGCGGCGGAGCGGCTGGAAGCCACGCCGCCGCAGACGCCGCAGGCGCGGCGGCGGACTCCGGCACCGTGCCCGACGCGAGCGGCGCCTGGTCCGGAACCACTGCTGTCGCTTCAGTGAACGGGACCGTCGCGGAAACGCTGGTCGCGTCGGGGTCCGAAGGCGACGCCGTGGCCGCCCGTGGCCAGCCCGTTGCCTCGATCGCGGCGTTCGCCTCCGGCAAGGCCGTTTCCTGCCGGGGTGACGTCGCTTGCGGCTCGCCGGCCAGCGCCTCCAGTCGCGCGAGGCGAGCTTCGATGGCGGCCAGCCGCGCGACGACCGCGCCGTCAGCGCGATCCGCGGCGACGCGCGGCGCGACCGGCGCCGTGCCGGTCGGAGATGCTCGCGGGCGCAGCACCATCGCCACGATGAAGCCGACGAACGCGCCGGCGATCGCGCCGGAAATTCCGTCGAACAGCATGCCGATGATTGCGCCGGCGAGGACTCCAAGCACCACCATTCCGTTCCCCTGCACCTTTGGCGGCGCGTTAACGCCGTTCACCACGCAACGCCAGCACCTGCGCGCGCAATGCATCGGGCGTGGCGAACTCGGGCGGCACCGGCGGCCCGACGCTCAAGGCAATCCTGGAAAACATCCCGCGCCAGCGGCGCATCGCCCGGCCATTGTGCGAGCGGCTGAAAAAGCTGCCCCACAATCCCGACAGCGCCATCGGCACCACGGGTGACGGCGTTTCGGCCAGGATGCGATCGATACCCGGCCGGAACGGCCCCATCTCGCCATCCTCGGTGAGCCGGCCCTCCGGAAAGATGCCGACGATCTCGCCTTCGCCCAGCGCCCGCGCGGCAGCGTCGAAGGCCGCCTGCTTGACCGCGGGATCCTCGCGCGACGAGGCGACCGGGATCGCCTGCATGGTGCGGAACAGCCAGTTGAGCACCGGCAACCTGAAGATCCGGTGGTCCATGATGAAGCGGATCGGCCGGCGCACGCAGGCGGCGATGACGATCGCGTCCACGTAGCTGACATGGTTGCAGACGACGACACAGCGGCCTTCCTCCGGCACGTTTTCCAGCCCTTCCTTGCGTACCCGGTACATGCTGTGGATGAGCAGCCAGGCCAGAAAGCGCATCAGGAATTCGGGCACCAGGCCGTAGATGTACACGGCGACCGCCGCGTTCAGCAGACCGGTCACCAGGAATAGCGCGGGAATCGACATGCCCAGTCCAAGCAGAGCGATCGCAATGCCGGCCGAGGCCACCATGAAAACCGCGTTCAGGATGTTGTTCGCCGCGATGATGCGCGAGCGGCGGGTGGGCTCGGAACGTTCCTGGACAAGCGCATACAGCGGCACGATGTAGAACCCGCCGAACAATCCGATCAGCACCAGGTCGGCAAGCACGCGCCAGTTCGCGGCCTGCGAGAGGAACGCGCCGACGCCGGCAACTTCGGTCGGCTGCATCAGCCGCGTCGCGAACCAGAGATCGACGGCGAACAGCGACAGGCCGATCGATCCGAAAGGCACCAGGCCGAGTTCGACCTTGCGTCCGGAGAGTCTTTCGCACAGCAGCGAGCCGATGCCGATGCCCACCGAGAACAGCGCCAGCAGCAGCGTCACCACGTGCTCGTCGCCGCCCAGCACGTTCTTGGCGAAATTCGGAAGCTGGGTGAGGAAGGTCGCGCCGTAGAACCAGAACCAGGAGATGCCCAGCATCGACAGCCAGACGACGCGGTTGCCGCTGGCGAAGCGCAGGCTGCGCCAGGTTTCGGTGATCGGATTCCAGTTGATCACCAGGTCCGGCGCGACGGCCGGCGTATGCGGAATTGCCGCGACTCACCAGCCAGCCTGCAACGGCGATCGCCACGGTCACGATCCCGACCAGCACCGGCCCGCCGGCGCCGGCGGCGACCAGTAGCCCGCCGAGAATGGTTCCGAGCAGAATCGCCACGAACGTGCCCATCTCGACCAGGCCGTTGCCGCCGACGAGTTCCTCGGGCCTGAGCGTCTGCGGCATGATCGCGTACTTGACCGGTCCGAAGATGGTCGACTGCACGCCCATCAGCGCCAGCGCCACGAACATGAGCACCAGATCGCGTTGCCAGAATCCGATGACGCCGATCGCCATGATGCCGATTTCGAACAGCTTGATGTGCCGGATCAGACGCGATTTCTCGAACTTGTCGGCAAGCTGGCCGGCGGTGGCCGACAGCAGGACGAAGGGCAGGATGAAGATGCCTGCCGCAAGGTTCACCAGCGTGTTCGCATCGAACGCGGTCAGCGACGCCGCCTGAAAGGCCACGAAGATCACCAGCGCGTTCTTGTAGACGTTGTCGTTGCCGGCACCCAGGAACTGGGTCCAGAAGAAGGGCGCGAAGCGCCGTTCCCGCATGAGGTCGAACTGGTTGGGCGAGGACATGGACGACGAGCTTTCAGGCCGGGCGGGAGAAGTACGGACGCGTCTCGAACACCGACGCCGCAAACCGCCTCCCGTCGAGGGCGAGGCTGCGCTTGAGCACGAAGTCGAACAGCAACGGATTGTGCTCCCGCAACTCGCGCAGCGGTCCGACGGCGTCGCGGTCGAGCAACCCGCTCTCGGCGAGCGCGGGCAGCGAGACCAGCGGCAGGATGCCCGGGAGCGGATAGTCCGAGCCATTGAGAAGGCGCCGGTGCCAGTGTGGCCGGTCCAGCAATGCCGCCAGCGTGTCCATGCGGTTGCCCTGTGTCACGGCCGAGATGTCGCCGGCCAGGTTGGCATCGTACCGGGGATCGTCCATCAGCCGGGCGAACAGCTCGAAGTTCGCCACCGGCGGAGTCCCGGCCCGGTCGAGATCCGCTCCGAAGCCCAGCGAAGCGCAGTGCGCAACCACCACCCGCACGCCCGCGTCGAGCGGCCGGCGCAGCCTGAGCGGGTTGCCCAGCGACTCACCGAATCCACGCACGGCGCGCTCGTCTCCGGCGTGCGTGATCAACGGCAGCCGCAGCGCCGCCAGCCGCGCGTAGAACGCGTCGCAGCGCGGGGACGACGGGTCGATCGCCTGCGCCGACGGCAGCCATTTCACCGCCAGCGCCCCGCGCGAGACGGCCGCGTCCAGCCGCTCCAGCGCGCGCGGGTCGTGCGGGTGGATCGACGCGGCCCAGACAAAGCGCGAGGGATGCCGGGCGGCCAGCGCTGCGACGACCTCGTCCGGCACGTGGAACGTCGATTCCTCGCGCAACGGGGCGCCCTTCTCGTCGCGCGCCCAGTCGAAGGCGAACAGCAGCACATGAAACCCGACGGGCATTGCTTCGCACAGGTTGAGCACCCGGTCGAACACGCTCGCATCGACCTTGCCGGGCTCGTCGTGCACGCATCCGGCGTTGAGGTAGAACAGCCGTTGCAGGTACTGCTGCGGCTGCCAGATGCGCTCCATGGCCGGGTTGAACCACAGGCCGCCCCCGGAATCCCCGTTGCCGAACACGTGACAGTGGCAATCCCAGGCCTTCAGCGGATCGATCCCCTCCCAGGCCGCCGTCACCAGCGGGTTTTCGCGCAGGCTGCGCGGGAGCGCGGTGGCGCAGGCGTTGAACACGCCGTGCGACAGCGTGATGTCGCAGCCGGCGGTCAGCGTCGCCCCGGCGAGCGACGCGGCGAGGAAGCGGCGGCGGTTCACGTCCCGCTCCGCTGCTGGTCGAGATAGTCGAGAACCGAGCTCAGTGCGCCGATCAGCGCCTGCGGGTCGGTCGAATACCAGACTTCCCTGCCGATCTTGCGCGCCTGCAGGACCTCCGCTTCGCGCAGCACCTTGAGGTGGTGCGCAATCGCGGTGCGCGACAGCGTCGAGGCGGCGACGATCTGCGACAGCGACAGCCGCTCACCGGGTTCGAACATCAGCAGGATGCGCTGCCGATGCGGGTCGCCCAGCGCGACGAAGACTCGCGCGGTGCGGCGCCAGGCACGGGGAATGGCTCGGGCATAGCTCTGCCGCATGCGTCGCTTCCATCGCGGTTGTTTCGACCGGCGCCTGTGCAAACCGCATGCACGCCATCGACCGCCGGATCCACCGTCGATCGCGACGCCTGCAGACGCGAACGCGGGAAGGCGACCACAGACTCAGGACCAGACGGCCATCGTGACTAAATAACTAGTTATGTAGTTTCATAGAATAGTGGATGGATCGGCAATGTCAAGCGCCGCGACGGCGCCGCCCGTCGGCGCCGGATCTCGGGTTCGCCGCCAGCGTCCGCGGCGGCGGCCGCCGGCGCTGGCCAGTCCGCTAGAATGCCCGTCGGCGACCGCGCCAACCACGTCCCACCGCTAACCTACCGGCATTCGATGCAAGCCTACCTCGACTTCATGCGCCACGTGCGCGACCACGGCGCCCGCAAGGACGACCGCACCGGCACCGGCACGCTGTCGGTGTTCGGCTACCAGATGCGCTTCGATTTAGCCGCCGGCTTTCCGCTGCTGACCACCAAGAAGGTGTTCACCAAGGCGATCATCCACGAGCTGCTCTGGTTCCTGAAGGGCGACACCAACATCGGCTACCTCCGGGACAACGGCGTCACCATCTGGGACGAATGGGCCGACGAAAACGGTGACCTGGGGCCGGTCTACGGCTACCAGTGGCGGTCATGGCCGGCCGCAGACGGGCGGCACATCGACCAGATGGCGAATCTGGTCGCGGACATCCGGCGCGATCCGGATTCCCGCCGCCTGATCGTGTCGGCCTGGAACGTCGGGGAGATCCCGCGAATGAGGCTGGCGCCCTGCCACGCCTTTTTCCAGTTCTACGTGGCCGATGGCCGGCTTTCCTGCCAGCTCTACCAGCGCAGCGCCGACATCTTTCTCGGTGTCCCGTTCAACATCGCGAGCTACGCACTGCTGACGCACATGGTCGCGCAGCAATGCGACCTGGCGGTCGGCGACTTCCTCTGGACCGGCGGCGACTGCCATCTCTATCTCAACCACCTCGAACAGGTGGACGTCCAGCTCGCGCGCGAGCCCCTGACGCCGCCGCGCCTGGTCATCGTCCGCCGGCCGCCGACGCTGTTCGACTATCGCTTCGAGGATTTCGAGATCGCCGATTATCACCACCACCCGGCGCTGAAGGCGCCGGTGGCGGTCTGAGACGGCGTTTCTAGCCGACGTGCCGCTGCAGGAACGCGAGCGTGCGTTCGCGCGCGCGCTTCGCAGACGCCGCGTCGAACGATCCGCGTTCGTCGCAGTTGAAGCCGTGCCCGGCGTCGTAGGTGAACACTTCGACGGCGGGATGCGCGGCCGCCAGCGCGCGCACGCCGGGGATCGGGATCACGGCGTCCTGCTCGCCGAAGTGCGCCATGACCGGGCAACGGGGCATCTCGCCGATCGCATCCGGCATCCCGCCGCCGTAGTAGGCCACCGCGCATGCGAGGCCGTCCACGCGGGCAGCCGACTGCCACGCGAGCAATCCGCCCCAGCAGTAGCCGACCGCGCCGACCTTCCCGGCGGACGCCGCCACGGCTCGCGCGGCCGCGATGTCCGCCAGCGCCGGCGCCGTTTCCGCACGGCCGCGCAATTCGCGTCCGCGCGCGATGTCCTCCGGCGTGTAGCCCCAGTCGACGCCTCTCTGGTACCGGTCGAAGAGCGCGGGCGCCACCACGAGGTAGCCATCGGCCGCGTAGCCGTCGCACACCGCGCGGATGTGGCGGTTCACGCCGAAGATTTCCTGGATGACGACGAGACCTCCGCGCGGCGTACCGGCCGGGTCGGCGCGGTAGCCCGACGGCCGGAATCCGTCCGCAGATTCGAGTTCGACGATGCGGCCCATGGGCAGTCCGTTCCTGAAGGCGATGAAGTAGGTGCGGTCAGCGTCCCGTCAGGTTCGCGACCGGCCGCAATATTATCCCTTGTCCGTACGCCGGGGGTTCATTGTCCCGCGCACATGACGACGAGGTCAGGACCGTCGCCCTATGCCAGCCAGCCCGTCGACTCCAGCGCCGCTCGCGTCGGCTTGCCGGTCGTGCAGCGATGATTCCTCTTGACGGCAACTTGAGGCGCAGCTGTACGTGAAGACGGCGCGGGCGACGACGACAGGCAAAAAAAGCCCGCCGGGAGGAGGATGGCGGGCAAGGGGGTTCCGATGGACGGAGAATGACCCTCTCCGGAGGGCCGGGTGTACGCCGCCCGGAGGCGCCTGGCAATCGAAATTGAACGACTCCGTGTTGCGCTCGGCCTAGACGACGCTGCGCGCCGCATTGACCCGCTCGGCGAGTTCCTCGAGGGCCGCCTGTTGGTTGCGCAGATCCTCGTCACGCGAATCGTCGCGCGTCTCGTCCCGCACGGCGCCGCTCGGCATCCAGTACTGGGAGAACTCCGGCGCAAACGTCGGCATGACCGCCTCGTGTGTTGACTGTTGCATTCATCACGAATAAAGCAATCATCATGCCACTTGATGAACGACGCGATTCGCGGCCACCGCCACACCACCGGTTTCACTATGTGCCGGGGCTGTGACGTTTCTCCAGCGGGGAGTGGGGGCGCCGGTCGACGCGGCACCCGTTTGTCGCGCACCGCCGACACGAATCATGACATCGGCATTAAGTCGATGATTATAGGAGAATATTACTGTCGTCGGCGCCCGACAGCGGTTTCCTGCTACGCGAGCTATTTGGCCTCCTTGAACATCGCCGGTTCCAGTCGATGGCGTTGCAGGAGTTTGTAGAACTCGGTTCGATTGCGCTTGGCCAGTTGCGCCGCCTGCGTGACGTTGCCGCCGGTGATCTTGAGCAGCCGCACCAGATAGTCTCGTTCGAACGATTTGCGCGCCTCCTCGAACGGCACCATGGCGGCGGCGTCCTCCTTGAGCGCGTTCTGCACCAGCGTCGCCGGGATTACCGTGGTCGTCGTCAGCGCCAGCGCCTGTTCGAGCAGATTCAGCAGTTGCCGCACGTTCCCCGGCCAGGGCGCGGCGACCAGCAGCGCCATGGCATCGGGCGCCAGTTTGGCCGCCGGCTTGCGATAGCGTTCGGCCAGGCCGCGCAGGAAATGCGCGGCCAGCACCGGAATGTCCTCCGGCCGCTCGGCCAGCGTGGGCAGCTTCAGCGAGACGACGTTCAGCCGGTAGTACAGGTCCTCGCGGAACTGCCCCGACGCTTTCTGTGCATCGAGGTCGCGATGCGTCGCCGAGACGACCCGGACGTCGACGGGAATGGCCTGGGTGGAACCGACCGGGCGCACCTCCCCGTCCTGCAGAACGCGCAACAGCTTGACCTGCAGGGGCAGCGGCATGTCGCCGATCTCGTCGAGCAACAGCGTGCCGCCGTCCGCGGCCTGAAACAGCCCCTTGTGCGCCTGGACCGCGCCGGTGAAGGCGCCGCGGGCGTGGCCGAACAACTCGGACTCGAGCAGGTCGCCGGGAATCGCCCCGCAATTGACGGCCACGAACGGTCGATCACGCCGCGGACTGGCCCGATGTATGGCGCGGGCGAGCAGTTCCTTGCCGGTACCCGACTCGCCATAGATCAGCACGCTGGCGTCCGAATCGGCGACCAGCTTGGCCTGCCGCAGCAGATCTTCCATCAGCGGACTGCGGGTGATGATGCCTTCCCGCCACTCGCCGGTCGCCGCGTCCCCGCGTCCGGCATCGTCGCCGGAGAGCTTCAGCGCCGCCGCAACCTTCTGCAGCAACTCCTGGCTGTCGAAGGGCTTGGTGAGGAACCCGAACACGCCGCGCTGCGTGGCCGCGACCGCATCGGGAATCGTGCCGTGCGCAGTGAGGATCAGCACCGGCAGCCCGGCGTGCTGGCGGTTGATGGCGTCGAAGAGCTGCAGGCCGTCGATACCCGGCATGCGCAGGTCGGTCACCACCGCCGCCGGGCGGCGGACGGCAATCGCCGCCAGCGCTGTTTCACCACTCTCCGCGGTCCGCACACGATAGCCGGCGGACGTCAGCCGAAGGCTGATGAGTTTCAGGAGATCGGGGTCGTCATCGACCAGGAGGATGTCGCCGGAGGTCATCGCTTCGCCTTTGTCGTGGAATTCACTGGCCGCCCCCGGAACCGCCGGAACCGCCGCCGCCGCCGCCACCGCCACCACCGCTGCGAACGCGGTCGCGCAGCAGGCTGCGCTCCATCTGTCGCAAGGCCTCGAGTTTCTGCAGCGCGGCGTCGGCCTTCTGTTGCTCCTCGCGCACGGCGCGCTGCCGGCCGGCGATCTGTGCCTGCAGCACGCTCGCCAGCTGCTTGACCTCCGGCGATCCCGGATTGCTCCGGGAAACGTTTTCCAGCAACTGCAGCGCGCGCTGGTCGTCCTGAGGGTTGGCACGCGAAAGCGTGTAGAGCACCGCCAGGCGCACCCGGTTTGCATCGGTGCGCTGGCGCGCCAGCGTCTGCGTCGCGGTCTGCAGTTCACGGCGGACGTCGTCGGGCGCCAGGCCTCCGTAACGCTGCAGATCGGCGAGCAACGCCACGACCTCGCTGTCCTCAACGACGGGCGGCGGCGACCGGCGCGGACGCGGGTGCCGGTACGGCCGCCGACGGCGCCGCCACCAGCGAAGGCGCGGCCGAGGCCACGGTTTCCGGCGCCGCCGGCGCCGCCGGCACCGCGGAGGTCGTGATCGTGGTCGTGGTCGCGGGAGCTGGGCTCGGTTCGGCAGCCGGCGCAGGCGCCAGCATCACCTCCGGCGGCTCGACCGGTTCGATCGGCGGGTACTCGACCAGTGGCGTCGGCACCTGGACCAGTTCGGGTTCGTATTCCTCCTGCGGCGAGATGATCGGCGGAGGTATGCTCGCGCAGCCCGCGAGCCAGGTGCCGAGCACGATCGCGGGCGCCAGCCTCAGCCACGCGCGCGTCACGGCTGTCCTCCCAGCGCCGCTGGCATTCCCGCGGCCTTGTGCTGACCGCCGCGTACGCCGCTCGCCGCGGCCAATGGCAGCGACAGTCGAAACCGCACGCCGCGACGGCCATCGACGCGATCCAGCACTTCGAGCCGGCCCGCATGCGCCGCCGTATATTCGCGCGCGATCGCCAGTCCGAGGCCCGTGCCCTTGACCCTGCCGTCGATCGGCGCCACGCCCGAGTAGAACGAATCGAAGATGCGCTCGCGCTCGGCCGCGGCTATGCCGGGGCCGCCGTCGGAAACGTCGAGCACCGCGTAACCGTCGCTTGCCGCAAGTGCGATTTCGACGACGCCGGAGCGTGGCGAGTACTTGATCGCGTTGGACAGCAGGTTGTCGACGATGGTGCGGATCTTCTCGGTGTCGCCGACCACCGCGACCGCCTGCAGGTCGGTCTCGACGGTGATCATCCGGGCCAGCGCAGCGAGCTTCTGTTCGCGCAGCACCCGCCGAATCACCTCCGGCAGCGCGACGGATCCGAGCGTCGCCGGTTCCATGGCGCGCGTCTGGTGATAGGTGAGCAGATCCTCGATCAGCCTCTGCAGCGACAACGTGTTCTCGCGGACAATGCGGACAATGTCGCGCTGCTCCGGCGTCAGTGGTCCGCCGACGTTGTCGCGCAGCAGCTCGGCACCCTCGCGAACCGCGGTGAGTGGCGTCTTGAGTTCGTGCGATACGTGCCGGAGAAAGCGGTTCTGCTGCTGTTCGAGATCGCGCAGCCGCGTGCGCAGCCACTCGAGCCGCTGTCCGACATAGCGCAGGTCCTGCGGGCCGTTGACCTCGATTGCGTGGGTGAAATCCGCGGTGCCCATCTGCCGGATCGCCTGGTCGAGCTGACGAATGGGGCGCGCGATCAGCACCGCGAACACGATCGCCAGCGCCAATGCAATCCCTGCGGCCGCCACCGTCAGGTAAAGCCACTTCTCGCGCCCCTGCGCCGCGGTGTCCTGCAGACTCTCGATCGCCCGCCGCGTGAGCTCGTTGGTGATGGAGAGCATGTCCTGCGTGCCTTCGACCAGCCTGCCATAGCCATCAGCAAGCTCGGCGACGTTTGCCGAACTGCGCGTCGGCGCGGTCAGCAGCGCATGCAACCGGTCCTCGCGGGCACCCAGCGCCGACAATGCCGACAGCTGTCCCGCCTCGAGCGGCAGCCGGGTGAGCAACTGTGCCGTCTGCCGGAACTCACCACGCATGCGCGCGTAGTCGTCGAGCAGCGCCGGGTCCTCCAGGATCAGCTGCTGGCGCGCGATGCGCTCGAGCGTGCTCGCCTGCTCAACCAGCAGACGGCTGGTTCGTCCGGCCTGCGAAGCCTGCAGCACTTCGTCGCGGCTTTGCGTCGCCAGCCGGTCGAGCGAGAGAATCAGCTCGCCGAGCGCGTACAGCAGCGGCAGGCTGACGAGCAGGAAGCCCAGCAGGATGAACTTCAGAATGGAGCGCGGGTAATACACGGAAAATATCAGTCGATATAATGGCTTCCATTATGGCACCGCGCCTGCCCCTGCGGCGGTCATGCCATGCCGTCCACGCGCGGACTCAGGACGCGAGCCGCGGACAACGGCACCCCTTCGCTTGTGACGACCACCCGCATCGCCGACCCGAACAACCCTCGCCCGGCGCTGGCCATCATCGCGGCCGTCGCCGCCAACGGGGTCATCGGCTCGAACAGCGCCTTGCCCTGGCGCCTGCCGGACGACCTCTCGAGGTTTCGTGCGCTGACCACCGGCCATGCGGTGATCATGGGGCGCAGGACCTGGGCGTCGATCGGACGGCCACTTCCGGGGCGGCAGAACATTGTGGTGAGCCGACAGCGCGAGTTGCGACTCGACGGAGCCGAGATCGCCGAGTCGCTCGAGTCGGCGCTCGGTCTCGTCCGCATGCCCCCGCCGGCGTTTTGCATCGGCGGCGGCGAACTATATGCGCTCGCGCTGCCCCAAGCGCAGCAGTTGCATCTGACCGAGATCGCGCGCGCGTTCGATGGCGACGTCACGTTCCCCGCGTTCGATCGATCCCGATGGCGCGAGACCGGGCGGGAAACCCGGCGGACTGCGGACGGCCTGGTGTACGCCTTCGTCGACTACGTCCGCTGCGCGGCGCCGGACGTTGACGGGTAGTCGGCCCGGCCGCGCGGCCCGCGCAGGTTTTTCGGCGATAATGATCGCATTGCCGCGCTGCATGGCCATCGGATCCCGAATTCGGCCAGACGTGCGGCGTCCCAGGCCGGGATGACGGAACTGGTAGACGTAGCGGACTCAAAATCCGCCGATAGCGATATCGTGGGGGTTCGAGTCCCCCTCCCGGCACCACGCATGAGGCCGCCCGCGCGGAGCGCGGTGGAGGCCGTTGGGCCCAGGACCAACGCCGCAGGGCGCCGACGATGCGCGAGCTTCTCCGCCTGCCCGACGACGCCCAGGTCTCCCGCCCAGCCAGCCCAATGTCCCTGACCCTTGCCGACTTCGACTTCGCGCTGCCGCCGGAACTCATCGCGCAGACGCCTCCGGAGCGCCGCGGCGACAGCAGGCTGCTGCATGTCGCCGGACCGGTGCGGACTGACCGCCGGTTTGCCGATCTGCCCGCGCTGATCGGCCCGGGTGATCTGGTCGTGTTCAACGACACCCGCGTCATTCACGCCCGCGTTTTCGCCGCGAAAGCCACCGGCGGGCGGGTGGAAATCATGATCGAGCGGCTGGTCGGCAACGACCGGGCGCTGGCGCAGCTGCGCGCCAGTCACGCACCCAGGGTCGGGGCCATGCTGAGCCTTCCCGGAGGTGCGCAGGCAACGGTGATGGAACGCGACCAGCGCTTCTTTGTCCTCGATTTCGCCGTTCCGGACGGACTCGAGCATTGGCTCGAGGTCCATGGGCAGGTGCCGCTGCCGCCGTACATCGACCGTACGGCGGGCGCCGACGACGAGGCTCGCTACCAGACCGTCTATGCGAAATGTCCGGGTGCCGTCGCCGCGCCAACCGCTGGACTGCATTTCGACGCCACCATGCTCGAGCACCTCGCCGCCGCCGGCGTGGCCACTGCCTGGATCACGCTGCACGTTGGCGCCGGTACCTTTGCGCCGGTCAAGGAACAGGACCTCGCGCACCACCGGATGCACAGCGAATGGTTCGCCATCCCCGCCGCCACCGTTGCCGCCATTGCCGCCACTCGTGCCCGCGGCGGGCGGGTGCTGGCCGTCGGCACGACCACGCTGCGGGCGCTGGAATCCGCCGCGCTGGCCCCGGGAGGGCTCGCAGCCGGAACCGCGGAAACGAGCCTGTTCGTCACTCCGGGCTATCGCTTCCGGGTGGTCGACCGCCTGCTGACCAACTTTCACCTGCCCCGGTCGACGCTGTTGATGCTGGTCAGCGCCTTCGCCGGCGTCGAGGCGATCCGCGAAGCGTATGCCCATGCGATCGGCAGGCGATACCGCTTTTTCAGCTACGGCGACGCCATGCTTCTGGAGATCGCTTCCGGCGTGCGCGCCGGCGGCATCGGCCCGGAGTGACGCCGCAGCCCGACAGTCGGGCTTGGCAATCCGTCGCCAAAACACGACATCGGTGTACAAGACCCGATTCGATACAACATAAGCAGGGCGGAAACGCTCCCTTTCCGACGATCTGGGTTGTCGTCATGGGACGGACGCGCTACTCTCTCACCAACTGAATTCGTAGCGGAAATCCTGCCGTAGCGCCGTTCGACAGGAGAACCCGCGATTCCATGAAGCCTTGCCAGACCCGCTTCCAAGCGGTGCGAGCACTGCTCGCTGCCGTTGTCCTGACCGCAATGGCCCTGCCCGCGGACGCCGCGCGCGTGGGCGTGCTGTCCAATCGCCTGTCGACCGAGACCGCGGCCGAGTTCGCCAATCGCATCCCCGCGCATACGTTCAAGGGGATCGATACGTCGAGCGCAGTGCCGAGCGTGCAGGGACTGCTCGACAACTACGACGTGCTGCTGTTGTTCGAGGACTTCACCTACGCCAACGCCCCGTCCGTGGGCAAGGTGGCCGCGGCCTTCGCCAACTCCGGTCGCGCCGTCGTGCTTGGAACGTTCTACGAACAGGATCGCAGCGACGCGCCGGCCGTCAACAATCCGAACGGCTGGGGAGCGCTGGAACTGATCGATCCCAACACCTCGGATGGCCGCGGCACGCCCTACGCGCCGCGCACGCTCGATATCGACACGCTGGTACCGCATGCGCTGACCCGCGGCATCAAATCGCTGACCAGCGCCAAGTGGGCCGGCGGTAACCAGGCCAAGCCGGGTACCACGGTGGTCGCCGTCTGGAAGGAACCCAATGCCCGCGGGCTGCCGGATCCCGCGATCGCGTACCGCATCACCGACAAGGCCTGCGTGATCCATGTGGCGATCGCGCCGAACTATCCGCTGCTCGCCAGCGCCGACCATACGGGCGACTTCCATCGTGCCTGGGCGAACGCTTTCGAATTCGCGGGGCGCCACTGCGTCGGCGACTCCTTCGACGCCGTAGGCGAGGAAGCGGTCGCGATCCCCACGCAGTCCGACTGGGGCCTGCTGTTGACCGCCCTGCTGCTGGCCGGCGCGGCCTGGAGCCAGCGCCGCCGCTTCCCCCGCCGCTAGCCGCAGGCCCGGCCAGCGGCAGGCCGGGGCAGCCGCGCAATCTCATGCGTTTCACCGTACTGGCCACCTCGGGCGAATCTCGCCGCGGGCGCCTCGAACTCGCGCACGGCGTCGTCGAAACGCCGGTGTTCATGCCGGTGGGCACCTACGGTACCGTCAAGGCGATGGCGCCGGACGAACTGGTCGCCATCGGCGCCCAGATCGTGCTGGGCAATACCTTTCACCTGTGGCTTCGGCCCGGCCTCGAGGTCATCGAGGCGCACCGGGGACTCCATCGGTTCATGGGCTGGGAGCGTCCGCTGCTCACCGACTCGGGCGGTTTCCAGGTATTCAGCCTCGGGCCCCTGCGCAAGGTGGCCGAGGAGGGGGTGACCTTCGCGTCGCCGGTGAACGGCGACCGCCTGTTCCTGACTCCCGAACTGTCCATGCAGATCCAGCGCGTGCTCGATTCCGACATCGTCATGATCTTCGACGAATGCACGCCCTATCCTGCTGCGCACGAGGAGGCCGCCGAATCGATGGCGTTGTCGCTGCGTTGGGCGAAGCGTTCGCGCGCGGAATTCGACCGCGGCGAGAATCCGAATGCCTTGTTCGGCATCGTCCAGGGCGGGATGCACGACGACCTGCGCGACGAGTCGCAGGCCGGACTCGAGCACATCGGCTTCGCCGGCTACGCCATCGGCGGCCTGTCGGTCGGCGAGCCCAAGGAAGAAATGCTGCGCGTGCTCGCGCGCACCGGCCCTCGGCTGCCCGCGGATCGTCCGCGCTACCTGATGGGCGTGGGCACCCCCGAGGATCTGGTCGCCGGCGTGACCGCGGGCATCGACATGTTCGACTGCGTGATGCCCACGCGCAATGCGCGCAACGGCTGGCTGTTCACGCGCTTCGGCGACGTCAAGATCCGCAACGCGAAGCATCGCACCGACACCGGGCCGGTCGACCCGACCTGTTCCTGCTACGCCTGCCGCAATTTTTCCCGCGCCTACCTGCACCATCTGAACCGGGTCAACGAAATCCTCGGCGCCCGCCTGGCCACCATCCACAACCTGCATTACTACCAGCAGCTGATGGCCGAACTGCGGGATGCCATCGCTGCGGGCACCCTGGCGGCCTGCGTCGCCCGGTTCCGAACCGAACGCTCCAGCATGTTAGAATCTTGAGTTGATCGCAGGGCGGGCGCCAGACCAGAAGCCGGGTCCGTCCGCGTTTGCCGCGGCAGGTCCGAGCCAGGCCGTCGCGCTGTGCCACAACCGCTTCCGGAGGTATCACCGTGCTGATCAGCCCCGCCTACGCTCAGGCCGCCGCGTCGACCCCCGGCGGCGAGTTCATGACCTTCCTGCCGATGATCGCCATTTTCGTGGTGTTCTATTTCCTGCTGATTCGTCCGCAGCAGAAGCGCGCCAAGGAAACCAAGGCAATGCTCGCGGCGCTGCAAAAGGGCGACGAGGTCATCACTGCGGGCGGCGTCGTCGGCCGCATCTCCAAGCTCACCGATCAGTACGCGACGGTCGAAGTCGCGCCGACAATCGAGATCAGCGTGCAGCGGGCGGCGATCGCCCAGCTGCTTCCCAAGGGTACGATGAAGGCACTCTGACCGCGGCAAGCCAGCCGCGCGTCCGGCCCGCGTTTCCCGTCCGGTCGCGAGTGTTCCCGCGTTCACGCCCCGCCGGAGTTCGAACCCCCAAGCCCGATCGGGCACCTTCCCTCAACGGCCGCATGCCATGAACCGCTATCCGCTCTGGAAATACGTAGTCATCGCCGTCGCGGTGCTGGTCGGCATGCTCTACACGCTGCCGAATTTCTTCCCGGAAGTGCCGGCGGTCCAGGTCTCGTCCGCCCGCGTCAAGGTCGACACCGCAGTCCTCGGCAATGTCGAGTCGGCGCTCAAGTCGGCGAACATCCCGTTCATCGGGTCGGCGCTCGACGCCACCGGCATCAAGGTCCGCTTCGCCGATCCGGACACCCAGTTGAAGGCGAAGGACGCGTTGCAGGGCGCGCTCGGCGACAACTACATCGTCGCGCTGAATCTGCTGTCGTCGTCCCCGCAGTGGCTGGCGTCGATCGGCGCGCTGCCCATGTACCTGGGCCTGGACCTGCGCGGCGGCGTCCACTTCCTGTTGCAGGTGGACATGAAGGCCGCGCTCGACAAGGCCGCCGACCGCTACATGACCGACCTGCGCTCGCTGCTGCGCAGCGAGAAGCTGCAGTACAGCGGCATCGCGCGCGAGGGTTCCAGCGTGTCGATGCGGTTCAAGGACGCCAACGAGCGCAACCGGGCGCGGCTCGCCATCGAAAAAAACTACCCCGACCTGCAGCTGCGCGAGGCCGAGGTCACCGGCGGCGACCTTCGCCTGATCGCCGCATTGAAACCCGAGGCGCAGAAGCGCATCCAGGACGGCGCAGTCGCCCAGAACATCCAGATCCTGCGCAATCGCGTCAACGAACTCGGCGTGGCCGAGCCGATCATCCAGCAACAGGGCGCCGAGCGCGTGGTCGTGCAGCTGCCCGGGGTGCAGGACACGGCGCGCGCCAAGGACATCCTCGGGCGCACCGCCTCGCTCGAGATCCGCATGGTCAACGACGAGCCGGGCGTTCTGGAAGCGGCGCAGGGCGGCAGCGTCCCGGTCGGCAGCGACCTGTTCACCGAACGCGGCGGCACGCCGCTTGTCGTGCGCCGGCAGGTGGTGCTGACCGGCGACCGCATCAACGATGCGCAGTCCGGCTTCGACCAGCGCACCAACGAGCCCGCGGTCCATGTCAACCTCGACGGTTCCGGAGCGCGGATCTTCAAGGAGGTCACGCGCGAGAACGTCGGCAAGCGGATGGCCATCGTTCTGGTCGAGAAAGGCCGCGCCGAGGTCATCACGGCGCCGGTGATCCGCGAGGAGATCGGTGGCGGCCGGGTGCAGATCAGCGGGCGGATGACCACGCGCGAGGCGAACGACGTGGCGCTGCTGATGCGCGCCGGCGCGCTGGCTGCGCCGATGGAGATCGTCGAGGAACGCACCGTCGGCCCGTCGCTGGGCAAGGAGAACATCGACAAGGGCTTCAACTCGGTGACCTACGGGTTCGTCGTGCTGGCCATCTTCATGTGCGCCTACTACATGCTGATGGGCGTCATCTCGACCATCGCGCTGACCGTCAACCTGATGCTGCTGGTTTCGCTGCTGTCGATGCTGCAGGCGACGCTGACGCTGCCGGGCATCGCGGCAATCGCGCTGACGCTGGGCATGGCGATCGATGCCAACGTGCTGATCAACGAGCGCATCCGCGAGGAACTGCGTTGGGGCGCGACGCCGCACGCCGCGCTGCAGCTGGGCTACGAACGCGCCTGGGGCACGATCTTCGACTCGAACATCACCACGCTGATCGCCGGCGTCGCGTTGTTCCTCTTTGGCTCGGGACCCGTGCGCGGCTTCGCCGTCGTGCACTGCCTGGGCATCCTCACGTCGATGTTCTCGGCGGTGTTCGTGTCGCGCGGCATCGTCGCGGTGATCTACGGCAACCGCAAGAAGCTCGACGGCATCTCCATCGGCCAGGTCTGGCGCCCGGGCGGCTCGGCGCCGGCCGCGCCGACCAAGGCCTAGAACCCGGAACACCCGCCAGGCCAGCCGCCAGAGCGAACGCCAGGAAACGACATGGAATTCTTCCGAATCAGACGCGACATCCCGTTCATGCGGTTCGCGCTCGTGTTCAACGTGATCTCCGTGGTCACGTTCCTGCTTGCCGTGATCTTCCTCGCCTGGAGGGGCCTCAATCTCGGCGTCGACTTCCGCGGCGGCACGGTGATCGAGGTCACCTACGGCCATGCCGTCGATTTCACCAGGTTGCGCGGAGCGATCGACAAGCTGAACCTCAGCGAGTACACGGCGCAGTCGTTCGGACAGTCGAACACCGCGCTGATCCGCCTGCCGCTCAAGGAAGGCTCGTCCAGCGCGCAGCTGTCCGAGATGGTGATGAACGCGCTCAAGGCCGACGACCCGACCGCCACCCAGCAGCGCGTCGAGTTCGTCGGGCCACAGGTCGGGCGCGAACTCTACGAGAACGGCGCGCTGGCGCTGCTGCTGGTGTCACTGGGCATCGTCGCCTACCTGGCGATGCGCTTCGAATGGCGTTTCGCGGTGGCGGCAATTGTCGCCAACCTGCACGACGTGATCATCATCCTGGGCTTCTTCGCGCTGTTCCAGTGGGAATTCTCGCTGCCGGTGCTCGCCGCGGTCCTGGCGGTGCTGGGCTACTCGGTGAACGAATCGGTGGTCATCGCCGACCGGATTCGCGAGAATTTCCGCAAGATGCGCAAGGCATCCGTGACCACGGTGATCGACAACGCGATCACCAGCACCATATCGCGCACGATGATCACCCATGGCAGCACGCTGCTTATGGTGCTGTCGATCCTGTTCTTCGGTGGCGAGACGCTGCACTACTTCGCGCTGGCGCTGACCATAGGCATTCTCTTCGGCATCTACTCCTCGGTGCTGGTGATGGCGCCGCTGGTGATGTGGATGGGAGTGTCGCGCGAAGACCTGGTCAAGCCCGAGAAGCGCGGCGACGGCCAGGCCGGCGAGAAGATCCTGCCCTAGTTCGCCGGCCCCTGTGCTCCTTCCCCGGATCAGCGCCCCGCGCCGAGCGGCCCGCCGCGCCGCTGCGTGCCGGGAAGTCCCGATTTCCCGCGCCGACCCCGGTGATGCCGGCCGCGGCGATCGCGCATTGGCGTCATGGCTACGCTGAGCACGATCTTCCATGCGCTGCTGTCGCTCGACCAGACGCTGGCGCTGATCGCCGCACAGTATGGTCCGTGGCTCTACCTGTTGCTGTTCGCGATCATCTTCGCCGAGACCGGGCTGGTGATCTTCCCGCTGCTCCCCGGCGACTCTCTGCTGTTCATCGCCGGCACGGTGGTGGCCTCGGCCGGGATGGACGTTCACCTGCTGGTCGCGCTGCTGATCGTCGCGGCGATCCTCGGCGACTCGGTCAACTATTCGATCGGGCGCTACATCGGCCCGAAGGTGTTCGATCGGCCCGACTCGCGCTGGTTCAGGCAGGAATACCTGCGCCGGACGCAGGCGTTCTACGACAAGTACGGCGGCGTGACCATCATCATCGGCCGCTTCGTTCCCATCGTCCGCACCTTCGCGCCCTTCCTCGCCGGCGTGGCGGACATGAGCTACCGCCGTTTCCTGGCCTTCAACGTGATCGGCGGGATTGCCTGGGTGTCCTCGCTCGTCTACGCGGGCTACCTGTTCGGCAACATTCCGTGGGTCAAGCGGAACCTGACGCTGATCGTGATCGGAATCGTGATCCTGTCGCTGATCCCGGCGTTCACGACCTGGCTGCAGGAGCGCCGCGCCCGGCGCGCGCCGCCCGCCTAGCGACCCGCTTCAGATCCGCTGCGCCAGCGCGGCGGCGTTGCCGATGTAGCCGGCAGGCGTCAGCGCCTTGAGTCGCGCCTTGGCATCGGCCGGCAGCGCAAGCCCGTCGATGAAGGCGTGCAATGCGGCCTGCGTCATGCCGCTGCGGCCGCGCGTCAGCGCCTTCAACTGCTCGTAGGGATTGGCGATTCCGTAACGGCGCATCACCGTCTGGATCGGTTCGGCCAGCACCTCCCAGTTGGCGTCGAGATCCGCGGCCATGCGCGCGGCGTCCGCATCGAGCTTGCCGAGTCCCTGCCGCAGCGAACTCCAGCCCAGCAGCGCGTGGCCGAGTGCGACGCCCATGTTGCGCAGGACCGTCGAGTCGGTCAGGTCGCGCTGCCAGCGGGAGATCGGCAGCTTCTCGGCCAGATGGCGCAGCAAGGCGTTGGCGATGCCGAGATTGCCCTCGGAGTTTTCGAAGTCGATCGGGTTGACCTTGTGCGGCATCGTCGAGGAACCGACTTCGCCCTCGCTGACCCGCTGGCGGAAATAGCCAAGCGAGACATAGCCCCAGATGTCCCGGTCGAGATCGATCAGGATCGTGTTCGCGCGCGCGATGGCGTCGAACAGCTCGGCCATGTAGTCGTGCGGCTCGATCTGCGTCGTGTAGGGGTTGAACTCCAGTCCGAGCCGCGCCACGACGCGGGCGGCGACGCGCTCCCAGTCGACGTCCGGATAGGCGGCAATGTGCGCGTTGTAATTGCCGACGGCGCCGTTGATCTTTCCTTTCAGCGGAACGCGTTCGATGGCGGCGATCTGCCGTTCCAGCCGCGCATAGACGTTGGCCATTTCCTTGCCCAGCGTCGTCGGCGTCGCCGGCTGGCCGTGGGTGCGCGAGAGCATCGGCATCGCGGCGTTCGCCCGCGCCAGCTTGCGCAACTCGGCCGCGATGTCGCGCAGCGCCGGCAGCAGCAGGTCGTGGCGCGCCGCGGCAAGCGCCAGGCCGTGCGCCAGATTGTTGATGTCCTCCGACGTGCAGGCGAAGTGGATGAACTCTGCCGCGCGCGCCACCTCGGGCACGCCGGCAAACGCTTCCTTCAGCCAGTACTCGACCGCCTTGACGTCGTGGTTGGTCGTGCGCTCGATGGCCTTGACCCGGGCGGCATCGGCAGGCGCGAAGGAAGCGGCGATCGCCGCGATCCCGGCGCTGGTCCTGGCGGAAAAGGGCGGCACTTCCGCGATGCCCGGCTCCTCCGCCAGAGCCTCGAGCCAGGCAAGCTCGACGCGCACACGGTGCCGGATGAGGCCGAACTCGGAAAAGTGCGCGGAGAGGGGCGCCACCTTCGACGCGTAGCGGCCGTCCAGCGGCGAGAGCGCGTTCAGCGCATGAAGATCGACATCGGCAGCCATTCGTCGGCCTCGCTGGGGGATTGCAGTCTATCATGCTCGCCTGTCGCGGCGGCCGGCGGCGCAGGGGGCGCAGCGGAATCGAAAGACCCGAATGCTATAATTTTTCCTTTCGCCCCGGCCTCGCGCCTGCCCACAGTGCTCACTCTGATTTCGTCCCCGGCCAGCCCGTTCGCGCGCAAGGTGCGCATCGTCCTCGCCGAGAAGAAAATCGACTTCCAGATCGTCGAGGCGTCGCCGTGGGGCGCCACCAACCCGGTGCACGAGTGGAATCCGCTGGGCAAGGTGCCCGCGCTGGTCCTCGACGACGGCACGCGGATCTATGACTCGCGCGTGATCGTCGAGTACCTGGACACGGTGAGCCCGGTCTCGCGCCTCATCCCGGACCCGAGCCGCCAGCGCATCCTGGTCAAGCGCTGGGAGGCGCTGGCCGACGGCATCTGCGACGCGGCGGTGTCGGCGGTGGTCGAGGCCCGCCGCCCCGCGCTCCAGCAGAGCAAGGACTGGATCGACCGCCAGCACCACAAGGTTCGCTCGGGCGTCACCGAATTCGCGCGCGAACTGGGCGAGCGCGCCTGGTGCAACGGCGACGCCTACTCGCTGGCCGACATCGCGACCGGTTGCGCGCTGGGTTACCTCGACTTTCGCCAGCCGGAGTTCGACTGGCGTGCCGATTTCCCGAATCTCGGCCGGCTGGCCGAGAAACTGGCCAAGCGGGCTTCGTTCCAGGACACCGTTCCGCGTCCGGCCTGACCTGCGGCCGGAACGCCCGTGCCGCCGCGGCGCGCGCAAACACCTCAATGAAAAAGGCCCGCATCGCTGCGGGCCTTTTTTGTCGTGCCGCCGGCTTGCGCCGGCGTTGCCGTCGGTCAGGTGCCGCGCGTGTCCAGCGTGTCGCCGGTCAGGTTCGGATAGCGGACGTGCTCGACCAGCTCCTGCACCTCCCTGTCCGGCGCCGGGGTCAGCAGGCTGACGATGATGATCACCACGAAGCCAAGGGGTACGCCCCACAGGCCAGCAGAGATCGAGCCGATGCCCCACCACGTGTTGTCGGCGATCGAACCGGTGACGCCGAACACCCCGCGCAGCCAGGGCTGGGTGGTGATCATGTAGTACATCGTGATACCCACGCCGGCCAGCATGCCCAGCGTCGCGCCCGTCCTGTTGGCGCGCTTCCAGAAGATCCCAAGCGTCAGCGCCGGGAAGAACCCCGCCGCGGCGATCGAGAATGCCGCCGACACCAGGAACAGGATATCCGCAGGCTTCTGTGCGGCCATCGTCGCAGCGAGCACCGCCACCACCAGCAGCAGGACCTTGGAGATCGTGACCCGGCGGGTCGTCGATGCGTTCGGATCGAGCATCTTGTAGTAGAAGTCGTGCGACAGCGCGTTGGCGATGGTCAGCAGCAGGCCGTCCGCGGTAGAGAGCGCCGCCGCCAGACCGCCGGCAGCCACCAGCCCGGAAACGACATACGGCAGGCCGGCGATCTCGGGCGTCGCCAGCACGACGATGTCGCCTCCGATCGCGATCTCCGCCAGCTGGACGATGCCGTCCTTGTTGACGTCGACGATCGAAAGCAGCGCTGGATCGACCCTCTGCCACGATGCCACCCACTGCGGTAACTTGGAGAAATCCGAGCCGACCAGGAACGAGTAGACGTCGTATTTCACCAGCACGGCGAGCGCGGGTGCCGTGAAGTACAGCAGGAAGATGAAGAACAGCGACCAGAACACCGACTGGCGCGCATCCTTCACCGATGGCGTCGTGTAGTAGCGCATCAGGATGTGCGGCAGCGCCGCGGTGCCGACCATCAGGCAGAACACCAGCGCCAGGAAGTTGCGCCGCGACAGGTCGCGCGCCGCGTCGTCCTTGCCGGGGAAAGCCTCGGCATGGCGTATCGGCGGATTGGCGCGCGCAGCCAGGCGCGACTCCTTCGTCCACGCGGCCTTGGCATCCTCCGCTGTCGCCGGGTAGGCGGCCAGTGCCTTCTTGGCGGCGTCGACCACGTCCGGCGCCGCGTTGTCGGCCTCGGCCTTGGCCACGGCATCGGTCAGCGCCGCCTTGCCGTCGGCATAGGACTTGTCGACGTCTTTCAGCTTGGCCGCACCTTCGGCAGCACGCGCCTTGAAGATGTCGCGGACCTGCAGTTCCTTCGGGTCCTTGATCAGTTCGGCCTCACGCGCGGTCACCTTCTCGAGCACCTTGCCGTAGACGAACTGCGGCAGCGGGATGCCGGTGGCCTTCACCGACAGCCAGACGACCGGGATCATGTAGGCGATGATCAGGATGATGTACTGCGCCACCTGCGTCCAGGTCACCGCGCGCATCCCGCCCAGGAACGAGCAGACCAGGATTCCGCCCAGACCCAGGAAGATGCCCAGCTCGAACGGCACGCCGGTCAGGCGGGTGGTGATCAGACCCACGCCGTAGATCTGCGCCACCACGTAGGTGAACGAGCACAGGATCGCGATCAGCATGCCGACCAGGCGCGGGATGTTGCCGCCGTAGCGCGCGCCAAGGAAGTCGGGAATCGTGAACTGGCCGAATTTGCGCAGGTAGGGCGCGAGGAACAGCGCCACCAGCACGTAACCGCCGGTCCACCCCAGGATGAACGCGAGGCCGTTGAAGCCCAGCAGGTACAGCGAGCCTGCCATGCCGATGAACGACGCCGCGGACATCCAGTCCGCGCCTGTCGCCATGCCGTTGAACAGTGCCGGCACCCGTCTTCCTGCCACGTAGTACTCGGCTGCGTCCGATGTCCGGCTCATCACGCCGATGCCGGCGTAGAGGCCGATGGTGGCCAGCAGGAACAGGTAACCGATCCAGCGCCGCGGCAATCCCAGCTGCTCGAGGATGGCCAGCGCCACGATGAAGACTAGGAAGCCTCCGGTGTAGAAGATATACACCCGCTTCAACTGGGCATTGAACGCCTTCTGCGAACCGGAGAAAAAACCTCCTCCGGAACCTTGTGCTGGGGTGGCCATTATTCGTCCTCCGCTTCGTTGACGCCGTACTCGTTGTCGAGTTTGTTCATGTACCGCGCGTAGAACCAGATGATCAGAACGTAGATGATCAGCGAGCCCTGCGCCGCCATGTAGAAGGCGAACGGCCAGCCGAAGAAGTTGAAGCTCAGATCACGCGCGTAGAAACCGACGACGAATGTGGCTACGAACCAGATGAACAGCAGGACCCCGGTGATGCGCAGGTTCTTGCTCCAGTATTCCTGGTGCTTTTCGGTCAACTGCATGGATTGGCTCCTCCTGATTGACTACGGCCAGTACCCCTACCACTACCCGACCGATCGGCAGTCTTCCGCTGCTTCGATCGCATTCGCGAGGCCACCCGGCATGCTGGCATGCCTGTCGCCAAATTGCGACGAGTATAAACAGCTTTATTCCGGGCCAACAAGCCCTTTTGTTGTCCCGGCCGGCCTTTTTGCCTCGATTCCCGGTCGAAACGACGCCGGATCATATTCGCTGCACCGCAACGACCCGGGATCAGGGACGAGGTGGGGCTCGCAGCCCGGTCTCGCGCGAAAGTTGCGCAGCGACCTTGGGTTCGAATTTCGCCAGGTGATCGATGATCGACTGCGCGCGCTCGCCGTTGCCCAGATCGAACTGGACCCGGGCAAGCTGGTACCAGCCATAGGGACTCATCGGCTGCAGCTTGGTGTTCTTCTCCAGCGGCGCCACCGCCTCGGCCTTTCGCCCCAGGCCGATCAGCGACAGCGCCTTGCCGTAGTAGGCGCGATCGTGCTTCGGATTGGCGGCGATGGCGCGGTCGAAGGCGGCCATCGCCGCTTCGTGATCGTTGAGTTCCTGGAGCAGGAAGCCGCGGTCGAAATGCGCCTCCGCCCAGTCCGGCCGGAGTTCGACGACACGGTCGAACTGCGCCAGCGCCTCGCGCTTGCGGTTCTGCCCGGCCAGCTCGAAGCCGATGCTGGCGATGATCTTCGGGTCATTCGGCGCAGCCCGCAGCGCGAGGCCGTAGTAGCGCAGCGCGGTTTCCGACTGCCGGAATCCCTGGCACCACTTTGCCATCTCGACATAGAACCAGCGGCGAAGGCGCGCGCTCATCGGCAATCCTTCCGCGTCACGGCTCGACGCCCGGTATGGCGAAAGCCAGCCAGATGAACACGACCGAAAGAATGCAGAAGGTCGCAAACGGCATGAACCGGTCTTCGAAGACCCGCGGCGTCAGCAGGCGCACCAGCTTGACGAATGGCGAGGTGATGATGGCGATGATCTGGTAGAAGAGGTTCTTGTCCCGGTTGCGTCCGGCAAGGATGTAGAGCGCGCCCTGGCCGATCAGCGCCATCAGCGCGATCGCCACGACCAGTTGTATCGAACCCAGAAATTGACGCATCGGCCTGCCCTTGTCGCCTGTTGCGTGCCGCGCGGACGAATCGCGCGGCGCGGCGCGGCCGACGCCATGGCCGCCGCGCCGCGCATTCTGCCAGTTGCCGGGCCGCCGCGGTCAGATATCCCCACGCCGCGCCGTCGGAGCAGCCTAGTTCTTCTGCTTCAGCTGCTCGAGGATCGCCGGATTCTCGAGCGTCGAAGTGTCCTGCGTGATTGCCTCGTCCTTGGCGATCGAACGCAGCAGCCGGCGCATGATCTTGCCCGAACGCGTCTTGGGCAGGTTCTCGCCGAAGCGGATTTCCTTCGGCTTGGCGATCGACCCGATTTCCTTGGCCACCCAGTTGCGCAGATCCTTGGCGATCTTCTCCGCGTCCTCGCCGGACGGGCGCGCCTGCTTCAGCACCACGAACGCGCAGACCGCCTCGCCGGTGGTGTCGTCCGGCCGGCCCACGACCGCCGCCTCGGCGACCAGCGGATTGGCCACCAGCGCCGACTCGATCTCCATCGTGCCAAGCCGGTGTCCGGAGACGTTGAGCACGTCGTCGATACGGCCCATGATCCGGATGTAACCCTCGAGGTCGCGCGAGGCGCCGTCGCCGGCCAGGTAGTACTTGCCCTTGAAATCGTCGGGGTAGTAGGTCTTCTTGAATCGGTCGGGATCGCCCCAGATGGTGCGGATCATTGCCGGCCACGGCCGCTTGATCACCAGGATGCCGCCCTTGCCTAGTTCCACCGAGTGGCCGGTCTCGTCGACGATGTCGACGATGATCCCCGGCAGCGGAAACGTGCACGACCCCGGTTTCAGCGGCGTCGCCCCCGGCAGCGGCGTGATCAGGTGGCCGCCGGTCTCCGTCTGCCACCAGGTGTCGACGATCGGGCAGCGTCCGCCGCCGACGGTCTCGTGGTACCACATCCAGGCCTCGGGGTTGATGGGCTCGCCGACGGTCCCGAGGATGCGCAGGCGCGACAGGTCGTACTTCTTCGGCAGGTCGGCGCCGGCCTTGATCAGCGAGCGGATCGCCGTCGGCGCCGTGTAGAAAACGGTGACCCTGTGATCCTGGATCATCTTCCAGAAACGGCCGGCATCCGGGTAGGTCGGCACGCCTTCGAACATCACCTGCGTCGCGCCACAGGCCAGGGGCCCATAGGCGATGTAGGTGTGCCCGGTGACCCAGCCCACGTCGGCCGTGCACCAGAAGATGTCGGTGGGCTTGTAGTCGAAGGTCCACTTCATGGTCAGGATCGCGTGCAGCAGGTAGCCGCCCGTCGAGTGCTGAACGCCCTTTGGCTTGCCCGTCGAGCCCGACGTATAGAGGATGAACAGCGGATGCTCGGCATTCACCCAGGCCGGCTCGCAGGTGGCCGGCTGCCCGTCGACCGCCTCGTGCCACCACAGGTCGCGACCGCTGGTCATCGCCACGTTCGAACCCGTCCGCTTGTACACCCAGATCGCCTTCACGCTGTCGCAGCCGCCCATGGCCAGCGCCTCGTCGACGACCGGCTTCAGCGGAATCTCCCGGCCGCCGCGGAACTGGCCGTCGGCGGTGATGATCGCGACCGCGCCGGCATCGACCACGCGTTCCTGGATGCTCTTCGCCGAGAAGCCGCCGAACACCACCGAATGCGTCGCGCCGATGCGCGCGCAGGCCTGCATCGCCACGACCACCTGGATCGACATCGGCATGTAGACCAGCACGCGGTCGCCTGCCTTGATCCCCTTGGCTTTCAGCGCGTTGGCGAAGCGGCACACCTCCTCGTACAACCCCTTGTAGGTGATGGTCGTGACCTTGCCGTCGTCCGCCTCGAAGATGATCGCGACCTTGTCGGGCTGGGTGTCGAGGTGCCGGTCGAGACAGTTGTAGGACGCGTTGAGTTCGCCGTCGTAATACCAGCGATAGAAGGGCGCCTTGGACTCGTCCAGCGTCTTGGTGAACGGCTTCTTCCAGATCAGCTCCTCGCGCGCCAGCCGTGCCCAGAAGCCCTCGAAATCGCGCTCGGCCTCGGCACACATCGCGCGGTAGGCGTCCATGCCGGAAACATTGGCCTGCCGGACGAATTCCTCCGCCGGCGGAAACACGCGATCCTCGTGCAGCACCGATTCGATTTCAGACGACATGTTCGAGTCTCCTGTCCCAGGTGAAGTTGCGATGCACGGATCCCGTGCAAAACATCGTCCAGTCTACCCAATCAATCGCACCCGACACAATGGCGGCGCGTGTCGCCCGGATGGTAGACTTCCCGGTTATTCCGCGCTTCGGCCGTCTGCCGAAGACGCCCGTCCGAACGATCCGCCGCGAGCCGCCAATGCCGTCAATGAAACCGTTGCCCCAGATCATTTTCATGAGCCGGTGGCTGCAACTGCCGCTCTACCTCGGCCTCATCGTCGCGCAGTGCGTCTACGTCTGGCAATTCTGGGTCGAGCTCACCCATCTCGTCCAGGCCGCGTTCGGCAACGAGCACGCGATCGAATTGATCCGCGAGAGCGTCGCCGTGCCCGGCGCCGACAGCGGCACGATCAAGTCGCGCGAGACGCTGACCATGCTGCTGGTGCTGGGGCTGATCGACGTGGTCATGATCTCCAACCTGCTGATCATGGTCATCGTCGGCGGCTACGAGACCTTCGTGTCGCGCATGCGTCTGGAGGGCCATCCCGACCAGCCGGAGTGGCTGTCGCACGTCAACGCGTCGGTGCTCAAGGTCAAGCTGGCCACCGCGATCATCGGCATTTCATCGATTCACCTGCTCAAGACCTTCATCAACGCCGAAGCTTTTTCCGAAAAAGCACTGCTCTACCAGACCGTGATCCATCTGACGTTCCTGCTCTCCGCGCTTGCCATCGCCGCCGTCGACCGGCTCATGCTGCCGGGCAGGCCGCGAACGGGCGTGGAAGCCAAGGGCAGTCATTGAGAGTTTGAAAGGAGCCGCCATGCCCGCCATTCGCCAGCAGGACCTCGTGCAGAGTGTCGCCGAT
Source organism: uncultured beta proteobacterium (assembly GCA_963699765.1). GTDB lineage: Bacteria > Pseudomonadota > Gammaproteobacteria > Burkholderiales > Casimicrobiaceae > VBCG01. The sequence goes on along the minus strand of CAVOVD010000003.1, from coordinate 65,760 downwards.
GCGCTGCAGTTCATGTCCTACTACCACCCTACCGACTACATCGAGGCGCTCGCGGCCGCGTACCGGGCGGAGGAATCGCCGGCAGCCAAGGACGCCATCGCGCAGATCCTGACCAATTCGAGGATGTGCGCCGAGGGCCACCGCCCGATCTGCCAGGACACCGGGATCGTCGTGGCCTTCGTCAAGGTCGGCATGGACGTGCGCTGGGAAGGCGTCACCATGTCGCTGACCGAGATGATCAACGAGGGCGTGCGGCTTGCCTACATGGACGCCGACAACCGCCTGCGCGCCTCGGTCGTCGCCGACCCCGCCGGCGCGCGCAGGAACACGCGCGACAATGCGCCCGCCGTCGTCCACTACGAGCTCGTTCCCGGCGACCGCGTCGACGTGCGGATCGCCGCCAAGGGCGGCGGCTCGGAGAACAAGTCCAAATTCGTCATGCTCAACCCGTCCGATTCGATCGTCGACTGGGTGATCAGGACCGTGCCGACCATGGGCGCCGGCTGGTGTCCGCCCGGCATGCTGGGCATCGGCATCGGCGGTACGGCCGAGAAGGCGCTGCTCATGGCCAAGGAAGCGCTGATGGAACCCATCGACATGCATGCGCTGCTGGCGCGCGGGCCGGCGAACAGCACCGAGGAATTGCGCATCGAGCTCTACGACAAGGTCAATGCGCTCGGGCATCGGCGCGCAGGGACTGGGCGGCCTGTCGACCGTTCTGGACGTCAAGATTCTCGACTACCCGACGCATGCCGCATCCAAGCCGGTCGGGATGATTCCCAACTGCGCGGCCACGCGCCACGTGCATTTCACGCTGGACGGCAACGGCGCGGCGGTGCTGACGCCGCCGGACCTGTCCAAGTGGCCGGACGTGCACTGGAAGCCTTCGCCGAACGCCAGGCGCGTCGACCTCGACACGCTGACGCGCGAGGTCGTGGCGACCTGGCAGCCCGGCGAGACGCTGCTGCTGTCCGGCCGGATGCTCACCGGGCGGGATGCCGCGCACAAGCGCATCGCCGACCACTTCGCACGCGGCGAGGCGCTGCCGGATGGCGTGGACTTCACCAATCGGGTCATCTACTACGTCGGTCCGGTGGATCCCGTCCGCGACGAGGTGGTAGGGCCCGCCGGCCCGACGACGTCCACGCGCATGGACAAATTCACCGAGATGATGCTCGCCAAGACCGGGCTGATCGCCATGATCGGCAAGGCCGAGCGCGGTCCGGCGGCCATCGAGTCCATCCGCAAGCACGGCGCCGCCTACCTGATGGCCGTCGGCGGCGCGGCCTACCTGGTTTCCAAGGCGATCAAGGCTTCGCGCGTAGTGGCCTTTGGCGACCTGGGCATGGAAGCCATCTACGAATTCGAGGTCAAGGACATGCCGGTGACCGTCGCGGTGGACGCCCGCGGCAGTTCTGTGCACCACACTTCGCCGAAGGAGTGGCAGGCCCGGATCGGCAAGATTCCGGTCACGTCGGAGTAGACGGGGGCGGTCGGCGGATGGCACATTGCGTGCTCTGTCCGCCTGTGGACCCCTACCGACAGCGATCCTTGCGATCCTCCATCCACGCGTTGCCGCCCCGCGCCGGGCGCATGCGTCGGCTGACCGCGCGCCTTCCCGAGTCGGACCAATCGTCCGGCCGGATCGCGGACCGCCCGCGCCCGACCGAGCCTACTCGCCTCCCGGGAGAAGCGATGCGGCAGCGTGCGTCCGGGTGCGCATGCAAATGAAGCGGATGCGCGGCGCGCTGCGCAGGCACCTGTCGCCGCTGGCAGGCGACACCGTATCGTCGCTGAATCTGCCGCCGGTGCGCATGGGCCTGCTCACCAAGCTCAACCTGCTCACCGTCGGGCTGATTTTCATCACCGCGCTCGCCATCACCACGTTCTTCTATGTGCAGCATTGGCGCAACGAGGAGCAGGACGCGCGCAATCAGGGCACGTCGGCGCTGGCGATCATGGCCGAGCTCGCCGAATACGGCCTCTATACGTCGAACAGCGCCTACCTCGAGCAGATGCTCGAAAGCCTGGGCAGCGACCCGATGATCACCTACGCCTGCGTGCTCGACATGAAGCAGGCGCCGCTGGCAGAGCGCCGCTACGGAACCGGGCCGCCGAAGTCGGCATTGCCGCCGCTCGCGGGAATTGTGCTGCCGGCGCCCGGTCAGGTCGTCTGGCACGAGGTCAGCCTCGAGGGCAGGAGGTTCATCGAGTTGGTCACCACCGTCGGCCCGGGAACCCGTCCTCGCGCCTTCGGCGGCGCGGCACTGCCGGTGGCCGCCGAAGGCGCCGCGGCCGAACCGCTGGGGATCATCCGCCTCGGCATGACCCTCGACAATCAACGCCGGCAGTTTCGCGAACAGCTGGTCGGGGCGGTCGGCGTCGTCGGGCTGCTGGTGCTGTTCGCGATCTTCGCGACGCTGCTGCTGACCCGGCGGCTCGTGGCGCCGATGCGCCGCCTGATGCGCGCTGCGCGTTCGGTCGGCTCGGGACGCCTGGACGTGTACGTTCCCGCGCACTCCTCCGACGAACTGGGGCTGCTCACGCACACGTTCAACCACATGACGCAGAAGCTGTCCGAGTCGCAGCTCGAGGTGGCCAACTACCAGCGCACGCTGGAGGAGAAGGTCGCGCAGCGCACTCGCGAACTGGAAGTCGCCACCGCGCAGGCCTACAAGCTCGCCCAGCACGACATCCTGACCGGCCTGCCCAATCGCTCGCTGCTCAATCAGCGCCTGAAGCAGATCCTCGCGCAATCCCAGCGCGACGGCACGCAGGTCGCCTGCATCTTCCTCGACTTCGATCACTTCAAGAGAATCAACGACACGCTCGGCCACGACGCCGGTGACCAGCTGCTGCAGGCGATCGCGCAGCGCCTGACCGGTGCGGTGCGCGAATCCGATACCGTCGCGCGCCTTGGCGGCGACGAGTTCGTGGTCATCCTTCCCGGCCTCGATCCGGAGCAGGCCTCGTTCGAAGTGATGATGGTGCTCAATCGCGTGCGCGAGGCGTTCAACTCCGCATTCCGGCTGGCCGATCAGGCGCCGACGCTGACCTGTTCCGCCGGCGTGGCGCTCTATCCGATCGACGCCCGCGACGGCGTGGAACTGATCAAGCAGGCCGACACGGCGATGTATGCGGCGAAGGATGCCGGCCGCAACGCCTATCGCTTCTTCACCGCCGACATGAATGCCCGTGTGCAGATGCGCCTGCAGCTGGAGACCGACATGCGGCGCGGCCTGATGGACGACGAGTTCTTCCTCGTCTACCAGCCGCAGATCGAGATGCAGACGGGGCGCCCCTGCGGCGTCGAAGCGCTGCTGCGCTGGCGCGACCCCGAGCGGGGCGTGATCCAGCCGGCGGACTTCATCCCGATCGCCGAGGAATCCGGCATGATCCAGGCGCTCGGCGCGCGCGTCCTGCGCGACGCCTGCCGTCAGGTCGTGCAATGGCATCGCCAGAACATGCCGCTGCGCCTGTCGGTCAACCTGTCGGTGCAGCAGTTGCAGCACGACAGCTGGCTGTCGGTGGTCGAGGACGCGCTGGCGAGCAGCGGCCTCTCCTCCAAGTACCTCGACCTCGAAATCACCGAAAGCGTGATCATCACGCACCCGGAAAAGGCCGTCGCCACGCTGGTGAAGCTCAAGCAGATGGGGGTGTCGATCACCATCGACGATTTCGGCACCGGCTACTCGAGCCTGTCTTATCTCGCCCGGCTGCCGATCCAGAGCGTGAAGATCGACCAGCGATTCGTCCACGGCCTGGAGACCAACCGCAACGACGAGGCGATCACTCAGGCGATCATCGCGTTGTCGCACTCGCTCGGACTGCGTTGCATCGCCGAAGGCGTGGAAACCGCGGCACAGTACAACTTCCTGAAATCGCACGGCTGCGAGGAGGCGCAGGGATTCCTCATCGCGCGTCCGTTGCCGGCGCTGGAACTGCACTCGTGGTGGCGGATCCAGGAGCGCCTGCTGCACGACGGCAACCGCCAGCCCGATCTCTGGCAGCGCGTCGCCGACGCCTAGTCGTCCCGGAGCCGTGCCGGGGCGACCGCCGCGCGGCCCCGGGTCATCGTGCCAGGTCTTCCGGCAGGTCGACGTCGCGGACGACGCCAGGATCGTCGACCTCGATCGTGGACAGGACCCACTGCCGCGCGGCGACAACCGTTCGCGCGCCCTCGTCTCCGCTGAGCGCGGCCAGCGCGGGGCCATAGGCACGCGCGAAGCCGACCGGGTGGCCGCGCTCGCCGCGATAGCTTGGCGCCACGATCTCGGCGCCCCCGGCCAGCGCGTTCGCCACGGCGAGGATAGTCGCCGGCGCGATCCACGGCATGTCCGCCAGCGCGATCACCAGACCGTCGGCGCCTTCGGCCGCCTGCGCGCCGCAGGCCAGGCTCGCGCCCATGCCCTCGTCTGCCCGCGGGCATTCGACGATGCGCACGCCGGCGGGCTGCAGCGAGTGCAGCAGCATCGAATCGCGCGGCCGGACCACGGCGATCACCTCGTCCAGCGCCGCCGCCATATGCAGGCACGCGGCCGCGCCGATCGGCGTCCCGGCGCCGACGCCGTGCGCGGCCGCCGGCAGCGGGGCGAGCAGCTTGGCGCCGCCGAAACGGGCCCCGCGGCCTGCGGCCAGCACGATTCCTACGATGCGCATGCGCAGCCGCCGCTCATTCGGGCAGCAGCCGGAACTTGCCGTCGCGGACCACGACCAGGACGCGCGCGCGCTCGTCCATGCCGTTGTGATTGCTGGCCGACATGTTGAACACGCCCTGCGTGCCGATCACCTCGCGCTCCTGCTCCAGCGCGTCGCGCAGCGCGCTGCGGAACGCCTCGGTGCCGGGCTTGCCGGCCTTGAGCGCCTGCGGAATCGCCTGCGCCAGCAGCAGGCCGCCATCCCAGGTGTTCGCGCCGAAGGTGGCGGGCTTGACGCCGAACTGCTTTTCGTACGCCGCGATGTACGCGCGCGCGACCTTCTTGGTCGGATTCGAATCCGGGATCTCGTCGATCACCAGCATCGGCCCCGCGGCGAGCACCGTGCCTTCCACCTTCTGCTTGCCCAGCTTGATGAAATCGTCGGTCGCCACCGCATGCGTCTGGTAGATGCGGCCCTTGTAGCCCTGGTCGAAAAGCGTCGCCTGCGGCAGCACGGCCGGTCCGCCGACGCCGGCGATCAGCACGGCATCCGGCTTGGCGGCGATGAGTTTCAACGACTGCCCGGTCACGCTCTGGTCGGGACGCGCGTAGCGCTCGTTGGCGACGATGCGGATGCCGGCCTTTTCCGCCAGAGCGGAGAACACCTTGTGCCAGTTCTCGCCGTAGGGGTCGTTGAAGCCGATGAAGCCGACGGTCTTCACGCCGTTCCTGACCATGTGCCTGATCAGTGCCGCCGCGATCAGGTCGTCGTTCTGCGTGGTCTTGAACACCCAGCGCTTGCGCGCGTCGAGCGGCTCGACCACCGCCGACGTGCCGACTGTCGCCATCACCGGCACCTTCGCCTCGGCGATGACGTCGAGGATGGCCAGCGCATTGGGGGTCGTCGACGGCCCGATCATCGCGTCGATGTTGTTTTCCTGGATCAGCTTCTTGATGTTCTGCACGGCGCGCGTCGTGTCGCCGCCGTCGTCGAGCTGGAAGTATTCGATCGTCGTGTCGCCGATCCTGCGCGGCAGCAGGTCGCCGGTGTTCTTCTGCGGGATGCCGATCGCGGTCGTCGGACCCGTTGCGGACACCATGAGACCGACGCGCACCTGCGCGGCAGCGGCCAGAGGAAGGCAAAACGCGAGAACGGCCAGAGAAAGGCGAAGTTGCACAGGGAATCTCCTGGAGGAACGTGGGATCGCACCAATAGCGCGGGCTGGGGACGCGTCCGGTCAGACGGCTTGTCCGGCCGCATGGCCGGATGCCCAGGCCCACTGGAAATTGTAGCCCCCCAGCCACCCGGTGACATCGACGACTTCACCGACGAAGTGCAGGCCGGGTACCGCCAGCGCGCCCATCGATTTCGACGACAGCGCCGTGGTGTCCACGCCGCCCGCCGTGACCTCGGCCTTGTTGTAGCCGAGGGTGCCCGAAGGCATCACCCGCCAGCGATGCAGCAGTCCCGCAGCCTCGCGCAGGCGGCCCTCGCCCAGCTGGCGCATCGGCAACGCGAGATCGTGAGCCGCACACCATTGCAGCGCGAACCTCCGGGGCAATCGCTCGGCGAGCACCGACGGCAGCAGCGCGCCCGACCCCGCCTGCGCGGCGAGCCAGGCCTGCGCGTCGATGCCGGGCAGCAGGTCGATGAACAGCGGCTGCCGGCCGTCCCAGTACGATGAAATCTGCAGGATCGCCGGCCCGGACAGGCCGCGATGCGTCAACAGCAGGTTCTCGCGAAAGCGGCCACCGGCACACGACACCTCGGCGTCGATCGAGATACCGGAAAGATCGCCGTAACGGGCGAGCGCTTCGGGCGCGAAGGCCAGCGGCACCAGCGCCGGCCTGGGCGGCACCACCGCAATGCCGAACTGCCCGGCGATCCGGTAACCGAACGGCGTCGCTCCGATCTTCGGCACGGTCAGGCCGCCGGTGGCGACGACCAGCGCGGGTGCCCGGGCAGTGCCCTGCGCCGTGGCGACTGCGAAGGTCCCGTCCGAATGCGTGACGCCGTCGACTGCGCAGGGCATCCGCCAGTGCACGCCGCCGCGCTCGCATTCGGCGCGCAGCATGTCGATGATCGCGGTCGCGCTGTCGTCGCAGAAAAGCTGGCCGAGCTTCTTCTCGTGCCAGGCGATGCCATGGCGCTCGACCAATTTGATGAAATCCGCCGGAGTGAAGCGCGCCAGCGCCGAGCGGCAGAAGTCCGGGTTGCGCGACAGGTAGTTGGCCGGTCCGGCGTTGACGTTGGTGAAGTTGCAGCGACCGCCGCCGGAGATGCGGATCTTCTCGCCCAGCAGGTGGTAGTGCTCGATCAGCAGCACCCGCCGGCCACGCTTGCCGGCCTCGGCCGCGCACATCATGCCGGCCGCGCCGGCGCCAATGACGATTACGTCGTACGCGGCACGGCCGTCATTGCCCAAAGAACTCGCGGACCTTGTCGAACCAGCCCTTGGCGCGCGGATTGTGCTTGCCGGGATCCTGGGCGCTGATCTGCTCGAACTCGCGCAGCAACTCCTTCTGCCGCGCCGTCAGCTTGACCGGCGTCTCGATGGCGACATGACAGTAAAGATCCCCCTGCACCGAGCCGCGTACCGGCCGGATGCCCTTGTTGCGCAGGCGGAAGGTCTGCCCGGTCTGGGTCTCCGGCGGCACCTTGATGGTGGCGTGCCCGTCGAGCGTCGGAATCTCGAGATCGCCGCCCAGCGCGGCGGTGGCGAAACCGATGGGCATTTCGCAGTGCAGGTCGGCGCCCTCGCGCTGGAACACCGGATGCGGCTTGAGATTGACGACGACGTAGAGGTCGCCAGGCGGACCGCCATTGACGCCGGCCTCGCCCTCACCGGTGAGCCGGATGCGATCGTCCTGGTCGACGCCGGCGGGAATCTTCACCGACAGCGTCTTGCTTTTCTTCAACCGTCCCGCGCCGTGACAGCTCGTGCAAGGGTCGGCGACGACCTTTCCGGTGCCGTGGCAGGTGGGGCAGGTCTGCTGGATCGAGAAAAATCCCTGCGAGACGCGAACTTCGCCGCGGCCGTGGCAGCTCGTACAAGTCTTGGGTTCGGTGCCCGGCTTGGCGCCGGTGCCGTGGCAGGGTTCGCAGGCCTCCATGGCCGGAATGCGGATCTTGACCTCCGCGCCGCGAGCCGCGTCCTCCAGCGACAGTTCGAGGTTGTAGCGCAGATCGGCACCACGGAACACGCCGTTGCCGCGGCCGCCGCGACCCTGCTGGCCGAAGATCTCGCCGAAGATGTCGCCGAAGGCATCGGCGAAGCCGCCGAAACCCTCGGGCCCGCCGCGACCGGCGCCGCCGAAGCCGGCCGAGGGGTCGACGCCCGCGTGACCGAACTGGTCGTAGGCCGCGCGCTTGCGCGCGTCCGACAGCACCTCGTAGGCCTCCTTGGCCTCCTTGAAGTGCGCTTCCGATGCGTGGTTGTCCGGATTGCGGTCCGGGTGGTGCTTCATCGCCAGCTTGCGATAGGCCTTCTTGAGGTCCTCGTCGCTGGCGTCGCGCCCCAGCCCCAGCACCGTGTAGTAGTCGCGTTTGGACATGAAACCTGTTCCTGCGTGCACACCGCTGCGGTGGTGATTTCAGGGAGTTGCGATCCGGCCCGCACGCCGGATCACAACAGAATGCAGAATGCAGAGCCGCTGAAAAGGCCACAACACAAGCCAACTCCGCCGCCGAAACGGCCCCAACACAAAGGCCGAGTTGAGGGTCGCCGGCAGGCGAACCCTCGAACTCGGCCAGATATTACGTCGCGCGCCGCAGTTGAACGAATCTGAGCCGGCCGCCGCGACGGAATATCACTTCTTGACTTCGGTGAACTCCGCGTCGACCACCTTCTCTTCATTCTTGCCGCCACCCTGCTGGCCGGCGCCGCCGCCTTCCGCCTTCCCCGCCGCCTCGGCCGCCGCCTGTGATTCGGCGTACATGGCCTCGCCCAGCTTCTGCGCCGCCTTGGCGAGTTCCTCGGACTTGGCTTCAAGCGCTTCCTTGGTCGCGTCCTTCTGCTTCAGCAGTTCCTCGGCGCCCTTCAGCGCGGCCTCGATCCTGCCCTTTTCTTCCGCGCCGACCTTCTCGCCGTACTCGGCGATCGACTTGTTCACGCTGTGCACCAGCGCATCGAGGCCGTTGCGCGCCTGGACGGTCTCCACCAGCTTGCGGTCTTCCTCGGCATGCGCCTCGGCGTCCTGCACCATCTTCTGGATCTCGGCGTCGGACAGCCCCGAGTTCGCCTTGATGGTGATCTTGTTCTCCTTGCCGGTCGCCTTGTCCTTGGCCGACACGTGCAGGATGCCGTTGGCGTCGATGTCGAACATGACCTCGATCTGCGGCGTGCCGCGCGGCGCCGGCGGAATGCCCTCGAGGTTGAACTGGCCGAGGCTCTTGTTGCCCGAGGCCATGTCGCGCTCGCCCTGCAGCACGTGGATGGTCACCGCGCCCTGGTTGTCGTCGGCGGTCGAGAACACCTGCGTCGCCTTGGTCGGGATGGTCGTGTTCTTCTGGATCAGCTTGGTCATCACGCTGCCCAGCGTCTCGATGCCCAGCGACAGCGGCGTCACGTCGAGCAGCAGCACGTCCTTGACGTCGCCCTTGAGCACGCCACCCTGGATCGCCGCGCCGACGGCGACGGCCTCGTCGGGATTCACGTCCTTGCGCGGATCGCTTGCCGAAGAACTCGCGCACCTTGTCCTGCACCTTGGGCATGCGCGTCTGGCCGCCGACCAGGATGACGTCGGAGATGTCGGTGAGCTTGACGCCGGCGTCCTTGATCGCCATGCGGCAGGGTTCGATCGTGCGCCCGATCAGCTCCTCGACCAGCGCCTCGAACTTGGCCCGGGTGATCTTCATCGCCAGGTGCTTGGGCCCGGACTGGTCGGCAGTGATGTAGGGCAGGTTGATCTCGGTCTGCTGCGAGCTCGACAGCTCGATCTTGGCCTTTTCCGCGGCGTCCTTGAGCCGCTGCAGCGCCAGCACGTCGTTCTTGAGGTCGACGCCCGACTCCTTCTTGTACTCGGTGACGATGTAGTCGATCAGCCGCTGGTCGAAGTCCTCGCCGCCCAGGAACGTGTCGCCGTTGGTCGACAGCACCTCGAACTGGTGCTCGCCGTCGACGTTGGCGATCTCGATGATCGAGATGTCGAACGTGCCGCCGCCGAGGTCGTACACCGCGATCTTGCGGTCGCCTTCCTTCTTGTCGAGGCCGAACGCCAGCGCGGCCGCCGTCGGCTCGTTGATGATGCGCTTGACCTCGAGGCCGGCGATCCTGCCGGCGTCCTTGGTCGCCTGGCGCTGCGAATCGTTGAAATAGGCCGGCACCGTGATGACGGCCTCGGTGACTTCCTCGCCCAGGTAGTCCTCGGCGGTCTTCTTCATCTTGCGCAGGATTTCGGCGGACACCTGCGGCGGCGCGATCTTCTTGCCGCGCACCTCGACCCAGGCGTCGCCGTTGTCGGCCTTGACGATGCTGTACGGCATCATGTGGATGTCCTTCTGGACCTCCTTTTCCTCGAACTTGCGGCCGATCAGCCGCTTGATCGCGTACAGCGTGTTCTTCGGGTTGGTGACGGCCTGGCGCTTCGACGACGCCCCGACGAGGATCTCGCCGTCCTCCATGTAGGCGACGACCGACGGCGTCGTGCGCGCGCCTTCCGAATTCTCGATGACCTTCGGCTGGCCGCCTTCCATGATGGCCACACAGCTGTTGGTCGTGCCCAAATCGATACCGATGATCTTGCCCATGTCTGCCACTCTCCTGCGGGATTGTCTGTCTGTGTTCTATTTTGGGTTGGCACCACCAGGATCAACCCTCCCCGGCGCGCTTCCGCCGCATTCAGCCCGAGGCGTCGGGTCCCTTGGACACGGTGACCAGCGCCGGCCGCAGCACCCGGTCGTTGATCAGATAGCCCTTCTGGAAGACGTCGACCACCGCGTTGGCGGCCAGCGTCGATGGGCACCATCTGCATCGCCTGGTGCTGGTGCGGGTCGTAGCGGTCGCCGCTCCCGGGGGCGATCTGGGCCACCTGCGCCCGGTCGAACGCAGCGTGCAGCGCCTTGAGCGTCAATTCGGCGCCGGCCTTGAGCGTCTCCAGCGGCACGTCTCCGGCAGCCAGCGTCTGCTCCAGCGCGTCCATGACCGGCAGCAGGTCCTCGGCAAAGCGCTCGATCGCGTACTTGTGCGCCTTGGCGACATCCGCCTGCGCGATCTTGCGCACGTTATCGGTCTCGGCCTTGGCGCGCAGCCAGGCGTCCTTGAGTTCAGCGACCTCGGCCTCGACCGCGATCAGCTGGGTGGTGATGTCGTCGGCGACGTGGGCAAGCTCACCGGCGTCCGGGGTACCGACAGTGGCGGCCTGGCTCGTGGCGATCAAATCGGCTGCGGCGGGGTCATGGTGCTTGTTGGTCATGCGCTTGTGGTCCTTGCAGTACGTATCGGCTGACCGTGCGCACGTTGGGGTCAAACGGGGCAATTCAAGGCCGGCGACCGGCCGAGCCTCATCGGCAATCCATTAAAATCAATGAGTTGCTGCGATCGCCCCCAACGCATCCAGCGGCGATCCCGCAGCGCGCTATCGCGTCGCCCCCAGCGCCTTGGCGCGCGCCTGCGTCGATTCGCGGGCGTCGCGGTCGGGCGGCGATGCCAGCCATCCGGACAGATGGCGAAAGGCAAGGTCGGCCAGCGCCGAGATCCAGGCCGCATGCTCGTTGACGCAGGGGATCAGATGGAACTCGCCGCCCCCGGCCCCGGTGAACGTCGCGCGGCCCTCGATGCCGATTTCCTCCAGCGTTTCGAGGCAGTCGGCGACGAAGCCCGGGCAGAACACGTCGATCCGCCGCGCCTTGCCGGCGCCCAGCGCCTCGAGCACGTTCGCCGTGTAGGGTTCGAGCCACTGCGCCCGGCCGAAACGCGACTGGAAGGTCAGCACCCATTGCTCGGGCTCAAGGCCGAGCTCCCGGGCCAGCAGCCGCCCGGTGACCTGGCAGTAGCAATGGTAGGGGTCGCCGCGCTCGAGCGTGCGCCGCGGCACGCCGTGAAAGGACAGGACCAGCTTGTCGGGCCGGCCGTGCTTCATCCAGTAGTCGTTGACGTTGCGCGCCAGCGCCTTGATGTAGCCGGGGTCGGCGTGGAAGGTCTCGACGAAGCGCAGGCCGGGCAACCGGCGCATGCGGCGAAGGTGCGCGGCGACGGCATCGAAGGTCGACGCCGTCGCGCTGGCCGAGTACTGCGGAAACAGCGGCAGCACCAGGATGCGTTCGCAATGCGCGGCGCGCAGCCGGTCGATCGCGCCGGCGATGTCCGGATTGCCGTAGTTCATGCCCAGTTCGACCGGGCACAGGTCGGCCGGGTATCCGGCGGCCTTGAGCCGCTGGCCGAGATAGCCCAGCAGCAGCGTGCGCTGTCGCTGGCTGTGCACCAGCAGCGGCGAGCCGTCCCTGGTCCAGATCGCCGCGTACTTCGCCGCCGACTTCGCCGGCCGGACGCGCAGGATCACGCCGTGCAGCAGCGGCTTCCACAGCGCCATCGGGATTTCGATGACGCGCGGATCGGACAGGAACTGGGCGAGATAGCGGCGCACCGCGGCCGGCGTGGCCGCGTCGGGGGTGCCGAGGTTGACCAGCAGGACGCCGATGCGCGGCGTGCGATCGTGCGTGAAATCGGGCTCGGGCGCCATCGCCATGTCGAACGCTGCCGGGGGATCAGGGTCGCCGCGACGGGCGATGCACCGGAGCGATCGCGGCCGTCATTGCGGATGCCTCGAGCGCCAATGCGCGAAGCCGCGCCGAGCCTCGGTGCGGATTGCATTCTGCACGAACGGCGTCCAGCCCAGCGCCGCACCTTTCGGCCCCAGCGCCATGCGGCTCCAGCGCCAGAGGCTGAACCGGTCGCGCTGGGTCGCGATCAGGCCGTCACGAAACGTGAAGATCGAATCGATCCGGTTGTGCACCGGCCGCGAGGTCACCGAAAAGGTGTAGCGCGCCTCCCAGTGCGCGCGGCCCGACCTGTCGTCGGCAGCCACGTCGCGCCAGTCGAGGACCAGGTCGCGCCCGCGCTCGCAGAGCATCGCCCACATCTGCCCGACGCCTTCGCCGTCCACCTTGAAGATTGGATCGGCGAACGTCGCGTCGGGCGCATAGCATGCCGCCATCGCCGCGGCATCGCGGCGGCGAAACGACGTGTACAGGCGATCGATCAGCGCGGCATTCGGATGCATGTGAGCGGCGCCCTATTCCTCGGCGAGCTGTTGCGACATCGCGTTGGACAGGAGCTTCGCCGTGACGTCGACGATCGGAATCACCCGCTCGTAGGCCATCCGCGTCGGCCCGATCACGCCCAGCGTGCCGATGACCCGCCCCTTTGCGGTGTAGGGCGCGGTGATCACGCTGCAGTCGTCCAGCGGACTCAAGCCGGATTCGTCGCCGATGTAGATCTGCACGCCCTGCGCGCCCTGGGAGAGGTCGAGCAGATGCAGGATCGACGTCTTCTGGTCGAACATGTCGAACAGCCTGCGCAGGCGCTCCATGTTGGAGCCGAAGTCCTCGCTGCGCAGCAGGTTGCGCTCGCCGGTCACGACCAGCGACTCGCCCTGCGCATAGGCGCCCTCGCCCGCGTCGACCGCCGCCGCCATCAACCCGGCGATGTCCTCTCGCAGCACGCGCAGCTCGTCGGCGATGCGCGCGCGGATCGTCGACAACGGCTGCCCGGCGAAGCGCTCGTTGAAGAAATGCGTGGCCTCGGCGAGCTGCGCATGCGTGTACATGCGATCGGTGTGGAGGATGCGGTTCTGGACGTCGCCCTCGGCGGTCACCAGGATCAGCAGCACCCGCCGTTCGGCCAGGCGCAGGAACTCCAGATGGCGGAACGCCGCCTCGCGCCGCTTCGGCGTCATCACCACGCCGGCGAACTGGGTGAGCTGCGAGAGCACGCTTGCGGCCGCGCTGACCAGCGCCCCGGGCCGATCGGCGGACAGCTCTCCTTCGAGCTGGTGCAGCTCGGACTCGCCCAACGGCTTCATCACAATGAGGCTGTCGACGAAAAAGCGATAGCCGCGCACTGTGGGCACCCGACCGGCGGAGGTATGCGGGCTGGCAATGAAGCCCATGTCCTCCAGGTCCGCCATGACATTGCGTACCGTCGCGGGCGACAGGTCGAGACCCGAATGGCGCGACAGCGCGCGCGAGCCAACCGGTTGGCCGTCGCTGATGTAGCGTTCGATCAACGTCTTGAGCAGGTGCTGCGCGCGCGAATCCAGCATGGCGTCGATTCTACCGCCCCGGGAACCGCCCCGGCGAATCGACCTGCGCACCCGCCCCGGCTCGGCGGGATGGACGAGGCGGGGGGCGGTGTCGCCTGTGGTTTAATCGTGGCCATGTCCGCCTCGAACCTGTCGTCGCTGTTCCCCCGGATCGCCCTGGTCGGGCGGCACGCGAGCCCCGGCCTGGCGCAGCCGCTTTCCCGGCTCGCGGCATTCCTCGCCGAACGCGGACACCAGGTGCTCATCGAGGCCGACACCGCGCCGCTGCCCGGGTACCCGAGCATCGCCGCGGACGCCTTCACCGGCGCGATCGATCTGGCGATCGTCGTTGGCGGCGACGGCACGATCCTGTCGATCGCGCGCCAGGTCGCGCCGATCGACATTCCGCTGATCGGCATCAACCAGGGCCGGCTTGGCTTTCTCACCGACATTCCGTTCGACCGGATGGAAGGCGCGCTCGCGGCCATGCTCGCCGGCCGCTACCACGAGCAGCTGCGTACGCTGCTGACCGTTTCCGTCGTCCGTACCGACGGCGGCGGCGATCAGGCGCTGGCACTCAACGACGTCGTCGTCAACCGTGGCGCGCTGGGCAGCATGATCGAGTGCGAGGTGGAGATCGACGGCCGCTATGCCTACCGGCTGCGCGCCGACGGCATCATCGTCGCCACGCCTACCGGGTCGACCGCGTACGCGTTGTCCGCCGGCGGGCCGATCCTGGCGCCCGGGCTGGCCTGTCTGCTGCTGGTTCCGGTTGCCCCGCACGCGCTGACGCATCGGCCGATCGCCATCGGCGACGACGCGTCGATCGCCATCACCGTCGTCCGCGGCCGCGATGCGGCGATGCATTCCGACGGCCAGGCGCACTTTCCGCTCGACGAGGGTGACCGGGTGACCGTCGCGCGCGCGCCGTTCCGCGCCCGCTTCCTGCATCCGGCGGAGCATGATTATTTCGCGACCTTGCGCGAAAAGCTGCACTGGAGCGAAACGCCGGGGTTTCAGCACAAGGGCGCGTGATGCTGCGGTTGCTGTCGGTCCGAAATTTCGTCGTCGTCGAAACGCTCGACATCGAATTCCAGCCCGGTCTCACGGTTCTCAGCGGCGAGACCGGCGCAGGCAAGTCGATCCTGATCGAAGCGCTGGGCCTGCTGCTGGGCGATCGCTTCGAGCTCTCGCAACTGCGTCCCGGCGCCGCGCGCGCCGAACTCGCCGCCGAATTCGACGTGGCCGACGCGCCTGCGGTTGGCGCCTTCCTGACCGAGCATGCCTTCGCCGCCGACGACGACGCGGTGCTCCTCCGGCGGGTTCTCGACGCCGACGGCCGCAGCCGCGCGTGGGTCAACGGGCGTCCGGCGACGCTGGCGCAACTGAAGGCGCTGGGCGAGCGGCTGGTCGACATCCATGGCCAGAATGCGCACCAGGCGCTGTCCGCGCCGCAGGCGCAGCGCGAACTCATCGACGCCTACGGCGGTTTCGTCACGCTGGCGCAGTCGGTCGCCGAGCGCTGGCGCGAGTGGCGCGCGGCCTGCGAAAGCCGCGATGCCGCGGCGCAGGCGTCGGCCGCGGTTGCTGACGAGAGCCGGCTGCTCGATGCCCAGGTGCGCGAACTCTCGGCGCTGGCGATGACCGCCGACGAGTGGGAAGCGATTTCCGCGACCCAGTCGCGCCTCGCCCATGCCGCGGAGCTGGCCGCCGTGTCCACCGCTGCGGTCGACGCCCTTGCCGATGCCGACGACGCGCTGACCGCGCGGCTGGCGCAGATCACCTCGCGCCTGGCCGGCGCCGCCGCGCACGATCCGGCGCTGTCGGCGATCGTGGCGATGCTCGAGCCGGCGGGCGTCGAACTCGACGAGGCGGCACGCGCGTTGCGGGAGTACCAGCGGCGGCTCGACCTCGACCCCACCGAATTGCGCCGCGTCGAGGAGCGGCTCGCGGCCATTCACGACATGGCGCGCAAGCACCGGGTGCGTCCGGAGGCGCTGCCGGACCTGCTCGCCAAGCGCGCAGGCGAGGCTGGCCATCCTGTCCGGCGCGGCCGACGGCCAGGCACTGGCAAGGCTGGCGGACGAAGCCGAGGCCGCGTATCGCGACCAGGCGGCGCAGCTTGCGGCCAAGCGCCGTTTCGCCGGCAACGAACTGGCCAACCGCGTGACCGAAACCATGGTTGCGCTGGCGATGGCCGGCGGGCGCATGGAGGTCGCCCACGAACCCGTCGCGGCGCCCGCGAGTTACGGCATCGAAACCCCGGAACTGCGCGTGACCGCGCACCCGCAGCAGCCGGTCGGCCCGTTGGCGCGGGTCGCCTCGGGCGGCGAGCTTTCGCGCATCGCCCTGGCGGTCCAGGTCGCGACCAGTGAAGTCGGCGCGGTCCCCACGCTCGCCTTCGACGAAGTCGACAGCGGCATCGGCGGCGCGGTGGCGGCAACGGTCGGCCAACTGCTGCAGCGGCTCGGCGCGCGGCGCCAGGTCCTGTGCGTCACCCATCTGCCCCAGGTGGCCGCCTTCGCCGACACGCATCTGCAGGTGAGCAAGCAGGGCGACGACGATCGGGTCACCAGCACGCTGACCAGGCTCGCCGGCGCCGAGCGCATCGAGGAGATTGCGCGGATGCTGGGAGGCGCCAGGATCACCGCCAAGACCCGGGCACATGCGAAGGAGCTGCTGGACGCCTCGCGCCGCCACGCGTGAGCGGCGGCATTTCCGGGCATGGTCGATCGCAGAAGAGCTTGCGGCAGCCCTTCACGCGGTCGCGGGTGCTACCGTCTGGCGCGAACCTTGGTCGGCGTCGTCCGCGAATTGGCCTTCGACTTCGAAGCCTTGACCTTCACTTGCTTGACCGCCGGCATGGTTTCGCCGGTCTCGAGCCAGTAACGGACGCGTTCGGCGTCGCCGATGCGCGTGTACTTGCCCAGCGAATCGAGCAGGACGATCACCACCGGGCGGCTGGCGATGGTCGCCAGCATCACCACGCAGCGACCTGCCTCGCGGATGTACCCGGTCTTCTGCAGCTTGATGTCCCAGGCGTCGTTCTTCACCAGCGCGTTGGAATTGTTGAACCCCAGCGTCTGCCCGTTGGGCTGCACCTCGACGTGGTGCGCCGGCGTGGTCGAATATTCGCGGATCAGCGGATACTCGGCCGCAGCCTGCACCATGCGGGCGAGATCGACCGCGGTCGAAACGTTCTCCGGCGACAGCCCGGTCGGATCCTCGAAGCGCGTCCGGGTCATGCCCAGCGACTTCGCCTTGGCGTTCATCGCGTCGACGAACGCGGCGGCGCCGCCCGGGTAATGCCGCGCCAGCGCGGAAGCCGCGCGGTTCTCCGACGACATCAATGCCAGGTGCAGCATTTCGTCGCGCGACAGCGTCGCACCCAGGCGCAGCCGGGATCGGGTGCCCTTAAGGTAATCGAAGTCGTCCATGTCGACGGCGAGCGCCTCGTCGAGAGGCAGCGCGGAGTCGAGCACCACCATCGCCGTCATCAGCTTGGTCAGCGACGCGATCGGGGTGACTTCGTTGGCAGCCTTGCCGTAGACGAGCTTCCCGTCCGTGGCGTCGACGACCACCGCGTTGGCCGATTTCACCTGCAGCTTGGCGGGGTCGCGCGAGGCGTCGGCCGCCAGAACCGCACGAAAATGAAACGCAGCAAACCCAGCCAAAACAACGATTAAGAAGCGATTCATCACACGCATTCTCGAATCAAGACCGGCCGGTTATCGCATGATTCTGCAAGCGAGGTCAATGCCCCTTTATAAATCATGGACTTACGACTCGGTCGCCGGGATCCGCCGCGCCTCTTCCTGCTGCAGGCGCCACATCCGGGCATAGACGCCGCGGGCGGCGAGCAGCTTCGCATGGGTGCCGCGCTCGACGATCGCGCCGTACTCGAGCACCAGGATCTCGTCGGCGTCGACGATGGTCGACAGGCGATGCGCGATGGTCAGCGTCGTGTGATTGCGGGCGATGGCGCGCAGTTCGGACTGGATGGCCTTTTCGGCGCGCGAGTCGAGCGCGCTGGTCGCCTCGTCGAAGATCAGGATCTGCGGCGACTTGAGGATCGCGCGGGCGATCGCCACGCGCTGCTTCTCGCCACCGGAGAGTTTGAGGCCGCGCTCGCCCACCGTCGTCGCGTAGCCATCGGGCAAGGCCGAGATGAAATCGTGGATCTGCGCCAGCCGCGCCGCCGCGACGATCTCCTCGTGCGTCGCGCCGGGCCGGCCGTAGGCGATGTTGTACTCGATCGATTCGTTGAACAGCACCGTGTCCTGCGGGACGATGCCGATCGCCGCACGCAGCGACGACTGGGTGACGTCGCGCAGGTCCTGCCCGTCGATGGCGATGCGCCCGCCGGTGACGTCGTAGAAACGGTACAGCAGGCGCCCGAGCGTCGACTTGCCCGAGCCCGAGGGTCCGACCACGGCCACGGTGCGCCCAGCCGGGATCTCGAACGACACGTCGAACAGGATCTGCCGGTTGGGTTCGTAGCCGAAATTCACGCCTTCGAAGCGTACGGTCGCGCCCGCCAGCGCGATCGGCTGCGCGCCCGGGCGATCCTTGATCTCGGCGTTCTCCTCGATCAGTCCGAACAACCGCTCCATGTCGGCCATCGCCTGCCTGATCTCGCGATAGACGACGCCGAGGAAATTGAGCGGAATGTAGAGCTGGATCATCAGCGCATTGACCAGCACCAGGTCGCCGATGGTCATCGTGCCGCCGACGACGCCGACGGTCGCCCGCCACATGATCAGCGTGACCGCGATCGCGATGATCGCGCTCTGCCCGACGTTGAGCGCGGACAGCGAGGTCTGGCTGCGCACCGCTGCGTCCTCCCAGCGCTGCATGCTCTCGTCGTAGCGGCGCGCCTCCCACTCCTCGTTGCCGAAGTACTTGACGGTCTCGTAGTTGATGAGGCTGTCGATCGCCCGGGTATTCGCCTTCGAGTCGAGCTCGTTCATCGTCCGCCGGAAATGCGTTCGCCACTCGGTGACGCGGATGGTGAAGAGCGATGTACAGGACGAGCGCGCCGGCGGTGATCGCCAGGAAGGTCCAGTCGTAGCGCGCGATCAGGATGATCGACACCAGCGCGATCTCGACCAGCGTCGGCAGGATCGAGAACAGCGCGAAGTTGATCAGCGTCGAAACGCCCCGCTGGCCGCGCTCGACGTCGCGGGTGAGCCCGCCCGTCTGGCGATGCAGATGAAAGCGCAGCGACAGCGCATGAAGATGCCGGAACACCTGCAGCGCGATCTTGCGCACCGCGCGCTGCGTCACCTTGGCGAACAGGTACTCGCGCAACTCGGTGAACACGGTCATCGACAGGCGCAGCGCGCCGTAGGCGACCAGCAGCGCCAGCGGCACCGCCAGCACCGCGGTCTCGCGGTCGAGGCTGTCGACGACCTGCTTCAGCAACACCGGCACGCCGACGTTGGCCACCTTGGCCAGCACCAGGCAGGCGATTGCCGCCAGCACGCGGCGACGGTATTCCCACAGGTAGGGCAGCAGCGTCCGGACCGTCGACCAGTCGCCGGTGCGGGTGCGCGCAACGTCCGTTTCCACGGGCGCGGGTAGGGTGGCGGTATGGCGACGCATCGGGAGAGCGAAGGGCGCCGGGTGCGAACGACCAATGCGGGTTGGCCTGCCCGCACCCGAACGCGGCGCGGCGGCGGCTGCCGCACCACGTCAGCAATGTTATCAGCCCGGAGGCCGGCCGGAACGCTCGCGCGCCGTTCGCCGCTGGAACCACTCGTCGACGCCGATGCCGAGCAGGCCCATTCCCGCGCGGACGATGCCGTAGGCGGCCCAGCAGGTGACCTTGGCGAACAGCGAGCGACCGGCCCAGCCACGCGCCCCGACCTGCCGTGAACCGGTGGCGATCATCGCCGCAAGTTCGCGCTGCAGTTGTCCGGCGAAGCCGGTGTCGCGCACGAACACATTCGCCTCGCGCGCCAGCAGCAGCGAATACGGGTCGATGTTGGACGAGCCCACGGTTGCCCAGACCCCGTCGACGACCGCCACCTTGGCGTGCAGGAACGACTGGTGATACTCCTCGATGCCGATGCCTGCGGTGAGGAACTGCCCGTACAGCGCGCGCGACGCGTGGTGCAGCAGCCGGTACTCGACCCGCGCCTGCAGCAGCAGCGTGACCTTGACGCCGCGCGCCGCGGCGGCGATCAGCGCCCGCCGGAAGCGGATGCCCGGGAAGAAATACGCATTGGCGATCAGAATTTCGCGCTTCGCGGTGCGGATCGCCGCAAGGTAGGCGGTCTCGATCTCGCGCCGATAGCGCAGATTGTCCCGGATCACGAACTTCGCCGTCTGCTCGCCGCTGGGCGCGGCCTCGACCGGATCGGGAAACAACGAAACCTCGCTGCGTTCGAATTGCACCAGTTCGGTCAGCGCCCAGAGTCGCTGCATCGTTTCCGCGATCGGCGCCAGCAGGCGCCCGCGCACCCGCACTGCGAAGTCGACTCGCGGTGGCTTGTGGCCGGGCGTGTTCATGTCGTCGATCACGTTGATGCCGCCGATGAACGCCAGCTCGCCGTCGATGTTGCACAGCTTGCGGTGCATCCGGCGCAGCCGGTGCGAGCGGAACTGCCACGCGGCGACCTCCGGCCGATACAGGAGCAACCGTACGCCGCCGTCGCGCAGGAATCGCTCGAGCCCCGCCGAAAGGTAGTGCTTCGCGCCCCAGCCGTCGACCAGCAGCCGTACTTCCACACCCCGCGCAGCGGCGCGCACGAGCGCCGCGGCGATCACCCGACCCGCGGCGTCGTCGGCGAAGATGTAGGTCTCGAACCAGACCTCGCGCCGCGCGGCGTCGATCGCCTCGGCCAGCGCCGGAAAGAATTCTGCGCCATTGCGCAGCAGGTCGATCGCGTTGCCCGGCGTGTACCGGATCATGGTCGCGAACGCGGTTGGCGCGTCAGCGCCGCCTGCGTGAAACCTCGAACGTCGCGGCGAGTGCCGCGTGGTCGGACATGCGGCTGGACGGGAAGGCGTAATGCACGCGCGCGTCGACCACGTCGAGTCCGCGCGCGTAGATCCGGTCGAGGCGAAAGACCGGCAGCACCGACGGGAAAGTGCGCGCCGGGCGGCCCCTGACCTCCTCGAAGACCTCGTACACGCCCAGCGCGTCGACGAGCGTGCGGTCGGCCTTGCGCCGCCAGTCGTTGAAATCCCCGGCGATGATCATCGGCGCGTCGCGCGGCACCGTCGCCAGGATGCGTTCGACCAGCGCCCGGATCTGCCATTGCCGTCCACGCTCGAACAGCCCGAGGTGGACGTTGAGGCAATGCAGCACCGGCGCCTTCGGTCCAGGTCCAATCCGCACCTCGCAGTGGAGCAGGCCGCGACTTTCGAACGCGTGCGCCGAGATGTCCTCGTTCGCCTGCGCGATGATCGGAAAGCGCGACAGCACGGCGTTGCCGTGATGGCCTTGCCGGTAGACGGCGTTGCGGCCGTAGGCGACCTCGCGCCACATGGTGTCGGCGATGAACTCGTGCTGCGGCTTGCCCGGCCAGTCGCGGTAACGTCCTGCATGCCGGTGGTGGACGCCCTGCACCTCCTGCAGGAAAAGCAGATCCGCCGACAGGCCGTGCAGCTTTTCCTTCAGCTCGTGGATGACCATCCGCCGCGTCAGTTGGGAAAAGCCCTTGTGGATGTTGTAGGTGGCGACGGTGAACTTCATCGCTGGCAAGTCTGGGGCGGGCGCGTCATTGGAGTATGTTAACGGGAAACCCTGGGCGGAAATGTGCCCGGCCGTCCGGGCGGGAACGCGCATCGGCCGGCGCAGCGGGTCCTTCCGGAACGCGCGACGATTCCCGCCGCGCGCATCCGCGCAGCCACCTGACTTCTGCGTTCGTCGATCGGCCGCCGGTCGGGGGTTGGAGGCGAGGTCGCTGCGGGGCGAGGCGTTTGGGGTGGCTGATGGGATTCGAACCCACGACAACCGGAATCACAATCCGGGACTCTACCGCTGAGCTACAGCCACCATTGCCTGCCTGCCGTTGCCTGCGACCGCCGCGCCGACAGCCTGGCGGGCGTTGGCGCCCACGACGGTCGGAAACGTATGCCGCAGGGCCGCGAATTATACACCGTTGACCCTTCGGGCACCCGTCCCGACGGCCGTTTGTGCCGTACATCCATCCGGCCGATGGCCGGCCGAGGTGGAACTGTCACCGGGGATCGGCTATTCTTGACCTTGTGGCCCCAGCCGCTCCGCATCTGGTCCAGGAACCGCAGCCCGCGCCGTCGCGCCGGGCCTTGAAAGCGCGCCTGCTGTTGGCGATGCTGCTCGCGGCCGGCGCCGGCGGCCTCTGCGCGCAGGGTTTCAAGTTTTCCCAGCCGGACGACGGCGCCAGGGCCGCCAGGGCCGCGGAGGACGCGAAGCGCGAGAATGTCTCGCGGATGATCTCGGTGCCCTGCCGCGCCGAACTCAAGGACCAGAAGATCATGGTCGTGATCGGCGAGCGGCAGAGCAACGGCTGGATCGTCGCCGAGCAGAGCAACTACGGTCCGCATTTCCAGGCGATCGACCAGCGGCTGCGCGCGCTGGGGCTGCGCACCTATACGCCGGAAGAGATCAAGCGCCAGGTCGCGCAGGCCGAGATCGACGCCTATTTCCGCAACGACCCGGATGCTGCGCTCGCGGCGTCGAAGCGCCTGGGCGCCAAATTCGTGCTGCGCGGCCTCATTTCCTCCGACGCCGTCGGAAACCGCATCATGGCGGTGAACCAGGTGTCGGTGAACATGGGCTTCACGCTGTCCGCGGCCGACGGCCGCGTCATCTCCAACGCCGAGGCCAGCGAGGCGTCCTACGCCGGCAACGATGTCGCCAGGATGGCGCTGACGCTGGTCGACGAAAAGGCCGACGAGGTGGTCGCCAAGCTCTATTCCGATTATTGCCGCAAGGCCGTGGTCGCACCTGCCTCAGCGCCGCCGGCACGCAAGCCCGCGCCGAAATGACCGGCGGGCAGCTCCGCCGATCGCCGTTCAACCTGCTCACGTAGAGGATTCGCCATGAGCCAAGCCGGAATCAACCGCTCCACGACCCTGTTGCTGGCCGCGCTGCTTGCCTTCGCCGTCCCCGCCGCGCAGGCGCAGCCGAGGTTCGGCAACGCATCGCCGACTGCCGGCAGCGAGACTTCGCAGCAGGCCAACCAGTCCGCCGATCAGGCGATCTACCAGCCGGTGGTGTACACGAACGTGAACAAGAAGGGCCCGGCGCTGGTGGTGATCCCTGGCGAGATCAAGAGCAGCAACGCGACCTTCCTGCAGAAGTTCACCACGAACAACATCGCCGACTTCGCCGAAGTGGAACTCTCTGCCGCCAACTTTCCGGTGCTCGAGCGCTCGAATCTCGGCCCGCTGCTGCGCGAATTCGAGCTGGCCTATAACCTGGGCGACCCGCAGCAGGCGCGCAAGTTCCTGGGCATGGGCAAGCTGAAGGCCACCAAGTACGTCGTCAAGTTCGACATCCTGAAGACCGAGCAGGTCGCCGCGGCGCAGTCCGGCTTCGATGGCGCGGCGATCGGCCAGATGGCGGCGCTGGCCGGCATCTTCAGCGGCTCGCGCGGCGGCGCGCAGGCGGGCACCGTGGCGGGGGCCGGGATCGGATCGGTGAAGACCGGGGAATCCTCGGGCGTCTGGATCATCGGCATGCGCTACAAGATCATCGACGCCGAGACTACCGAGCAACTGGCGACCGGCTACACCGAGGAAAAAATGGAGGTCGGCGCCAAATCGAGCTCGGTGCTCGGCGTATCGCAGGCGCAGCAGGGTGGCGTGGGGCTGGACACGATGGTGCAGCGGCTGGTGCAAAAGTCGGTGTGGGAAATCGACAACAAATACAAGTGATGCGGCAGTGTCCGCGATGCGGGATGCGCGCGCGCGTTCGCGCCGGCAACCGCACGCTCGCCCGCTGATGCCGCCATGACGCAGACCGGCAGGCTCGGCAAGTACGAGATCCGCGGCGAGATGGGCCGGGGCGCGATGGGCATCGTCTACGAGGGCTTCGACCCAGGGATCAAGCGCGTCGTTGCGCTGAAGACCATCCGCGCCGACCAGCTCGCCGGCGAGGCCTCCGAGGAAATCATTGCCCGCTTCCGTCGCGAGGCCGAGGCCGCCGGCCGCCTGACGCATCCCAATATCGTCGCGATCTACGATTTCGACGAGGACGCGGGCACCATGTACATAGCGATGGAGCTGGTGCGCGGTCGCGAACTGGCCGAGGTCTTCGCGGCCAACGAGCGCCTTGCGCTGCCGGACATCGTGCGCGTGATGACGCAGATCCTGGCCGCGCTCGAATATTCGCACCGCGCGGGCGTCGTGCATCGCGACATCAAACCCGCCAACATCTTTCTGCTCCCCGACGGCTCGGCCAAGGTCGCCGACTTCGGCATCGCCCACCTCGAGTCGTCCAACCTGACGCAGGTCGGCACGGTCATCGGCACCCCCGCCTACATGTCGCCCGAGCAGATCCTCGGCACGCCGGTGGACGGCCGCTCGGACCTGTTCTCCGCGGGCGTCATCCTGTACCAGCTGCTGACCGGCGAGCGCCCGTTTTCCGGCTCCGCGACGACGATCATGCAGAAGGTGCTGAAGGAGTCCCCGCTGCCGCCGTCGTCGCTGAACGTGCAGTTGCCCGAGGCCTTCGACGCCGTCGTCAGGAAAGCGTTGGCCAAGCGTCCGGAAGAGCGTTACCAGTCGGCGCAGGAGTTCGCGGCCGCGCTTGCCGTCGCCGGGCGGGTGTCGGAACCCGCGGCCGACCCCGATGCGACGCTGCGGCCGCAGGACGTCGCCGCGGCGACCGCCGCGCGCGCTGCTGCGGCGCAGGCCTCGCAGCCTGCGGCGTCGGGCAATGCCGCTGCGACGACGGCGCGCAATCCGCTCGCCGTCGCGCTGATGGGCGGCGCCACGGCCATCGCGGTCGCCTTCGTGGCCTGGACGCTGATGCAGCGAAACGACGGCGCAGCCGCTCCCGGCCCGTCGACGACGCCCCCGGCGGCCGTCGCTGCGGCGCCCACTCCCGTTTCCGCCCCCGGCGCGGCATCCACGGCCGCCGCTGCGCCGGCGCCGGTCGCCTCGCCTCCTGCGGTCACGGCCGCGGCCTCTGCGCCGCCCGCGCCTCCGGCCGCACCCGGCACGGTCGTCGTATCGGCGGTGGGCCTCGCCGATCCCAGCAATCCCCGCTACCAGGCCGACAAGGCGCTGTTGAACGCCGACCTGCGCGCCGACTCCAGGAGCCAGGCCGTGGCCAAGGCGCTCGGCCTCCTGCTGGAGCGCGACTCGTTCAACCGCAACTACGACGTCCTGCAGGCGCGGCTGTTGGCCAACAGCGGCAACTTCATCAGCGCCGTCGTCCAGCAGGGCGAGCCGCGCCTGGACAAGAACGGTTTGATGTCGCTGACCACGCAGGCGGTCGTCGACGTCAAGGCGCTGCAGAAATCGCTGAACGAAATGAGTCGCGCCGAACGCATCAAGCTGATCCGCGCCAGCGGCGACCCCCGGATCGCGCTTTCCATCTCGGTCCGCGATGCCGACCGCACCGACGCGCCGGCGCAACGCTCGCCCATCGCCGAGAACGTGCTCAAGGAACGCATCAAGTCCTTCGGCTTTCGCACCTGGTCCGAGGCCGCTGCCGATGCCGCCGGGCAGACGCCGGATTTCGTCGTCGAGGGCCAGGCGAAGGTGAAGAAGCTGTCGACGAAGCTGGAGGCTTCGGGCCTGACCATCAACAAGTACACGCTGACGTCGTGGACGGTGAAGGCGGTCGACCGCGCCACCGGCGAGGAGATCTACTTCAACACGGTGTTGCCCAAAGGTGCCGGCAGCTGGCCGAGCGAGGAGGAAGCGCTGCGCGCGATCGGCGCAAAGATCGGCGATGAATTCTCGCGTGACTTTTTCCTGCAGCATGTGCACGCGGCGTCCCGCAAGGTGACGATCGTCGTGGCGGGCCTGCCCGACGCCGCCGCCGAGGAGGCCGTTGCGCGCGAGTTGATCGGCCTGGCGGCGGTGCTCTCCTCGATGCCGCGGCGCACGCCGGGCGGGCCGGCGTTCGATCTGCAGTTGGCGGGCAGCGGCGTTCCGGGGGACCTCGTTGCGACGGTCGTCGCCGCGCCGCTGAACGCCAAGCTCGGCCAGGCCTGCTTCGGGGTCGGCGCGATCGCAGGCGAGCAGGTGACCCTCGGTTTCGATGCCGCCTGCCGCGACGCCGCCGTCCTGGCACGGCTGGAATCCAACCCTCCGGCCGGGCTCTACACCGCGCCGCCGGCGCGCCGCCGGGCGGTGGTCAGCAATCCGGACACACTGCACAAGCTGACGATCTGAGGTCGCAGGCGAGTCGACGAGGCCGCATCGGATCCGCCGCTCGCCCGGCGCGAACGTCGACCAGGTCGCGGCCCCCGCCGCAACCCCCGCCGCCTAGGCGGTGAAGTTGAGCCAGCCGGTGATGATGTACTTGTGCTGCGTCGGCGACACGACGCCGGCGTGCGTATGCGTGAAGTCCGACGGCCAGATCAGCGTCCGGCCGCGGCGCGCCTCGAATGTGTGCCTTTGGTAGGTGAAGTGCGTGCCGCCGCCGTCGGTCACGTCGTTCAGAAAGGTCATCCAGGTCAGCATCCGGGTCGTGGTCGACAGGCCGCTGCGCTCGAAGTGCTCCAATTTGAAGCCACCGCCCGGCCGGTAG
The DNA here is from genome assembly GCA_963699765.1 of uncultured beta proteobacterium. Classification (GTDB taxonomy): domain Bacteria; phylum Pseudomonadota; class Gammaproteobacteria; order Burkholderiales; family Casimicrobiaceae; genus VBCG01. The sequence continues at coordinate 39,183 of CAVOVD010000003.1, read as the reverse complement.
TGCTGAATCGCCGGCGACTCGGTGACAGCATACTTGCCGATGCTCTTCAGCAGCGGATGCCGCTCGGTGTACAGGTCGAGGCAGCGCTTCAATTCGACGAAATACGCCGGCAGGCCGAACTCGTCCTGCATCTCGCCGGGGATGGCGGACAGCGTCAGGTCGAAGGAGTCCTTCTTGGCGACGTCGACCACGGCGGCCTCCGCCTTGGCCATCAGCCCCCGCCTGACGATGCCCCTGCGGTCGCAGTGACGATGCAGTTCGATCAGGCGATCGCAGACGGCGGGGTCGATCAGGAAATCACCGACGAATTGCATGGTCGAAGTCTCAGGTGATGGGACCGGCCCGCGATGGCGCGCGTCGACCCCGCGGACGGCGTGGCGCTCGCACCGGATCCGCGCGCTCTGACGCGAAGCCGGGCCGCGCAAGGCCGAAAATGTGGCGCGGTAGGCAGGATTCGAACCTGCGACCGCCGGCTTAGAAGGCCGGTGCTCTATCCCCTGAGCTACTACCGCCAGGGCGTCCGGACGCACTCCCGGCCGGCGCGAGTTTAGCACCGCATGCGATCATGCGCGCACCTTCGTACCCCAGGGAAGCGCCGCCATGCCCGTTGAAACCGCCATCCTCCTCGCCGCCGACTCGACGTCCACGGGCAGGCGTCCTCGACAAACTGCAGGGAGACCTGAGCTGCGGCGCGGCGACCATTGCCGGCGTCCCGGGCGACATCGAGCAACTGCCGCTGCTGCAGTTCTTCGAGCAGGCGTTTCCCGCCGCCGACCTCGTGGTCGGCGGTTTCCTGCTGGTCGTGATCATCCTGCTGCATGCAACCGGCGTGCGCACGGTGACCAGCCACGTCGCGAAACGAACGCAGCAGGCGCTGTTGCGCCCGTCGATGTGGCGTGCCGACCTGCTGATGGGCGGCACGGTGTTCATGCTGTTGCTGCTGCACGTCCTGGAGATACTCGTCTGGTCGAGCGCGCTGGTCTACGGCGGCCTGGTCACCAACTGGAATGCCGCGGGACTTTTCGCCGGCAACACCTACACGACGCTGGGCTATGGCGCCTTCGTGCTGCCCAAGGGATGGAGCATGCTGTCGCCGATCATCGCCATGTCCGGCCTGTTCACCTTCGGCTGGTCCGGCAGCGTGCTGGTCGACCTGGTCGGGCGCTGCCAGAAGATCAAGGATGCGGCGATTCTCGCCAAGCATGGCACGGGCCCGGCGCAGGGCACGCCTCCCGGGCCGATGCCGCAGGCGTCGTGATCCGCCGCATCGTACCATCGCCGCGCCGGCGCTAACGCTTGTTCGAAGCCGGGCGGAATGCCGACAGCGCCGCCGTCGCCGCGTCCTGCGCCGTCTCCCGGGCGAATCGGGCCGGCCTGGTGAACCAGCTCAGCGCATAGGCGCCGCTGCGCATGCAGATCGGCGCCGCCGCGCGCCAGAGATCCACCGGCGTACGCACGCTGCGCGCGCGCTGCAGGTTGTCGCGCACCAGGTCGAAACCGTCGTGCAGGAGTTCGCCGTAGAGCTCGATCAGCCGCGTGGCCCGTTCATGCGCAGTCCAGCCGCGACGTCGGTCGACACCATCGCATCGTCGCCGCGCGTCGCAGCACCGGAGGCGATCATCCGAAACGGCGTCTCCAGGTGCCCGGCGAGGTGCGGGAACTCGCGCGCCAGCCCGGCGGGGTCGGCCAGAGGATCGTCGGGCACCGGATCGGCAGCCAGCGCCTGCCAGTCGGCCTCGTCGAGCGCGACCTCTGCCTGCGCATAGAAGACGCGCTCCTCGTGGCGGACATGTTCGCGCAGATGCGCGACATAATCGATCAGGCCACGCGCCAGCCGCGTGCCTTCGGAGCGCCGCAATTGCGTGATGCTCGCCCGTTCGAGACCCTCGACCAGTGCCTTCACGCCGCGCAGCCCGCCCCGGTGCTCGCGTCGAGAGCGCGCGCAGATCGGCCCGGTAGCGCGAGTCGCGGCTGCCGATGCGGGCGAACAGGCGATCTTCCCGCGGGTGATGCCAGGCGTGCTGATAGGAACTGCAGAAAACGCATGGCTTCCAGCAGGGTCGGCCGCGTGGATACCGGATCGGTGCGCAGCCTTGGCGCGAGTTCCTCGATCACCCAGAGCACCCGAGTCTGGCGCGCATGATCCTCGCGCAGCGTACGCATGAACGCCTGTCGCGAATGCCGCGACAGGGAGGGATGGAGTCGCCCGCACCGGAGAGGAACGCCGGCCCCGGCTCCTGCCGCGCGGGCCATCGCCGGTACTCGTCTTCGCCGTTCTCCGCACGGTCGTCATGTTCGGGCTGTCAGCAGCGCGCATGCGTACCTTCCAATGACATTGCACCGGTCGGGGCGGGGCTGCGCGTCAGGGCAAGCTTACACGAAACGAGGTCTGAGCTGCGCTTCGGCCCACGTGGCGATGATGGCAGCGGCACTCCGGCTGGCCGTCCCGGAGCCACCTCCTCCGCCGGTTTCGACGCCGGACTTGACTCCGCGCACCGGGTTGGCGAGATTGACGATCCTGTCCATCCCGCTCGCCCGCCATGACTCTTTCAATCACCATGAATCTTGATGCGGTGCCGATCCGCCGCCTGGCGAGCGCGTTCGCGCTTGCCCTGTGCGCAGCGTGGACAAGCGCGCACGCGCAAAGTCCAGACCGCATCGTCTTTGCCACCGACTGGCTGGCGCAGGCGGAGCATGGCGGCTTCTATCAGGCGCTGGCCGAAGGCACGTATCGCCGGCACGGGCTCGACGTCACCATCCGGATGGGCGGCCCGCAGATCAACGGGTTGCAGTTGCTGGCCGTCGGTCAGCTCGACGTGGCGATGGCGGATGCGCTGCAGGTCACCTCGGCGCTCGACAACGGTGTGCCGCTGACGGCCATCGCCGCCACCTTCCAGAAGAATCCTACCGCGATCATCGCGCATCCGGGAGTCGCAGCGCTGGGCGACCTCAAGGGCAGGCCGATTGCCGTCGGCGCCGCGGCCAACACCACGTTCTGGCCATGGCTGAAGCAGAAGTATGGCTTCACCGACGATCAGAAACGCCCCTATGGCTTCTCGGTGCAGCCGTTCCTGGCCGACCGCAATCTGTCGCAGCAGGGCTTCTCGACCTCGGAGCCGTTTTCCATCGAGAAGGCCGGCATCGATCCGGTGGTGTTCCTGCTCGCCGACCTCGGCTATCCGCCCTATTCGGAGGTGCTGGTGGTCACGCGCGACACCCTCGGCAAGCGCGCCGATGCGCTGGCGAGATTCGTCCGCGCGTCGGCGGAAGGCTGGAAGAGCTACCTTGCCGATCCCGCGCCCGGCAATGCGCTGATCCAGCGCGACAACCCGCAGATGGGTGACGACCTGCTCGCCTACAGTCACCGCAAGATGAAGCAACTCGCCATCGTTGCCGGCGGCGATGCCGGCACGCTGGGCCTGCTGACCATGACCGACGCACGCTGGCAGCAGACGATCGCCTTCCTGCGCGCTGCCGGGATCGCCAGGGCGGGAATCGATTACGCCAACGCCTACACGTTGTCGATCGTGCGCAATGTGAAGGTCCTGCCCTGACCGCCGACGACATCGCCGCAGCCGAGGTGCGCCCGTCGTCGCGGCCGGAGCGCGTCGAGAAGACCTACGCCACGGGCACGCGCGCGCTTGCGCCGGTGGACCTGCTCGTCAACGCCGGCGAATTCGTGACGCTGCTCGGCCCATCGGGCTGCGGCAAGTCCACGCTGCTCAACCTTGTCGCCGGACTGCTGTCCGCCGACGCCGGGCGGTTGCGCTGGTGGGGCGAGGACTTCGCCGTGACCGGCGGCCCCGGCCGCCGGCTGGCGATGGTGTTCCAGGCGCCGACGCTGATGCCCTGGGCGCGCGTCGGTACGAACGTGCGTCTGCCGCTCGACCTCACCGGCGTTGCGCGCGATGACGCCGACCGCGCCGTGGCCGCGGCGCTCGGCCGCGTTGGCCTCGCCGAGTTCAGTCGACACTTTCCTCGCGAGCTCTCCGGAGGCATGCAGATGCGCGCCGCGCTTGCCCGCGCGCTCGTGACCTCGCCTGACCTGCTGCTGATGGACGAGCCCTTCGGCGCGCTCGACGAGTTCACGCGCCAGCGCCTCGACGCCGAACTGCTGGCGCTGTGGGCCGCGCAGCGCCTGACCATCCTGTTCGTCACCCACAGCATCGTCGAGGCCGTGTTTCTTTCGACCCGGGTCGCGGTGATGGCGGCGCGTCCCGGCCGCATCATCGCCGACGTCGTGATCGAGGAGCCGCACCCGCGCACCGACGCCTTCCGGCTCTCGCCGGCGTTTGCCGCGCACTGCCAGCGGCTGTCCGAACTGGTGGCCGGCGCCGCGCTCGCCGGAGAGCGGGCATGAGCCGGGCGCCATCGGCGCGGATGCGCGTCCTGCGCCTGGTCGCGCCGGCGCTGGTCGCGGTCGTCGCGCTGGCGTTGTGGCAGGGCCTGGTCGTCGCCTACGAGGTGCCGGCGTATTTCGTGCCTTCGCCGCTGCGCGTGCTCGAGACTCTCGTCGTCGACCGTGCGCTGCTGTTCTCATCGCTGGGCGTCACGCTATCGGTGGCCCTGATCGCCCTGGCGCTGGCGGTCGTCATCGGCGTGGCCGTGTCGCTTCTGTTCGTGCAGAGCCGCTGGATCGAGATGAGCTTCTTTCCCTATGCGGTGCTTGCTGCAGGTCACGCCGATCGTGGCGATCGCGCCGCTGATCATCATCTGGGTGCGCGACACCCGGACCGCGCTGATCATGTGCGCAACGGTCGTCGCCATCTTCCCGATCATCGCCAACACCACGCTCGGCCTGCGCAGCGCGGACCCCGGGCTGGTCAACCTGTTCCGTCTGTGCCGTGCCTCGCGTTGGCAGACGCTGCTGCGCCTGCGCATCCCGGGCGCGCTGCCCTACTTCTTCGGCGGCCTGCGCATCGCCAGCGGGCTCGCGCTGATCGGCGCGGTGGTCGCCGAGTTCGTCGCCGGCACCGGCGGCCAGGGCGCGGGGCTCGCCTACCAGATTCTTCTCGCCGGAATCCAGCTCAACATTCCGCGCCTGTTCGCCGCGCTGTTCCTGATTGCCGCGGCGGGTGTGGCGCTGTTCGCGCTGGCGGTTGGCGCGTCGCACCTGGCGCTCGCGCGCTGGCACGAAAGCGAGACCGGGCCGGCGGAGTGATCTTGACGATCCGGTCAATGCCTTGCTATCAATGACGCCATCGCAGCGTCTTCTTCGCCGCAACTCCCGGGAACCCAGATGAGCCATGCACGCACCCAGGTCGCGATCATCGGCGCCGGTCCCGCCGGGCTGCTGCTCGGCCAGCTGCTTTACAAGGCAGGCGTGGACAACGTGATCGTCGAGCGGCAGAGCGGCGAGCACGTGCTGTCGCGCATCCGCGCCGGCGTGCTGGAGCAGACGACGGCGGACCTGCTCGACCAGGCTGGCGTCGGCGCCCGCATGCATGCCGAAGGGCTGCTGCACGATGGCTTCGACATCGCCTTCGGCGGCACCCGCCACCGCATCGACCTCGCCGGGCTGACCGGCGGCAAGCGGGTGATGGTCTACGGACAGACCGAGGTCACGCGCGACCTGATGGAGGCGCGCGCGGCCGCGGGATTGCGCACCGTCTACGAGGCCGCGGACGTCCGGCCGCACGACTTCGACGGCGCCGCGCCGCGGCTCTCCTGGCGCGAAAACGGCGCAGCGCGCGAACTCGCCTGCGACTTCATCGCCGGCTGCGACGGCTATCACGGCACCAGCCGCGCCAGCGTGCCGGAGCAGAGCCTGTCGATCTTCGAAAGGGTCTACCCGTTCGGCTGGCTGGGCCTGCTGTCGGACACGCCGCCGGTTTCCGACGAGCTCATCTACGTCAATCACGCGCGCGGGTTCGCGCTGTGCTCGATGCGCTCGCACACCAGGTCACGCTACTATGTCCAGTGCCCGCTCGGTACCGACCCCGAGCACTGGAGCGACGACGCGTTCTGGGACGAGCTGCGCCTGCGGCTGCCGCCGGACGCAGCACAGGCGCTGGTCAGCGGTCCTTCGCTGGAAAAAAGCGTCGCCCCGCTGCGCAGTTTCGTCGCGGAGCCGATTCGCTTCGGCCGGCTGTTTCTGGCCGGCGACGCCGCGCACATCGTGCCGCCCACCGGCGCCAAGGGATTGAACCTGGCCGCCTCCGACGTGCGCTTCCTGGCGCGAGCGCTGGTCGAGCATTATGCGGAGCGCAGCGACACCGGCATCGACCACTATTCCGAGCGCTGCCTGCGCCGCATCTGGAAGGCCGAGCGCTTTTCGTGGTGGTTCACTTCCCTGCTGCATCACTTCCCGGACAACGGGGCGATCGGCGGCAGACTGCAGCACGCCGAACTCGACTACCTGTTCCGGTCGCAGGCGGCGGCGACGACCATGGCCGAGAACTACGTCGGGCTGCCTTTCGACGACGACTGATGCGCGGCCGCTCGATTCCGGACCGCGCAGACAGCGGCCCGGCGCTCCGCGCGGGTTCGCGGGCAGCGCGCAAGGGACGGGGGCGCATAATCTGCTGGTTCCGTCCTGAAGGAGGGTCGCCATGTCGATCAAGTCCCCCGATCCGGATGCCAAGTTCACCGTCGACGCCGCGGCCACCGGGGCGGCCGCCGCGCCGCCGCCTGCCGCTGCGATCGCGCAGCGCCCGCGCAGGCCGAGCATCGCGGTGCTGGCCATCGTCGCATTGCTTGCCGGCGCGATCGCCGTCTACTTCCTGTGGCTGCGCGACACCGCACCGCCCGTACCGGCGTCCGAGCCGCCCGTGGCCGCACCGGTTCCGGCCGCACCGGCCGGGCCGGCGATTGCGCATCCGATCGACAAGACTCCGGGCCTCGCGGAAGGCGACGCCGCCGAAGCGCAGGCTCCGCTGCCCACGCTGGACGAAAGCGACACCATCGCCAGCGACTCCATCGCGGCATTCATCGCCGGCAATGCCTGGACCCGCCTGCTCGTGCCCGGGGGGATCATTCGCCAGGTCGTCGTGACCGTCGACAACCTGCCGCGCAAGACCATCGCCAGGCGGATCCTGCCGGTAAAACCGGTGCCCGGCGCTTTCGCGACGGAGAAGACCGCATCCGGAATGGCGATCGCGCCGGCCAACGCGGCCCGCTATGCCGACTACGTCAGTGCCGCCGAGGCCATCGACGCCAGGCGCATGGTCGGGTTCTATGTGCGCCTGTATCCGCTGTTCCAGCAGGCCTACGTCGAACTCGGCTACCCCGGCGGCTATTTCAATGACCGGCTGGTCGGTGTCATCGACCACCTGCTCGCCGCGCCCGAGCCCAGGGCGCCCGTGGCGCTGACGCAACCCAAGGTGATGTACGAGTTCGCCGACCCCGCGCTCGCCGAGCTCTCGGCAGGGCAGAAAATCATGGTGCGGGTCGGCCTCGACAACGAAACGCGCCTCAAGGCCAAGCTGCGCGAGATCCGCAAGGCACTGGTCGCGGACCCGCCGAAGCAGTGACCCGACACGCGGGCGCGCCGGCTATCGGGCCGGCGGCGCGTCGTCGGGTGCGGGCGATGGAAGTGCGGCGGGCGGCGAAGGCATCAGCAGCGCGGCGAGCTCGAGATACATCGGCGGCGCAATCCATCGCGACACGCCGCTTGCCAGGAAGGCGGTCGCCATCAGGCTCAGTACCATCGCGTGGCCGGCCACCATCTCCATGACAATGATGAACGCCGTCAGCGGCCCCTGTGTCGTGGCCGCGAGAAAGCCGACCATCCCCAGCGCGATCAGCGGGATCGCCACGTCGGAACCGACCCCGGTCAGCAAGGCGATATCGTTGCCGATGCCGGCGCCAATGGCCAGCGACGGCGCGAATACGCCGGCAGGCAGGCCGGACCACGCCGACAGCCAGGTCGCGCAGAACTTGAGCAGCGTGTAGACCGCGGGAACCTCGCCGTGGCCTTCGAGCATCGCCTGCGTCGGCGCGTAGCCGGCGCCGACCGTCGTCCCGCCACTGACGATGCCGATCAGCGCGACCGCCAGTCCGCAGGCCGCGGCGAAACGCAGCGGATGCTGCGCGCGAAATCTCGACACCCGGTCCGGAAGCCCCCTGGCCGACACGACGATCAGCCGGGAGAACAGCCCGCCGGCCAACCCGGCGGCCAGCGCGACCAGCAGGCCCGGCCCAAACAGCGACCAGCTGAGATTCTGGACGCGCAATTCGCCGAAATAAGAGGTGTTGCCGAAGATGGAAACGGCGACCAGGCCCGCCAGCACGATGCTGATGATCACCAGGCCGCTGTGCGTGAGGCTGCGCCGCCGCGACAGTTGTTCCAGCGCGAAAATCACGCCGCCCAGCGGCGTGTTGAACGCGGCGGCGATTCCGGCCGCGGCGCCGGCGACGATGAGGTCGTGCATGTCGATGCCCGACTGCGGCGACAGCCAGCGCTGCGCGTGCTGCATCACGCCGGCGCCAACCTGCACAGTGGGGCCTTCGCGGCCGATCGACAAACCGGCGAACAACCCGCCGGAGACCAGCGCGATCTTGTGCAGGGACACCCGCAGCGACACCAGCGGTTTGCGCATCGGCAGCGGGAGCTTGTCGTCGAGGGCGGCGACGACCTGGGGGATGCCCGAGCCCTGCGTTCCGGGGGCGAAACGGCGGGTCCACCAGAGCAGGACGACGGTCAATGCCGGCGTCCAGATCAGCGCCAGCCACGGCCCATGGGGCCCCAACGCACGCAGATGCTCGAAGCCTTCACTGGCGGCTTCGGCCAGGAAGGTGAAGCCGACGACGACGCCTCCGGTGAGCACCGCGTAGCCGAGAACCACGCCGCGGTCCAGCCATTGCCGCCCGGCGGCAAATTCGTCGCGCAGTTTGCAGTAAAGTTCGAGCAGGAGTTCGCGCATCGTCCGTTTCACGAGCCTGCGTCCGATGCAGCACGACGGTACCACCCGTCGCCATGCCGCCCGGATCGCCGCATTCCGGGTGCCGCGGTCTTCACGCGCCGCAGCCCACCCATGGTATCGCCTATCCTCCCATCATCTGGTTGGGCAACCAAAGCGCGATCTGGGGGAATAACGTGATCAGCACGATGGTGCCGAGCATGATCAGCACGAACGGAAACGAACCCTTGAGCACCGTCGTCAGTGGCACCTGCGGCGCCACGCCCTTCAGCACGTAGAGATTGAGACCGACCGGCGGCGTGATCAGGCCGACCTCCATGTTGATGGTCAGGATGACCGCGAACCAGATCAGGTCGAAGTTCGCCGCCTCGAGCACCGGGGTGAGAATGGGCATCACCATCACGATGATCGCCACCGGCGGGAGGAAGCAGCCGGCGACCAGCAGGAACGCATTGATGGCGACCAGCAGCACCCAGATGTTCAGATGCAGGTCGACCAGCCACTGCGCGGCCGTCTGCGTCACGTAGAGCAGCGACATCATGTACGAGAACACTGCTGCGGCGCCGATGATCATCAGGATCATGCTCGACTCGCGCACCGTCTCGCGGAAAATCAGCCACTGCTGCGACAGCCGCCAGCTGCCGTAGATGACGATGACCAGCACCAGCGCCAGCACCGCCGAGATCGCGGCGACCTCGGAAGGCGTGGCAAGCCCGCCGTACATCGCGTAGCCGATGGCGACGATGATGGCCAGAAACGGCGACACGCGGCCGACCCCGTCCATCTTCTCGCGCAGCGTGTAGTGCCGGATGTCGCCGGCGTCGATGGAGCGCCGCGCCAGCAGCGTGGCCGCCCAGGCATAGACCGAGAACAGCAGCACCATCAGGATGCCCGGCACCACGCCGGCCAGGAACAGGCGGCCGATCGAGGTCTCGGTCACCAGCCCGTAGAGGATCATGGTGATCGATGGCGGGATCAGGATGCCCAGCGTCCCGCCGGCGCAGATGGCGCCGGTGGCCAGCGCCGGCGGAACGCCGCGCCGCAGCATCTCCGGCACGCCCGCCTTGCCGATGGCCGCGGCCGTGGCCGGACTCGATCCGCAAATCGCCGAGAACACGCCGCAGGCCAGGATGTTGGCGATGACCAGCCCCCCGGGAACCCGGTCGAGCCAGCGGTGCAGCGACTCGTACACGTCCCTGCCGGCAGCCGATACGCCTATCGCCGCCCCGAGCAGGATGAACAACGGAATCGTCAGCAGCGCGAACGACGACAGCTCGTCCATCATCAGGATGGGCACGTTGACGATGCTCGCCGGTCCCGCGAAGATCAGCAGGAAACCGACCGAGACCAGCGTCAGGCCCCAGGCGATCGGCAGACCCGAAAACAGCACCACCAGCGTGACGACCAGGATCAATGCGCCGATCTGGATCTCGCTCATGTCCTGCGTCCTTCGGCCAGGCGCAGGCGGATGATCTCGGCGGCGTACTGCAGCACGGTGAGCGCAAGGCCGACCGGCATGGTCAGGAACAGCGGCCACTTCGCCGGCGCCCAGGTGCTTTCCGTGTGTTCGTCCTTGATGAACGACTCGACGGTGAGCAAGCCGCCGGCGATCGCCAGGTAGCCGCAGACGATCATTCCGACCACGGCGATGCCGATGGCCAGTGGATGCGCCATGCGCTGAGGCAGGAAATGCGACAGCAGGTCCACGCCGACATGGCCCCTGGTGTGCAGCGTGTACGGCGAGGCCAGGAACAGCGAGGCCACCATCATGTAGACCGAGAACTCGATCTCCCAGTAGGTGGACGCGCCCATCGCGCGGTAGATCACGCTCCAGGTGATCACCAGCGCCGCCAGCGCCAGCATGACCGCCGCGACCGCCGCGCAGGCGGTCGACAGGCGGTCCATGATCCGCACGAAATTGCTCAAGGGGCGCCCCTGATACGCGCGCGGCAGACTCGGCAGCCGCGCGCGCGTGGATTGCCGCGGATCACTTCACCTGCAGCAGAGCATCGAGCAACTGCTTGGCTTCCGGCGACTTGGCCGCGAACTCCTTGTAGGACGTTTCCTTGGCCAGCGCGACCCATTGGTCGTACTCGGGCTGGGTCATCTCGTGGATCTTGGCGCCGGCCTTCTTGTACGCCTCCTCCATCTTGTCCACCGCATCCCTCTGCAGCTTCACGAAGTACTCGTCGGACTTGGCCGCCGCCTCCTCGAAGATCTTCTTCTGCGCCGGCGTGAGCTTGTCCCAATGCTGCTTGGACATCACCAGCGGTTGCAGCAGCATCCACAGCGCGTACTTGCTCGGCACCGTGGCGAACTTGGTCTGCTCGTACAGGCGCATGCTGACGAAGGTCTCGGCCGAGGTCAACGTGCCGTTGATCACCCCGGACTGCAGCCCCGGGTAGATTTCGGTCGACGGCATGCTGACGACCGAGGCGCCGGCTGCCTTCAGCATCGACTCGAACGTCGGATCGGCAGCACGCATCTTCAGTCCTTCGACGCTTTTCGGTCCGGTGACCTCGCGGTCCTTGGTGGCGAAGGCGCCCGGCGTCCACCACCAGGTGACGACGTGAACGCCATGCTTCTCCGCGAGCTCCTGGAACTTGGCATGGAACGGCGAGCCGCGCAGGCGCATCGCATGATCGAGCGTCGAAACGGTCCCCGGCATGATGATGATCGAGAATTCCGCGGCCTTGCCCACCGCGTAGGACATCGGGAACACCGCCATCTCCAGCGTGCCGTTCTGCAGCGCATCGAACTGCGCCACGGGCTTGATGCCCAGCGACTGCGCCGGATAGATGCGGAACTTCATCTTCGGGTCGCGCTTGGTCACCTCGTCGACGAAGACCCGGGTCGCCAGGTCGCGTCCGTCGACGTTGGCCTTCCATTGGTGGGAGATCTTGATTTCCTGCGCAACGGCCGGCGCAGCACAGATCGTGGCGACCGCGAACGCCGCGACAAATCGCGAAAGTTGTTTCATGAAATCCTCCTAGAGCAGAAAACTTCGATGCGGGCTCGACCAACCCGCCCCTCCGGCCGCCTATTGCCTGTTGTTATGGTTGAACCGCACCCGGTTTCGGACCCGATTCGGCTTCGCGCGCCGGCCTTCTGGCGCCTATCATATGTCAGGCTCGGCCTCGACGCGAGTTGGCCGCTGCAGCTTGCGCACGGCGCGCGAGGCGATAACCTGCGCTTCTTTCGCGAAAGCCTCATGGTTCTTCTCGATCTGCGCAAGATCGTAGTTATAGTTCACCATGAAGCCGGCGCCCTGCGCCAGGCCACGTGGCGAAACGTCGCCGAGCCAGTTGATGCGCTCGAGACTAGCGCCGTTGTTCAGATGGAAGCGAGCGACCGGGTCGATGATCTTCCCCGGCCCGGTCCTGGCGGACAGCAGGAAGTGCGTGACCGCCGCCGCGAGAATCGGCCTGACGCTGCGCGCGAGCTGCGCATTTTCGTGCCAGCCCGGAACATCGAGCGCCCGCAGCGCGTCCTTGTCGGCCGCGGTGAAAAACCCGTCGGACCTGATCTCGCGCCGCAGCCATGGACCAAATCCGGGGACCGGCGACAGGGTCACGAATTTCCTGAGTCCCGGAAGCTCGCGCTTCAGAACCTCGACTACCTGCTTGATCAGGAAATTGCCCAGAGGCACCCCCTTCAGGCCCTCCTGGCAATTCGAAATGGAATAAAAGACCGCCGTAGTCGCGCGTGCCGCCTCGATCGGTTTGCGCTCGGGCGCGAGCAGCGGCGCGATGGCGTCGGAAACGCTCATGGTCAGCGCGACTTCGACGAAGATCAGCGGCTCGCCGGGCAGCGAAGGATGGAAAAACGCGAAGCAACGGCGGTCGTCCGGATCGATGCGCCGCCGGAGGTCTTCCCAGCTCGAAATCGCGTGCACCGCCTCGTAGCGGATGATCTTTTCCAGTACCAGCGCCGGCGTATTCCAGTCCACGCCTTGCAGCATCAGGAACCCGCGATTGAACCACGATGACAGCAGGTGGAGGAAGTCAACGTCGAGCGGTTGCAGCTCGGGATTCGTCGCGAGGTGGCGCATGACGTCCTCGCGCATGCGCACCAGGTGCGGCGTTCCGCCCACCGCCAGATTGAGTCGGCGGATCAGCTCCTGCCGGCGCGGTTCCGCCGCCGCGTGCAGGGCGACGCCGTTCTGCGGACTTGGGTTCTCGCGGTACCGGGCAATGGCGCGATCCAGCCGCGCCCGTTCCGGTCCGAAACGCTGCGCCAGTGTCCGCAGGAACTCGAGCCGCGCCGGATCGGAAAGCGCCGCGTAGGCGGCGAGCAGTTCCTGCGCGAGCGTCATGCCCGAGGCTTCGCCACGCTCCGAGAGCAGCGCCTCGGCTGCGCGCGCGAGGTCCGCCGCCCGTGCGCCGCCGACCAGGCGCAGCAGATTGCCGAGGATGCCCTTGCCGGCACCGGCGCCGCGCAGTTTGGGAAGCTCCACCATGGTTGCCGCCGAACTGACTCCTAGCTCGGAGTCAGCGCCTCCCACTGCCCGCTGCGTTCCGAGCGGAACAGCGCATCGATGGCGCGCATGTTGGCGACCGCGTCCTCGATGCCGTACTCCAGCGGAATCTCGCCGCGGACGGCGCGCGAAAATGCCTCTCCCTGGAGCTGGTACTGGTCGGATTCCGGCAACGTCTCGACCTGGATGCCCGTGCCGTCCAGCGACGAACAGTCGTCGATGAGAAGCGTCGTCTTCGCCCCCTGCGGCGCATTGACCGGGATGGGGATCTCGATCCTGCCCTTGCTGCCGCAAAGCTGGATACGCTGGTAGGGCGCCACCTGCGTCGACACGGTGAAGTCCAGCCGACGGCCGTCACCGAAGTCGAGCAAGCCGCTGGTCAGGCGATCGGTGCGGAATTCCGGGTCGCGGTCGATCAGCGCGATCGCGCGCGTCGGCTCGGCGTTCAGGAAGAAACGTCCCGCGACGATCGCATAGCAGCCGATGTCGTAGAGTCCGCCGCCGCCGATGTCGGCGATGTTGCGCACGTTGGCCGGATCGACGTTGTTGTAACCGAAGAACATCTGCACCGCGCGCAGCGTGCCGATGCGACCGGATTGCACGACCTCGCGGGCGCGCAGCCACTGCGGATGAAAGCGGACCATGAAGGCTTCGGCGATCAGCACTTTCTTGGCCGCGGCGCGCAGCTGCACCGCTTCCGCAGCGGTCAACGCGATCGGCTTCTCGCACAGCACGTGCTTTCCGGCCGCCGCGGCCTGCAGCGTCAACGGCACGTGCAGATGATTGGGGAGCGGGTTGTAGACCGCCTCGATCTCGGGATCGGCGAGCAGCGCCTCGTAGCTGCCGTAGGCCCTCGGGATGCCAAGCGCATCGGCGGTGCTGCGGGCGCGCGCCTCGTCGCGCGAGGCCATCGCGCGGATCTCCAGGAGCCCGCTCTTCTTCATCCCCGGCAGGACGCGCTCGCGACCGATTTTGGCGGTACTCAGCACGCCCCAGATCACCTTTTCCATGACTTCCTTTCAGACGGCGCCGCGCGCGCGGCGGTTCGACTCGATGGTCCGGCACGCCGTGCCGGCGGCCGCGGATACGGCCATTCCCCCCTGGGGGTCCCGCGCCGGCCGGGTGCACTGCAACATCGCACGCAGGTTGACCTTCGCTTCGCCAGCCCCTACCCTTGCCTACCCGTTCGGCCGGCGGAAGCGGAAGGCGCCCGCGGTCGAGGTCGCGCATGCCGCGCTTCCGGTGCATCTGCCCTTGCACCAACGGCCATACGATAACAAAAGGGCGCTGGGGGATGCATGGCCGCGGTGCGCATTGCCGACGTGCACAAGCAATTCGGTTCGACCAAAGTGATCCGTGGCGTCGACGTGAACATCGCCGACGGCCAGTTCTGCGTGCTCGTCGGTCCGTCGGGCTGCGGCAAGTCGACGCTGCTGCGGATGATCGCCGGACTCGAGGAAATCACCGGTGGCGAGATCAGCATCGGCGATCGGGTCGTCAACCGCGTTCCGCCCAAGGAGCGCGACATCGCGATGGTGTTCCAGAACTACGCGCTCTATCCGCACATGACGGTGCGCGACAACATGTCGTTCTCGCTGCAGCTGGCGAAGAAATCCAAGGACGAGATCGAGAAGAGCGTGGCCCGCGCAGCGGACATCCTCGGCCTGACCGATCTGCTCGGGCGCTTTCCCCGCCAGCTCTCCGGCGGGCAACGCCAGCGCGTCGCGATGGGCCGCGCCATCGTGCGCAATCCGCAGGTCTTCCTGTTCGACGAACCGCTGTCGAACCTGGACGCCAAGCTGCGCGTGCAGATGCGCACCGAGATCAAGGAGCTGCACCAGCGCCTGCGCACCACGTCGATCTACGTCACCCACGACCAGATCGAGGCGATGACCATGGCCGACCAGATCGTCGTCATGCACGACGGCATCGTCGAGCAGGTCGGCAGTCCGCTGGAGCTCTACGACCGGCCGGCCAACCGCTTCGTCGCCGGATTCATCGGCTCGCCGGCGATGAATTTCATCGACGGCACGGTGCGGCTCGGTGCCGCGCCGCACGTCGAGGCGGCCGGCAAGCGCCTGCCCCTGCCGCCGGATGCGAAGGTGACCGACGGCATGCCGGTGGTCTACGGCATCCGTCCCGAGCACCTCGACCTCACCGACGAAGGCTTCGAGGCCGCGGTCGTGGTGGTCGAGCCGACGGGATCCGAGACGCAGGTGTTCGTGCGCCTCGGCAAGCAGGAGATCGTCGGCGTGTTCCGCGAACGCCACGAATTCAATCCGGGGCAGAAGGTCCGCTTCCTGCCACGCGCCGACCAGGCGCACCTCTTCGACCCCGCCGACGGTCACCGACTATGAGTATTTGCCGGCATTCCAAGCAGCTGCAGCACATCCTCAACCACAGGAGATCGCGATGAACGAAAGCAACTTCAACCGCCGCAATGCCCTGAAGGCCGCCGCCGCGCTGAGCGCGGCCGGCGCGATCCCGAACCTCGGCCTCATCGCCAAGGCCTGGGCGCAGGTATCGCCGTGGAAGCCCGAGGCGGGCGCCAAGATCCAGCTCCTGCGCTGGAAGCGCTTCGTGCAGTCCGAGGAGGACGGCTTCATGCAGTTGGTCGCCGCCTACACCAAGGCCACCGGCGTCGAGGTCAAGGTATTGAACGAATCGCTGGACGACGTGCAGCCCAAGGCCAGCGTGTCGGCCAACACCGGCCAGGGTCCGGACATGTTCTGGGGGCTGTATTCGCTGCCGCACCTGTTCCCGTCCAAGCTGGTCGACCTCACCGACGTCGCCAACTACCTCGGCAAGAAATACGGCGGATGGACGCCGACCGCGGAGACCTACGGCAAGAGCGGCGGCAAGTGGATCGACATCCCGGTCGCCTACAACGGCAACGTCATCAACTATCGCCAGAGCATGATCGAGAAGGCGGGCTTCAAGGAAATCCCGAAGGACAACGCCGGCTTCCTGGAGATGATGAAGGCGCTGAAGGCCAAGAGCGTGCCCGGCGGCTTCGCGCTCGGCCGTGCCTCGGGCGACGGCAACGCCTGGGTGCACTGGGTGCTGTGGTCCAACGGCGGCAACCTGGTCGACAAGAACGACAAGGTGGTCATCAATTCGCCGGAAACCGTCAAGGCGCTGGAGTACGCGAAGGCGCTGTCGGAAACCTTCGTCAACGGCACGGCCTCGTGGAACGACGCCTTCAACAACAAGGCGTTCCTGACCGGCGAGGTCTCCGTCACCAACAACGGCGTGTCGATCTACGCCGCGGCCAAGGCCGGGGCGGCCAAGGGCGACGCCAAGATGAAGGAGGTCATGGACGACATGAACCACTCGCTGTGGCCGATCGGGCCGATCGGCAAGCCGACCGAGTTCCACATCGCCTACCCGCTGATGATCATGAAGTACAGCAAATACCCGAACGCCTGCAAGTCCTTCATCGCCTTCATGATGGAAGCGGCGAACTACGGCCCGTGGCTGGAAAGCGCGGTGGCCTACCTGACGCATCCGCTCAACGCCTACGACGACAATGCGGTATGGAAGTCGGACCCCAAGCTGTCGATGCTGAAGGACGCGGCGAGACGCACGCTGACGGCCGGCGGCCAGGGTTCGGTGGGCGAGAAGGCGGCGTCGGCGCTGGCCGACTTCGTCGTGCTGGACATGGTGGCGTCGGTCTGTACCGATCGTGCGTCGATCAAGGACGCGATCGCGGTGGCCGAACGCCAGGCCAGGCGCATCTATCGCTAAACGCCGGTCTTTCGGGGCGCGCGGGCGGTCGCCGGCGCGCCCCGGACTTGAAGGCTGCATCCTTTCCACGCTGGCCCGCGGTTCCATCCCGTTCGAAAGCGCCGATTCGCCATGTGGTCCCGCCTGAGCAACGATCGCAACTTCCTGGGCTGGCTGTTCATGCTGCCCACGGCCGCGTTCCTGCTGCTTTTCCTCGTCTATCCGCTGGGTCTCGGCATCTGGCTGTCGTTCACCGACGCGCGGATCGGCCGTCCCGGCAATTTCGTCGGCCTCGAGAACTACGAGTGGATCATCGGCGACAGCAAGTTCCAGACGGCGGTGTTCTTCACCATCTTCTACACGGTGGCGGCCAGCATCGTGAAATTCGGCATCGGGCTCTACCTGGCCATTCTGCTGAACGAAAAACTGCCGATGAAGGCGATCCTGCGCGCCGTGGTGCTGATCCCCTTCATCGTCCCGACCGTGCTTTCGGCGATTGCTTTCTGGTGGATTTTCGACCCGCAGTTCTCGGTCATCTCCTGGTCGTTGCGGCAGCTCGGCTGGATCGACGGCAACATCGACTTCCTGGGCGACGCCTGGAACGCGCGCTGGTCGGTGATCTTCGCCAACGTATGGCGCGGCGTGCCGTTCATCGCCATCTCGCTGCTGGCCGGCCTGCAGACGGTGCCGGCCTCGCTGTACGAGGCCGCGACGCTCGATGGCGCCTCGCGCTGGCAGATGTTCCTCAAGATCACCTACCCGCTGCTGACACCGATCATCGCCGTGGTGATGACCTTCTCGGTGCTGTTCACCTTCACCGACTTCCAGCTGATCAAGGTGCTGACCAACGGCGGCCCGGCCGGTGCAACCGAACTGATGGCGACCATGAGCTACAACACCGCGATCCTGGGCGGGCGCATCGGCGAAGGAGCCGCCGTTTCCACCGCGATGGTGCCCTTCCTGCTGGGAGCGATCCTGGTGTCCTGGTTCGGCCTGCAGAAGCGCAAGTGGCAGAGTGGAGAAGGCAATGACTGAACCGCGCGCGGCCGCCGCCCGACCGGTGGCGGAAGACCACTCGAAGTCCGACGACAGCGAGGGCATGCACTACCTGACCACGCTGCCGCAGCGGCTGGTGCGCGTCTACATGCCGCTCGGGCTGATCGTCTTCGTGCTGATGTTCCCGTTCTACTGGATGACGATGACGGCGATCAAGCCGAAGGAGCATCTGCTCGATCTCGACACGCACAACCCGTTCTTCACGCTCAATCCGACCTTCTCGCACATCGAGGACCTGCTGTTCAAAACCGACTACCCGCTGTGGCTGTGGAACACGATGTTCATCGCCGTATCGGCGACCGTGCTGTCGCTGATCGCCAGCGTCTTTTCCGCGTATGCGATCACCCGGATCCGCTACAAGGGCGCGCATTGGGTCGGCGGCGCGGTGTTCCTGGCCTACCTGGTGCCGCCGTCGATCCTGTTCATCCCGCTGTCGACGGTCGTGTTCCAGTACGGGCTGTTCGACACGCCCTTTGCGCTGATCCTGACCTATCCGACGATCCTGATCCCGTTCTCCACCTGGCTGCTGATGGGCTACTTCAAGACCATTCCCTACGAGCTCGAGGAGTGCGCGCTGATCGACGGCGCGACGCGCTGGCAGATCCTGGTGAAGATCATCCTGCCGCTGGCCGTTCCGGGGTTGATCTCGGCGGCGATCTTCTGCCTGACGCTGTGCTGGAACGAGTTCATCTACGCGCTCACCTTCATCAACAGCACCGAGAAGAAGACCGTTCCGGTGGCCATCCTTTCCGCCTTCACCGACGGCGACCAGTACCGTTGGGGCTCGCTGATGGCAGGAGCGCTGGTGGGCTCGCTGCCGCTGGTGATCCTCTACGCGTTCTTCGTCGAGCACTATGTGTCGGCGATGACCGGGGCGGTGAAGGAGTAGTCGCCGGCCCTGCGCGCGCCGGACTGCGGGCCGGCCGTTTTGTGCGTTGCAGCATCGTTGCGTTAGAATCATCGAATCCGGCAACGAGGCCACGACCGTTCAGGTCGCCGTGGCCGGTTATGCAGGTCCCGCACCGGCTCTTTTCGGCCGCCGGGCCGGCGCGATCGGATTCAATTGGAACTCCACCACCTCCGCTCCTTTGCCGCCGTCGCGCAGTCGGGTCACCTGACCCGGGCTGCCGAAACACTCCATCTCAGCCAGCCGGCGCTGTCCAGCCACATCAAGGCTCTGGAGGAGGAGTTCGGCGTGATCCTGTTCGAGCGCTCGTCGTCGGGAATGACCCTCACGCCGTCCGGCCGGCGCCTGCTCGCCGAAGCCGAGCAGATCATCGCGGCGGTTCACAGGCTGGCGCATCTGGCGCAGGACCTGCGCGGCCGACCGACGGGAAACCTCAAGATCGGCACCGTGCTCGACCCGGCAACGCTGCGGGTTGGCGAACTGATGCTGCGCATGCTGGAACGGCATCCGCAGCTCGAACTCGACCTGCACCAGGTCATGTCCAGCGACGCCATCGCGGGTGTGCGCGACGGCACGCTGGACGCGAGCTTCTACTTCGGGGAGCTGCCGGCGGACCTGACCGGCCTGCCGTTGCGCGACGTCGTCTACCGCGTGACCATGCCCGCTGCCTGGGCCGACCGGCTGGCCGATGCGCCGTGGGAGCTGATCGCGCAGCAACCGTGGATCGTCGCCCCCGAGCCCAGTTCGCACCATCAACTGGTTCTGGGACTGTTCGGCGAGGGCGTGCCGCAGCCCGAACGCATCATCGAGGCCGACACCGAGCTGGTGATCAACAACCTGGTCGAGTCGGGTGTGGGGATCAGCCTCATCCGCGACGAGTTCGCCGCGAATTCGGTCGCCTCCGGACGCAGCCTGATCTGGACCGGCCGCACGGTCACGACCAAGCTCTGGCTGGTGCACACCGCGGCGCAGGGCGAGGATCCATTGCTCGCGGCGCTGCTCGAAGTGCTGCGCGAGGTCTGGTCGGGCAGCGCGCCGGCAACCGGACGCCGGCAACCCGGCAAAAAATCGCCGGGTCTCGGCGCCGGCAAGCCGCGCTAGGCGCGGTCGGCGATCGCCAGCATGCGCCGCATCGAATAGGGCGCGAGCAGGCTGCCGCCGATGGCCAGCGCGAGCGCAGGGACCGGCTTCACGTCACCCGTGAACAGGAAGATCACGCCGGACACCGCTGCGACCGCTGAGACGAGCGCGGCGCGCATCCACCAGCCGCTGAAAAACATCGCCTTTGCGGTTTCGCGATCCAGTGTCGCGCGAAGCACCTGGCCATACAGCGGGTGCTTCGCCGGGTCGTCGTGGGTGAATGCCGGCGGCGTCTGGCCGGCGAGCCGTTCGCGGATCGCCGAGCCGAGCCCCCTGCCGAATCGGGTGAAGGACGCGCGCCGGGCCGAACCGGCGGTCGCGGACGACGCGAAGGGGCCCGTGGGTTGGAAGGCCAGTGCCTTGGTGAGCAGGTGGAAAGCACTGACGTCGTCGGCTTGCAAGCGGTTGGACCGCATTTCGAACTCCTGTGGGTCATTTACGGGTCGGCGACTTGTAAATCAAATCGATGTTGCGTCGCACAACCACAAGATAGTGACAAGAGCAGGCAGAATCAAATCATTCTTTCAAATCAATGACATTTGATTTTTAGATCAACCGATAACCCATTGTTGCAAAGCATTATTTCACCTGCTTTGGACCGTACCATCATGTCACCGGGCAACGCCCGGTCAGCAATTGCCGGGCAACTGCAGCGGGCATCGGGTCACCGGCCCCGAGCGCCCCTTGTCAGGGTATAATTGCAATTGCGGCCCTTGTTCCAGTCCCCTTGCCGCAGTCGATTCCGACCTCCGTACCATTTCCGTTTGGCTGTGACTGGCCACCCCCGCTGGGGGTGAATGGCCGAGCACCCATTCGAAAGCATTCATGTCCTTTTCCACACTCGGGCTGTCCGAAGCGCTGCTGCGCGCGGTCGCCGAACAGGGTTACACCACCCCCACCCCCATCCAGGCGCAGGCCATCCCCGTCGTCCTCGAAGGCGGCGACCTGCTCGCCGGCGCCCAGACCGGCACCGGCAAGACGGCGGGCTTCGTCCTGCCGATGCTGCAGCGGCTCTCCACGCGCCCGTCGCCGTACGCTGGCGGCGCGCGCAAGCCGCTGCGCGCATTGATTCTCACGCCGACGCGCGAACTCGCCGCCCAGGTCGAGGAATCGATCAGGGTCTACGGCAAGCATCTGAAGCTGACGTCGATGGTGCTGTTCGGCGGCGTCAGCCTCGGGCCGCAGACCACCCAACTCAAGCGCGGCGTCGACATCCTGGTCGCAACACCGGGCCGCCTGCTCGACCACCACGGCCAGGGCAATGTCGATTTCTCGCGCATCGAGATCTTCGTCCTCGACGAGGCCGACCGCATGCTCGACATGGGCTTCATCCCCGACGTCAAGCGCGTGCTCGCGCTGCTGCCGAAGCAGCGCCAGAACCTGCTGTTCTCGGCCACCTTCTCCGCCGAGATCAAGGCGCTGGCCGACCGGCTGCTGAACCGGCCGCGGGTGATCGAGGTCACGCCGCCGAATTCCACCGTCGATGCGATCGCGCAGCGCGTGCATCCGGTGAATCGCGAGGAGAAAAGCAAATTGCTGGCGTGGCTGGTGGGTCACCATCGCTGGCAGCAGGTGCTGGTGTTCACCCGGACCAAGCACGGCGCCGACAAGCTCGTCCGTTCGCTGCACGCCGACGGCATCGGCGCCGTCGCCCTGCACGGCAACAAGAGCCAGAACGCGCGTACCCGCGCGCTGGCCGATTTCAAGGCGGGCACTGTCGAAGTCATGGTGGCCACCGACATCGCGGCGCGCGGCATCGACATCGACCAGCTGCCGCACGTCGTCAACTACGATCTGCCCAATGTCCCGGAAGACTACGTCCATCGGATCGGCCGTACCGGACGCGCAGGCTCGGACGGCGAGGCCATCTCGCTGGTCTGCGTCGACGAGCAGGTATTCCTGCGCGACATCGAACGCCTGATCAAGCGCTCAATACCCAGGCAGGTGATCGCCGGTTTCGAACCCGATCCGAACGCGGTCGCGCAGCCGGTGTTCACGCAGCGCGGACGCGGGCAGGGACAGGGCCAACGACCGCGTGCGGCGCAGGGACCGGTACCTGCGCGCCGCAACGGGAACGCGCACGACCGGCGCGGCGCTCCCGCAACGGGACAGCGGCCGCCGTCGGCCGGAAAACCCGCGAACGCAACGGCGAAGCCGCGTTCGCCCGGCCACGGGCAATCCCAATCGCGCAATCACGGCGAATCGCAGGCGCGCGGCCCGGGTCAGCCGCAGCCGCGCAGCGGCGGCCAGGCGCAACCGCGGTCGAATGGCCATGCCACGACCGGAAGCGGAAACACGCAGGCGCGCGGGTCGGCGACCCGTCCGGCCGCGACCCCGGCGCTTTTTCATCCACGTCCCAAGGCCTAGGCAAGCGCCTTGAAAACGCCGGCGCGGCTGCTGCCGCTCGTTCACGAGGGGCTGATCGATTCTGTCGAGCGGCAGTTGATGAGCGGCAAGGAGGCCACGGTCTTCGCGGTGCGCTGCGGCGAGGTACTGCGCTGCGCCAAGGTCTACAAGGATGCGAACCGGCGCAATTTCCGGCAGGCCGCGCAGTACCGGGAAGGCCGCAACACCAGGAACAGCCGCCAGGCACGGGCAATGGCCAAGGGCACCAGCTATGGCCGCCGCGCGCAGGAGGATGCCTGGCAAAGCGTCGAGGTCGACACGCTGTACCGGCTGGCCGCCGCCGGCGTGCGCGTGCCGCGTCCCTACGCCTTCCTTGAAGGCGTGGTGCTGATGGAACTGCTCGTCGACGCCGACGGCCAACCGGCGCCCAGGCTCAACGACGTGGTGATGGAGGAGGACGACGCGCTGGCCTTCCACGCCTTGCTCATCCGGGAGATCGTGCGCATGCTTCGCGCCGGCATCATCCACGGCGACCTGTCCGAGTTCAATGTGCTGGTCGATCGCGGCGGTCCGGTAATCATCGATCTTCCGCAGGCGGTCGACGCCGCCGGCAACAACAACGCCGCCGCGATGCTGCGACGCGACGTCGACAACATCACCGGATACTTCAGCCGGTTCGCCCCCGCGCTCGCGTCGACGCAGTACGGCCGCGAGATCTGGCAGCATTACGAACGTGGTCAGTTGCACGACGCCGTCGTCCTCAGCGGCCACGTCGCGGAAGATGCGCGGCTGGCCGATGTCCACGGCGTGATGCGCGAGATCAGGGACGTCGAGGCCGAGCACGAGGCGCGGTTGCGCTACCTGGCGCAGCGCCAGGAAAACTGACGGCTGTCGCGCGCACCTGGGCCGCTGTCCCGATGCGTCGGCGGACTGTTCCGGAGCGCTCCGATTGCTCGTAGTCTTGCGCGGGCGCCGCGCAATGCGCAGAATCGACGAATCGGAGACACCATGGTGAACTTCGCCCTCGACGACCCGGAAATGGATGGCCAGCTGCAACGCACCGTCACGGCCGCCTATTCGGGCTCTGCCGACATTGGCGAGGCGTTGGCCACCGCGCGGCGCGTCGTTCCCGGCGATTACGCGAGCTGGCATGCGCAGTGGAACGCGCTGGCGCAGAAGTCGTTCGAGGCGGGTGAGGCGAGCGAGCGCGGCGGACATCCGGTGAGCGCCGCGCGCGCCTACCTGCGCAGCACTGAATACTGGCGCCAGGCGATCTTCTTCATCCGCCACGATCTCGACGATGCCCGCCTGCAACAGGGGTGGCGCGCGCATCGGCAGGCGTTTCGCCGGGCGCTGCCGCTGCTGCCCTGGGTCACGACCATCGCCGAGATTCCGTTTGGCGCCGCAAGCATGACCGCATACCTGATGCGTCCGCCGGGCGAGGTCCGGCCACGGCGCACAGTGCTCGCTCCCTGCGGCTTCGACTCGACCGCCGAGGCCGGGTACTCGGCAACCGCGACCATGGCGCTGGCGCGCGGCTACAACGTGCTGCTGTGGGACGGCCCCGGTCAGGGCGGCATGCTCTACGAGCATCGCGTGCCCATGCGGCCGGATTTCGAAGTGGTGGTCGCGGCAGTCATCGACTGGCTGCTCGCGCAGCCCGGCATCGAGCCGGGCGCGCTGGCGCTCATCGGCCGCAGCATGGGCGGCTATCTGGCGCCCCGCGCGGCGACGGTCGAACACCGCCTCGCGGCGCTGGTCTGCGATCCGGGACAGGTGGAATTCGTGTCGCGAATCGTGCCGAAAATGTTCAGCCAGGCGCAATGGGACCGGGTGCTCGCCGCCGACGCCGCGACCGACCGGCAGCTGCAGCAACTGCTCGAAGACCCGCACAAGCGCGAGTATTTCGGCGCGCGCATGGCGACGATGGGCGCCGCCACGGTCGGCGATTTCCTGCGCCTGCAGCCCGCCTACAGCATCGAGGACACGGCCGGGTCGATCCGCTGCCCGACGCTGCTCACCGAAGGCGAAGGCGATTTCGCATCGCAGAGCGGCAGGCTCTTCGAACTCCTGGCCTGCGACAGGCGCCTGCACCGCTTCTCCGCGTCGGAAGGCGCGGGAGGGCATTGCAGCGGGCTGGGTGCAACGCTCTGGGAAGGCGTGGTCTTCGACTGGCTCGACGACGTGCTGGCCGGGCGCGGCTGACGATGCCGCGCGGGCCGGTTGCCAGTCGCTAGACGCGAAGCGACTCCGGCGACGTGTAGCGCGTCAGGAACTCGTCGAACGGCATCCGGTCCTCGGCCTCGATCGCCCGCTGGCGTTCGAGCGACTCCTCGGCCAGACGAACGAAAAGCTCGTCGATCTCCGCGGCCATCGGCTCGGCCAGCAGCGTTGCCCGATGACGCTGCGACTGCTCGAGCGCGAAGCGGAAATACGATCCGTCGTGCTGCTCCCGCATCGCCGAGAGCACGCGGGCAGAGGGCAGCGTCTCCGGATTCTCCGCAGTGCGGCCGACCGCCGCGAGCGCCTCCCTGTAGTCGCGTCCCCCGTGCGCCGCGTCCAGCGCCACGGCGATCGGTTCGCATTCGCGCAGCAGCGTCGACACGCACTCGTCCAGCCCGACCGAGTCGCCGTTGCGGCTGAGGCGCAACCCCGGCTCGCGCCCGCGCGAAGCCACCAGAAGCCGGTTGCGCCCCAGCTCCGTGATCTCCTCCGGCGAATCCGGCGGACTGTCGCCGAGCAGGCAGCGCAGCAGGAACAGGTCGAGAAAGCGAACGGTCGTCGGCGTGATGCCGATGGCGCAGAAGGGATCGAGATCCATGGCGCGGACCTCGACGTACTGCACGCCGCGCGCGCGCAACGCCCGCAGCGGTCGTTCGCCGCGCTGGACTACGCGCTTTGGCCGCACGGAACCGTAGAACTCGTTCTCGATCTGCAGCAGGCTGGTAGCCAGCTGCCGGTATTCGTCGCCATCGCGAACGCCGACCGCGGCGTAGGGGGGATGCGGCCTGGTCATCGCCTCCTCGAGCGAGGCCGCATAACTGGGCAGGTCGTTGTAGCTCACGTCGAGCGCATCCTGCGCTGCGCTCTGGTAGCCCAGCCGGCCCATCCGCAGCGAGGTCGCATAGGGAAGGTAGAGCGTACCGGGCGAGAATTCCTGCAGCTGATGCTCGCGTCCCTCCACGAACGACGAACAGACGGCGGGCGAAGCGCCGAACAGGTACAGCAGCAGCCACGCGTACCTCCTGACATTGCGGATCAGCGAGAAATACGCAACGTTCGCATCGCCGTAGCCCGCGCGCGACCAGCAGACATCGGCGACGGAGAAATTGTAGTGGACGCCCGAGATCGTCTGCATGCGCCGGCCATAACGGTACGCGAGTCCCGTGCGGTAGACGCTTTTGGCGCGGCCCACGTTCGATTCGCCGTACCGGGCGATGGGAATCGCGTCCTCGCTCGGCAGCCCGCAGGGCATGCTGCCGCACCAGAGCAACTCGTCGCCGATGCGCCGATAGACGAACTGGTGGATGTGAGTCAGCTCGGTCAGACACGACGACGCCGTCGCGTGCACGTCGGTGATGAGTTCGAGCTGGGCCTCGCTGAAATCGGTCGTGATGTGCGCATGCGTCAGCGCCGCGCCGAGCGCGCGCGGATGCGGCGTGGCGGCGAGCCTGCCGTCCGGACGGACACGCAGGCTCTCCTTCTCGATCCCGCGGCGGAGCCCGGCGAGGCCTTCGGCGCCGAGGGACTTGAGTCTTGTCTGCAGTGTCGTCATGGCCTTTGGCGGCAATCGGTGGCGGCACGATCACCGATGCAGCCTGAACGCCATCGGGCGCGCGACGGCGCAGGGGTCATGCCGGGGAGCGGACGCATTATGACTGCTTTTTCCGGCCCCTGATCGCCTGGATCCAAAACGGCGTCGTGTGAACAAGGCGGATACTGGCCCGGCACGCCCATGGTCATGCCCCTGGTCGGCTGCAACGGGCCCCTTCGATCCGGCGCACTGCCGGGTTCACTGGCGTCCCCACCAGCCCGACAGCCGCTGCGTCAGAATGCGCTCCGGGACATTTTCGTAGTGCGATACGTCGTTGAACAACCGAAGGCGCGCGCGCACCTCGCTCATGAAATCGAGGATGCTCAGCGCCGCGGGACTCTGGTCGAGCCGGTCGCGATACGCTCGCATGTCGAAGCCGAGCAGGCTGCTGATCAGCAGCCGATTGGTGCCTTTGTGGGAAACGATCAGGACGGCGCGATGCCGATGCCGCTCGACGATGCGGCGCATGACGGGCAATGCGCGGTTGAGAACGTTGATTCCGGATTCGCCATCGATGGGCGCAATGGTGAACGGGTCTTCCTGCCAGATGTCGTACTCGGCCTGGAACACGCGTTCGACCTCCGATCGGCTCAGTCCCTCCCAGCGCCCGTAATCGATCTCCCGCAGGCCCGGCTCGGGCCTGGGCTCCAGACCATGCGGAGAGGCCAGGATGCGCGCGGTATCCATCGTGCGCTGCATCGGGCTGGCGTAGACGGCATCCAGATTCTCGCCCTTCAGCCGTTCGGCGAGGGCGGCGACCTGCCGACGGCCTTCGTCGGACAGGTCGACGTCGGTCGAGCCGGCGAACCGGTCTTCGGCGGTGAGCGAGGTGGCGCCGTGGCGCACCAGGTAGATTCGGGTCGGCATGCTGGCTGGAACTCCATCGAAAGTCGAAAGCAGGTTTGTCCGTCACCCAGGCGCTTTCCGTCAACTCCTCCCTGCAGTCCTGACAGGAGTCCGCTCCGCGCGCCTCGAACACTTCGCCTCCCTGCCCGGTGGCGAGAACCTGCTGCAGTTTGCCGGGAGTTCGACAGGTGATGCAAGACGGGCCTCCCGGTCGTCGCGATCTCCGCTCGGCCCTGCGGCACCGGCGGCGGCGTCAGCGGGCCGCTAGCGCATCTGCCGCGTCAGCCCGGCCATCCGCTCGGCAACGATCATCAACGCCAGCGTGAAGACGACGATCACCCCGGACACGGCGGCAGTCCTGACGTCGAGATTCGACTCGATCTGCTGCCAGAGATGAATGGGCAGCACCTCCGTGCGGGCATCCGCGAGGAAGAGTGAAACCGGCACGTTGTCGAACGACGCCATGAACGCCAGGAAGGCGCCAGCGGAGATGCCCTTGCCGATCAACGGAAGGGTGACGCGGCGAAACGTCGCCCATTCCCCGGCGCCGAGGCTGCGCGACGCGTCCAGCAGCGCCGGGTCGAGTTGCGAGAGCGCGGCCACCGTGGTGCGCAGCACGAAGGGAACACAGACGATGACATGGCCCAGCACCAGAAACGTCAGGCTCGGCTGGAAACCCGCCTGATTGATGTAGATCAGCGCCGCGAATCCGAACGCGAGCGCCGGGAGCAGCAGCGGCGACATGAACAGCACGTCGCAGGCGCGTACCCAGGGGCGCTTGCTGCGGGCGATCGCGATCGACGCCATCGTGCCGAGCACGACGCTGATCACGGTGGTCCATATCGCGACGATCAGGCTGTTCCACGCGGCTCGCTGCATCTGGTCGGCATCGAGCAGTGCGATGTACCAGCGGAACGACAATCCGTCCGGCGGGAACTTGAGCGACTCGGACGCGGTGAACGAGGTGAGCAGCACGACGAGCGTCGGCGCGACGAGAAATATCATGGCGACGGCAGCGAGCAACCCGAAAGCCGCGCGCAGCGACCAAGCCTCGATATCGACCACGTTTCGGCGCTCAGGCATAGCGCTCGAACCGTCGCCCAAAACCGTTCAGCGCCGCCACGACCAGCAGGACCGCCACCATGAAGATCACGGAGATGGCTGCGGCGAACGGCCAGTTGTTGGCCCCGACCGCCTGCTGGTAGATATGCAACGGCATGTAGATGAGGCGCGCTCCGCCGATCAGCGTCTGGGTGACGAACGCGGTGATGCAGGCCGCGAAGGTCAGGATGCATCCTGCAAGGATGCCGGGCATTGCAAGCGGCATGGTGATCCGCCAGAGCGTGCGCCACTCGCCAGCACCGAGCGCGCGCGACGCGTCGCCGAGATTCGGGTCGATGCGCGACAGCACGGTCAGGATCGGCAGCACCATCAGCGGCATCTGCACCTGCGCGAGCACCATGATCACACCGGTCTCGGTGAACAGCAGCTTGAGCGGTTCGTCGGTGAGTCCGAGCCCAAGCACGATCTGGTTGAGCACTCCCTGCCGCCCGAGAATCACGATCCACGAAAATGTGCGGACCACCACGCTGGTCAGGATGGGCAGGATCACCAGGAAGATCAGCACGCTTTGCCAGCGCGCCTGCGCCCGCGCGCAGACCCAGGCGATCGGAAAGCCGAACACCAGGCACACCAGCGTGGATTTCACCCCCAGCCAAAGCGTGTCGGTCAGGATCGACAAGTGGTATCGATCGCCGAAGAACGTCGTGTAATTGGCCAAGGTGAAATCACCCGCCCCCTGTTCCGTCGCCAGCGAGAGCGCGAACAGCACGCACAGCGGCGCCACGAAAAACGCGACGAACAGCGCCGCCAGCGGCAGCGTGAGCTGGGACGGGTTGAGTTTCACGGCCGGTGGAAGATCAGACCTTGATCTCGCGGTTGAACCGCTCGATCAATTCACCCCGCTGCGGATTGAGCCTGGCCCAGTCGAAACCGCGGATCTTCGCCAGGTCGGCCGGTGTCTTGGCGAGCGACTGGGTAATCGCTCCGTCCAGCTTCACCTTTCCATTGGTCGGAATGACGTCGAATGGCGGCTTCATCATCGCCGCCTGCACCGCCGCGTCGATGGCAAGATCGATGTACTTGAAGGCGAGTTCTGCGTTCGCCGTGTTGGCGACGATGTGCAGACTCGTATCCCAGCCGGCCGCGCCGGACTCCGGCACGACGAATTCGACCGGCACGCCCTTGCCCTTAAGCGTCTGCACGAAGTTGAAATTGTAGGGCGCGATGTCGATCTGCTCCTGCTGCCACAGCGTGGCATAGGCGCCGAGGTTGGCCGCGATGGCACCGACCGATGGCAACAATTCGCGCAACGCCTTGAAGGCGGGATCGAAGTTCTCGTCGGTGCCGCCGCGCACGCGATTCAATTCCGCGAGAAACGCGATGCCGAGCTGGCTGTTGAGCGCCGTCAGGCCCACCCGCCCCTTGTATTTCGGATCCCACAGGTCGGACCACTGCTTCGGCGGCGTCTTTATCTTCTTCGGGTTGTAGGCGATGCCGATCACCTGCATCGAGATCTTCGGTCCCCACTTGTCCTGGAACGGCGGCAGGAGATCCTTGAAGTTCGTCGACTTGGCGACCGGGTATTCGGCGATGAGTCCCTGCTTCGTCGCGTCGAGCACCTGCGGCGAGTCGAAGATCGCCACGTCGAAGGGCGGCGTCTTGCCCTTGGCGGCCACAAGTCGCGAGACCTGGTCGGTGCCGAGGATGATCGACTGCGTCACCGAGCCGCCGGTGGCCTTTTCGAACGCCGGCTTGAGGATGGTGCGCTGGGCCTCGTTCCAGGTGCCCGGGAAGGTCGCTGCGACAAGCGTGCCGCTTTGCGCAAGGGCATACCTGGGCATCAAGGCCGCCCCGCCCAGCGCGGCAAGGGTCTGCAGCAGCTCCCGGCGTGTCAGGTGAGTTTTCGTCGTCATATCGATCTCCTCGGTTGGAAGTCAGGTTACGGACTGGGTTGGCGAAACGGCGGGGTACACGCGGAAACGGGCCTCACCGACAGGGACGGCGAACACCGACCGCCCCGCCGCCAGGATGGGGGAGCCTTCCGCACGCGGCATGCTTACTCTGAACGCCGTCCCGCCGCCGCCACGAATGTCGTAGAGAACCACCGGGCCCATTGGCATGGCGGCCGTGATGATGCCGGCGAGCGCGTTGGCGGCTGGCGCGTCGACCAGCTGCAGTTGCTCGGGACGAATGCTCACGGTCGCGGACGCGCCGGCCGCGACGGGCTCGATCACGGCAGCCGTCACGAGTTCGCCGCCGGCCAGCCGCACGCTGGCCTGTTCACCGGACCCGTCCTCGATCACCGCCCCGAAGGTGTTGGAGGTGCCGACGAACTGGTTGACGAACAACGTGCGCGGCCTATCGTAAATCTCGGTCGGCGCCGATACCTGTTCGATGCGGCCCCGACTCATCACCGCCACGCGATCGGCCATCGACAGCGCCTCTTCCTGGTCGTGCGTGACCAGGATCGTGGTGATGCCGTATTCGCGCTGCAGCCGTTTCACCTCGATCTGCATATCCAGGCGCAGGTTCTTGTCGAGCGCGCCGAACGGTTCGTCGAGAAGCAGGATCTGCGGATCGACGGCAAGGCAACGCGCGAGGGCAATGCGCTGCTGCTGACCGCCGGAAAGCTGACGGGGAAAGCGGTCCGCGAATTCCGACATCTGCACCAGCGACAGCATTTCCCCCACACGCGCAGCAATGCCGGCGCGCGCCTTGCGCTGGACTTCGAGGCCATAGGCTACGTTCTGCCGCACGGTCATGTGCGGAAACAGCGCGTAATTCTGGAACACGATGCCCACGCCGCGACGGTTCGAACCCAGGTGATCGACGCTCTTTCCGTCGAACAGGATGCGCCCCTCGGACTGCGGGAGGAACCCGGAGATGATTCGCAGCAGCGTCGACTTTCCGCAGCCTGAGGGTCCAAGCAGCGCGACCAATTCACCTGCGGCGACGGTGAGTTCAACGTCGCGCACTGCGTCGACATCGCCGAACCGCTTGGTGATGTTGTCGAGCTTAAGTTCATGGCCGCGTCCGGTTGCCACGCTCAGCCTCCCCGATAGGTGCTGTAGGTCCAGGGCGTGCATACGAGCGGCACGTGATAGTGCGCGTCCGGGTCCGCGATCCCCACGCGTACCGGCACGCGATCGAGAAACGGCGGATCGGAAAGGGGCTCCCCGCGCTCACGGAAGTAGGCGCCGAGATGGAACTCGAACTGATAAACGCCCCGCTCCATGTCGACGTCGGCCAGAACCGGACAATCGGTTCGGCCGAATTCGTTGGTTCTGCCGGTGCGCAGGTGCCTCCAGTCGCGGCCGTCCTGCACCGATAGGTCGAACGTCACCCCCGCGGCCGGTCTTCCCGCGACGTTGTCGAGCACGTGCGTGCTGAGCCAGCCCAGCGGGGTCCCGAACATGCGCGCCAGCCGCCCCCGCATGACCTCGCCGATCTGGCGCAGCGTCTCCGCCATTTCGCTCCCCGGGTCGCGTGCGAGGCGCCGTTCGAACGCGGCGAAGATCGACTGCAGGTTCGCGTGAAGGCGAACGGCGATGATGAAGGGAAAGCCGAACTTGGCGCGATACTGGCGATTCAGGCGGGTCAGCCGCGCATGATCGTCCTTGCTCAGCGACAATAGTCCGAGTCGGCCCTGTTCGCTGCTCGAATCCGCGGTCAGGCTGCCGGTCTCGGCCTCGCGCCCCGCGAGTTCGGGATGCATCCGCGCCAGTTCGATCTGCTGCACCAGCGGGGCGCGTTCGATCCGCTTGAGCATTTCGGCGTGAAGCGACCAGACCGAGTCGAAGGGACGCATCGCGCAGACGTCTTCGGCGACCCAGGGAGAATGCTCGACGATTCCGCCCAGCGTCCGGACGAATGCTTCCGGCGTCGCGGCGTTGACTTCCGCCAAGGTCGCCTGCGGCGCTCGCCCGCGCTCCTGTTTTTCGATCCCCACGGCGTTCACGGCACTGTCCCATTCTGCAATGACGGGATGCAGTGTGCGCTTGCGTTTGCATTGCGGTCTATATCAGAATAAGCAATGGTGCGTTCGAAAAATTAGCATGCCTGCAAATCGCCAGCCCACCCAGATCCTGCCGAAGCAGCTGCGCTATGCCGAAGAAGTGGCGAAGGCGGGGTCGATCCAGGGCGCGGCCAAGGAGCTCAGCATTTCGGCGTCGGCGATCGACCGGCAGATTCTGCTGCTCGAGTCCGATCTAGGCGTGCCGCTGTTCGAACGGCAACCCCGCGGCATGCGCCTGACTGCCGCCGGCGAGATCATTGTCGTCCTGGCGCGCCGCTGGCGGGCCGACGTCAGTCGCGCATGGCTCGAGATCAGACAATTGCAGGGCGTCGAGCAGGGGGGGCTGAAGCTGGCCGCAATGGACAGCCACGTCAATGGGTTCCTGCCCGTTTTCGTCGGCCGCTGGGCCAGACAGTACCCCCGCATCCGGCTCGAAATCGACATCATGAGCACCGACCAGGCGACGAGCGCTCTCGTCGAGGGTGCGCTCGACATCGCCATCGCATTCAATTTCAAACCGCAACGCGACCTGCACATCATCTGGTCGACTGGACTGCCGCTGGGATGCGTCGTCGCGCCGGACCATCCTCTAGCCGCGCAAAGGCAGGTCGCGCTCAAGGAAGTCGCGGCCTATCCGCTCGCGGTCCAGGGCCGCTCGCTTACCATCCGGCGCTACCTGGAGTCCCGCCATGCGTGGTTGTTCTCCGAAGGCGAACCGCCGGTGGTGACCAATTCGCTGCAACTGGTCAAGAGGCTGGTCCTGGGCGCCAGCCACGTGGCCATCACCTCCGAACTGGACGCCGCGCCCGAGATAGCGGCAGGGACGCTGCGCTTCATTCCGATCCGCGACAAGGACGCGCGCCCGCAGTCGGTTGGCGTGGCAATCAGCGCGCGTCGGCCGTTGCCCAGGATCGCGCGGATTGCGGCCGAGATGCTGGCGAACGACATACGCGCCTGCCTCGAGCAGGTCCGCGGCAACCGCGTCGCGTAGAAATCGCATTGGATCTGCGGTATCGTGCGCGGGTCTTGCACGCAGGACCGAGGATCGTGATGCCCGGAATATCCATCCACGTCGTCGATGTCTCCCGGGGTCTGGTCGCGGCGGGCATGCGCGTCGAATTGCACGCGCTGGGGCCACAGCGCCTGATCGCGTCCGGGCAGATTGCTCCGAGCGGAGTTCTGGATGACCCGGCTCTCGGGGCACGTTTCGTTCCCGGCTACTACGCTGCGCATTTTCATGTCGCGGAGTTCTATCGCAACGTGCCGATCGCGTTGCCTGCGGTGCCGTTTCTGGACATCGCGATCTTCCGGTTCGGCATCGCCGACCCGGAGCAGCACTATCATCTGCCAATGAAGCTGACCCCGTGGGGACTGTCCTGCTTCCGGGGCGGGGCCTGACCGGCGCGACGCCTCTAGACCGCTGCCCCCGACGCCACGCCACCCGAAACACCGTGCGGACCGCGTGGCAGAATGTTCTCCGATGCCGCCCGACGCGAACGCCTGCCCGCGCTGCCACGCCGCCGTGCCGGCGAACGCGCGGTTCTGCCCGCAATGCGGCGCCGCGCTCGGTGCCGCGGCGCCGGCGGCGGCCTCCGCCGCGCGGCGGCAGGTCGCCGTCCTCTTCGCCGACCTGTCGGGCTACACCGCCCTGTCGAGCGAGCTCGACCCGGAGGACGTGCACCGGCTGCTCTCGCGCTACTTCGAACTGGTCGATGCGCTGATCGGCGAGTGCGGCGGCACGATCGACAAGCACATCGGCGACGCCGTGATGGGCGTGTTCGGCGCGCCGCTCGCCCATGGCAACGATTCGCTGCGCGCGCTGCGGGCGGCGGTCGGCATCCATGCGGCGATGGAAGCATTGTCCTCGGAATTCGGCCGTCCGCTGTTCGCGCACGTCGGCGTGGCCAGCGGTGAAGTGGTGGCCGCCGATACGGGAAGCAGCGTGCATCGGACCTACACGGTCACCGGCGACGCGGTGAACCTCGCGGCGCGACTGGACGAGCTCGCCCGCGCCGGCGAAACCATCATCGCCGACGACGTCTACCGGCCCCTCGCCCATCTCGTCGATGCCGAGCCGCAGGGAAGCATGCGCATCCGCGGCCTGGACCGCGAGCTCCCGGTGTGGAAACTGCTCGCGCTGCGCGGTCCGGCTGTTTCCACGACCCCGCTGATCGGTCGCGCCAGCGAGGCCGCGCGGTTCGCCGGGATTCTCGAACGCGTCGCCCGCGAGCGAACCGGCGCCACGGTGCTCGTCTGCGCCGATCCGGGGCTGGGCAAGACGCGGCTCGTCGAGGAGTTCCTGGCCATCGCGAAGCGGCAGGGCCAGGTCGGACACCTGGCCGCCGTCCTCGATTTCGGCGCGGCGCAGGGACGCGACGCCGTCCACGGCATCTACTGCAGCCTGCTCGCAATCCCGAACGACGCGGACGCGCCGGCGCGGCGGGCCGCGCTCGACCAGGCCATCGCCGCCGGCAGCATCGGCGCGGATGACGAGCCGTTCGCGGCGGACCTGCTGGCAATACCGCCGCGCCTGCAGGCACGCTACGAAGCGATGGACAATGCCGCCCGGATGCAGGGAAAGCTGCGGCTGCTCGCGACCGCGGTTGAGGCGGCGACTGCAACCTCGCCCTGCGTGCTGGTCGTCGAGGACCTGCACTGGGCCTCGCCATGGGTGCTGGCCTGCGCCGAAGCGTGGTCGCGCTGCACCGAGCGGCTGCCATGCACGCTGGTGCTGACCTCGCGCCACGAAGGCGATCCGATCACGCCGGCGTGGCCGGCCGAGCGCGTCCTGCGCTTCGACCTCGAGCCGCTTGCGACCGACGCCGCGCTGCAGCTTGCGCGCAGCTATCTCGAGACCAATCCGGACGTGGCGCTGCGCTGCGTCGAGCGCGCGCAGGGAAACCCGCTGTTCCTGACCCAGCTGCTGCAAAGCGGCGCCGACGGCGCCGTGATCCCGGGCACGATCCAGAGCGTGGTGATGGCGCGTCTCGACCGCCTCGCTGCCCCGGACAGGGCGGCGCTGCAGGCGGCTTCCGTCATCGGCCAGCGCTTCGGCATCGACCTGCTGCGGCACCTGCTCGCCGACTCTTCCTATGCTGCCGCCAACCTCGTTGCGCGCGACCTCGTGCGCCGGGAGAGCGAGGACGCCGCCCGGATGATGTTCGGGCATGCGCTGATCCGCGACGGCGCCTATGCGTCGCTGCTGCACAGCGCGCGTCGCGCATTGCACCTGCGCGCCGCGGACTGGTACGCCGACCGGGATGCGCCGCTGCATGCGGAACACCTCGATCGAGCCGGCGACCCGCGTGCCCCGACAGCCTACCTGGCGGCCGCGCGTGGCGAAGCGGCGGCGCTGCGCTTCGACGACGCCCTGCGCCTGCTCCGCCGCGGCGCGCAACTCGACGCCCCTGCGCCGGTTCGCCACGCGCTCGCGATGCTCGAGGGCGAACTGTGCAGCGATCTCGGCAACGCGCCGGATGCGATCGCCGCATTCGAGCGCTCGCTGCCGCTGGCGGCGGACGACCGCGAGCGCTGCGGGGCGTGGATCGGCATCGCCGCCGGCCATCGGCTCACCAGCACGCTGCCGCCGGCCTTCGACGCACTCGATCGCGCGCAGGAGCTGGCGCAGCGCCATGCCCTCGACCGCGAGCTGGCGCGCATCCATTATCTGCGCGGGAATCTGCATTTTGCCGCGAGCAGGAGCGATGCCTGTCGCGCCGAGCACGAACAGGCGCTGCTGTTCTCACAGCGCGCAGGCGATGCGGAGTGCGAAGCGCAGGCGTACAGCGGCCTGGGGGACGCGCACTACGCGCAGGGACGCATGCGCTCGGCGCACGATGCGTTCACGCGCTGCGTCGCCATCTGCGAGCGGGAGCGCCTGACCCGGTTCGCCATCATGAACAACGCGATGATCGCCATCATCGAGACATGGTTGGGCGATGGCGACGCGGCGCTTGCCCGCCTCGCGCGCGCCGGCAGTGACGCGCGCGAGTTGCGACACCGGCTGGCCGAGACCATGAACAGCCAGGTCACCGGCTGGGTGCTGGTGTTTCTCGGCCGCTTCGAACAGGCGGCGCCGCACCTCGGGCACAGCCTCACGCTCGCCCGGGAGATCGGCGCCCGCCGCTTCGAGACGCTGTCCCTCATGCTGCTCGCGCGCATTCACGCGAGTCGGGGCGAAATCGACGAGGCGCGCGCCCAGCTGGACGCCGCTTGGCAGCTGTCCGGACAGACAGGCCATGGCTTTGCCGGCGCCATCGTGCTGGGCGCCATGGCGCGGGTGGCCGCGAGCGACGGTGACCGCCGCGCGGCGCTTGCAGCCGGCGAGAAGCTGCTGCGCGAAGGCGCGCTCGGGCACAGCCAGTTTTTCTTCTTTCGCGACGCCATCGCGACTTCGCTCGAAGCCGGCGATTGGTCCGAGACCGAACGCTACGCCGACGCGCTGGCCGATTTCACGCGCGACGAGCCGCTGCCCTGTTCCGACCTGCAGGTGTCGATCGGCCGCACGCTCGCGGCCATCGAACGCGGCCATGGCGATCGGCAAGCCTTGCTCGTCTGCCGGCAACGCGCCGCCGCATTGCATTGCGACGGTGAGGTGGCCATGCTCGACGCGGCAATGACCCGGCTTGGCATGTGACTGGTCGGGGTGAGAGGATTCGAACCTCCGACATCTTGCTCCCAAAGCAAGCGCGCTACCGGGCTGCGCTACACCCCGAACCCGCTATTCTGCCACTTTCTCCGGCATCGCGGAAACGCATCAGCGCCCCAATTCGGCGATGGCGTCGCGCAACGGCTCGTTGGAGATCTGCATCAGCCCGCCGAAGGGCTGGTCCATCTCGAGAATAAGGAAGATGGCGGTGGAGACCGACAGCGCGCAAACGAAAATGATCGTGCGTACGGTGGCGTTGCGTGGCGCGAACACGCCGAGGCTCGCGAAGATGATCACCAGCCATAGCACCAGCACCACCAGGAAGGGCCGGGAGACCGTGGGGCGGCTTTGCTCGAGCAGCAGCCAGCGCGTAAGCGCGAGATCCGAGGACAGCGAAAGCGCGCGGTTCTGCAGCCAGCGCTGGCCGTCGTTGCGCGGCTCGAGCGCCCGCAGGCGCTGCTGCACGTCCTCGATCGAGTCGGAATCGGCATGTTGCCGGCGATCGACGCGCGCATCGCCGGTGGAGCCCCATGCGAGGTCGATCCTGGACTGCGCCAGGTCCTTGAGCAGCGGGCGGATCGGCGCGGCGTCTGCGCCGTACTGGCGCAGCTCGCGATCGAGCAGGATGATCCGGGCGGCGCTTTGCTTGATGTCGTCGGATCGGGCATCGAAGGATGCCTTGGCGGACGCGACCAGAAGGCCCAGCACCAGCGCCGCCAGCGTCGCGACAAGGCCGATCGCAATGGTCACGACCTCCCGCGAGTACTCGGAAAGATGATGCGCGGGCAGCCGGGCGCTCAGCCGGATGCCCAGCCAGGCGCCGAGTGAAATGCAGGCCAACGCGACCAGCGAAACGATGAATTCGTCCAAACTCGCACTCCCGGCACGCGGTCTGCCTCTCAGGCGCCACATCGGCGAGACAGGCGTACCTCGACGCACGCATCATGCCAGCGCCATGTGGCACCGGCAATGCACCTGCCGTCGTCAGCGCGCGAACTTGCGGATCACGGTCGAGCGCCTCGTCAATTGCGTGGTCGCCGTCGCCGGACTTGATCGCGTGCTTGACGCAGCCGTGCAGGTGATGCTCGAGCAACTGCAGCGCCAGCGCATCGAGGGCGGACTGCACCGCCGAGACCTGCGTCAGGATGTCGATGCAATAGCGATCCTCGGCGATCATCCGGCCGATGCCGCGCACCTGTCCCTCGATGCGGTTCAACCGCTTGCCGAGCGCCGCGGCGTCGGCCGCCGATCGGGCGACCGTCGGGTGCTGTTGCGCGCAACCGGCCTCAGGCGACGACATCGAAACCCGCATCCTCGATCGCCGCGCGCAGCGCCGGAATCGCGGCGCGCGCCGGGTCGAAGCTCACCTTTGCCGCGCCTGGATCCAGCGTGACCGCGACCTCGGTCACGCCCGGCACGGCCCGCAGTACGCGGGTGACGCTCGCCACGCAGCCGCCGCAGGTCATGCCCTTGACGTTCATCGTTACGGTCTCCATCACTTGCTCTCCTTGTTGGTGCCGGCCGGCCGCCAGCGCCTGAGCAGCAGCGCATTGGTGACCACGGACACGGAACTCGCCGCCATTGCCGCCCCGGCCACCACCGGGTTCAGCATCCCCACCGCGGCCAGCGGGATGCCCAGCACGTTGTACGCAAAGGCAAAGAACAGGTTCTGCCGGATCTTGGACAACGTCGCCCGAGACAGCGAGATCGCGTCGACCACAGCCAGCAGGTCGGCGCGGATCAGCGTGACGTCGGCCGCTTCCACCGCGATGTCCGCACCCGCGCCGATGGCGAAGCTCACATCGGCCGCCGCCAGCGCCGGCGCATCGTTGATGCCGTCGCCGACCATGCCGGTGACGACACCCTGTGCCTTCAGATCGCGCACCGCCTGCGCCTTATCGGCCGGCAGCACGCCGGCGCGATACTCCCGGATGCCCGCCGCGTCGGCCACGGCCTTGGCGGTCGCCTCGTTGTCGCCGGTGAGCATCACCACGTCGATGCCCGCGGCCCGCAGCCGGCGCACGGCCTCGGCCGAGGTCGGGCGCAGCGTGTCGTCCACGGCGAGAATGCCCAGCGGACGCGCAACGCTGCCGACCGCGACCAGCGTCCCGCCGCGTGCACGCGCCTGCGCCACGAGATCCGGCGGCAGGACCACGCCCTCGGCTTCCAGATGGTCGAGCGAGCCCAGGAGCGTCGGCTTCGCATCCGAACCGACACGGGCGGCGATGCCCCTTCCCGGCGCGGAAACGAATTCGCTGATCGCCTCCGGCGCGATACCCTGCGAC
>CAVOVD010000002.1:0-110991 GCA_963699765.1 uncultured beta proteobacterium | reverse complement strand
GGATTGCGTTGAATTCCGCGCGGGCCTCGATACGCTCGCCTTCGGCTTCGCGATCTTCGACCGGGAACTGAAGCTCGTTACCTGCAACCGGCCATTCCGCACGCTGCGTGGCTATCCGGCGGCGCTGTGCCGGCCCGGCACCGGCATCATCGAGTTCTACCGTTTCAACGCCCGGCGCGGCGACTACGGCGCGGGCGACGTCGAAGCACAGGCGATTTCGCGGCTCGATCGCATCCGCGGGCGCGAAGCGCACGAAATCGAGTACGAGTCCGACGCAGGACAGATACTGAGCGTCAAGTACACGCCCATCGTCCGCGGCGGGCTCGTGCTGACCTACTCCGACATCACCGCGCGCAAGCAGGGCCGAGCGCGAGGTCGAGCGCACGGAGGCGCAGCTTCAGGTTGCCCTCGACAACATGCCCGGCGCCCTCGTCTACACCGACGACAATCTCGACATCGTCGTCTGCAACGACCGTTTCGCCGAGATCTACGGCGTGCCGCGCGAGTTGCTGCAACAAGGCCGCCCCTATCCGGCGCTTCTGCGCCATCTGGCCGGGAACGGCTATTACGGAGCCGGCGACGTCGACGCTCTGGTCGCGCAACGCGTCGAGAGCCTGCGCAACCCGTCCGGTGCGAGCTTCGAGGACCGGACACCGGATGGCCGCGTCTACCGCGTCGGCCGCCGCCGGGTTGCCTCGGGAGGCACGATGACGGTGATCGCCGACATCACCGAACTCAAGGACACGCAGGCAAGGCTCCTCGCCGCCGTCGAGGAGGCGGAGCGGGCGAACACGCTCGCCGGCGAGAACAACCGGATGCTCGAATCGCTGTCGTCGAAGTTCGCGAAGTACCTGTCGCCTCAGCTCTACCGGTCGATCTTCAGCGGCGAAAAGAGCGTCGAGGTCGCCTCGCAGCGCAAGAAGCTGACGATCTTCTTCTCGGACGTCGCCGGCTTCACCGAAACCACCGATCTGCTCGAGTCGGAGGAGCTGACGAGCCTTCTCAACCAGTACC
Organism: uncultured beta proteobacterium; assembly: GCA_963699765.1. GTDB lineage: Bacteria > Pseudomonadota > Gammaproteobacteria > Burkholderiales > Casimicrobiaceae > VBCG01. The sequence continues at coordinate 109,977 of CAVOVD010000002.1, read as the reverse complement.
TGCGGGAGATGTCGGCGATCGCTCTCGAGCACGGCGCCACCATCGACAAGTTCATCGGCGACGCCATCATGCTGTTCTTCGGCGACCCGGAGACCCGCGGCCCGCGAGAGGACGCCACCGCCTGCGTGAGGATGGCGATCGCGATGCAGCAGCGGATGCGCGACCTTCAGGCCGAGTGGCGCGAACGCGGCCAGGAGCACGTGTTCCAGCTGCGCATCGGCATCAACACCGGCTTCTGCACGGTGGGCAATTTCGGCAGCGACGAGCGCGTCGACTACACCATCATCGGCAACGAGGTGAATCTGGCGTCGCGCCTCCAGACGCACGCCGACCTGGGCGGCATCCTGATCGCGCACGAGACCTGCTCGCTGGTCAGCGATGCGGTGCTGACCGAAGAGACCGGCACAATCACCGTCAAGGGCTTCGCCAGGCCGGTACGGACCCACCGAGTGGTGGGTCTGCGCGACGGCAGCGATGCGCAGGGACGCGTCATCCGTCAGGAGCAGGACGGTCTGCTGTTGATCGTCGACCAGCGGAAGCTGACGGCGAACGGGAGAGCCGACGCGATCAGGATCCTGCAGGAGGCGATCGGGCGGCTGGCAGAATGATGCGCCAGTCGCGTGCTTCGCCGGCGGGCGGTCCGGCTGAGCGAGAGGTGGGACGGAGCCGCGAACACCGTCAATTCAGGTCATGGCGAAAGAGGAACTGGTCGAGGACCGTCATGTGGCGGTCCGCCTCTTCGACGTGCGCCATGTGCGAACTATTCTCGAAGAGCACCCGCTCCGAGCCGCGGATACCCCGGTGCACCGTCTCGGCGATCAGCGGAGTGGCCTCGTCGTGCCGGCCGGAGGTAATCAGTGTCGGAATCCGGATCTCCGGCAGCCGGGCAACGATGTCCCAGTCTTTCAGGTTGCCGACGACATGGAATTCGCTCGGGCCATTCATCGTTTGGTACACCTGCGCATTGCGCTCCAGCTTGGCGAAGGTGCGGGCGACAGGTTCCGGCATCGGGTCCATGCGGATGACGTGCCGGCGGTAGAAGACCATCATCGGCGACTCGACTACTCAATCACCTGGTCCGCGCGCAACAGCACCGACGGTGGAATCTGGACGCCGAGGGACTTTGCGGCCTTCAGATTGACCGTGAGATCGAAGCGCACCGGCTGTTGTATTGCCAGTTCGCCGGGCTTCGCACCCTTCAGGATGCGGTCGACATATCCTGCGGCGCGGCGGAATTGGTCGGCGAAGTCGACCGAGTAGGACATCAGCCCACCGTCCTGGGTAAAAGGCTTGAAGCCGTACACTGCCGGCAGGCGCGCGACAGCCATGCGCGTCACGACGTCGACGCGGTTCGTGAACACGCTCGGATTTTCGATTACCAGTACGGCGTCCGGGCGCTCGCGGGCAAGCGCTTCGAACGAAGCGGCAAAGGTCTCAGGTCGACCAATGGCCACCCGCAGTGCGATCAGACCCAGCGTGCGGAGGATCCGCTCCGCCAGTTCGGCCTGGTGCGCGTTGAGGTCGAAGTCCGGCTGGTAGAGCACGGCAATGCGCTTCGCTGCCGGAACGACCTCGCGAAGCAGCCCGATGCGTTTGCCCAGGATGTCCGTGTTGATCGAAGCCATGCCAGTTGCGTTCCTGCCCGGGCGCGCGAGAGTTTCGGCGAGCCCCGATTGCACCGGCTCCTGGACGAGCGCGAATACGATCGGGATGGTGCTTGTCGCCTTCATGACCGCAAGCGCGGCGGGTTGGGTCGGGGCGACGATGAGGTCCGGCTTGAGGGCAACGAGTTCAACCGCGAGCCGCGTATGGCGCTCCAGATCGCCGTGGGCGAACCGCCGGTCGACATCCAGGTTTTGACCTTCGACCCAGCCCGCCGCGGCGAGCGTCCGGAAGAATTCGTCGTAGACTCCCGCCGACGCAGAACCCCGCTCGGAGCTCCCCAGCACGCCGATCCGCGCGCGACCGGGCTGCGTGGCGCCGAACGCCGAAGCGGACATCGCCGCGCCAACGAGACCGAGCATGAACCGTCGGCGGTTCATTCGATCACCCTGCCGGAATGATCCGCATCGAAATCAACCTCCACCGAGAAACAAGCTGTTGGAAAGCACACTTGCGAATGTCCTCCATGGGCCGCAAGCGGGCGCCGCGCACCGTCCTGACGCCCAGCATCGGAGTGTAGGGGCTGAGTTCTAGTCCAGCTTCTTCCGTTCGAGGAACGCGGCCATGAGGTCGGCAATCTGCAGGTTGTTGAGGTCGGCGAACGGGAAGTGCGTGTTGCCCCGGATGCCGACCCCGGGCAGGTGCACCAGCGTCGCATCACCGCCGTGTCGGTTGATGGTCTCGGTCCATAGCTTGGCCATCGCCAGACGTACTCGCCAGTTGTCTTCCCCGAAATTCTTTGACGGCTCGGTGGGAATGTTGTCGCCGTAGTAGACGACGATCGGGATGCGCGTCAACTTGGCGAACTCTTCCTTGGACACTGCAACGCCTTCCAGTGCTCCGGTCAAGCTGGGCATTGGCGGGGGGACCTCTCCCACGGGAAACACGAAGCCGCTGCCCGGCTCGTAGGAAACGATCGCCCGCACGTTCGGATTCTTCATGGCGACGATCCAGCCGAGTCCGCCGCTGTGCGAGTGCGTGACCAGCACGCCAGGCCCGATCCTGTCGAACAATGCCGAGACGGCGTCGGTCACGACCTTCGCGTCGAACGGCCCTGTATCCGGCACCATCTGCCGGAAGTACTGGTTCAGCGCTTCCGGGTCGCGCGAGAATTGCACACCCGGAAACAGCGCTGGCCAGCGGCCCAGTCGGAACATGTTGAACCAGCGCTGTTCATCCGGCGTCGCGCTGATTGTGCCGGCGACCGTGCTGCGCGCTGCACCGCCACGGCGGGGCTGGTCGATTAGGTAGACCGGGTAGCGACGTCGCAGAAAGATCGTCTGAAAGCCCTCGCGCCCGTCGGCCGTGGTCTCCCAGGTCTTGCCGAACTGTCCGAATCCGTGCCACATCACGAGCGGCAGCCTGCGGGCATCCACGGGCACCTGATAGAAGACCCTGGCATGGTCGCCATGCAAGGTCTGGCCCGCCGGACCGGGGCGATCCGGATCGTAGGTGCCGGGGCTGCGAGTCACCGTGCCGCCGACGGCGAAGCTGCCCTGCTGCTGGATCATCAGCGCCGGCCAGGATGCATTCAACTCGCCAGCGGCGTGGCTGGTCGCCATGCAGGCCGCCAACACCAACGCGCCGACCAGGCTGCGGGCAAGTTGCGTTGTCTTGTATTTCGAGCGCACGAAGCTCTCCTTCAGTTGCTGCTGCGGCAGCGAGTACCCAAGTATCAATGGTTCGATTGTCGGCATCGAGGGTGCGACCTGCCATTGGGATGTTGCCTTCTGCCAGAAGGCGCTGCAGGAACTAGAAGTGCTCGCCTGCCATTGCCTCCCCCGGATCAATTGACGATCTGACGTGAGGCGACCCCGGACTCCAGGTATCCGACCCGTGCGATTCTGCCCGCTGGCCACGCCGCGGCCGCGAACGGTGCCCGCGCAATCCCGCAGGCAAGGCCAAGAAGGAAAGTGCGCCGGGTCATCGACCAGGCATTGGTGGCTTGTGCAGCGGATGGGTGCATCGCGTCGTTTCGATCTCTCGGTTCACCAGGCCCGACGAATCAACTTGAACGGCCGGCCGCGCCGCTCGCCGGCCGACGGAAACAGAAGCCATGGGAACCTGCCGGTCCGCTCGACTGCAGGGTTGGGCGACAGGTCGACGGGGCCGCCGCACGGCGACCGGGGGCACGCTGGAAACGCTGCCGCAGGCATGACCGAAGACCCTCGCAAGAGGCGATGCGCGCCAGCTTGCCGACTGGCGGCGGCAAAGGCAAGAGCGCAGACGGTCACTTCCCGCCGCAGCGCATCAGCGAATCACCTCGTCAGCGCGCAGCACCAGCGATCGCGGAACCGCGAGACCGATGGCCCTGGCCGTGGCGAGGTTCAGCGCCAGGCCCAGGTTCGTCGGCTGATCGACCGGCGTCTCACCCGCTTGCGCGCCCTTCAGCATACGGTCCACAAAGCGGCGACCTGTTCCCATCGTGCCACGAGGCTGGTGCCGTAGGACATCAGGCCGCCATCCTGCACCTGCTCGCGCCACTCCCACATCGACGCCAGTCGATGCTGCAGTGTCTGGGCGATGATCGGCTTGCGGCCGGACCAGAAGTACGTGTTCGCCATGACGAACAGGGCATCGGGACTGGCCGCGACAATGCGCCGGAAGGCGTCGTCGATGTCGCGATTGCGCACGGAGATCGGCGCGAGTTCGAGGCCCAGCGCCGTCGCCGCCTGCTGCAGCTCCTGCACCTGGAGGAGGCCCTGACCCGGATCCTCCGCCTCCAGCACGGCGACGCGCCGCGCGGACGGAACGGCCAGTTTCAGCAGCTCGAGCTTCTTCGCGCCGAGCGTACCCTCCGGGGCAATCAGAACGCCGGTCACGTTGCGGCCGGGACGCGCCAGGCTCTGCACGAAGCCGGCGGCCACCGGATCGAAGTTGCCGAAGAAGACGATCGGAATCGTTGTCGTCGCCTCCGCTGCGGCACGGACGGCTGCGGGCGCCACGGCCACGATCACGTCGACCCGCTGTTGCACAAGGTCGCGCGCAAGGGCGGGCAGCCGCTGCAGATCGCCGTCGGCATAACGCTGGTCGAGGTGGAAATTCCGGCCTTCCCGATAGCCCATGCGCGCGAAGGTCTTCGCCCAGACGACCTCGGCCGAGACCGGATCGGGCGTCGGCGGCTTCGGCGTAGGCCGCAGCACGCCTACCCGATAAACGCGGTTCGCGGGCTGCGCGCGCACGCCGATCGCGCCCCCGGCGAGCACGCCGCCCAGGATGCGGTGGAACGTCCGGCGATCGGTCAAGGGTTTGTCTCCGGCAAACGGTTGAGCAGCGGGATCGGTGGCCCGACCTTTGGCGCGAGCATCGCCGGCAAGGAAATTGCCGTGCGCCCGCGAACGTGCATTCTAGTGGCAAATTGCAGGCGCAGAGGGTGATGCCCCCGGGCGCGCCGGCCCGTCCGGCCGGGCGCCGGGTCAGGCCTCTGGCACAGCGCCCAGTTCACCCGGGTACAGGTGCTCGAAGAGTGCGGGGGAACAGCTTGCTGAGACGAGCGCCTCGATGTGCCAGAGCAGGTGTCAGGCGCTGCTACGTCAGCGGGAGGTGGCGTAACCATTGCACGAAATCAAGCCATGCAGCTGTGTGCGGAACCAGGAAGAACAGTGCAAGAACAGCGACGCTGCCCAGGCAGTAGTTTCGGTACCAGTTGCGCCCTGTCGCGGATGGCGGCAACGACCTCACCATGAAAGCCATGGCGACCGCGATCAATGTGAACGTGATGCCTTGGTAGAGGCTTTCCACAGGCAACGGCGGCAGGTAGAAGAACATGATGCGCGCAAGTACCGGGTCGATCAGCAAGAGTGCGGTAGACAGCATAAAGCGCGAATGGATCGCGGTGAGCCTGCGGCAATGAAAGCCCAACGCGCATGCGACCGCGAACAGCAGCGCTACCGCCAAGGGGAGATAGATGTAGCCCCCCTCTTTCGCGAACACGGCGTCGCTCATTCGGCTGAGGCGAAAGTGAGTCAGGAGAAAGCCTGAAACAACAAAGGCGAATGCGACGAACAACGAAATTCGACCTACGATGCGGTGGGCATTCCGGTGGCCGCGGAGAATGAGCAACGGCTGAACAATCAGGACGAGGAGCCACAGGGTGCCGAAGAGTGCGTGGGCGTGTGTGTAACGGTCTATCGCGGACCAATCCTTCGACAGGTACATCGGCCAAAAGGCGACCGAGGCCAACAGCAGCAGCGATAGCGTCAGGAGCGCTACGGACCTGTGCATATTGGGTTGGATCGCGAGGCCCAACGGGAAAGCTAACCGGCGCGCCGCGCGGTGGCGCTCGCCAGATTGCAGCCCTACAGCGGCGCGTGCGAGTTGACCACAGGGCCAGGCCACGACGTCCTGGTCACTTTCTCGGTTCCGGCGTGTCGTTGCAAATGGCGCAGGCTTGCCCACGGCGCGAATGGTAGATTCGGCCGGCCGTAAATATGGCGCTGGCAATCACACCCCAACCGAGGCCAAAGAACAACGCGGCAACGAGATCATGGCCCTTGGCCAGCTCGACCAGGGTTAGAACGAAAAACACCCCCACCGCGACGACGAGAAATCGCTTGATCCAGAACGCGCGACCCATCTTGTTACTCCTGTTCTCCGATTGCGGAGTGAAGCGTGGCCGAACGGCCATGTTCAGCGGCCCGCTGCCACCGACGCCCGCAAGGAAGAGGCCCCGTGCCGGCGCATCCGCTCGAACGCGGGGTTGGGCCGCACGGCTCTCCGAAACTCGACACGATGCGGCAGATCTAGCTGGGAAACAAGAGGTCAAAGAGCGCCTTGGCTCTGGGCGAGAGGTTCCTGGGGTCCGGACGCAGCAGGTCCTCGTCAGGTACCAACACCTTGGCGTAGAACGCTTCATAGACGCGCTTCACGACGCCTGGCGCCACCATCTCCCGGTCGTAGCCAGGAGCAAAGCCAAGCAGCTGATATCCGGCACGCTCGAGTGCGAGTTGCATATTGGGTATCTTCAAGGTCGCGAGCCCGTAGATGAACCCGGCCCCCATTGCCCGCGCCAGGTTTTCCCCGAACTCCATGGCGCGCACGGCCAATTTCGCGCCTCGATGCTGCGGAGCAATGGCGCCAAACCGCGCATATACCGCCAAAGCATCCTGTTCGCGCTCCCACGACCCGATGCCTGCCAGTTCGTCACCGCGCTTGATGAGTATCACGAGTAGGTCCTTCCCGGATTCGCCGTCGAGAAACGCCTTGTCCGTATAGAAATCTTCTCGCAGGTAACAACTGGCGGCTCCGACGGAAATGTCTGGATGCCATTCCGCAATGGCGGCGGTGAGCGCGGCGATGTCGGAACGCCTCAGGCGCTCGGCGCGGTAGCCTTCGGGCAATGGAATCATTTCCGATATCGCGTCGTCGTTGGGCCAGTTCATGCTCGGTCTCCGATGCGGTAGGTACTTGCCATTAGCCAGAGCGCGTCTGTGGATGCCTGCGGACTCGCAGACCTGCGGCCTATTGGACCAGGCTAACCCCCCGTCGCCACTGACGCACGGACGACGAGACCTCGTGCCCGGCGGGTCCGGTTGAGCGCGTGGTCAAGCCGCAGATTCAAGCGGTACTTCCCAACCTGGAAACACGAGCACGGCAGGGTGACACCTGAGCGCCCGGGCGAGCGGCGTTTGCGCGAGCGCACCAGCCGGTGCGAGGCACCCAAGTGTCAGTACAGCCGCCAAGAATCTGCGGCAAACCTCGTTCATTTCGACAGCAGCGTGTTGTGACGCCCAACGCTCCAGTTCGGCGGCGGGCCGCGCGGCGGACCGTCCGCTGCAACCGATAGCTAGGCGGTTCAACCTGCTCCCCGGCTATGGGGTGAACTCGACCAGCATCCGCATCGTCTCGACCTTCAGGCCGTCCTCCCGCATCGCTTTCCTGCCTTCGTCGGACTGCAGCAACTCCTGAAATTTCGCCATGTCAGGAATCTCCGCCATGACGCCCGTCGCATTGGGGTTGTTGGGGTCACGGAAGTTACGGCACTTGATTCCAAGTTTCCCGAACATCTCATGTCGGCTCCCTGGCCCTTGCTTCCAGGCTTTGGCCCACACTGCTCCATCCTGAACTTCGTGAAAGATGATTGCCGTTGTCATTGTTGACTCCTTTCGTCTTGTGTTGACGGTTGGTTTGCCGAAGCGGCTGCATTGCGGCGCCTGGGGCTCGGCATAAGCGGGGGCGCAATAGCGCCGCCCACTGCATGCCGAGGTCAGAGCGCATCGCCTATCCCGTGGTGTTCTCTTGCGCGGCGCCATACATCTGCAAGAGGAGCAGGGTATCGATATAGGCGTGAGCCAAGACGAGGCTCCCCAAGTTGCGCGTCGTGACCAGATAGGCGATCCCAAGTGCAAGACCCATGAAGGCGGTCTGTACCACCCCGACGATCCCCCAGCTGAAGTGCGCGAGACCAAAGACCACGGCGCTGGTCACGACCGCGATGCGCCACGCTGCACGGCCTTGGCGACCCATCTCCGCCAGCCGCGTGATAAGGAACCCACGATAGATCACTTCCTCGCCGAATGACGAGACCACATAGACGCCGGCCAGCGCCACCAGCAGCATCGGCAAGTTGCCCTGCAGGTAGTTGTAGCCGCTCATGTCCGCATCCTGCGGCGCTGTCATCACGTTGGCCATGACCACCGACCCGACCACGAAAGCCGCCAAGGCGATGACGAAAGACGATAATCGACTGCAGCAGCATGACGCCGACCGCGCGGCGATCGACGGGCCGCACACGAAGACCGAGATGCTCCCAGGTTTGCCCGCGAACTCCGAAGTCCCAGCCAGACGGTGCCCAGCATCAGCACGTTGGCGACCCACACGACCGCTTGGCGGGCGAACGGATTGCTGCCAACGATCCTCCATCCAACGAAGACCACCACGAAAGCCAGCAAGAACACCGCGGCGATTTCGGCTGCCTGCGCGGCCCGATTCTCCTGAGTGCTGTTCCGAGGTCTGTCATGGACGGGTCTCTCGTTGAGGCGTCGCTCTAGACAGAATGGTTTCCAGAGGCAAGCGGGCGGCCTGCCTCCTCGGTATCGTGGATTACGTGGCGCACCACGCAGGGCCACACGTTGAACACGAAGGTATCAACCGAGTAGAGGAGGCAGGCCATGAACAAGTCTAGCAAGGCTTTTGTCGGAATGGATGTGCACAAGGAGTCGATCGACTGGGCCGTCGCCGAGCTCGATGGCGATCTACGTGCCCGAGGCGACCGACGAGGCGTTGCGCGATCTGGTGCGCTCGCGCGAGGATGCGGTGGCCATGCAGCGACAGGCGCGCCATCGCCTGCAGGCACTGCTGCTGCGCAACGACATCCGGTACGCCGGCAAGACGGCGCGGACGCCGGCCCACCAACGCTGGATCGCCCGCCTGAAACTGCCACACGCGACGCAGCAGATCGCTTTCGAGGAATGCGTGCAGACGGTACAGGAGGCCACGACGCGGATCGACCGACTCACCGCTGCGATTCAGGCGGCGGTCAGCACTTGGCGCTGGCGGCCAGTGGTGGCGGCGCTGCAGGCGATGTGTGGGACATCAATCAGCAGGTCAGACCGGTCTGATGGCATCGATCACCCGCAACGATAAATTCTGGAAGAAGACCACCAACTCGCGAATACCGAACAGCACCATAGGGGACGCGGTGCGCTCGCGGTCGGAGAACCCTCGGCAAACGTTATTGGATCGGATCAGCCCCGACACCCCAGAGCCTAGAGCGAGGCAGCTCCATGACGCAAAACAGTCTTGTGCCAACCAACGCACGCATATCAGCTCGATCGACCGTCGTCATTGATGAGCCCGCCGCGTCCCCTATCGCGCTTACTGTCGTACTACCACGATGCTGGAAGAGCAGAACCTCATTCGCCTTCGTTGACACGGGAAACCATATCAACGCTTGAGGTGAGCCGCGCGCGGAGGCCGCAGGCCGGAGTGCGTCGGCTCGACCGAACGGTTAGGCCTCGGGTTCATGGCAAACTGCTTCGATATTGTGCCCGTCCGGACCGACTACGAACGCCGCATAGTAGTTGGCATGGTACTGCGGGCGCAGACCAGGCGGGCCATTGTCGGTGCCGCCCGCTTCAAGAGCCGCGCGATAGAACTCTTCGACTTGCTGGCGAGTCCTGGCCGTAAATGCGAAGTGGAGATGTGTTGCTTTCGCCTCGACTCGGCGGATGCACAGCGAAGACTTGCTGTCCGGGTGGCAAAATTCGACGCCGAGCGGTCCCTCCGAGACAACAGCCACGCCAAGCGGTCCGAGTGCCTTGAGGAAAAACGCCTTGCTTGCGGCAAAGTCGCTAACTCCGAATACAACGTGATCGAACATGGCTCCCCGGATTGTGTGGGACTGCACTAGTCCTAACGAGTAAGGTAATCGGCGACCACGGCGCGGGCGAAGCCCCGCCGCTGGGCGTCCGTGTTGACCGAATAGAAAGGACTTCCCCTACTCACATCGGCAGCGGAGTGCCACGATTGAAATTCCATGTTCAATCCAGGAGAGGGGAAGTCATGAACGAGATTACTACCGTGGGGCTGGATTTGGCAAAGCGGGTGGTGTCGCTGTGCGGTGAGGATGGGTCTGGGCGAGTGGTGGTGCAGCGCACGCTGCGGCGGGAGGCGGTGCTCGCCTGGTTCGTCCAGCGGCCGACGTGCCTGGTGGGGATGGAGGCGTGTTCGAGCGCGCACTGGTTTGCACGGGAGTTGGCCGCCCTTGGGCACACGGCACGGATCATCGCCCCGGAGTTCGTGCGGCCGTTCCGGCTGTCCGGGAAGAACGACGCCAACGACGCGGCGGCGATCTGCGCGGCGGTGCGCCAGCCGCAGCTGCGCTTCGTGGCGGTGAAGAGCGCCGAGCAGCAGGCACGGCTGGTGGTGCACCGGCTGCGCCAGGGCTGGCAGGAAGAGCGGACGGCCGGGCTCAATCGCCTGCGCGGGCTGCTGGCCGAGTTCGGCCGGGTGTATCCGAACAGCGCTGCGGCGGCACTGGCCGGGGCGCGCTCGGCGCTGGCCGACGAGATGCTGCCGGCGGCATTGCGGCACGGCGTGGCACGGCAACTGGAGCACCTGCGCGAACTCGACGCCCAGGTGGCGGAATGCGACCGGGAGATCGCCCGGCAGGCGCGTGATGACCCGCGGGCGGTGCGGGTCGCCCGCCTGAGCGGCGTCGGTGCGCTCACCGCCAGCGCGCTCGCCGCCACCGTCGTCGATGCCCACCAGTTCCGCTGCGGCCGGCAATTCGCCGCCTGGCTCGGGCTCACGCCCCGCCAATACTCGACCGGCGGCAAGACGCGCCTGGGGCGCATCACCCGCCGCGGCGACGCCTATTTACGAGGGCTGCTCGTGCAAGGCGCGCGCTCGGCGCTCCAGGCAGCTTTGCGCGCGGCGCCACCGCGACGAACCAAGCTGGCGGCGTGGATCGTCGCGACCTATGAGCGCATCGGCTACCACAAGACGCTGGTCGCCATTGCCAACAAACACGCCCGCCTGATCTGGGTGCTGCTGACCCGTGACGAGCCGCTGCGTGTGCATGCTGCTGTGAACTGATCGACATTCTTCCGCCGACTGCGAGGAGCACCGCTACGACGATGGTCAGACCGACGCTGCGCGCACCTGGCTAACCTGACGGCCGCACCACGGGGCCGATGACCGAATGAGGGCGCAGCGCGCGGTTGCTAGCATGGCCCGAGTGGGAATCGCTCACTCAACACGGCCGGATACAGAGTTGCAGTCTGATCCTTCGTCAACGCGACAACACTTGCTTTTCCGGGGAAGTCCATACAGAGGGGTTAGCAGGCTGTTGAAATTGGGCCGAAAATTGAAGCGAGTTGGGTCAGCAAGAAATGCGGAAAACCGGTCATCGGTTCTGCCGCCGGTTGCCGAGAAGTATCCAATGCCTCGAAATCACGTTCGGCTTTCGCTTCTTGGCTCATCCTGCTGCTCCGCTCGGCACCGCGCCCGGCATTCGAGCGAGTCGCATCAAGTTGCTGGCGGTCATGGTGAGCTTGAACTGCTGATCGACGCGCTGCAATCCGCGGAACACCGTTTGGCGGATGCGGCCGATGGTCTTGCCCCAGCCGAAATGCTCCTCGATGCGCTTGCGTACGATCTGACTCAGACGGTAACCGTCATGCCGCGTGGTTCGGCCGTCGATGGCGCTACCGCCCCGGCGGGTAACGTTGGCCGCGATGTGCGGCGTGACCTTGCGCTCCCGGCAAGCAGCAACGAAATCGGTGGTGTCATAGGCCTTATCGGCGCCGACGCTGCGGCGTCCGGTGTCCGGTACGGCATCGAGCATGGCCAGTGCGGCGCGGCGCTCCCCGAAGCCATCAGCATGGCTGACTACCGCGCTGATAACCAAGCCGTTGCGGTTCTCCATCAGCACATGGCCCTGATAGCAGAGAATCGAGGCGGTATTGTGGCTCTTGCGATAGCTGCGCGCATCGGGATCGGTCGTGCTTGCGTGGGTTTCGTTGCTCCGAGACTGGCCCTTCCAGTCAGCTTGGGCGTTGCGGCCACCCCCGCCAGGCCGCTGATCGTCGCTGCCGTCCTTCGGGCGAAAGCTCTTCTGGCTTGCCCACGCCTGGATCAACGTACCGTCGACGGAGAAGTGTTCCTTGGACAGCAGGCCACGGGCATCAGCCAGGCGCATGACCTCCGCAAACAAGCCTTCCACCACCTGGTGCGCCAACAAGCGATCGCGATTCTTCGAGAAGGTCGAGTGATCCCAGATCGCATCATCGAGCGCCAAGCCCACGAACCAGCGAAACAGCAGGTTGTAACGCAACTGCTCGCACAGCTGCCGTTCGCTGCGGATCGAGTAGAACACTTGCAGCAGCAAGGCCCGGATCAGCTTCTCCGGTGCGATGGAGTCGCGGCCGCTGTCGGCGTAGATCGCATTGAACCGGGCATTCATCGCCGTGAGCGCGTCGTTCACCAGCGTCCGGATCGCGCGCAGCGGATGATCCGCCGGCACGAAATCGTCCAGCTTCGCCACCGTGAACAGGCTTTCCTGCATCGCATCCGCTCCGCGCATCGCCATCACCCCGAGGTCGCCAACATGACAACGACAGAGACCACAAATCGGTTACAAAGTGCGCTCGAAATCAAACGAATTTCAACAGCGTGTTAGGCCTCATTGTGAAATTGCGATAAGTATTGCGTGTACCGTGATGTGGGCAATGATTGCGGATTCGAGACCGTAACGCCAGAACAACCAACCTGCTATGAGACCAAACGACGCGTTAGCGGCTACAAGATATGCGCTGACACCGAGCGTTAGTTCGCCAATCATCGCGGATGCTGCTGGCAAGTGCCCAACTCCGAACAGTACTGCGCTCGAGGCGATTGCAACAGTCACCAGGAAACCAGAGGGAATTCCCTTTCGGCGTTGTACAAAGCGCCAGAGTAACCAAAGCAAAAGTGTCATTAGACCCCAGCGAAGAAGTAACTCTTCTGTGATGCCGCCGTAAAGTAGACGTGCAGCCGCAGGCATGGGGAACTGATTCGAGAGTTGGAGCAGTGGTGCTGGGGCCACGAGAGTGAGCGCCCAGATCATTGCGGCGCCAAAGCTTCCGCCCACGACTCCCGGAAGCGCTTGAGCGCGAAGGGGCCCGAGGATTGTCGTTCCATTTATCAATGCGGAATAGACTGGTGCAAGTAGATTGACTTGATGCGCTAAGAACGCTCCAACAGCGGCAGCCGCGCCAAGTAAAGCCGCACTTTGCGCCGCGGCTGCAAGTTGTAAGGCCCAGATTGGCATCGGGAGTGAGCGATCTGCAACGAGTGCCGGTAGGACGAGCCATGTGACAGCGACAATGCCTGGTAATCCAGAGAGCCAAATGGCGAACAACAAGCGCTTGCGTGAACCACTATGTGTCATGTGAGGCCTAACGTTCGAGCTAAGCGGGCGACGACGGCAGGACGCCAGGCCCGGGCTGGCGAAAATGTACCGCGTACCGCCAGACCGGGCCTGGTGGCCTGCCGTTGGCGCTCCGCTTGAGCGAGGGGTTAGGCGGCACTGGGCGCGGCATGGCTTGGTGAACGTTTGAATGAGCTGCTACTCAGCCTGCTTGAACTGAACAATATTGCCCTCGGGGTCCCAACCGTCGATGACGATGTGGCCGCGAAAGTGCCAAGCTCCAGCTTCCGGCTTGAGGTAGCCCCCTGTAGCGGCCGCCGCGCTGCGAACTTGCGCCAAGTTATTGACGACGAAAGTGGGCTTGAAGGGGGTTTCTTCTCTCGGCTGCGGCGGCTTTGTGATGGTGATCCCCGCAGCATACTTCCGCGGGATGGTGTGGACTACGACCTCGTAGCCTTGGCCTCGAAGAAGATCATGCGACGCGTCTGATTCGATGACCTCCAGACCCAGCGTCTGCTGGTAGAAGGCGGAGACGCGCTTCTTGCTCTTCGCGAAGACAACGAGGCCTTGCTGCGACATTGGTGTTCCCTGAATTTGACGGTGGTGACTAAACCACAGGTACTGTTTGTGCAGCCCAACGGATTGTCGTTCAGCGGCGCGCGCCGATTTGGCACAACGGCTCGGAACGTCTCGGACTCCGCCATTCCACTACGAGCGATTGGAGTACAGCGGAAGCACGTCCGCTGCAACGGATTGTTGGGCGGCGGGTGCTTTTCTCGAGGCCGACACCAGCCAGTCCCCGACACGTATCGAAAGCCCGCGCTATCGCAGATGCCGGTGCTCCCGGTCATGCACGGAGGGACGACATCGGGAGAAACTGCGGATGCGCGCTGCCAACCCGCAAGACCGACTGCGCAGTTGAAGTCACCCGGCAGCCCCTGGTTTGATTCGAAATCGGGCTGAGAATTGCAGCCGGACCCCAGCAGGATCGCGGTTGCAATCGCGCCGAGATAGGCCGACCGGAGCAGCTTCGAGATAGGCACGACCTCGCTGCCTAACGTTCGAGCTGAGCGCGGGCCAGTTGCCATGCCGGTGGCTCTCTTCTCGAGCGAAGGGCTAGGCCGCACTATTCGACGTAAGCGTCGCGGCATTTGCTTGTACCGCTCACGACTCCGGGTCGTGCATGAAGTTCCGAAGTTCCTGCGAGCACCAGCAGCCCGCCGCGGTCTTTGCCGCCCACGCTTCGGCTTCTTCTCGGGTCCGCGCCTTGAGCACGCAGAAACCACCATTTAACTTGCCGGTCCCTGGATAAGTCCCAGAAGACACCTTGCCCTCCCCTGTGACTATCACTGGCGCCACACTCTCATTAATGCCACCCCCGAAGACGTAAACCCCAGCTGCCTTTGCCTCACGGATCACGGCGCGGGACGATTCGCCCACCGACGCGAAGTCGTCATTGGAGATGTGGCTCATGGCCGAGCTGGGAAAGGAAATGAGGTAGTGATTCATCTGCAGAATGCGTCCTTCAAGCTGCGTCACGAGCGACCTCAACGCGCCTCTGTGCGGCCTAACGTTTGAGCTAAGCGGTGCCTTGCCGTTGGCAGTCGGCTTGAGCGAAGGGTTAGGCATCACACCCAATTCCATAAGCATGATAGACACCTTATTGTTCATCTGGAACCGAAAGAAAAATCAGCAAGCCACGTTTTCGCCTAGCTGCCGATACGTGGATCGGAGTGCGGAATGCGGCGAATGGCCGCATGCACGGTCGTTGTTCCTATAACGGATTCAAACCGCTCTGGCCGACCTTCGTTTTCAGGTGCCTTACACACCTCAAGCACTTGACCGACCAGCCGGTAGATGACCAGTTCGCGCCCGCTGACTCCGAGTGCGTGGAGGGTTTCATGCACGTTCGTGAAGCCAGGTGGATCGGACTGAAAGTCCACGTGGCTTCCGGCGGCGATCTGTACGCCATTCCGATATGCCTCAAATCGACCGTCGGAATGGATGCGTTCGATGACACCCTCAACGTCCTGGGCCAGACCACCCCGTGTATAGAACATGAGCTCCCACCACCCGGCAAATTCAGGTGGCTGTCCGATCTCCTTCACTGCTTCGCACCTCACCTTTCGCGGCCGCACATGTTGTACCCAGCAAGAGTTCTAGGCTACCGCCGAAACCAACTAACTGCCGCAATGAACGCACAGCACTTGCCGGACCAAAATGAACTACACACACGCACTGCCCGATGACCACCATTGGAAGACTTGCGTTTGGCTTCCATCTTCGTTGTCCCGCAGAACACCATGCTGCATGCCCGCCTTGAGCAGTACTCGGTGTGACGCGACGTTGGCTGGTGCCGTGGTGGCGATGATGTGTTGGAGACAGTGCGCGTCTGCGCCGTAGTGGAGCAAGCCAGTGACGGCCTCTGTAGCGAAGCCGCAGCCCCAGTGCGAGCGTAAGTAGGCGTACTTGACCTCGGGCTCCGGTTGACCGCCTGGATGGACGATGCCGCAGAAGCCTATGACACCAGGCGCCTCCTTCAACTCGACCGCGAACATGCCGTAGCCGTGCCTCTCGTAGTTGGTGCTCGTCACCGCCAGCCACTTGACGCACTCTTCACGTGTGATCGGTTTTCCGTCGCCAACCCATCGCATGGCCTCACCATCGCCGTAGACGGCAAGAAGAGCCGGGAGATCCGAGTCTCGCCAGCGGCGAACGATCAAGCGCTGCGTGGTGAAGACGGTCACGGTTGCTCGAAAGGTGTCTCGTGCGGCCTAATGAAACCAAGCTAACCGGCCCGTGGCCACTGATGTTCGCGAGCGAGACGCCACGTATCGGCAGGTCCGGTTGAGCGCGCGGTTAGGCCTCACTGCGGTGTATTGATTCACTTCTTCCTCACGCGTTGCTGCATGACTACGCGACTCTCGGACGGGCGACGTACGGGAGCAAAGCCTACGCTGGCAAAGACTTCCTCGGTTCCGACCTGCCTGTCTCCGCTTGCGCTGGGCCTGTTGCCCGAGAAAGGGAAACCTTCGATGAGTTCGGCTCCGTGTTCAAAGGCGAGCTCCACGGCGCGCTTCAGCAGCGCCCGCGTAACTCCTGTTCGGCGATGATCGCTGCGGACAAAGAAGCAGGGTACGAACCAGGCAATTTCAGCCGGACCTGCAGAGGCCGCGTTCAATGTAGGAGTACGAACGGCGCGCGCGAACCGCTCTTTGGGGCCAACGGCACACCACGCGATAGGTTGACCCTGTCGATAAGCGACCAGGCCAAGCGGT
Source organism: uncultured beta proteobacterium (assembly GCA_963699765.1). Lineage (GTDB taxonomy): Bacteria > Pseudomonadota > Gammaproteobacteria > Burkholderiales > Casimicrobiaceae > VBCG01. Next base: position 93,186 of record CAVOVD010000002.1, on the reverse strand, counting down.
TCCTTGGATTCGCGCGCCAAGGCCTCGAATTTCTGCCGATTACCGGCCGCGCCCGCTGCGTGGTACTCCTTGACGGAGGTGATGAACCACATGCACCAGCAGCCGCTGGCTGATAGGTCCGACGCGAACAGTTTACCCAGGTCTTCCGCCATGCTGGGCACGAAGGTACGAACCTCCACTTCAGCGTCCGTAGGTCCAGCGGCCGTGGTCATTTTTGAGGCCTGACGTTCGAGCTAAGCGGGCGACAGCGGCAGGCCGCCAGGCCCGCGCGTTGCATGATGAGCTAAGGCTCCGCGCGGGCCTGGCGGCCTGCCGTTGGCTCTCCGCTTGAGCGAGGGGTTAGGCGGCACGCACGCCCTCTCTAATACTCGACTCGATAAGGTGTTCGAAAGCGGACTGCTGACCGGCGGGGATCAGCTCTCGCAGCGCTTCTGCGCGCTTCGTGCTACCGAACAGCGCTTCGACCACCCAGCCGATGAGGTAGACGGCGGACAAACAGCCTCCTGCCGTTGCCATGTTGCCGTTGCACACAAGTGCCTGTTTGCGCACATCGACTCCCAGCGCCTGCAGTTCCTCCATCGCATCCGGGTGCGTTGTTGCTGGCCCGTCACGTAGCAAGCCCAACCCTTCGAGGATGAAGGCGCTGCCGCAGATCGAGCCGATGAGTTGCCTCTTGGAGTTCAGCGAGAACGCGCTTATGAAAGTCCTGTCATTCAGCGCTGCTTTGACGCCCAGTTTCCCGCTGGAGAACAGCACGACATCAGCGTCGTTGGCCTCGGTGACATGGCCATGAGTCTTGACCGACAAGCCGTGAGCGGAAACATGCTCGGCCTTCGTGCCCAGTATCCGGACTCTCCAATCCTTCGTGTTTCGACCCAGAATGTCCCACATCAGGAACAGGTCAATGTCGGTGAAGCTGTCGAAGATGACGATGACGATCGACTTCAAGATGAGACCCTCCCTTCCGAGCGCGGCGCACGCACGCATGCGGATCGCATGTGCCGTCTAACGTGCTAGCTAACCGGCGGGCCGCGCCGACGCGCGGAAGCAAGAAGCCATGGGCCGGCCCGTCCGGTTGAGCGAGGGGTTAGACGGCTCTGCCTCAGTTCTTCTCGTCCGCAAAACCATTGCTCCAGTGGCTTCCGTCGCAGAATGGCTTGTTCTTCGACCCGCCACACCGGCATAGCGTGTACTGCGCGCCTGGACTCGATTGCAAGGTGGCCGGGTCACTGAGGGCGACGCCTCCGGCCACTGCGTAGGGTCCGTTCTTTGTGACCACGACAGATGGCGAGGCGAGCGGTTGGGTCGGTTCCGGTACGTCCAACGTGTAACTCAGGGCACCCGATGGGCAGTGCCGGATCGTTTCGATGATCGCCGTAATGCTGGCACCCGCGGGATCGACCCAAGGCTCACTCCCATATTTGAAGACGGAGGCCAATCCATCAGTGCAGCGCCCCGCGTGAGCGCACAACTCCCGGTTGTCGTGGATCGTGATTCCTGGAGCACGATAGTCGGTTCGCACTGCCGACGCAGAGGTAAGCTTTGCGCCCGAGAAGCCGTTGCGTTGATGAGTGCCGTCGCAGAACGGCTTGTTGGCGGACCCCCCGCATCGACACAGTGCCACTACGGGCTGCGTTGGCAGACTGCCCCCGCTTGACGTTCGCAGGTCGGACAAACCTCTGACGAGGTAAGGGCCGTTTGGTTTGCACTCGACGGTTGGCATTTGACTCACGATGACCTCCAGCGGTACGTTTTGGAGCGGTCTAATGTTCCCGTTCAGCGGCGTGCCGCTTGCGGCGCGTCCGCTGCAACGGGTTGTTAGGCCGGTGTAGCAAGCCTGAGACCGCCGATGCCAGCGATGATGAGCGCAACGCTGATGAGCCGAGCCGCGTTCGCTGGTTCGCCGAGGAGCACGATTCCGAGAATCACCGTGCCAACCGCTCCCACCCCAACCCATACACTGTATGCGGTACCCACCGGAAGTGACTTCATAGCAATGCCGAGTAGCCAAAGACTAATGATCATCGCCAGCACAGTCCAAATAGTCGGCCACACGCGCGTAAAACCATCCGTGTACTTCAATCCGATGGCCCAACCGACCTCGAACAGCCCCGCAATAACAAGAATGATCCAAGCCATGTGCGTCCCTTTCAGAATTGCGGGGTCGTCCCCGATCGACGGAGGAGCGGTGAGGTCGTCCCCACTTCCGATCAACGGCCTAACGGAACAAGTTAACCGGCGTGGCGCCACCGCTGCACGCCAAGTTGAAACCCCGTATCGCCACGTCCGGTTGAACGCCGGGTTAGGCCGACGCTTCCTTGAACGCACGCAAGATCGCGTTGATGCGAGTTTGATAGCCTGGACCCTGCGCCTTCAACCATTCAAGTACATCGGCATCGACGCGAAGTGAGATCGACGCTTTGGGTGGAATTGGCTTGAGACCGCGACGGACTATGCCACGAATGACGTGCTTGACCGAAGCCTCCGGATGCTCCGTGGAAAGCACGATGTCACGATCGGCCATTGCGCGTACGCGCGGCCAATCGGTCTTAGAGGTTTTTGAAATAGATCGCTTGTTCATGATTCGTCGCCTTGCGGAAAGAGATGACGCGAATTTGCCGCGTGGACTCGGTGTGAACAATTGAGACCGCTAAGCCATCGAGCAATCCAAAGGTGACAAAGCGTTGCTCCGAGTAATTGAATCGGTCGTCCTCGAAAGTGAAAGTCGGACCGTCGAAAACTCTTGGGGCGTCGACAAAGTCGAGACCGTGGGTCTGGACATTGAGTTTGCGCTTCGCCTCACTCCAAGTGAATCGCATATGCAAGTGTATATACGATGCGCATATACGTCAAGCGGTGGCTGCGGCGGCCTAACGACCAAGTTGAGCGGCTCTCCGCCACCGCACACTCAAATGGAAAGAAGCCGCTTGCCGGCGGGTCCGCTCGAACGCCGGGTTGGGCGGCATGCGTCTATGTGCTCCGCAAGATGATGAGATCGATGTTGCCAAGCGTCAGGACTCCGGAAACCCCTGATACTGCGGCAAGGTGTCCGTGATCTCGTACCACGGCGCCTTGGAGCCTACGAATTCGTGGCACAGGGGCCTGACCCCTGGATCATCATCCAGCGAGCCCATGGCCAGTCCATAGCTATCTGGCTCAGGGTTCCAGGAGTTCACAATCGGTGAACCGCATACCCGGCAGAACCTCTTAATCGTGTCCTCGGACGAACGGTAACTCGTCAACAAGTCCTCGCCTTGAACAAAGCGAAAGGACGACTTTGGAACCGAAAGTCGTGCCCGGAAAGCTGTACCGTGAGCCTTTCGGCACATTGAGCAATGACAGTACAGCGCTTCTCCGATCGGGCCCAAGATCTCATATCGGATCCCGCCACACAGACATCCGCCTCTCAGCATGTCTTCCTCTCAGCGCTCGACACGCGCTCGTGCCGCCCAACGTTCGCTTCAGGGGCGCGCCGCTTGCGGCGCGTCCCCTGCAAGCAACGGTTGGGCGGCTTCAGATTGCGTGCAAGCAGTCATCGCGAGCGTTTCTCTTCGTACATCAGCTTATCGGCGGATGCGAAGGCACCCCCGAGTCCGACCGATGGCTCGCGCATGGCGAGGCCCATGGAGGCCTTGACGTTCGCTTCGGTCAGTGCCGTCCGAACACGCTTGAGCAACGCTTCTGCACCGGCGCGGTCACACTCGGCGCTGAGGATACCGAATTCATCTCCCCCAAGGCGCGCAACGATGTCGAGTGACCGGGCGACTTCGCGCAATGCAGAGCCCGCACGCACGATGAGCAGATCGCCTGCCGCGTGCCCCTGTGCGTCGTTCACAAGCTTCAGCTCGTCCAAATCGACGATCAAGACTGCCGCAGGATGGCCATAACGGCGGCAGCGCTCCTCCTCGGAGGCCAATAGGCGGTCCCAGCCGCGCCGGTTGTACAAGCGCGTCAGTTCGTCGGTCAGCGCTTCGGCCTGGAGTTTCTCGACACGGCGGGCCTCCTCTGCGGCGCTAAGCTCAGACTGAAGAATCGTGCTCAACATGGCTCCGATCAATTCCACGAGTTCTTGCTCTTCGACGATCGACTCGGGCTGGGGGGAGGGGTGAATCGCACATAGCGTCCCAAACAGGCTCCCGTCCGCGCGTACCAAAGGCAGACCGACATACGCCCTGATCTGGACCTGACGCCCGATCGGCGCCGCGGCGTATGCAGGGACGTCCTTCGAACGCGGCGCAATGCGCGGGCCGTTGCCCTTGACCATCTCGGAGCAGAATGAATCGGCCCAACGAAAAACCGTACCCGGCTCGACGCCGTAACCGTGATCCTCGCTCTGCAGCACGATCCAGTCGTCGCCCTCTGTCCGGGTGACCATCCAAAGATCGAAACCCAATCGCCGGTGGAGCAGTGCAAGCGCCGCCCGCCCGGCTGATTCGAAGTCCCTAAAGCAGAGCGTATCCAGTTTGCGCCTCTCTACAAAGCCGCCCAACGCTACCAGCTAACCGGCGGGCCGCGCCGACGCGCGCGAGCAAGAAGCCGCGTGCCGGCCCGTCCGGTTGAGCGCCGGGTTAGGCGGCACTTGCGTTTCCAATCCGTGCCGCAATGAACGACGACCATACGCCATTCGGGTGCCACACGTCGCGCATGAGGGAGAAGGCACGTTCTTCGGGCCACCCTTCATGTAATCGCCAGTAGAGGCCAAGAAACGCCGTGACGCGCATGTTGGCAGCGCAATGCACCCAAACGCGCAGTCCCTTGGCACGATCCATGGCGTCGAAGAATAGCGCCAGATCCTCCGTGGTTGGAGCGCCAAACTGTACCGGAATGTGGACGTACGCCATTCCGAGAGCCCGGACCGAGGATGCCTCGTCTTTCAGCGAGTAACGCGGGTCATCGTGTAACGCGAGATTGATCACCAAATCATAGCCAGTCGCTGCGATCGCTGCGAGCTGATCTTCGCGCGGCTGCCCGGACGTTGCCAGATCCGGCGCTGCTTGACGATAGTTGTGAATGTCGCTGACCACCATGGGGTGCCGCCTAACGTTCGACATGAGCGGCAAGCCCAAGGGCGCGAAGCGGCCTTTGGAGCGTCCGCTCGATGGAGGGGTTGGGTGTCACCTCACGAACTTTGCACCTCTTGCGGTTGATGACTCGATGAATTCCCGGGACGAACTGGTCAATCTGGCCCGTCGATCTCTCCGTTTGCCCGGCCTGCGAGCAGTGAGCGAATGAAGGCGGGGATCTGCGAAGCAAGTATGAGCAGCCCGCAGACAAATACGACGGCACTTGCCTGCCCCGGCTGCATACTTCGGTCCCACAAATAGTTAAGACCACCAGCTAGAGAGAACAAGCCGCCGACTATTCCCGCGAGAATGGACAAGATGAATCGGAATAGCGCCGTCATTCGAACGAAGGCGGTTACCCAGAACGCAAGTGTAATGAGGATGGAGATGGTGTTCATTGCCGCGTGAAGCCTACCGGGTGAGTGGGGCCTAACGTTTGAGCTGAGCGGCCGGAACCGGCGAGGCGCTTGGGCCGCGCAACGGATGATGACACTGACCGGTGCGCGGCCCAAGGGCCTTGCCGGTGGAGGTCCGCTCGAGCGAAGGGTTAGGCCTCACCTTCAGCCCGCCTCGACTTCCTTGAAGACAACCCAGTGGTTCTTGCCAAGGCGGCGGACCCGTTTGAAGCCTTGACGTTCGAACGTGGACAGGCGACTGTTGTAAAGGAAGGACGCCGAGACAGTGCGACCCTCGACATCTTCGGGATAGCTCTCGACGGTGCCGCCGCCGAGGCGTGCAATCTCGTGCAAGGCCCCAGCCAAGGCGGCTTCGGCGACCCCTCGGCCGCGGAACTCCTTGTCGACGAAGAAGCAGGTGATGCGCCAGTCGGGCAAGGCCTGGGCCTCCTTCTCGTAGGCGCGCAAATGCTTTATGCGGGGAAGCTCGGTCGGGGGGCCGAACTGACACCAACCTACGCAGGTAGTGCCGGTATAGACCAGGGCAGCATGCGCGTTCCCTTCTCGGACGCGGCACTCCTTCTTCTCTCGGCGTTGAGCACTTCGCTCCTTGCCTTCAGGATGGAACTCCAAGCACCAGCAGCCGCCCCAGACTCCGTTGTGGCGTTCGACGAGTGCTGCGAAGTCCGGCCATGTGGCGGGCGAGAGTGGCTTGACAGCGAACTCGGACATTGCGCGTTGTGTCGTGTGAGGCCTAACGTTTGAGTTCACCCGCGGGCGCAGGCTGGCGAAGCCAGCCGTAGCACGTCGGGTGCAACGACGGGTTAGGCGTCACCATGGTGGGGCATCAAAAATAGGGCGTCACGAATTGCCACTGAGCAGATAGCCTCTTTGCGCGTACGGAAACGTGGCTAGCTCGGCGTCGGCGCCTGAATCCGCGATGAAGTACGCCCGAATCTCGGCGATCCGGCCATCCCGCATGACGTACCACTCGGTGCCACGCGCCATGAGCCGGAGCCTGCTTCCGGGAGGGGTCCACAGGCAGCTCCATTCGTTGACGACTTCGTCGCCGCTGGCAACGATGTGATCCACCGACCAGAGCGGATCAAGCGCATGTTTGTACTTTCGCCAATATCGAGCGAGGTGCTCCGCGCCAGCGATCGGTGGAAACGATGAAGGCAAGAAGTAGTGACGGACGTCTGGCGCGAGCGTGCTTAGTAAATCGTCGAGATTGCCGGTGTTGCAGCCGTCAAAGTACTTGCGGACTACTGCGATGTTTGTGGCTTCGAGATCGTTCATTCTGACCTCTCCTTGCGTATGTCGCGACCGTGACGCCTAACAGGCTGTTGAAATTGGGCCGAAAATTGCAGCGAGTTGGGTCAGCAAGAAATGCGGAAAACCGGTCATCGGTTCTACCGCCGGTTGCCAAGAAGTATCCAATGCCTCGAAATCACGTTCGGCTTTCGCTTCTTGGCTCATCCTGCTGCTCCGCTCGGCACCGCGCCCGGCATTCGCGCGAGTCGCATCAAGTTGCTGGCGGTCATGGTGAGCTTGAACTGCTGATCGACGCGCTGCAATCCGCGGAACACCGTTTGGCGGATGCGGCCGATGGTCTTGCCCCAGCCGAAATGCTCCTCGATGCGCTTGCGTACGATCTGACTCAGACGGTAACCGTCATGCCGCGTGGTTCGGCCGTCGATGGCGCTACCGCCCCGGCGGGTAACGTTGGCCGCGATGTGCGGCGTGACCTTGCGCTCCCGGCAAGCAGCAACGAAATCGGTGGTGTCATAGGCCTTATCGGCGCCGACGCTGCGGCGTCCGGTGTCCGGTACGGCATCGAGCATGGCCAGTGCGGCGCGGCGCTCCCCGAAGCCATCAGCATGGCTGACTACCGCGCTGATAACCAAGCCGTTGCGGTTCTCCATCAGCACATGGCCCTGATAGCAGAGAATCGAGGCGGTATTGTGGCTCTTGCGATAGCTGCGCGCATCGGGATCGGTCGTGCTTGCGTGGGTTTCGTTGCTCCGAGACTGGCCCTTCCAGTCAGCTTGGGCGTTGCGGCCACCCCCGCCAGGCCGCTGATCGTCGCTGCCGTCCTTCGGGCGAAAGCTCTTCTGGCTTGCCCACGCCTGGATCAACGTTCCGTCGACGGAGAAGTGTTCCTTGGACAGCAGGCCACGGGCATCAGCCAGGCGCATGACCTCCGCAAACAAGCCTTCCACCACCTGGTGCGCCAACAAGCGATCACGATTCTTCGAGAAGGTCGAGTGATCCCAGATCGCATCATCGAGCGCCAAGCCCACGAACCAGCGAAACAGCAGGTTGTAACGCAACTGCTCGCACAGCTGCCGTTCGCTGCGGATCGAGTAGAACACTTGCAGCAGCAAGGCCCGGATCAGCTTCTCCGGTGCGATGGAGTCGCGGCCGCTGTCGGCGTAGATCGCACTGAACCGGGCATTCATCGCCGTGAGCGCCTCGTTCACCAGCGTCCGGATCGCGCGCAGCGGATGATCCGCCGGCACGAAATCGTCCAGCTTCGCCACCGTGAACAGGCTTTCCTGCATCGCATCCGCTCCGCGCATCGCCATCACCTCGAGGTCGCCAACATGACAACGATAGAGACCACAAATCGGTTATAAAGTGCGCTCGAAATCAAACGAATTTCAACAGCCTGCTAACGATCAAGTTGACCGGCGCCCGGGCACCGGCGCTCGGTAGAAAGAAGACACGTACCCGGGCGTCCGGTTGAACGCCATGTTAGGCCTCGGGATATGGAGGTTCATTTCAAGCCGCCCCCTCAATTCTCAAGCGGGCCGGTACCGGAGGAGTCGCGTCTGATTCAAGAACGTCAAGCGTGAGCAAGTAAGTCGCGGTCTTGCGTGGGGTGAAATAGGAACCCCAGCCAGAATCAAACTTCTCGTTGACACGACGGCCTTGCGTTACGCCTTCACCGACCCTAACTTCCTGGGATTCGCCGCGTCGATAATAGAACGACTTCGGGTCACGCAGGCCGAACGACCAAACCCAAGACTCAAGAGGAGCGTCCTCAAGCACGACGGCTTGGCCATCAAGAGTTGCAATGGCCATGCGGATGCGGGCGGCGTGCGAGGGCCGAGTATTTTCGTTTGGCGCAGACTCAACCACTTCAATTCCAGCGACCATTTCGTCGCTCGGAAGGCCGGATAGTTGATATTGATACTTCGCGACACGACTCAAATCGATCGGACCAAGGTCGAGGATGTATCGCCGAGCAGCAATCGTGGGGCCTTTGTCGATAAACATCCCGTCACCGGTGTATTGCGGTCCGCAACCTGACACGGCAAGCAACAATACGGTGGACAGTGCGATGACGGCGCGCATACCGTGCCGAGGCCTAACGAATCTAGCTAACCGGCCCGTGGAGGCAGGGCGCCTTGGCCCGGCCGGCGAAAATGTACCGCGTACCGCCGACCGGGCCAAGGTGCCCTGCCGGAGCGGGTCCGGTTGAGCGAGGTGTTAGGCCTCATTCAGGAACGCCATTTGGTACTCATCAACATGCTTGCCTGCGACGACCAAGGACTTGCGTGCGACTCCCTCTACTTGGAAGCCGGCTCGCAGGTATATCGAAATGGCGCGTACGTTTGTTGTGTGGACAGTGAGCTCAACTCTGACAAGGCTGGCTTCTCGTGACCAGGCCAGAGCTTCAGAGATCAACTTGCTGCCGCATCCGATGCCCCAGTGTTCACGGAGCACTGCCAATGCAATCCTGGTCTGCTTTCGTCGTCGATTCACTTGCATTCCCATCGCGTTGAGGAATCCGATCAGCCTGCCATCTTGCTCTGCTACAAGGCAAATCGAGTTCTTCTGGGCATGCAGTTGGGCGATCTGCTTCGCCTCGTCAGCGACGGTGAGTCGATACTCGCCAGGCTCCCACAATAGAGTGTCGGTCTCTTCAAAGAGCGACAGACGCAACGCGTGCAACGCTGCCGCATCGTCTTCGGTAACCTTGCGAACGAGGAATGAGTGCTTCATGAAGCCTAACAAAAAATTGAGATCCTAAACACGAAGGAAAACATCCCGTCCATCATCCAGACAGTCCCATTGGCCCGAGGAGAAAAAGCCCCCAGGATCAACCACCGGCGCCGCCAATACAGCACCTAAACCGTTCCGTCGATGTCCGACCAAGCCCACGCGCCGATTCCGCTGCTCGAGCGTGTACGCCTGAAGATCCGCCTGAAGCACTACAGCCTGCGCACCGAGCAGGCCTATCTGGACTGGATTAGACGCTTCATCCTTTTTCACGGCAAGCGGCACCCGGGCGAGATGGGCGCGGGGGAGGTGGAGGCGTTCCTGACGCATCTCGCGGCGGTGCGCAACGTCGCGGCCAGCACCCAGAACCAGGCCAAGAGCGCGCTGCTGTTCCTGTACAAGGAAGTGCTGGCCATCGAGTTGCCCTGGCTGGATCGGGTGGAGCGTGCCCGGGAGCCGGCGCGGCTGCCGGTGGTTCTCACCAGGGCTGAGGTCGCCGCGTTGCTCGACCGGCTGGAAGGCGTGCACGCGCTTCTCGGCCGGCTGCTCTACGGCACGGGCATGCGCATCATGGAGGGCGTGCGCCTGCGGGTGAAGGACGTGGAGTTCTCGCGCCGGGAGATCGTCGTCCGCGACGGCAAGGGCCGCAAGGACCGGATGTCGGTGCTGCCGGATGGGCTGTGGCGGCCGCTGCGCCTGCAGATCGATACCGCGCTGGCGGCGCACGCCAAGGACCTGGCGGCGGGTCATGGCAACGTCTGGCTGCCGCACGCGCTGGAGCGCAAGTACCCGCGCGCGGCGCTGGAGGCGGGCTGGCAGTACGTCTTTCCGGCGCCGGGGCGCTCGGTGGACCCGCGCAGCGGCATCGTGCGCCGTCACCACCTGGGCGACCAGGCGTTCCAGCGCGCGATGCGCCAGGCGGTGCTCGATGCGGGCATCGCCAAGCCGGCGACGCCGCACACGCTGCGCCACTCGTTCGCCACGCACCTGCTCGACGCGGGCTACGACATCCGCACGGTGCAGGAGCTGCTCGGCCATTCGGACGTGAGCACGACCATGATCTACACGCACGTGCTCAACCGCGGCGGGCGCGGCGTGGTCAGCCCGCTCGACCGGCTTTGACGCTCGCCTCGACGCGCGCCTCCCACAGGTCCTCCAGCTGCTCGGCCAGCGTCGACGGGATGCGCACCCCGGAGGCGCGCACGCCCCAGCGAAAGCGCGCGAACGGCGGCACCGCGAGATCGTCGTAGGTGACGAAGGGCAGCGGCCGCAGCATCTCCAGCCGCAGTCTCAGGTACTGCGTGGTCGCGCCGGCGGCGGCCTTCTCGGGCCGCCAGTGCGGCGCTGCCTGCGGCTCGGTCAGCGTGTAGCCGGCGCCGAAGAGGCCCTTGGGCGCGACGCCGACGCGCACCAGGAACGCGCGGCTGCCGACCTCGATGCTGCGCGTGCGGCCGGCGCTCCATTCGGTGTCGAGATGGCCGCGCCGGGCGAGCCGGCGCATGTCGGCGGGCAACTCGGGCCAGGCCCACAGCGATGGGTTCCACGCGAAGAGATAGGTGGCCACGGGAACGGCGAGAGTGGGGGAGAGAGAGGGAAGGGCGCGGGACGGGAGCGGGACGAGGCCGGGGGGCGATGGTAGATTGCGACCTTGAGCATGCCCCGATTCCTGCCCAGCCTGCAAATCACGACGATCGCCGCGAGCGCGCTCCTTCTCGCCGCCTGCGGCAGCGCGCCGCCCAAGCCCGCCGCCAAGCCGCCGGCCGCCGTGGCGACGGCGCCGCCGACGTCGTCCAAGTACTACAAGGACGACGGCCCGGGCGCGAATCCCCCCGACAACCTGGACCAGCTCCCCGACGCGGTGCCGCGCGTGGAGCCGCTGCATCGCTTCGCCAACCGGCCGTACACGGTGCTGGGCAAGGACTACGTGCCGGCGACGGCGTTGCGCCCGTACAGGGAACGCGGCATCGCCTCGTGGTACGGGCGCAAGTTCCACGGCCAGAAGACCTCCAACGGCGAGACCTACGACATGTACGCGATGACCGCGGCGCACCCGACGCTGCCGCTGCCGTCGTACGTTCGCGTGACCAACGTGGCGTCGGGGCGCAGCGTGGTGGTGCGGGTGAACGACCGCGGTCCGTTCCTGCACGGGCGCATCATCGACCTGTCCTATGCGGCCGCGCACAAGCTCGCCATCGCCGGCAAGGGCAGCGGCGAGGTGGAGGTGGAGGCGATCATTCCCGGCGAAGGGACGATGGTCGCGATGGCGCCGTTGCCCCCCGTCGCGCCGCCGGTACCCGCGACCGCCGCTTCGGCGTCTACATCGGCCTCCGCCGGGACGACAGCCACTGCGCCTGCCGCCCGATCGCCCGAACCGCCGGTGGCCATCAGCAGCGAGGCGGGCGGTTTCGCCGTGCAGCTCGGCGCGTTCTCGAATTTCGGCAACGCGCAGAACTTCCTCGCCCACGTTCAGGGCGAGCTCGCTACGGCGCAGGTGCAACCGAAAGTGCGCCAGGCCGGCGGACTGTATCGCGTCTACGTCGGGCCCTATCACAGCCGCGACGAGGCGCGACAGGTGGCGGACCGGATCTCCGGCGCCTTCGGGTTCGACGCGACGGTCGCGCCGCACTGACGCCTGGTGCGCGGAACTCGGTCGCTGATCGCGGGTCAACCCCGAATGCGACGTGGGTACGTTGGCGTTCGCTATAATTGATACCAAGCGCCGGCGCAGCTGTCGGCCAATGACGACAGTTGTCCAGCCGCGTGCGCGCGAGCGCCGCCTTTCCAGGTCACGCATGCCCCGCATCCTTCGTCTCAGCGCTGCCTTCTTCGCATTCCTCCTCTTCGCGACCGTACCGGTTCGCGCGCAGCTGACCATCGAGATCGTCGGCGGCGCCGGCGCCGCGATTCCGGTGGCCATCGTGCCTTTCGGCGGCGAGTCGGCGTTCCCGCTGGGGTTGTCAGGCGTGGTCGCGGCGGATCTGGCGCGCTCGGGCATGTTCCGCCTCATCGGCACCGACAACATATTCCCGCGCCCGGCACGCGCCGAGGACGTGGTGCCCGCGGTGTGGCGCGCCCGCGAGGCGGACGCGGTAGCGGTGGGTTCGCTGCGCTCGCTGCCCGACGGCCGGGTCGAGGTGCGCGTGGCGCTGGTCGACGTGGTCAAGCAGGCGACGCTGGCGAACATGTCCTATGTGGTGACGCCGGCGCAGTTCCGCGCCACCGCGCACCGGATCGCCGACGAGATCTACGAAAAGCTGACCGGTGTTCCCGGCGTGTTCTCGACGCGCATCGCCTACATCACCAAGGCGGGCACGCGCTACCAGCTGCTGGTGGCCGACGCCGACGGCTCGGACCCGCAGACCATCGTCAACTCCAACGAGCCGCTGCTGTCGCCGCGCTGGTCGCCCGACGGCACGCGCATCGCCTACGTCTCCTTCGAAAGCAAGAAGCCGGTGGTCTATGTGCAGAATCTCGCCACTGGTGCGCGCCGGGCGGTGGCCAATTTCCGCGGCAGCAACAGCTCGCCGGCGTGGTCGCCGGACGGGAACCGGCTGGCGGTCACCCTGACCAAGGATGGCGGCTCGCAGATCTACGTGATGAACGCCGACGGCAGCAACTCGCAACGGGTGCTGACTTCGCCGGCGATCGACACCGAGGCGCATTTCACGGCCGACGGCAAGGCGCTGCTGTTCACGTCCGACCGCGGCGGCAGTCCGCAGGTCTATCGGCTGACGCTGGGCGGCGGCGCGGTCGAGCGGCTCACTTTCGACGGCACCTACAACGTGTCGCCGCGGCCGTTGCCCGACGGCAAGGGCTTCGTGTTCGTGCGCCGCGACGGCGGCCGCTTCCAGATCGCCTATCAGGACTACGCGACGCGGCAGGTGCAGGTGCTCACCGCCGGCCCCGGCGACGAAAGCCCGAGCATCGCGCCCAACGGCAAGATGATCCTCTACGCGAACGAGGTGGGGGGGCGTGGTATATTGGCCGCCGTCTCGAGCGATGGGCGCGTCAAGCAACGACTGGTCGCGCCAGCCACCGATGTCCGCGAACCTGCCTGGGGTCCCTATGCGCGACCCTGAACGTTCGATCCCGTTTGTCCGCAGCATCTTCCACCGCGCCCGAAGCATTCGCGGCGTCCTCGCCATTTTCACGCAGGAGGAACCATGAACAAGTTGCTCGCCGCGGCATTCGTCGCGCTTTTCCTGGCCGGCTGCCAGACCGACCCCGTCGTGGCCCCGGTCGAGGACAAATCCACTGCCACGGACCCGTCGGCCGCGACGGCCGGCGCCACGACCAGCGGCACGGCGGGCGCCGGTGTCGGCGGCACGACCACGGCCGGAACCGGTGCCGGCGGCGCGCAGGGCGCCGCGGCGCTGAAGGACCCGAGCAACATCCTGTCCAAGCGGGTGATCCTGTTCGAATTCGACAGCTTCGTCGTCGCCGACACCTACAAGCCGTTGATCGAGGCGCATGCGAAATACCTGACCGCCAACCGCAACGCCAAGGCGACGCTGCACGGCCACGCCGACGAGCGCGGCTCGCGCGAGTACAACATCGCGCTGGGCCAGAAACGCGCCGATGCCGTCAAGCGGATGATGGTGCTGCTGGGCGTGCAGGAACTCCAGATCGAGACCGTGAGCTTCGGCGAGGAGAAGCCGAAGAATCCGGCCAGCAACGAGGCCGCGTGGGCCGAGAATCGCCGCGTGGAAATCGTCCACGCCGGCGAGTAAGCGGACGCGGTAATGGCGGTGGTGGCGGGAGTCTCCCCCGGGCGCAGGCCCGGGTGGCGCGCGGCGGCAATGGCGCTGATGCTGTGCCTGTCCGCGCAGGCGGCGCAGGGCGCGCTGTTCGACGACGAGGAGGCGCGCAAGCGCATCAACCTGACCAACGAGCGCCTCGACAAGCTGCAGCGCGACCTCGACGCCCGCCTGACCGTGATCGAGCAGCTGACCAGGAACCAGGGGCTCGAGCTCTTCGGCCAGATCGAGACGCTCAAGGCCGACGTCGCGCGCATGCGCGGCCAGATCGAAGTGCTGATCCACGAGTTGACCGAGGCGCAGAAGCGCCAGCGTGATCTCTACGTCGACCTCGACGCGCGCATCCGCAAGCTCGAGGCCGCGGCAGCGGCGCCGCCTGTTGCGGCAGCTTTGCCGCCCGCGGGCGAGGCCGGCGCGGTCGCGCCGGGCGCCGTCGCGGACCCCGGCGCCGCACCGGGTGCGCCGGCCAGCGTCGCCGCCGAGCAGCGCGCCTATGACGGCGCGCTCGATCAGTTCAAGCGCGGCGACTACGCGGGCGCCATCGCCGGGTTCGGCGCTTTCGTCAAGGCCAATCCGAAGAGCGCGCTCGCGCCGTCCGCGCAGTACTGGATCGGCAACGCGCAATTCGCCCGGCGCGACTATCGCGGCGCCATCGCCGCGCAGCGCCAGTTGCTGGCGACCTACCCGGACAGCGCCAAGGTGCCCGACGCGCTGCTCAACATCGCCTCGGCGCAGTCCGAACTCGGCGAAGCCCCGGCGGCGCGGCGCACGCTCGAGGAACTGGTGGCGAAGTTTCCCCAGTCCGAGGCCGCCGTCAAGGCGAAGCAGCGCCTGAGCGGGCGCTAGCACCGGCGCCGCACCGCGGTCCCGCATGTCCGGGCAACCGCAATCGACCTTCGCCGCGCGCGTCGCGCGCTGGCAGCGCAAGCACGGGCGCCACGACCTGCCCTGGCAGAACACGCGCGATCCCTATCGGATCTGGCTGTCGGAGATCATGCTGCAGCAGACGCAGGTCGCGGCGGCAATTCCCTATTACACGCGCTTTGTCGCGGCGTTTCCCGACGTCGCCGCGCTCGCCGCCGCGCCTCTCGACGCGGTGCTGGCGCTATGGAGCGGACTGGGCTACTACCGCCGCGCGCACCACCTGCACGCGGCGGCGCAGGCCGTCGTCGCGCGGCATGGCGGCGCGTTTCCGCGCGGGGTCGAGGCGCTGGAGACCTTGCCCGGCATCGGCCGCACGACGGCGGCGGCGATTGCCGTGTTCGCGTTCGGCGCGCGCGCGGCGATCCTCGACGGCAACGTCAAGCGCGTGCTCGCGCGCCATGGCGGCGTTGATGGCTGGCCCGGCACGCCGAAAGTCGAGGCGCAGCTGTGGCAGTCGGCGACCGCGCGGCTGCCGTCGCGCGAGGTCGAGCGCTACACGCAGGGGCTGATGGATCTGGGCGCGACGCTGTGCACGCGCAACGCGCCGCGCTGCGACGCCTGTCCGGTCGCCGCCGATTGCATTGCGAGACTCGAAGACCGCGTCGACCGTCTGCCCGCGCCGCGGCCGCGCAAGGCGCTGCCGCAGCGAACGCTGCGCGTGCTGCTGATCGAGCGCAACGGCGAGATCCTGTTCGAGAAGCGGCCGCCGCTGGGGATCTGGGGCGGGCTGTGGAGCCTGCCCGAGTGCGCGCTCGGCGACGATGCCGCCGCACACATCCGCGCGCGCTACGACGCGCAGATCGTGCTGCGCGACGCGCTGCCGCCGATCGCCCACGGCTTCACCCATTTCGCGCTGACGCTGCATCCGCAGCGGGCGACCGCCACGCACTGGCCCGCGCGCGCCGAATCCCCGGCCACCGTGTGGCTAACGCCGGAGGATGCGCGAGGCGCCGCGCTGCCGGCGCCCATCCGCCGGCTGCTGCGCGGACTCTGACGCGGGCGGAGACGGGGCTGCCCCGCTCCGCCCGCGGCGGCGCGTCCATCCGGGAACGCTAGGGCTTCATCCAGTCGCGCAGGTCCGGCGGCAACCGGGCCTCGGCGTCGGTGAACGCCGCGCGGAAGTCGCGCAGCTCGCGCTGCGCCTCGGCCACGTTGCCCTCGTCGCGCAGCTTGCGGATGCGCGCGATCCACGCCTGCGGGTCGCGCGCCTTGGCGCGCAGCGCTTCCGGTGAACCGATCGCGGCGCCGGGCGCGGCGCGTTCGGCCGCGGCGCCGCCGATTGTCGACGCCCGCTCGCCGGACTGCGCCGCGGCCGCCCTCGAATCCTTGCGCAGCGCCGCGGCATCGCGTTCCCGGGCGCGTGCTTCGGCGGGCGCTTCCGGCGACGCCAGGCGTCCGACGCCCGCCGCGGCTTCCTGCCTGGCGGGTGCCGAGGCTTCGTTGGCCGCCTGCCGGCGGCCGCCAGCATCCTCCATGGCAGGCGCGGCGGCGGGAAACGGCTCCGGCGACCGGGCGCTCGATGGCGGTGCCGGGGGCGCGGCCGGGGAGGGGGTCGCGGCCATCGGCGGTGCGGCCATTTGCGCCGCCGGCGCCGGCACGCGGCATCTGCACCTTCGCTTCGGGTTCCTTTGCGCCGTCACTCGTCGCGGCCTCGCGCTTCTGGACGACGGCGGGGACGGCACCGGCGCGGCAGGGGTTTCCTTCGCCGGCGGCACGGTACGCGCTTGTTGCTCCGCCGGCGCCGGCGCCGCGGCCTCCCGGCTCGCGCCCGGCGCGGTGGACGCGGCGGAGTCCGCCTGCGCGGCGCGCGAATCCATCACCTTCGCCGTCGGCGTCTGCGGGACCGGCGGAATCGCCTCCATCGGCGCCATCGCCTCCTGGTCGGGCGGCGCCACCTGCAGGATGCCGATCACCACGACGCCGATGGTCGCGGCGGCGGCCAGCGGCATCCACCAGCGCTGCGGCCGGGTCGCTTCGGCTTTCGCGGCGGCGCGCGCGCGCGCGTCCTGCGGCGCGCTGCCCGCGGCGCGATGCGCGGCGGCGAGGATCGCGCGATCGAGCTCGGGCGGCGGCAGTTCCTGCGCCTGCGCGCGCCACGCCCGCTCCAGCAGGGGGTCGCGTTCGGGATGTTCGGGGCCGCCGGTCATGACCATTCCTCGTTCACGTCGTGCAGTGCCGCGCGCAGTTTCGCCGTCGCGTAGCGCAGGCGGCTCTTGACCGTTTCGCTGCCCACGCCGGTCAGCTCGGCGATCTCGGCCAGCGCGAGGCCGCCTTCGTACTGCAGCAGGAAGGCCTCGCGCTGCTCGTCCGGCAGCGCCGCGAGCGCCGCGCGCAGCGCCTCGCCCAGCTGGGCGGTCTGTGCGCGCGCCTCGGGCTGCTCCTGCGGCGCGCCGGCCAGCGCGGCGACGGTGTCGCCCGCGCAATCGTCGTCGTCGTCGATGGAGGCGAACTTCGCCTTGCCGCTGGCGCGCCAGTGGTCGACCAGCCGATGGTGCGCGAGCGTGTACAGCCAGGTGCTGAACTTGGCGGTGGGAACGTACGACGCGCGGACCCGGATCGCGTTCATCCACACATCCTGGAAAAGTTCATCGGCGATGCCCGCGTTGCGGCACTGGCGCAGCAGGTAACGGTAGACGCCGCCCTTGTGCCGCGCATAGAGGCGGTCGAAGGCCCCGGCATCGCCGGCGCCGTAGGCCAGCATCAGCGCCTCGTCGGAGTCGGCGGCCGGGAAGGGCGAACCATCCATGGTCCGCCAAGTATGCGAGCGCGCCCGGCGGGTGACAACGCCGGGCGCGCCGCTTGCCGAAGCGGGCGGGGTCACCGCCCGGCCATCGCGGTCGTCAACGGTAGGGGTCGGGCGCGAAGCGCAGCGGCGCCGGGAAGGGGTTGGGGTCGCGGTGGGCGAGCCGGGGAGGCGGCAGCACGCCCATGGCGATCAGGTTCTCGCGCCGGTCGTACTGGATGGCGATGGTCTCGGCCGGCGACTCGCTGGCGCGCTCGAACTGCGTCAGCGTCACCCGCGAGTGCTCGTTGCGACCGTGGCCGGTGCCGAGCTTGCCCAGGCGCTTCGCGGCGACGGCTTCCTTCGCCTCCTGCCGGGTCGCGCTGTCCGCAGCTTCGTCCTTGTGCCGTTCCGCCGTCGCGGATTGCTGCTCGGTCGCGGCCAGCGGCGGCGCGGAGGCGGGCATCGGCGGCGACGCCAGGGGCTCGGGTGCCGACTGGCCCCTGGCCGACGCGGCGGCGTCCGCTTCGTTGGCGCGACGGCTGCGGTAATCGTTGAAATCGCGCCAGCCGATGCGGGAGGTCTTTTCCTGGAACACCGCGACGCCGACCACGCCGACGTTGCCCGGCCGGCCGGTGCGCGCCGCGTAGGAGTCGCCCAGGTCGGTGAAATAGAACGCAGCGGTGCGCTCCATGCTCTTGCGCCAGCCGGCGATCTCGACCGAGCCCCAGGGCTCGAGCACGTAGCCCGACTGCGACGGCGACGCGGTATCGCCGGAGATCACGTTGACGCCGTCGACGCTGGTCACCACCAGCACCCGCGCGCCGGTGCAGTTGCGGATGCGCACCGCGTATTCGTGGCCCGGCGTGCCGACGATGTACTGCCTGCCGTCCTTGCTGTAAATGGGCAGCGCGCTGCGCTCCCGGCGGTCGTAGACGTCCACCTGCACCAGCGCGCCCTTGACGAAGGGTGGCGCGTACCGCGACGCCTGCGCGGCGCCGGCGGCGAGTCCGGCGGCGATCAGCGCGCCTGCCAGCGCGCGACGGAAGAAACTGCTGCTGATGTTCATGGCCTCGAGCCTCCTGGGGGTGGAGGCCGGCCCCCGCGGGACCGGTCCTGCCTGTCATGAACGCGCGACGGCAGCGGACGGGGTCAACGGGCGTATTTGCGAAATGTGCACACCTGGTCCGGTTGCCCTGGCGCTGATGCACGCTTCCCGGGGACGGGTAGGTGCGGCATGCGATAATTTCGCGATGGATGCCGCCCCGTCCGCCAATCTGCCGGCCATCGTCGCCGGGCTTGCGTTCGCGCTGGCCTTCGTGTTCGGCGCGGTCGCCAACCGCGTCAACTTCTGCACGATGGGCGCCATCTCCGACATCGTCAATTTCGGCGACTGGAAGCGCATGCGCATGTGGGTGCTCGCCATCGCCGTGGCCATCGTGGGCAGCGCGGTCCTCGCGCAGCTCGGGCTGATCGACCTGTCCAAGTCGCTGTACACCGGCGCCAGGGTCGCCTGGGTGTCGGCGATCGTCGGCGGCTTCCTGTTCGGCTTCGGCATGACGCTGGCCTCCGGCTGCGGCAGCAAGACGCTGATCCGTGCCGGCGCCGGCAACCTGAAGTCGCTGCTGGTGCTGGTGGTGTTCGGCGTCGCGGCGTCGATGACGCTGCGCGGGCTGTTCGCCGTCTGGCGCACCGCGGCGCTCGACCCCTGGCGCATCGACTTCACGGCCATCGCGCCGACCTCGGACCTGCCGGCGCTGCTGGCGGCGGTGGGCCTCGGCGCGGCGGTCAAGGTCTGGCTGCCGTTCGTCGTGGCGCTGGCGCTGCTGATCTACGTGTTCAAGGACCGCGACTTCCGCGTGTCGAAGGAACTCGTCATCGGCGGCATCGTCATCGGCCTGGTCATCGTCGGTGGCTGGTACGTGACCGGCAACCTGGGCTACCTCGCCGAGGATCCGGCGACGCTGGAGGAGAAGTTCGTCGGCACCAACTCCAACCGCGCCGAGTCGTTCAGCTTCACCGCGCCGGTCGCGTTCACGCTGGAACTGCTGCTGTTGTGGAGCGACACCAGCGCGCGTCGTCACCTTCGGCATCGCCGGCGTGCTGGGCATGCTGGCCGGCTCCGCCGCCTACGCGCTGGTCAGCAGGACCTTCCGCTGGGAGGGCTTCGGCTCGGTCGAGGACGTCGCCAACCACATCGTCGGCGGCATCTTCATGGGCTTCGGCGGCGTCACCGCGCTGGGCTGCACCATCGGCCAGGGCCTGACCGGCATTTCCACGCTGGCGGTCGGCTCGGTGATCGCGCTGGCGTCGATCATCGTCGGCAGCGTCGCCGCGCAGCACTACCTGATGTGGCGCATGGAGAAGATGGCGTAGGCGGCGCCGCCGCCATCCATTGAACCACGATGATCATCTACGACCTCCGCTGTCCGCGCAACCACGCCTTCGAGGGCTGGTTCGACTCGGGCGCCGAATTCGACCGCCAGCAGCAGGCGCAGCTGGTGCGCTGTCCCGTCTGCGACGACGCCGGCGTGGTTCGCCTGCCGACCGCCAAGGTCAGGGTGCGCAAGGGCGGCGCCAGGTCGCGGCGCGCGGAGCGAACCGTTTCCGCGGCCGCGGCCGCGGCCGCGGGCACGCCTGCGGCGCCCGCCACCGACGCCATCGCCGGCCTGCCGGCCGACCTGGTCGCTGCGCTGCGGCAAATCGTGCGCAGCACCGAGGACGTCGGCGAGCGCTTCCCCGAGGAGGCGCGCCGCATCCATTACGAGGAGACCCCCGCGCGCGCCATTCGCGGCCAGGCCAGCCCCGAGGAAGCCGAAGCGCTGGCCGAGGAAGGCATCGATTTCGCGTCGCTGCCGCCCTTCCTCACCCGCGACACGCACTGACCGCCGACGCGGCCGGCGGAAGCGTGGCCGCCTCGTCCGAAGTTTGGGTATAATTCGACCCTTGCCGGCGGGCCGTTAGCTCAGTTGGTAGAGCAGCGGACTTTTAATCCGTTGGTCGCCGGTTCAAGTCCAGCACGGCCTACCATTCGCCGGTGGCGTCGGCGACGGCAGGGCCACCATTCAGTTGAGTCGCAAGGGACGGGTCGTTAGCTCAGCTGGTAGAGCAGCGGACTCTTAATCCGTTGGTCGCAGGTTCGATCCCTGCACGGCCTACCAATCCCTTATGCGCATCGCGCCGCCACAGCGCGGGCACACCAGCGGAAAGACTTCGTAGATGCGGGCGAGCAGCAGCGCCCAGGCGTAGCGGGCGGCGCGACGATGCGCCGGTTCGGCGGCGGGCTCCGGCGTTGGGTGCGGGCGGCGCGATGGTCGCCCGCCGGCGCGAGGGCGGTGACCGCCGTGCGCAGCGGCGAGTTGGGGGCGAGGACGCCGAAGTAGCGATGGCGGTGAAGGCGCGGCGGCGGCACCAGCGCGGCGAGGCGGTCGAGCAGCTCGAGCGGGGTCAGGCACTGCGGGCCGCTGCCGCCGGGGCCCGGTTTCGGGGGGTCGTAGACGAGGTGCTCGCGATCGAGTTCGCGCAGCCGGTCCAGGGCGAACGGCGGCCGGGCGCAATAGCGCAGCAGCCGCTCGCGCCCGGCGCGGTCAGCGGCCTCGATGCGCACCGAGCCGTCCACGGAAAAGCCGCCGCCGTGTTGCCATTGCCCCATCGCCTGCGCGTCATCGCCCGGCAGCAGGCCGCGGCGCACGAAGACGCGCAACAGCCGCCGGCGCACGCGCTGCCTGCACCGTCGGCGATGGCGTTGGCGTCGATCCCGGTCGCGGCATGGAAGACGACCCCGCCCGCGGCAGCGGCGTCGAACACGCCGTCGATGACGACGCAGTGAAAGTGCAGATGCGCATTGAGGGTGGAGCCGAAGCGGTGGATGAAGGCCACCGCGCCGAGGCGCGCCGCGGCGCCCGGCACCCGGGCTGTGCGCGCGCAGGCATTGCTCCACCACGCGCAGGAACAAGCGCAGGGCCGCGCCCTGGAGATCGGCGTCGCGCTGCAGGAAGTAGCGCAGGCGCTTGGGCACGGCCAGGACCCACTGGCGCACCGGCAGCGGCGGCAAGACGTGATCGGTCAGATGCGCCGCCGTCGCCACCATGCGCCGGGCGTTGCACGAGGGGCACACGCCCCTGCCCTTGCACGAGAACGCGATCAGGAAGTCGTGCCCGCACTGCCCGCACCGGGCCCGGGCGAAGCCGTGGGCGAGGATGCCGCAATCGAGGTAGCGGCGAAACTCCCGCTCCACATATTCCGGCACCGACCAGTCGTCGTCGTGGCCGTCGCGGCATTGGGCGAGCCAGGTCTCGAGGTGTTCCTGGACGCAGCGATAGAGCACGCTCTGGCTCGGACGGCGCGGCCGATACCGCGTCGGTGCGCTCTCCCTGGCCCGGCGCTCGACCCCCATGCCCGCCCCCTCTGCCGCGCGTTGCGGCGTTGGGGATCAGGGTGGGCGGCACGCTGCGCCGGCCGCCATTGGTCGCAGGGACTACGTCGCGCGGCTGAGGTGAGTTGGCTGAGTACCCGGCGGCGTCGTGGGAGCGCCGGTCGCCTCGTCAATGGCGGCTTACCGGAAGAATTCGCGGCGACCGCGAACGGCCGGAGGTGACCGGTTGCCGCCATCCACCAGACCGATCCGAATGGCCGCAGTCGCGGGTGGATTCAACTGGTCGATGCAACACACTATGATCTGCGTTGGCGGAAGGAGTGTTGCAGATGACGTACCGGACGCGGACCTACTACACCGACAGTCAGAAGGCATTGATGTGGGAGCGGTGGAAGGAAGGCTGGACGCTTCACCAGATCGGCCAGCTGTTTGATCGACCGCACACGTCGATCCAAGGCATCCTGTCGAGACGGGTGGCATTCGACCGCCGGAGCGACGCCGTTCCCTGGCGTCGCTGTCGTTGGCACGAGAGAGGAAATCTCGCGCGCGCTGGTGACAGGCGAATCGATTCGCTCGATCGCTGCACGGCTCGGAGCGAGCGCCATCGACAGTCAGCCGCGAGACTGAAGCGCAACGGCGGCCGAGACGGTTATCGAGCTACGCAGGCCGACAGCGCCGCTTGGAATCGAGCGCTTCGACCTAAGCGCTGCAAGCTCGCTGAGAACCGTCCACTGGCACGCATCGTGGCCGACAAGCTGCGCTTGCTGTGGTCGCCCGAACAAGTCGCTGGCTGGCTCAAGCATACTTATCCGTGCGACGAGAGCCATCACGTGTCACACGAGACCATCTACCGCAGTCTGTTCATTCAAGCGCGTGGCGCCTTGAAGAAGGAGCTGCTGGAGCATCTGAGACGCACTCGCGGCATGCGTCGATCTCGTCACTACACGCAGAAGACCGCAATCCACGGGCAGATCGTCGGCGCCGTTTCGATCCGCGAGCGACCTGCGTCGC
Source organism: uncultured beta proteobacterium (assembly GCA_963699765.1). GTDB lineage: Bacteria > Pseudomonadota > Gammaproteobacteria > Burkholderiales > Casimicrobiaceae > VBCG01. The sequence continues at coordinate 69,931 of CAVOVD010000002.1, read as the reverse complement.
GTCGAGGATCGAGCGGTGCCTGGTCACTGGGAAGGGGACTTGGTCTTCGGCAGTGGCAATAGCCAGATCGCAACCTTGGTCGAGCGCCAGACGCGATACGTGATGTTGGTGAAGGTCGACGGCAAAGACTCGCCAGACGGTCGTCAACGCACTGATCAAGAACGCTCGCAAGCTGCCTCAGGAGCTCTACAAGTCACTGACCTGGGATCGAGGCACGGAGATGCACGGCCACAAGCGATTCACGATGGCTACCGACATCCAGGTCTACTTCTGTGATCCACAGAGCCCCTGGCAACGCGGAAGCAACGAGAACACGAACGGCTTGCTCAGGCAGTACATGCCGAAGGGCATCGACATCTCGGGCTATTCACAGCTTCAGCTCAACGCAATTGCGAGACAATTGAACGAGAGGCCGCGCAAGACGCTCGGCTTCCACACGCCCGCTGAGATGTTCAGCGAACGTGTTGCGTTGACCGGTTGAATCCGCACGGCATAACGGACGTCGGATTCGTCGGGCGCAGGACCGAGGGTCGACGGCCGTCGTTCTAGGCATAGAAATGCACCGCATGGGGCCCATCTCCTGTCCGACTTGGGGATGGGCGCGAACCTCGCACCGGTGTGGCTCGAACGAGCAACGTCAGACGACTTCGGCGGCGTGTCGTTTGCCGGTGCGTGGCCCTTTCGCGGACTGCTTCTGTTGGCCTCGAGGTTCCGCAATCTGCTCGATGATCACTGGCGGACGATTGGGAAACTTGGCGACCAGGTCGAGCTTCCCGCCCATCGCTTCGACATAGCGTTTGAGGGTCGAAAGCAGCATGTCGCTTCGCTGCTCCAGTCGCGAGATCGTGTCCTGTCCCACGCCGAGGGCGCTCGCCAGTTCCTCCTGCGTCCGCTCGACCGCATGACGCAGGTCTTTGAGGGTCGCGAGTTCCGCCGCCCGTTGTTGCACCTTCGCGCGGCGTTTGGCGGGCAGCTTGGCGAGCAGTTGTTCAAGATTTCTTGGCATGTCGTTTTTCCTTTCGTGCAACAGCGGCGGCCAGCGCGGCCAAATGCCTGTCGAAGCGGGCATCGGCGAGACCGATGAGTCGTTTGTAGAACCGTTTCTGGTCGGCACCGCCCTTGTCCCCACCCACGAGAAGGATCGCCTGCCGATCCGGGTCGAAGGCGAAGGCGACGCGCCATACCTCTCCCTGCCAGCCGAAACGCAGTTCCTTCATGTTGGCGTGCTTCGATCCCTTCAGTGTGTCGACCGTGGGGCGCCCGAGGCCCGGCCCAAACTGGCTCAGCAACAGCGCATGGGCGAGAAGCTCATCCTGCAAGCCCTTGGCGAGGGTCTGAAACTCGCAGTCGAACTCGTCGTGGAAAAGTACCGTCCAACTCATGATGGGTATTATGGATGTAAAACCATATGGACGCAAGACCATATTTCGACGACTTCATCGGCGCCATGCGAACCCGCGCTGGCGGGAAATCTTTGGCTCGAAAACGAATCGCGAATGCACATTGTGTCGGGCCCGGATTGGCTGTGCCCAGAAGTGGTCCCACGCGTTCGGACAGTTTTTCGGGATTCTTAAGTGGTTGCTCTGCGGGTCAAGCCGCCAGTTGTAGTGGCGGCTGGTTGAAGTACACGTCATCAGGTGCCTGCCGGTCAAGACTGGAATGCGGCCGGCGGCGATTGTAGAAGTCGAGGTAGACGGCCAGTTTCGTCCGGGCCTCGGACGTAGTCTCGTAGGCATGGAGGTAGACGTGCTCGTACTTGACCGACTTCCACAGCCGCTCCACGAACACGTTGTCGCGCCAGCAGCCCTTGCCGTCCATGCTGATCCGGATGTCGTTGCGGCGCAGGACCTCGATGAACGTGGCGGCAGTGAACTGGCTGCCCTGGTCGGTGTTCATGATGTCCGGCACGCCGTGCTTGGCGATCGCTTCCTCCAACGCTTCGACCGCGGCATCCGCAGCCAAGCTGATGGACAGGCGCCACGCCAGGACCCGGCGGCTGGCCCAGTCCAGCACCACGGTCAGATATACGAAGCCACGGCGCATCGGGATGTAGGTCGTGTCCATCGCCCAGACCTGATTGGGCCGGTCGATGGTGACGCCGCGCAGCAGATACGGGAACACCGGATGCTCGCGATGCCGGCCACTGGTCCGCGGCCGTTGAGTAGAGCGCCTCGATGCCCATCCGGCGCATCAGCGTCACCACATGCTTGCGGCCGACCGGAATGCCTTCCCGATTGAGCAGGTCGCGCAGCATCCGGCTGCCGGCGAACGGATGCTCCAGGTGCAGTTCGTCGATGCGTCGCATCAGCGCCAAGTCCGCTTCCGAGGTCGGCTGCGGCTGGTAGTAGACCGTCGAGCGCGCCAGATCCAGCAACTGCGCCTGGCGCACGATCGGCAGCTCGTGCGTCGCGTCGATCATCGCTTTGCGCTCGCATCGCCGATGCGACCGAGCGCGCCGGCCAAAAAATCATTCTCCAAGGCCAGCTGCCCAATCTTGGCGTGCAGCGTCTTCACATCCGGGCCGGCGTCGCGCTTCTCTGCGGCCGTGGCGAATACCTCGGCGGCACGCTCCAGCAGCTCCAGCCGCCACTGCCCGATCTGGTTCGGATGGACCTTGTACTGCTCGGACAACTCGACCAGGGTCTTTTCACCCCGGATCGCGGCTAACGCCACCGTGGCCTTAAACTTTGCTGAATGGTTCCTGCGCGGTCGTTTCATCGTCTGCTCCTCGGCGACAACGTCGCCCATTAGAGCAGAGCTTCCACTTACCCGGCTGTCCGACTATCCGGGACCACTTCTAACCGAACTCTTTGAACACGCGCTCGAACACCGTGAAGGCGTAGGTTTCTTTGGTTGTCGACAGGGCTTCGCAGCTCAGCAAATAGCGGCTGGCGAAGTCGCTGATGGTGAGCGGGTAGCAATAGCGCCGATCGGCGAGCATGAACTCGCTTTTGTAGTCGGCACACCACAGGTCGTTGGGTCGCAAAGGCCTGGACAGAGGTGTCCTCTGAGCCCGGTAGCGCCACTTGCGGGCGTGGCTGACCAAGTCATGGCGATCGAGCACCGCATGTACGGTGCTGATGGCCGGGGTCTGCACCTCGCTATGCAGGCGCCGGAGCTTCTCGCGGATCTTGGGCGCGCCCCAAATGGGTCGCTCGCGCTTGAGCTGAACGATCAGCTTCTCGATCTGCAAGGGCAGCTGGTTGGCTTGCCGGTAGGGCCGTCGACTGCGGTCAGTCAGTCCTTCAAGCCCGCAGTCCTTGTAGCGCTGGAAGATCTTGTAGCCGGTCTTGCGCGAGACATCGAACTCGCGGCACAGCACCGCCATCTTCTCTCCGTCGAGCAAGCGGGCTACGAATCGAAGACGCTCATCCATCTGGCAACACTCCTTCCATGGCACTTTGCGTTCTCCCCGCAAAGCGCAGAAGTGTTACCTATGTGTCCGGAATGAAGTGTTACCCTTCTCTCGGGAAGGGCATCGCGATTTCCTCGGCATTGCCCCCTCGGTTGTGCCACGCGTACGGCGCTTGCCGGAATGGCAGCCTGAAGGCACCCCTTGACCGACATCCCCGACCTCCCCGAACGCCCGCCGCTGCCCGACCGCCTGTCGGCGGACCCGCGCAGCCCCCACCACGTCGCCGCCGTGTTCGAGCACGACATCGGCATTCGCCTGAACGGCAAGGAGCGCCACCGACGTCGAGGAGTACTGCATCAGCGAAGGCTGGGTCAGGGTGCCCGCGGGCAAGACGGTCGACCGCAGGGGCCATTCGCTGCTGATCAAGCTCAAGGGGACGGTGGAGGCCTTCTACCGCTAGGCAGGACCGTTGGTGACGGGGCGCGCTACTTCTTCTTCCCCGCGTCCACGACTTTCTTCTTGGCCTCCTGCTTGCCCAACTCCTCGGCGGTCATCTTGACCTTTTTCACCTTCTCCGTCTTGACCTTCTCTTTCTTCACTTTCTCCTTCTTGACCTTTTCCTTTTTCACTACCGGTCCCGCCAACGCCAGCTTCTGCTGCCGCTTTGCCTGCTTTTCGGCGACGGCGAGATCCTTCTTGGTTTTCTGGTGCTGCCGTCTGGCTTTCAACATCGACGCGTGACTCATTTGGACCTCCGCTGGATGAAAGATTGAATCGGGCGCTAGCTTGATCCGATTTTGCGTTCTTGGCCAACTGTTCAAATCATGCCTCGGCAACGGCCCCGGCAACGGCCCCGGCGAGGCCAGCCATTCGCCTCGATAGGTTCGCCGCGATGATTGTCGTGCGACGGGGGCCGCGAAAACGCGGCCCCGCCATCGTTCTACGCTCCGGGTCGGCTACAGAGGCGAGCACATGCCGACGCCCTCGCCCTGGCCCTCGGCGATCCACCCGTCGCGCTTCATCGTCGCGAACGTCTCGGTGTTGGTCGTGAAGCGGTGGTTCGGCGCCTCGCCCATGCCATTGTTATAGAGGCGGTAGACCGGGCCGGTGCCTTCCGGACAGGCGCCATCGGGCGCGGGCAACGGGGTGAAGAAGACATCGCCCTCGTACTGCCAATCGGGGTTGGCGAGCACGGCTTCGCATCCCTGGGTCCGCGGCGCATAGAAGTGCGAGCTCTTGGGCGCGAACTTCTCCGAAAAGAAGCGGCACACCGGGGCGCGACTCGAATCGGCTGTCGCGTAGACGTTGAACGACTCGCCGGTCCGCTGCCACCCGGGGGTCCTGCCCGAATCGAGATTGGCGATCTCCACCGGGTTCGTGGTGATGAAGTAATGGTCGAACACGGGATGGAAGAACTCGACTGCGCGCGCCAGTCCCGGCGGCGGCGGCGTGCGTTCGGCGACGCTCAGCAGTCCGCCCTTGAGCGTGAATCCGGTGACTGGGACGCCGGCGGCGTTCAGCACCGAGAACCCGGAAACCGTGGCGCCGGGATTGAAGGCATCGACGTACGCGGTTTGCATCGCGCCACCGGAGGGCGCGATGTTGGCGCTCGCCTTCAGGACCATGCTCGGTTCGACGGTTGTCGTTCGCGCGGCATCGAGGGTTGCGGGAAGGTCGATCACGACCGGGAACTCGACCTGCTCGCTGCCGGCGCCTGCATCGAGTGAGCGCTGGCCGCTGCCCGTTGCTTCCCAACTCGCCCCTTGCCGGGCCGCGACGCTCAGCGTCAGGTCCATGATTGCGTTGCCCCGGATGTCTCCGGGCCCGACCGCAGTGTAGATCACCAATTTGCCCCCGGCGAAGTTGGCGCCGGATGGAGCGGTCAACGTATAGGTCTGCATTGATCCATTGGCGAGCGTCACCTGCGCCGTCCCCGCCACGTTTCCGCTCACCGACGCCCTGGCCCCCGTCACTCGCTTGGATGGCAACGACCACAGTTCGTAGCTCAAAGTGGACCCGAGGATGGTGATGCTGCTCCCCAGCGAAAAGGCACGGCTGCCCACATACGTATCCTCCTGCGGGCCGGACGCCGCGCCGTAGACGAATTTGGTCGTGACTTCGGCCAGCGCCGGCGCGGCGAACGTCATGAGCAACGCAAGCGACACCCCGGCGATGCCGGACCTCCCGGTACGGCAGCCGATCCGGTGGACGGATTGGCGGCTCGAATCTCGTGTGGATTTGTCCATGTGCGCTCTCCTCGTTTGGTGTTGTGTCGACGCGGCAACGCAGCAACGCGCAACGAAACCACACGCATATTGTGCACAATACGCACCGGCACCGGAAAAATTGCCGCATCGGCGCGGCTTGCGGCGGCATTTGCACCGCGTGCTGCGACGGCTGGCTGAGCGGGAGCATCCGGGGACACCCGGCCAGAGGTACGGTAATTGCTTGCCTCGGTCTGCGGTTGCTGTTGCCGAGTCCGGCAACACACCAATAATCAGCCGACCCGATGAACGGGCGAGGGGCGATGCTCCCGTCAGCCGTTCGGGCCGGCAAGGGAGCGCCTCACCAATGCCGACGTCGAACGTTCGCCTCGAATCCAATCCGGCGCTCCTGTTGCGCCCCCTGCGGACGCTGGCGAGGCGACTCGTCGCATCGATGCTCGCGCTGCTGGCGGTGACGGCAGCCGGTGTCCAGGCGCAGTCCAGCGCCACCTTCACGCTGCAGGACAAGACCAACCTGACGCCGGGGACCTACCAGATCTATGTGACCGGCTTTTCGACCGCGGGCCCCTTTGTCCTGCAGTCGAGCCCCCAGCAGACGCTTGGGGCCTGGATAACCCCGGCCGTGCCGCCGCCGGGCACGACGGCGACGCTGCCCTGTTACCGGTTCCCGCAGGACATCACGCAGATCCCGATCGATGGCAATCTGAATTCGATCAGCGCGCGCGTGTACTACTTCGTCGTTACCGATACGACGCTGTTCCCCAGCTGCAATCCGACGATCCGGAGTCTCGGAACCTGCACCGGCGTGACGGCGACCTCGACCGGAATCACCATGGCGAGCGGAGCGACGATTCCGCCGGGCGGGTGCACGATCGTCGTGCCGGTCACGGTGTCCGCGCAGAGCGCGGTCACCAATGCGACGGGGACGTTGCAGACCGGCGGCGGCAGTGCGCCCTCGGCGAGCGCGACGCTGGCGGTGATTCCGGCTTTGGGCATCGGGCCGACTCTGGCCAAGGCGATCGCGCCGTCGATCATCGCGGCCGGGGGCGGCGCCACGTTGACGCTGACGCTGGGCAATCCGGGGGCGACGGCGCTGACCTTGAGTTCGGCCTTCACCGACACGATGCCGGCCGGGGTCACGACCACCGGAAGCCTTTCCGGAACCTGCCCCGGGGCGACGATGACCACGACCACGATCACGATGGCGAACGGCGCGGCGATCCCGCCGGGCGGTTGCACGATCGTCGCGTCGATCACGTCGTCGACGCCGGGCACGGCTGTCAGCACGACGGGCGCGTTGCAGACCACCGGTGGCACCGCGCCACCGGCAAGCGCGCCGCTGGCGGTGTCCTCGGGTTCGGGTCCGATCGTGGCCAAGGCCATCGCGCCGTCGACGATCGCCGTCGGCGGCAGCGCCACGCTGACCCTCGCGCTGGGCAATCCGGGGGCGACGCCGCTGACCTTGAGTTCGGCCTTCACCGACACGATGCCGGCCTGGGTCGCGACCGCCGGCGGCAATACCGGAACCTGCGCCGGCGTCACGGTGACCGCCGCCACGATCACGATGGCGAACGGCTCGACGATCCCGCCGGGCGGTTGCACGATCGTCGTGCCGATCACGGCGACGAGGTCGGGCATGGTCACCAACGCGACGGGCGCGCTGCAGACCGGTGGAGGCACTGCGCCACCGGCAAGCGCGCCGCTGACGGTGGTCGCGGTACCGACGCTGTCCAATACCATTGCGCCGGCGACCGCCGCGGTCGGTGGGGGCAACCCCCAGCTGACGCTCACGCTGGGCAATTCGGGGCCGACGCCGCTGACCTTGACTTCGGCCTTCACGAACCCGATGCCGGCCGGGGTCACCACCACCGGTAGCGTCTCCGGAACCTGCCCCGGGGCGACGATGACCGCGACCATGGTCACGATGGCAAGCGGCTCGACGATCCCGCCGGGCGGTTGCACGATCGTCGTAGCGATCACTTCGTCGACGCCGGGCACGGTCACCAATACGACGGGCACGTTGCAGAGCAGTGGAGGCAGCGTGCCGCCGGCGAGCGCGCCGTTGACGATGGTTTCGGCGCTGGGTTCGGGTCCGACGCTGACCAAGGCCTTCGCGCCCGCGGCCGCCGTCGATGGCGGCGGTGCCATGCTGACCATCACGCTGGGCAATCCGGGGGCGACGGCGCTGACGCTGACCTCGGCGTTCACCGACACGATGCCGGCCGGGGTCACGATCACCGGCAGCGGTCTTTTCAATGCGCCTTCCGGCTTTACCTACACGACGACCGGCCCCATGAATCTGTCCGAGCCTCCGGTTTCGGCCGTCGGCGCAAAGAGTTTCCCCGCGTGGACCTATTCCGAGATCGGCGCGAGCGCGACCAATGGCACGATCGACCTCTCGCAAGTCGACTTTGTCTCGTTTCCGATGAACACGACGGCCACCGTGCTTTCCGGCAACCCGTCGGTGATGGGCAATCCGGTCGGGCAAACGGCCAATCCCGGCGAAGTCGTGAACCACAACAGCATGCGGGACAGCTTCCGCAGTTTCATCGACGCGCTGGCCGTGGCCGCCAGCAACAAGACCTGCGCGGTGGATTCCACCCCGACCGCTTGTGCGTATCTCGATCTGTTGCAGGACATCACGACCGCCGGCAGCGCGGTCCCGCAATACGTGATCCAGAACCCCGGCGGCTATCTCGCGCAATACACGGCGGCCAGCCAGGCCAGCAGGCTGAACACGGTGTTCGACGGCATAATCAGCAAGCTGTGGTCGACCACCAGTGCGCCGACGCTGGTGATCAATACCGGTGGCGCACTGGGAAGCGTTCCGCAGGACACGTTCACCAGCGCCATCGTCACGATCGACTATCCGGGCGTCACGCCGGCGTATCCGGTCACCGCGATGAAATTCACCGGCACGGCGACGTCCGGCAATTACGTTGCCTACATCGTGAGCCCGGCGGATTACCAGGCTGGGTGCGGCAGCGGGAAAATCCCCGGCTGCGGAAACCCGACATCCACCGGATACCAGGTCTTCGCCGGTGCGGGGGTGTTCGGGACGCCCAGCTATGGCAGCGCCGATCAGCAACAGGTCGTCGCGCGGCTGGGCTTCCTGATCTCGGGCGCGATGAATCGCGGCGTGGCGCTGGTGACCTGCACGAATCCCCAGACCTGGCAATGCTGGCAGGACGAGACCTACTGGTATCCGACCAAGTCGTCGCCATCGGACCCGACCTCGATCTATCCCGACATCACGCAGAACCTGTTCTCGCAATGGATGCACACCGCCACCATCGGTGGCACGCCGATGTTCGTGCGGCCGCCGTCTGCGGTCAAGGCGGCGAGCGGAACGCCGGGGGCCGGCAAGCTTCAGGGCATGGCCTACGGTTTTTCCAATGACGAGAACCCGACGCCGCAGGCGACGACGCTGCCGCAGCCCGAGGTGCCGTCGAAATTCGATGGAACCGTCGTCTACGGCCCCGGCAGCCCGGCGTACACGATCACCTTCGGGCCCTGGGTCTCGCAGCCAGCGACGAATCCGACGCTGACGGTGACGGCGCAGGGCACCGGAACCGTGACAAGCTCGCCGGCCGGCATCAATTGCGGCAGTACCTGCAGCGCCTCGTATGCTTCGGGGACCCAGGTGACGCTGACGGCCGCGCCGGGGACAAGCGCGATATTCGGCGGGTGGTCCGGGGGAGGCTGCACGGGAAGAACCCTGACCTGTACCGTCGTCATGAGCGACACGACGGCGGTGACCGCCGCCTTCTGGTCCATCGAAGCCCTGCCCCCGCTGGCCTTCGGCCTGCATGCGGTGGTCAGCGGCAACGGCACCGTGACCAGCGCGCCATCGGGCATCAGCTGCGGGTCGGAATGCAGCAAGGCGTTCAGCGCCAACGCGGTGGTGACCCTGAGCGCCGTCGCCGGTGCGGGTTCGGCTTTTGCCGGATGGTCCGGCGCGTGCTCGGGAACGAGCGCGGTATGCGCGGTGACCATGACCGGAGCGCGGACCGTCGGGGCGACATTCGTCTCCGGCGGACAGTACACGCTCAGCGTCGGCAGCGGCGCAGGCGGCATCGTCACGACGGTGCCCGGCGCGATCGATTGCGGCACACGCTGCATCGCGGGATTTGCCGCCGGGGCGGAAGTGAGCGTCGTCGCGCATCCGGACCATGGCTACCGCTTCGCCGGATGGAGCGGCGCCTGCAGCGGGACGAGCACCTGCGACCTGACGATGAATGCCGGCAAGGCGGTGCAGGCGACCTTTGCCCCGGTGGCTCCGGGGCAGTTCGTGCTGACCGTGCACGACTTCGGCGAAGGAGCCATCGTCAGCCTGCCGGGCGGGATCGACTGCGGCAACGCCTGCAGCGCTGCCTTCGCAGCGGGAACGGAGGTCACGCTGCTGGCGACGCCCGCCGCCGGTTACCGTTTCGCCGGATGGTCGGGTGGGTGTACCGGCACCGACGCCTGCGTCGTATGGATGGACAATCTCGCCAACGTCAATGCGCTGTTCACGCTCATTCCCGTGCCGGTGGCGGCAGAACCGATTCCGACGCTCGCCGAATGGGCGATGGTGTTGATGAGCCTGCTGGTCCTGGGCATTGGCTGCCTGCGCCTGCGCGCCCGGCCGTTGCGCTAGCCTGCCGGCCTTTTCTACCCGCCCACCGCGATGACTGCTGCCCGCCACATCCTGACGCTGTCCTGCGACGACCGGCCCGGCATCGTCGGCGCGGTCGGCACCTTTCTCGCCGAGCATCGCTGCAACATCCTCGAGTCCGCGCAGTTCGGCGATGTCGACACCAACCGCTTCATGATGCGCGTGTCGTTCGAGCGCCTCGCCGACGCGCCCGACGAGGCCGCGCTGGTGCGCGCCTTCGAAGCCGTCGCCGCGCACTTCGCGATGCAGTGGGAACTGCACGACGCCGCGGTGCGCCCGAAGGTCCTGCTGATGGTGTCGAAGTTCGACCACTGCCTGAATGACCTGCTGTACCGCTGGCGGGTCGGCGCGCTGGCGATGGAACCGGTGGCGATCGTCTCCAACCACCGCGATACCTACCGGCTGGCGGCATCCTACGACATTCCGTTTCATCACCTGCCGGTGACGCCGGCGACCAAGGCGGTGCAGGAAGCGAAACTGCTGGCGCTGATCGAGGAGACCGGCGCGGAGCTGGTAGTGCTCGCGCGTTACATGCAGGTGCTGTCCGATGCGTTGTGCGCGCGCCTGACCGGGCGCGCCATCAACATCCATCACTCGTTCCTGCCGAGCTTCAAGGGCGCGAAGCCCTACACGCAGGCACATGCGCGCGGCGTGAAGCTGATCGGTGCCACCGCGCACTACGTGACCTCCGAACTCGACGAGGGACCGATCATCGAGCAGGAGGTCGCCCGCGTCTCGCACACGATGGATCCCGACGAGCTTGCCTCGGTGGGCCGCGACGTCGAGTGCCGGGCGCTGGCGCGCGCGGTGCGCTATCACGTCGAGCGGCGGGTGTTCCTCAACGGCCGGAAGACCGTCGTCTTCCACTGAACCGCGACGCCGGTGGACCGGCGTCGCGCCGCGGGGCTAGAATGACCGTGGTCGCGGCGCCTGCCCGACATGGGGTGCCGCGCCTCCCGCCGCAACGGAGGTGTCGCATGAGACTCCTGGCCATCGCGCTGTTGTCTGCCTTGTTGGGCGCCGGCTGCGCCAGCACGCCGCCGCCGGTCGCCGACGCGCGCTTCTTCGACGACGCGCGGTTCGGTCCGCCGTCCGAGCGCATAAATGCCGCCGACATCTTCGCGCTGTCGCCCGAGATGAAGGCCTACGCCGCCACCGAGATCGCCGCCCGGGCGCGCACCCGCGGGCGCCAGCACGGGCTGCTCGACGCGCTCTACACCAGGGGCGATCTGCGGCTCGAGTACGACACCGACTACACCCGCAACGCCGCCGAGGCGTTCGCGGCGCGCTCGGGCAACTGCCTGTCGCTGGTGATCATGACCGCCGCCTTTGCCCGGGAACTCGGGTTGCACGTCGATTTCCAGAAGGTGTACGTCGACGACGCCTGGGCGCGCGACGGCGGCATCTACCTGGCGATCGGGCACGTCAACCTGGTGCTTGCCGCCAGGAAAGTCGACGGCGGCGGTTTCGGCTACCGCGTCGGCAAGCGGCCGCCGGAGTCCGAGGGGATGATGGTCGATTTCCTGCCGCCGATCGCCTTGCGCAACGTGCACACGCGCAGCATCGGCGAGGACATCATCGTCGGCATGTACATGAACAATCGCGCGGTCGAGGCGCTGGCGCGCGGGAGCTTCGACGACGCCTACGGCTGGGTGCGCGAGGCGATCGTGCAGTCGCCGGAATTCCTGCCTGCGTACAACACGCTGGGCGCGCTCTATCACCGCCACGGCGCCCTGCCGCAGGCCGAGACGGTGCTCGCGCACGTGCTCAGGCGCGAACCCAACAACATCCAGGCGATGTCCAACCTGGCCGGCGTCCTCGCTAGCATGGGCCGCAAGGACGAGGCCGACCGCCTGCTGGCGCGGCTGGACGCGCTCGATCCCGATCCGCCCTTCGCGCATTTCAACCGCGGCCTGGCGGCGATGGAGGAGGGCGACGCCAAGGGCGCACGCGAGGCCTTCGCGCGCGAGGTCGCGCGCGCGCCGGACTATCACGAATTCCATTTCTGGCTGGCCATCGCGCTGGCCAACCTCGGCGAGACCGAGGACGCGCGCCGCCACCTGGCGCTGGCGAAGGAAAACAGCACGACGCGGCGCGAACACGACCTCTACGCCGCCAAGCTCGACCGCATCGAGGCGGCGCGCGCGCGCTGACGCCGCTGCGGCGGCAGGCAACGCGCCGGCGTGGCCGGGCGCTAGTCCATCGTCCGCAGCAGCCAGGCGCGGGCACGCGTGCCGAACACGTTCCAGGCGAGGCCCGCCAGCACCAGCGCCGCGCCGGCGAACTGCAGCGGGACGAGCCTCTCGGCGAGAAACAGCGCGCCGCTGCCCAGTCCGAAAACCGGGATGAGCAGCGCGAAGGGCGCGATCACCGCCGTCGGGTAGCGGTGCAGCAGCGCGTTCCAGCGGGCGAGACCGAACAGCGTCGCGCCGTAGCTCATGAACAGCACGCAGGCCCACGGCTGCCAGGTCATGCCCGCGACCGCGTCCCAGGCCGCCGGACCACCCTCGAAAATCCACGACGCCAGCGCCAGCGGCAGCGGCGCGGCGAGGCTCGACCAGACGACGAGGCCGAGCATGTCGACGTCGGCCCGCCCCGCCGCGCGCTTGGCGATGATGTTGCCGACCGACCACGACAGCGCCGAGGCGATCACCAGCATGAAGCCGGCGAAGGTGGCGGTGGCGCCGGAACCCAGTTGCTGCCACGCCAGCGTGCCGATGCCCGTGGCGGCGATCGCGGCGCCGATCATGCTGTGCCGTGTCACCCGATCGTGCAGCAGCCAGGCGGCGAGGCCGATGGTGAAGAACGCCTGCGTCTGGATCACCAGCGACGACAGCCCCGCCGGCATGCCCAGTTTCATGCCCAGGAACAGCAGGCCGAACTGGAAGGCGCCGATCGCCAGGCCATAGGCGACCAGCGTTCCCCAGCCGACTGCCGGGCGGCGGATGAAGAGCACCGCCGGCACCGCCGCGAACAGGAAGCGCAGGCCGGCCAGCGCAAACGGCGGCACCGTCGCGAGCGCCCAGTGCATGGCGACGAAGGCGAAGCCCCACACCGCGACGACGGCGAGGACCAGGGCGAAATCGCGGGCGGAAAGACGGGTATGCATGGACAGCGGAACGCGGCGGGCGACAGGGCGGGCGAGCGGTGCAAAGTAGCACGGCGGCGAGGGGCGGCGGCCGGCGGGATCGCACCGCGGGCTGGCGCGGATCAACAAGGCGGCGCGACCGTCGCGTTACCATCGCGCCATGGGACCCTTGGCCGGCATCCGCGTGCTCGAACTCGAGGCCATCGGCCCGGCGCCCTTCTGCGGCATGCTGCTCGCCGACATGGGCGCCGACGTGCTGCTCGTCGACCGGCCGAGCGACCCGGGGCTGGGCATCGAGCGCGAGCGCTGGTCCGACGTCATGCTGCGCGGCCGCCGTTCGGTGACGCTCGACCTCAAGGCGCAAGGCGGCGTGGACGCGCTGCTGCGGCTGGTCGAACGCGCCGACGCGCTGCTCGAAGGTTTTCGCCCCGGCGTGCTGGAGCGGCTGGGCCTGGCACCCGAGGTGCTGCTGGCGCGCAATCCGCGGCTGGTCGTCGGGCGGATGACCGGCTGGGGCCAGGATGGGCCGCTGGCGCCGCGTGCCGGCCACGACATCGACTACATCGCCCGCTCGGGTGCGCTGCACGCGATCGGCCGCGCCGGCGCGCCGCCGGTGCCGCCGCTGAACCTGGTCGGCGATTTCGGCGGCGGCGGCATGCTGCTGGGATTCGGCGTGGCCTGTGCGCTGCTCGAAGCGCGCGGCTCGGGGCGCGGGCAGGTCGTCGACGCGGCGATGGTCGAAGGCGCGTCGCTGCTGACGACCATGTTCTGGGGCATGCGCGCGGCCGGCAGCTGGAGCGATGCGCGCGGGACCAACCTGCTCGACGGCGGTGCACCCTGGTACGACAGCTACGAGACCGCCGACGGCCGCTTCGTGGCCATCGGCGCGCTCGAACCCAAGTTCTATGCGGAATTGCTGGCGCGGCTGGGTCTCTCTGGCGAGGACCTGCCCGCGCAGCACGATCGCGCCGGCTGGCCGGTGCTGCGCGCGCGTTTCGCCGAGGTCTTCCGCGGCAGGAGCCGCGATGCATGGTGCACGGTCTTCGACGCCGCCGACGCCTGTTTCGCGCCGGTGCTCGATTTCGACGAGGCCCGGCGCGATGCGCACAGCGTCGCGCGGGCGAGCTTCGTCGACGTGGGCCGCGTGACGCAGCCGGCGCCGGCGCCGCGGTTTTCGCGCACGCCGGGCGCCGTGCGCAGCCCGCCGCCCGAGCGCGGCGCCGGCGGCGGCGAGGCGCTGGCCGACTGGGGCTTCGATTGCGACCAGGCGCGGGCGCTGCGCGCGCAGGGCCTGGGCTGGATCGACGCGGCGGATGCCGGGTAGGCCAGGCCGGGGCAGGAAATGAAACGGAATATATGTTCCAATTTTTAGAATAACGAAACTTGCGTTTCAGTCGGCGCTGCGAGAAAATCATCGGCTGAATCGCGCAACCTCACGGCAATCCGCAATGCGCAACACCACTTCATTCGTTTCCGGCCGCCCGCTCGACGTCATCTGCCTCGGCCGTTTCGCCGTCGACTTCTACGCGCGGCAGATCGGTGCGCGCCTCGAGGACGTCACCTCGTTCGCCAAGTATCTCGGCGGTTCGTCGGCGAACACCGCCTTCGGCTGCGCCAGGCTCGGCTTGAAGGCCGGCCTGATCTCGCGCATCGGTGACGACGCCAACGGCCACTTCCTGGTCGAGACGATTCGCCGCGAGGGCTGCGACGTCAGCCACGTCAGCGTCGACCCGACGCGCCTGACCGGCGCCGTCGTGCTGGGCATCAAGGACAAGGACAGCTTTCCGCTGATCTTCATGCGCGAGAACTGCGCGGACATGGCGATCGCCGACGAGGACATCGAGGAGTCCTACATCCGGCAGGCGCGCGCGCTGCTGATCACCGGCACGCACTTCTCCAGCGAGTACATCGACGGGATCAGCCATCGCGCGCTCGACCGCGCCCGCGCCAACGACGTGCGCACGGTGCTGGACATCGACTACCGGCCGGTGCTGTGGGGGCTGACCCGGCGCGGCGACGGCGAGACGCGCTTCATCGCCTCCGACGGCGTCACCGCGCACCTGCAGAAGATCCTGCCCAAGATCGACCTCGTCATCGGCACCATCGAGGAATTCAACATCGCCGGCGGCAGCACCGACATCATGACGTCGCTGCGCGCCGTGCGCGCGCTGACCAAGGCGACGCTGGTGGTGAAGCGCGGCGCGACGGGCTGCGCGGTCATCGACGGCGCGATTCCCGGCTCGCTCGACGAGGCCTTCAACGGCAGGGGCGTCGAGGTCGAGGTGCTGAATGTCCTCGGCGCCGGCGATGCCTTCTCGTCCGGCTTCCTGTCCGGCTGGGTGCGCGGCGAGGACTACGAACACTGCACCCGCTACGCCAACGCCTGCGGCGCGCTGGTGGTGTCGCGGCACGGCTGCTCGCCGGCGATGCCCACGCGCGTCGAACTGGACTACTTTCTCGCGCACGCCGACGCCATCCCCCGCCCCGACCGGGATGCGACGCTCACCCGCCTGCACCGGGTGACCGCGCCGCGCACGCCGCATCCGGAAGTGCTCGCCTTCGCCTTCGATCACCGCAATCCGTTCTTCGACCTCGCGCAGGCGGCAGGCGCGGACGAATCGCGGCTGCCGGCGCTGAAGCGGCTGTTCGTCGCCGCGGTCGCCGAGACGGCGAAAGCGCACGGCCTCGACAGCGCGGTCGGCATCCTCTGCGACGATCGCTACGGGCAGGACGCGCTCAACGCCGCCACCGGACGCGGCTGGTGGATCGGCCGGCCGGTCGAGCTGCCCGGCTCCAATCCGGTCCAGTTCGACCGCGGCCGCAGCGTCGGCACCACGCTCGAAAGCTGGCCGAACGAGCACATCGCCAAGTGCCTGGTCTACTACCATCCCGACGACGCCATCGAACATCGGCTGGAGCAGGAAGCGCAGATGCGCGCGCTGTACGACGCCACGCAGGCGAGCGGACACGAACTGCTGCTGGAGATCATCCTGCCGCGCCACCAGCCGCGCGCCGACGACACGGTGCTGCGCGCGCTCAAGCGCATCTACAACCTTGGCATCCATCCGGAGTGGTGGAAGCTCGAGCCCATGTCGCCGGCGCAGTGGCAGGCGGTCGACGCGCTGATCGAGGAGCGCGATCCCTATTGCCGCGGCGTGGTCATCCTGGGACTCGCCGCCGACGAGGCCACGCTGGCCGCGGGCTTTCGCGACGCGCGGCGCGAGCCGGAGCTGCCGCGGCTTCGCCGTTGGCCGGACGATTTTCCAGGCGCCGTCGCGCGCCTGGCTCGCCGGCGAGATCGACGACGCGGAACTCGTGCGCCGCGTGCGCCGCAGTTACGAGACGCTGATCGACGCGTGGCGCGCTGCGCGTGGCGCCGCACCGCCGGCAGGCAAGGCGGCCAACGGATGAGCCGGACGACGCGGCTTACCATGGCGCAGGCGCTGGTGCGCCACCTGGCCGCGCTGCGCGTGCGCACGCCGGAAGGCGAGGCACCGCTGTTCGGCGGCGTGTTCGCGATCTTCGGCCACGGCAACGTCGCCGGCGTCGGCGAGGCGCTGCACGCCAACCGCGCCGTGCTGCCGACGTTTCGCGCGCACAACGAGCAGGGGATGGCGCACGCGGCCATCGCCTACGCCAAGGCGCACTTCCGCCGCCGGATGATGGCCTGCACGACCTCGATCGGCCCGGGTGCGACCAACCTGGTGACCGCCGCGGCGCTGGCGCACGTCAACCGGCTGCCGGTGCTGCTGCTGCCGGGCGACGTATTCGTGTCTCGCGCGCCCGACCCGGTGCTGCAGCAGGTCGAGGACTTCGCCGACGGCACGATCACCGCCAACGACTGCCTGCGCCCGGTGTCGCGCTGGTTCGACCGCATCGTCCATCCGGCGCAACTGCAGGAGTCGCTGCCGCAGGCGATCCGCGTGCTCACCGACGCCGCGCTCTGCGGCCCGGCGACGCTGGCGCTGCCGCAGGACGTGCAGACGATGGCCTGGGACTATGCGGAGGAATTCCTTTCGCCTTCCGTCGTCGAATTCCGCGCGCAGGCACCGGCCGACGCGGAACTCGCGCGCGCCGCCGCATTGCTCAGCGGGGCGAAGCGGCCGCTGATCGTCGCCGGTGGCGGGGTGCTCTACGCCGGGGCCGCCGCCGCGCTGCGCAGCTTCGCCGAGGCGCACGGCGTGCCCGTGGCCGAGACGCAGGCAGGCAAGGGCGCGCTGCCCTGGGACCATCCGCTGCAGCTGGGGGCGATCGGGGTCACCGGCTCGACCGTGGCCAACGCGCTGGCTGCCGACGCCGACCTGGTGCTCGCGGTGGGCTCTCGGCTGACCGACTTCACCACCGGCTCGCATTCGCTGTTCGCGCAGGCGCGCCTGGTCAACCTGAACGTCAACGCCTTCGACGCGCGCAAGTGGCGCGGCGCCGAGCTGATCGCCGACGCGCGGCTCGGTCTCGACGCGCTGCACGCGGCGCTGGCGTCGTGGCAGGCCGACGCGTCGTGGCAGGCGCGCGCGCGCCGTGCCGCCGGCGACTGGCGCGGCGACGTCGCGCGGCTGACCGGCGTGCGCGAGGTCGCGCTGCCCTACGACGGCGACGTCATCGGCGCCGTGCAGCGCTCGGCGGCGGATTCGCCGCGCGACGACATCGTCGTCTGCGCCGCGGGCACGCTGCCGGCCGAACTGCACAAGCTCTGGCGCACCGCGGTGCCCGGCGGCTACCACATGGAATACGGCTACTCGTGCATGGGCTACGAGATCGCCGGCGGACTGGGCGTGAAGATGGCGCGGCCCGACCGCGAGGTCGTGGTCATGGTCGGCGACGGCAGCTACCTGATGCTCAACGCCGAGCTGGCCACCGCGGTGATGCTCGGGCACAAGCTGATCGTGGTCATCCTGGACAACCGCGGCTACGGCTGCATCAACCGGCTGCAGCAGGCCTGCGGCGGCGCGCCGTTCAACAACCTGCTCGACGACTGCACGGATCGTGCCGAGGGCGCGCCGCGCATCGACTTCGCCGCGCACGCGGCGGCGATGGGCGCGACCGCGGAGAACGTGGCATCCGTTGCCGAACTGGAAGCCGCGCTGGTGCGCGCCCGCGCGGCGACGACAAGTCACGTGATCTGCATCGAGACCGACCCGGCGCGCACCACCGCCGAGGGCGGCTGCTGGTGGGAGGTGGCGGTGCCGGAGGTGTCGGAGCGCGGCGAGGTGCGCGCGGCGCGTGCGCGGTACGAAGACGACAAACGGAAGCAGGTGCCATGAGCAGGACCTTCGCGCCGAAGATCGGCATCAATCCCATTTCGTGGAGCAACGACGACCTGCCGTCGCTCGGCGGCGAGACGTCGCTGGAAACGGCGCTGTCCGAAGGCAAGCGCATCGGTTACGACGGTTTCGAACTCGGCAACAAGTTTCCGCGCGAGTCCGAGGCGCTGCGCGGCGTGCTCGGCGCGCACGGGCTGGAGCTGGTGTCCGGCTGGTACTCGGGACGCCTGGCGCGGCAGGGCGTGGACGAGGAGATCGCCGCGGTCGGGCCGCACCTGAAGCTGCTCGCCGACAACGGCGCCAAGGTCATGGTCTACGGCGAGGTCGCCGACAGCATCCAGGGCGCGCCGCAGCCGCTGTACAAGCGGCCGCGCTTCTTCCACGACCGGGATTGGCGCGACTACGCCGACCGGCTGACGCGCTTCGCGCAGCACACGCTCGCGCAGGGTGTGCGCCTCGCCTACCATCATCACATGGGCGCCTATGTGGAAACTCCCGACGACGTCGACCGCCTGATGAGCCTGGCCGGCAAGGAAGTCGGCCTGCTTTTCGACAGCGGCCACATGAGCTTCGCCGGCGGCGACCCGGTCGTCATGCTCGGCAAGCACATCGGCCGCGTTTGCCACGTGCACTGCAAGGACGTGCGCCCCGAGGTCATCCGCCTTGCGCGCAACCGCGACTGGAGTTTCCTCGAGGCGGTGATCAACGGCGCCTTCACCGTCCCCGGCGACGGCGCCATCGACTTCGACCGCATCCTCGGATTGCTGGCGGCCAACGGTTACGACGGCTGGCTGGTGGTCGAGGCCGAGCAGGACCCGGCGGTGGCGCCGAGCTACGCCTATGCCGACAAGGGCTATCGGCACCTGCGCAGGATCGTGGAGAGGCTGGCGCCATGAACGCAGATGCGGCCAATGGAATGATCGGCGGGGAGGAGAAATGAGCTTGCTGGTCAAGGGTCGCCGCGAGGGTCGCGACATCGTCACGGTGACGCCGCAGTCGGCCGGCTGGAACTACGTCGGCTTTTCCGCGCATCGGCTGGATGCGGGCGAGCACCACGAATTCGAGACCCGTGGCGACGAGGTCTGCATCGTCGTGCTGCGCGGCATCGTCAGCGTGGCGACCAGCGACGCCGCCTTCTCCGAATTCGGCAAGCGCGACAGCGTGTTCGACGACGATCCGCCGTGGGCGGTGTTCGTGTCGCGCGACGAGCGGGTGACGGTCACCGCGCACACCAGCGTGGAAATCGGCATCGCCCGCGCCCCTGCGTCGACCAAGCGGCCGGCGCGGCTGCTCGACCCGGCCAACATGCACCTGTCGATCCGCGGCGAAGGCCTCAACACGCGCTACGTCTGCGACATCCTGCCGCAGACCGAGCCGGCGGACAGCCTGCTGGTGGTCGAGGTGCGCACGCCCGCCGGGCACTCGTCGAGCTATCCGCCGCACAAGCACGACACCGACAGCGTGCCGGAGGAGAGTTCGCTGGAGGAGACCTACTACCACCGCCTCGATCCGGCGCAGGGCTTCGCCTTCCAGCGCGTCTACACCGACGATCGCTCGCTCGACGAGTCGATGGCGGTGGAAGACCACGACGTGGTGATGGTGCCGCGCGGCTATCACCCGGTGGTCGTGCCCTACGGCTACCAGTCGTACTACCTCAACGTGATGGCCGGACCGAAGCGCGAATGGTGCTTCCGCAACGACCCGGCGCACGAATGGATGCTGCACCAATGACCATGCGGAGAGCCTGACCATGGATGTCGCCCTGTTCGGCGCCGGCAGGATCGGCAAGATCCACGCCGGCAACGTGGTACGCCAGCCCGGCGTCAGGCTTCGTTACGTCGTCGACGTCGACGCCGCCGCCGCCGCCGCGCTCGCCGCGCAGCACGGCGCGCAGGTGGCCGGCGCCGACGCGGTGTTCGCCGACAAGGCGGTGGGCGCGGTGGTCATCGGCTCGTCCACCGACACGCATGCCGACCTGATCCAGCGCGCGGCCGCGGCGGGCAAGGCGATCTTCTGCGAAAAGCCGGTGGACCTTGCCGTCGACCGCGCACGAACCTGCGCGCAGGCGGTGGAGCGCGCCGGCGTCACCTGCCTGATCGGCTTCCAGCGGCGCTACGACCCGACGTTTTCGGCGGCCAAGGCCCGGCTGGTCGCCGGCGAGATCGGCGAGCCGGAAATGCTCGTCGTCACCAGCCGCGACCCCGGCGCGCCGCCGGTCGAGTACCTGAAGCGCTCCGGCGGCATCTTCCGCGACATGCTGATCCACGACTTCGACATCTTTCGCTGGATCCTCGACGACGAGGCCGCCACCGTCTACGCGACCGGCAGCGTGCTGACCGACCCGGCGGTGGGCAGCGTCGGCGACGTCGACTCGACCGCGGTCACCATCCGCACCAGGCGCGGCCGCCTCTGCCAGATCAACACCAGCCGCCGCGCCGCCTACGGCTACGACCAGCGCTTCGAGGTGCTGGGCAGCGCCGGGATGCTGCAGGCGGGCAACCACCGCCCGACCGAGGTGACGGCGTCGACCGCGGCCAGCGTGTCCTGCGACAAGCCCGAGTATTTCTTCCTCGAGCGCTACCGGATGGCCTACGCCAACGAGATGGCGCATTTCTTCGATGCGCTGGCCAAAGGCGCGCCGGTGCGCACGTCGATCGCCGACGGCGTCAAGGCGCTGGAACTCGCCGACGCGGCGACGCTGTCGTGGCGCGAGAAGCGGATCGTCGAATTATGATCGGTGTCGGCATCGTCGGCCTCGGCCGGCTGGGCAAGCGCCATGCCGAGAACCTGGCGCTGCGCGTGCCCGGCGCGCAGCTCGTGGCCGCCTGCAGCCCGTCGGCCGAGGAGCGCGCCTGGGCCGCCGCGACGCTGGGGGTCGAGACGCTGTACGACGACTACGCCGCGCTGCTCGCCGATCGCAACGTCGACGCGGTCTTCCTGGTGACGCCGAACACGCTGCACCCGGAGCAGGTGATCGCCGGACTGAAGGCCGGCAAGCACGTGTTCTGCGAAAAGCCGCTGGCGATGGACCTCGCCGAATGCCTTGCGGTCGAGGCCGAGGCGGCGCGGCATCCGAAGCTCAAGGTGATGGTCGGCTACGTGCGCCGCTTCGACGCCAGCTACCAGGATGCGCAGCGGCGCATCGCCGAGGGCGCGATCGGCAGGCCCTTCCTGGTGCGCTCGCAGACCTGCGACATGGACGATCCGTCCGGATTTTTCGTGAAATTCGCGCCCAAGTCGGGCGGCATCTTCATCGACATGAGCGTGCACGACATCGACCTCGCGCGCTGGCTGCTGGGCGCGCCCGAAGCCGCTGCGGGTGTTCGCCTCCGGCACGATCGCCATCCACGAGGGGCTGGCCGATTGCGGCGACGTCGACAACGGCGTGGCGATCTGCGAATTCGCCGACGGCCGCATGGCCTGCTTCTACGCGTCGCGGACGATGGCGCACGGGCACGAGACGGCCACCGAGATCTTCGGCACCGCCGGGCGGCTGACCGTCGGCCGCGAAGGGCGGATCAACCAGGTGGAGATCGCCGATGCGCACGGCGTGCGCACCGAGACCACGCCGACGTTCTGGGAGCGCTTCGAGGATGCGTTCCTGCGCGAGACGATCCACTTCGTCGACTGCGTGCGCTTCGATCGCCCGCCCGGATTGACGCTGCACGACGCGACCGAGGCGACCCGCATCGGCATCGCGCTGCGCACCTCGCTGGTCGAGCGCCGCGCCGTCGATCTTTAGACCAGTGCGTTGGTTGCCCCAGTCTGGAAGCGGCGAATCGGCGTGCTTGGCGCGGGCTGCCGGGCGCCGGCGACGGCATCCTACCGCGCGCCCCCGGCGCCTCCGGCCGAGCGGATGAGCTGCAACTGCGCGCGCAGCCATGCGCCGCTCTCCACCGGGGCGGCACTGCCGCATCTGACCAGATAGGGCTGGCCCGACATGCTGCTGCCCGACGCGCCGAGTTCGATGAACTCCTCCGCGTTCTTCACCGCGCCTCGGTCCTCGAGGTATTCGAGCTTGCGCAGCAGATGCGATCTTGCCTCGGGCGCCGGATACCAGGCGCCGTTGCGGTTGAACTGGCACCCCGAGGCTTCGAGCCTCGTCAGCAGCCCGTCGATCTCCGCTTTGGCCGCGGGAGCGAGCGGCGCCGCCACGGTCGCCGCCGCAACGCAGATCAGCAACAGGAACGGAAGTCGGCGCAGCGGAATCGCCGAAGCCGGATGTCCGCTCTCGGCCCCGGCGGCGAGCACGACCTGGAGAGGCAGCCTGGTCATCTTGAGCCATGCGTGGCACGAACGATGGCCCATTCTAGCAGCCGGGAACCGGGCCGATGGCGGCGCGGGAGTCCGGGCGGACTCAGGCGAGGGGTTGCCTGACCATGAACCAGTACCAGCAGGTCAGCACGAGCGCCGCCAGCGTTGCCGGGTAGATCCAGAGCGTGTAATTGTCGATCCGTCGCGCCAGGGCTTCCTTGCCCATGACCTCCATCCGCTTGAAGAACACGTTCACGATCACCACGAGGGCGCTGAAAACGAATGTCGCCGCGACGATGGTGTCCATGAACGTCAGATAGCCCAGGCGGGGGAGGTTGTCCGAGATCGTGAAATTCAAGGCGACGAAGATCAGCAGATTGGCCCCGGCAAGGTCGATGCGCTTGCCGAAGTCCTGCTGGAAGAACGTGAGCCACGACACCAGGATGATGATGCCGAGCGGCACGAAGATCCGGAGCACGTAATAGTTCAGTTGGCGATGCGCTTCGAAGCCGAAGCTGAAATGCGATGTTGGCGTGCCGGTCACGCCCTCGGCCTCGCTGACCTCCGTCCAGCTTTTCTCGAACAGCCACTCTTCTTCCCCAAGGCTGTCACCCAGGCGGGTGAACCCTTCCAGCGGAACGAAGGTCATGAAGGTGACCGGAAGCAGTGAATGCACACGGATGAAGAACCGTTGCGTGTCGAACGGGTACTGCGCGAACTGAAACTCCGGCGCCTGCAGCCGCACCGTGAACCGCTCGCCGTAGGTCGCATGCCCTTCGCTGAAGATCAGCACTCCGGCATTCTGGGTGAAGCGGCGGCCCTGCTGATTGTGCATCGTGAACACCGGCATGAAGATCGCGTTCTGTTCGGCGAACCTGGCGAATTCCTCGCGAGTCAGCATCTTGAAGGGCCGTCCGTGCTTGCCGGCATCGAAGGCCAGCTTGGGATCCTCCCACTGCAGACGCAGGTTGCCGACGACCTCGAAACTCTCCTCCTTCTGCTGGATGCTGACGATCTGCTCGATCTGGACTCCGATGCGGACCGCATAAGGCGTGGTAGGCATGCTGCCTTCCAGCGCTGCCTGCAGCGGCTCCTCGAATTGCGCGCCGGCCTCCGGCTGCCAGGCGACGACGAGCGCAAGGAGCAGCAGCAACGGAAGTTCCCATCCACGGCGTACGCGCGTTCGCTTGGTGTTCATCGCTCCCCTCGCCTCCGAGAGCCTAGGGCCTGTTAACACTATGAACGCGATTGTGTTCATAGCGTTAACAGGCCCTAGTTTAGAACCATCCGTCCGGGCACGAACGCTCGCGCTATCGTCCCGTCCGGGAAATTGCTACGATTTCCCGGTTCGAAGTTCGCCATCGACGCGATGGGCTAGTCCGCCCGCGCCCGCAAACGTCCCGACAGGAATCCAATGGACCGCTATGACCTGTGCCGGGCACTCGCCCGCGACGCCGGCAAGATCGCCCACCGCGGCTTCGGCACCATCGCGTCGTCGCTCAAGGGCCGCCACGACGTGCTGACGGCAATGGACGGCGAGGTCGAGCGCTTCATCCGCGCCGCCATTGCCGCGCGCTACCCGCAGGACGCGGTGATCGGCGAGGAGGACGGCGGCAGCCCCGGGCGCCGGCTGTGGCTGATCGACCCGATCGACGGCACCGCCAACTACGCCCGCGGCCTGCCGCGCTACTGCGTGTCCATCGGCTATCTCGAGGACGGGGTGCCGGTGCTGGGCGCGATCTACGACCCCAGCCTCGACTGGCTGTACGCCGCCGCGCGCGGCGAGGGCGCCTGGCGCGACGGCGAGCGCCTCGCGGTCAGCCCCTGCGCCGAGCTCGGCGCGGCGACCATCGAGTGCGGCTGGTCGACCCGCCGCCCGACCGCCGACTACGTGGCGCTGCTTTCCCGGGCGCTGGAATCAGGCGCGGCCATCCGCCGCGCCGGCTCCGGGGCGCTGGGGCTGGCCGACGTGGCCGCCGGCCGCGCCGAGGCCTACGCCGAGCTGCACATCAACGCCTGGGACTGCGCGGCGGGCATCGTGCTGGTGCGCGAGGCGGGCGGTTTCGTCAACGATTTCTTTGCCGGCGACGGGCTGACGGAGGGCAACCCGCTGATAGCCACCAACGCCGCGCTATGCGCTAAGCTTGCCGGCGTAGTCGGCATCCCGATCGACACCTGAAGGAGGAAGCATCATGTGGTTCAGCAAATGCCTGCGCGCCGCCCTGCCGGCGCTGGTACTCGCGACACCCCTGACCGCGGCGGCGCAGGGCGAGCTGGTGCTCTACTGCACGGTGCAGGAGGAATGGTGCCGGCCGATGGTCGCGGCCTTCGAGAAGGCGACCGGCGTCAAGGTGCTGATGACGCGCAAGAGCTCGGGCGAGTTCTACGCGCAGATCAAGGCCGAGGCGGCGAATCCGCGCGGCGACGTCTGGTGGGGCGGCACCGGCGACCCGCACCTGCAGGCGGCGGAAGAGGGGCTGACCGAGACCTACAAGTCGCCGAAGCTCGCGGACCTGCAGGACTGGGCGGTGCGCCAGGCGGAAGCCTCCAAGTTCCGCACGGTCGGCGTCTACGCCGGCGCGCTGGGCTACAGCTACAACACCGACCAGCTGAAGAAGAAGAACATCCCGGCGCCCAAGTGCTGGTCCGACCTGATCAAGCCGGCGTTCAAGGACGAGGTGCAGGTCGCCAACCCGAATTCGTCGGGCACGTCGTACACGATGCTCGCCACGCTGGTCCAGCTGATGGGCGAGGACAAGGCCTTCGACTACCTGAAGGCGCTGCACAAGAACGTCAACCAGTACACCAAGTCCGGCGCGGCGCCGGCGCGCGCGGCGGCGACCGGCGAGAGCCTCGTCGGCATCACCTTCCAGCACGACGCTGTCGTGCAGGCGATCGATGGCGCGCCGGTGGCGATCGTCTCGCCCTGCGAAGGCACCGGCTACGAAATCGGCAGCATGAGCATCATCAAGGGCGCCAGGAACATGGACAACGCCAAGAAGTGGTACGACTGGGCGCTGACTCCGGAGGCGCAGGCGGTCGGCGCCAATGCCAAGGTCTCCTACCAGGTGCCGTCGAACAAGGCGGCGCCGGTGCCCGCGCAGGCGCCCAAGCTGGCCGACATCAAGCTCATCAACTACGACTTCGTGAAGTACGGCTCGTCGGCGGAGCGCAAGCGCCTGCTGACCAAGTGGGACACGGAGGTCTCCACGCTGCCGAAGTAAGCGGCAACCGCGATGGCCACCGCCGCGCTCGCGCCGGCTGTCTTCGTGCCGGCCGCGCGCGATCGCGCGACGGCGGTGGTTGCCGCGCTTGCGCTGGCGGCGCTCGTCGCGCTGCCCTGGGCGCTCGAAGGCGCGACCTCGGCGCTGTGGCGCGCCGCGGGCGGCGCGCTGTCGCTCTGGCCGCTGCTGGCCGCCGCCGTCGCGGCGCTGATCTTCGCCTGGCGCGGCGCGGATCGCTGGACCGCGGTCGCCGCCGCCGCCGCCGTGCTGTGGACCTTCGCCGCGGGCTTTGCGGCGGGCCCCAAGGGCACGTCCTTCGGCCTGGGCGCCGGCGTCGCGCTGCTGGCGCTGACCGTCTGCTTCGCCCGCGCCATCGCCCGCCGCGGCGCGTTCAAGGGCGACCCGACGGTTGCCGCGATCGTCGTGGTGATCGCCGGCCTGCTGGCGATCTTCATCTTCTTCCCGGTCGGCAAGGTGCTGACGGCGGCGCTGTTCGACGCCAGGGGCGACTTCGCGCCCGCGCTCGCCGCGCAGCGGCTGTTCACCGCCGACGTCTGGGGCCTTGCCTGTTTCACCGGCGGCTCGCGCTGCGGCGTGGCGATCAACTCGGCCGTGCTGGCGACGGTAGTCGGCACCGGTTCGACGCTGGTCGGGCTGATCCTGGCGCTGGTCGCGCAGCGCGGCGGCCAGCGCTATGCCGGCGTCACCAAGCTGATGTCGATCCTGCCCATCGTCACGCCGCCGTTCGTGATCGCGCTGGCGCTGGTGGTGCTGTTCGGCCGCACCGGCCTGGTCACCGGCTGGCTCGACACCTGGTTCGGCATTCCGCGCTCGCGCTGGCTGTACGGCCTGCCCGGCGTCACCATCGCGCAGCTGCTCACCTTCTCGCCCATCGCCTTCATGATCCTGCACGGCGCGCTCGGCGCGATCAGCCCGGCGCTGGAGGAGGCCGCGCAGACGCTGCGCGCGTCGCGCTGGCGGGTGTTCCGCACGGTCACCTGGCCGCTGCTGCGCCCGGCGCTCGCCAACGCCTTCCTGCTGGGCTTCGTCGAGAGCCTGGCCGACTTCGCCAACCCCATCGTGCTCGCCGGCAACTACGAGGTGCTGTCGACCAAGATCTTCTTCGCGGTCGCCGGCGCGCAGCACGACCCGGGCCGCGCTGCCGCGCTGGCGGCGGTCCTGCTCGGCCTGACGCTGGTCGCCTTCTGGCTGCAGCAGCGCTGGGTCGGCCGGCTGTCCTACGTCACGGTCACCGGCAAGGGTGACGGCGGCATGCCGGCGAAGCTGCCGCGGCCGCTGTGGCTCGCCTGTTTCGGCACCGCCGCGGCGTGGATCGCGTTCACGCTGGTCTGCTACGTGATCATCCTGACCGGCGGCTTCGTCAAGGACATCGGCCGCGGCGACATGACCGTGACGCTGCATCACTTCGCGCAGGGTTTCGGCATCGACTTCTCGCGCGGCCTGGCCTTCGTCGGCTCGGCCTGGGACAGCCTGTTCACGACCATCACCGTCGCCGCGGTGGCCGCGCCGCTGACCACCGTGGTCGGCCTGCTCGCCGCCTACGTCATCACCCGGCATCGCTTCGCCGGGCGACGGACGTTCGAGTTCCTGACCATGGTGAGTTTCGCCATTCCCGGCACGGTCATCGGCGTGTCCTACATCGTCGCCTTCAACGTGGCGCCGCTGGAGCTGACCGGCGGCATGGCGATCCTGGTGCTGTGCTTCGTCTTCCGCAACATGCCGGTGGGCGTGCGCGCCGGCGTCGCCGCACTGGCGCAGATCGACCAGACGCTGGACGAGGCCTCGTCGACGCTGCGCGCGTCGACCACTCGCACGCTGCGCCGGGTGATCCTGCCGCTGCTGCGCCCGGCGATCCTCGCCACGCTGGTGTTCAGCTTCACCCATGCGATGACCGCGGTCTCGGCGGTCATCTTCCTCGCCACCGCCAAGTACAACCTCGCCACTGTCTACATCATCGGCCGCGTCGAGGCCGGCGAGTATCCTCTGGCCATCGCCTACTCGTCGGTGCTGATCGTGTTCATGCTCACCGTGCTGCTGCTGGTGCAGGCGCTGGTCGGCGAGACGCGCCTGGGCCGGCGCTCGGCGCCGGTGCTGGTCACCGGTCACTAGGGAATCCAGACATGAACGACAGGACCAGCGGCGTGGTGTTCGAGCAGGTGACCAAGCGCTACGGCAGCGTCACCGCCGTGGACGCGGTTTCGTTCACCGTCGCGCAGGGCGAGCTGGTGACGCTGCTCGGACCCTCGGGCTGCGGCAAGACCACGACGCTGCGCATGGTCGCGGGCCTGGAGGCGGTGACCTCCGGCAGGGTGACCATCGGCGGCGTCGACGTCACGCTGCGCGCCGCCAACGAGCGCGACGTCAGCATGGTGTTCCAGTCGTATGCGCTGTTTCCGCACATGAGCGTGCTGGAGAACGTCTGCTACGGGCCCCTGTCCATGCGCGTGGAGCGCGGCAAGGCGCGCGAAATCGCCCAGGCCAAGCTGGCGATGCTGGGCCTCGCGGGCCTCGAGCAGCGGCTGCCCTCGGAATTGTCGGGCGGCCAGCAGCAGCGCGTCGCGGTGGCGCGCTCGCTGGTGCTGGAGCCCGCCGTGCTGCTGTTCGACGAGCCCCTGTCCAATCTCGACGCCAAGCTGCGCCGCCGCGTGCGCCAGGAGATCCGCGAACTGCAGCAGGAATTGGAGCTGACCGTGCTGTACGTGACGCACGACCAGGAGGAGGCGCTGGCGGTGTCCGATCACATCATCGTCATGGACGACGGCAGGATCGCCCAGCAGGGCACGCCGCACGAACTCTACGAGGCGCCGGCGAGCCGCTTTCTCGCCGACTTCATCGGCGACGCCAACCTGGTCGACGGCGAGCTGGCGATTGCCGCGGGCGGCGCGGTCTTCACCGCCAACGGCGTCGGCGTGCCGGTGCGCGCCGATGGCGTCCCGGCGGGGCCGGCGACGCTGGCGGTGCGCCCGCAGCGGCTGCGGCTGCTCGACGCCGGGCAGGGCGCGGTGCCGGGCATCTGCCGGCGCGCGGCCTACCTGGGCAGCCGCATCGAGTACGTCGTCGACACACCCTGGGGCGAGCTGCTGGCCTTCGACGCCGACGCCCGCGCGCCGCGGCGCCGCGACGAGAAGGTCGGCGTCGCCTTCGACGCCGACGCGGTCGTCCTGCTGCCCCGCTGAGCGAAGCTACCTTCCCCAACCCGAGCGAGAGTCATTGCCATGCCTGCCTACCTGATCGCTTCCATCGACGTCCACGACCCGGATCGCTACGAGCACTACAAGCGCGGGGTGCCGGCGCTGATCGCCCGCCATGGCGGCGAGTACCTCGCTCGCGGCGGCGAGGTCGAGGTCTGCGATGGAGACTGGAAACCTTCGCGGCTGGTGCTGCTGCGCTTTCCCGATCGCGCTGCCATCCGCGCCTTTCTCGACGATCCGGACTACCGGCCGCTGGCCGCGATCCGGCACGCGAGCGCCACCAGCAGCCTGGTCGCGGTCGACGGGCTGTGACGGCGGATGCCGGCATCGCCGAGCGGTATCAGGCGGCGCAGGACATCGCCCGCCGCGCCGGCGCGCTGGCGCTGGACTATTTCCGCAACCGCGAGCGGCTGGCGGTGGAGACCAAGGGTCCGACCGATTACGTGAGCCACGCCGACCGCGATGTCGAGAATCTGATCCGCCGCGAACTCGCGGCGGCGTTTCCCGGCGACGCCTTCCTCGGCGAGGAGACCGCCGCGCAGTTCTGCGGGCCGGTCGACCGCTGCTGGGTGGTCGATCCCATCGACGGCACGCACAATTTCCTCCGCGGCGTCCCCTACTGGAACGTCGCCATCGGCTACGCCGACGGCGGGCGGACGGTGGTCGGCGTGGTCGCGGACCCCTGCGCGGGCGAGATCTTCCACGCGCGGCGGGGCGGTGGCGCCTTCAGCTCGTCGGCGCAGGGTGAAGCGCGGCTGGCTGCGGCCGCGACGCAGCGCCTGGCCGGGGCCTACGTCGTGCTGGGACATCACGACCGCTCGTTCGAACCGCGCTATTTCGACATTCGCAGGAAACTGATGGAAGCCGGCGCGGCGATGCGCAATTTCGGCTCCGCCGCGCTGCAGCTGGCGCACGTCGCCGGCGGGAGGTACGACGCCTTCGTCGAGCTCGAACTTTCCGCCTGGGACGCGGTGGCGGGCCTTCTGCTGGTCGAGGAGGCCGGCGGCGTGCATGCGCCCTTCGCGCCGGCGACGCCGACCGCGAAAGCGCCCTGCCTCGCCTGCGCCGCGGGCATCGGCGAAGAACTGCGCGCGCTGGTCGGGCCGCTGTAGCGCGGCCCGCAGCGCTACTTGAACGTGCCCGCGAAGGCGTAAGCCCACTCGCCGGGCTTCAGGTACTTGCGCAGCACCGCGTTGACATCCGCCGTCGTCAGCTTCTCGATCGCCGCGTCGACGGCGGCCGACTGGGCGAAGGTCCTCCCCAGATAGGCCTGCGTGGCCAGCGCGCCGGCAATGCGGCCGTCTTCGGTGCGCGCCAGCCGGCGCTCCTGCATCACGCCGTCGCGCGCGTTGGCGACCTCGGCATCGGTAAAGCCGTCCTTCAGCGCGCGGTCGAATTCCTCGGCGAGCCCGGCGCGGACCCTGGCCAGATTCTCCGGCGCGAAGATCGCGTAGGCGCCGAACGTGCTGTTGGCGTCGAGGGCGCTCGGCTGGAACCAGGCGCCCGCACCGTAGGACAGACCGTCCTTCTGGCGCAGCCGTTCGGTGATCCGCGACGACGACGAGTCGCCGAGGATGAAGCTCGCCAGCAGCAGTGCCGGATAGTCGGGGCTGGTGTCGTTGAGCGGCAGGCGCTCGCGGCCCAGCAGGATGGCGTTGGCCTTGTCGGGGATGTCCACCTTGATCGCCGCCGCCACGTTGGCGTGGAACGGGTCGGGAACGCGGGTGTAGGGCGAGGGACTCTTCCAGTTGCCGAAAAGCTCGGCGACCAGCGTCTTCATCGCCGCGGCGTCGAAGTCGCCGACGATGGCGAGCTCGGCGTTGCTGGCGCCGTAGAACTGCCTGTGGAACTGCCGCAGGTCGTCGACCGTGACCTTGGCGTTCTCGGCGAGGCTTTCGTCGATGGTCGGCGCGTAACGCGGATCGCCCGGCGGGTACGGGTTGCCATGGCGGCGCAGCGCGCGGCGGGCGGCGTCCTGCGGATCGGTTCGGGCCTTGTCGAGGCTGGCGGCCTGCGCGCGCTTGAGCTGGTCGAGTTCGGCGGCAGGGAACGCCGGCTCGCGCAGCACCTCGGCGGTCAGTCGCAGCACGTCGGGCAGTTGCGCGCGGAAGGTCTGGCCGCCGGCGCTGGCGCCGGTGGAGCTGCCGCTGACGCCGACCTTGGCGCGCAGCTTGTCGAAGGCGTCGTCGATCTCCTGCCGCGATTTCCTGGTCGAGCCGCGCAGCAGCATGCTGCCGGTCAGCGAACCCGTGGTCGACTTGCCCATGACGGACTTCTCGTCGCCGAAGTGCAGCGACAGGTTGAAGGCGACCGCCTCGCCGCGCGTCTTGCGCGGCAGCAGCGCGACCTTGAGGCCGTTGGGCAGCGTGAAACGCTCGGTGCGCGCGTCGAGGTTCGCCGGCGTGGCGTCGAAGGCCTCGCCGGCGGCGATGGCGGCGTCGCCCTTGTAGTCCTTGACCAGTGCCGCGACGTCGACCTTCGCCGGTTCCGGCGCGCGGTCCGGCTTGGCGTCGGGGATGAACTCGCCGATGGTGACGTTCGACCGCTTCAGGTAGTCGAGCGCGACCCGTTGCACGTCCGCGGCCTTGATGCTGCGGTAGCGGTCGCGGGTCAGGAAGAACAACCGCCAGTCGCCCAGCGCGATCGATTCCGAAATGGCGACGCCGAACTGCTGCGGATTGGCCAGCACGTCGTCGAAGTATTTCGCGGCCTTGGTGCGCACCCGCGCGACCTCCGCCTCGGTGATCGGCTCCTTGGCGATGTCGGCGATGGTCGCCAGCATGCCCTCGCGCGCCGGCTCGATCGGCTGGCTGTCGGGAACCTCGGCGAAGAATGTCAGCGTGCCCGGATCGACCGACGCGCCGGTCCAGGCCTGTACCGACGTCGCTTTCTTCGTTTCCACCAGGCTCTTGTACAGGCGGCCCGAGGGAGCCAGCGTCAGCACGTCGCCGAGCACGTCGCTGGCGACGTAGTCCGGATGCGCGCCGCGCACCGTGTGGTACATCATCCCCAGCAGCTTGGTGTTGCCGACCCGGCGCAGCGTGACGTTGCGCTCGCCGTCCTGCACCGGCTCCTCGGTGTAGATCGCCGGCAGCACGCGCGAAGGCCTGGGAATCGGGCCGAAGTACCTGGCGATCAGGTTCAGCGTGGCGTCGGGGTCGAACTTGCCGGCGACGGTCAGCACCGCGTTGTCCGGCTGGTAGTACATGGTGTAGAAGGCCTTCAGGCGCTCGATATTGACGTTCTCGATGTCCGAGCGCGCGCCAATGGGCATGTTGCCGTAGTTGTGCCACTGGAAGGCGGACGACAGCATCTTGCCGTAGAGCACGCGCTGCGGATTGTTCTCGCCGCTTTCGAACTCGTTGCGCACCACGGTCATCTCGGTGTCGAGGTCGCTCTTGCGCACGAAGGAGTTGACCATCCGGTCGGCCTCCATGGCGAGCGCCCAGTCGAGGTTCTCGTTCGAGGCGGTGAAGGTCTCGAAGTAGTTGGTGCGGTCCCAGCCGGTGGTGCCGTTGAAGCTCATGCCGCGCCGGCCCAGCTCGGTCATGATGTTGCCGCGCGACGGCGTGCCCTTGAACACCAGGTGCTCGAGCAGGTGCGCCATGCCGGTCTCGCCGTAGTTCTCGTGCGCGGCGCCGACCCGGTAGGTGACATTGACCAGCGTCTTGGGCTTGGACGCATCCGGGAACAGCAGCACCGTCAGGCCGTTGGCGAGTCGGTATTCGGTGATGCCCTCGACGCTGGGACCCTGGGTGACCCCGGGCGGCAGGGCAGCCTGCGCGCCGAGCGCGACGAACAGGGGGATCAGGAACGCTGCGGCGCGGCGCAGCCAGTGGGCGGTAAAGAGCATGGGTATCCGATCGCGAAGGTTTGCGTGGCCGGCGGAGTATAGCCGCGGCCGGCTTAAGACGAGCTTAGACGCGCCGGATGGCCGCCGGTTCCGACCGGGCGCCGCCGGCGCCGATGGATCGGATCAGCGCGACCGGTGCGGCAGGAAGGTGATGGCTGCCGCCGAACACAGCGCGATCACCGCCATCAGGCCCAGCAGGAAGGCAAAGCCGTTGGCCTTGACCAGCGGCCCCAGCAGCCAGACCGCCAGCGCCGAGACGCCGAAGGCGATGCCGATGCGCACCCCCGCCACCCGCGAGCGCATCCGGTCGTCGACATAGCGGACGATGATCGCATCGGTGAAGGGGATCGCCCCGAACACGAAGGCCATGAAGGCGATGGCCAGCACATAGAATGCCCAACCCTGCGCCAGCGCGGCCAGCGCGAACAGCGGCACCTGGACGAGGACGATGATCAGGAACAGCCGGTCGAGCGGATAGCGGTCGATCGCCCGGCCGACGATCACCTGCGCGAACGAGGCGACGACGTAGACCAGCCCCAGCAGCAGACCAAGCAGCGCGGGATCGGCGGTGATCGCGCGCATCCGATCGGAGAGCAGCTCGGGGTTGCCGTTGGTGGTGAAGTTGAACAGCATGCTGCCGCAGACCGAGGTCAGCGTCAGGATCAGCACCACGCGCGCCAGTTCGCGGCGTGGCAGGTCGGACTGGCGCGGCACGCGCTTCGACGGCGACGAGTGCTCGAGCGGGACGACGCGCGCGAACAGCAGCGCGAAGGCCAGCGAGGCGAGGCCGGGAACGACGAAGGCCATGCGCCAGCCAAAGTACTTGACGATCAGGCCGGTCGAGATTGCCGCCGCGGCGATGCCCAGATTGCCGGCGAGCCCGTTGATGCCGATGACCGTGCCGGGGCGCGTCGTCGCCTGCAACAGCATCGGGATGCCCACCGGGTGGTAGATCGACGCGAAGACGCCGATCAGCGTCATCGCCAGCGCCAGCTGCCAGGCGTTCTGCGCGGCCGCGGCCAGCAGGCAACTGGCGCCGATGCCGAACAGGAACACCAGCATCATCGCGCGGCGGCCCCAGAGGTCGCCCAGCCGGCCGGCGGGGACCGAGCCCAGCCCGAACATCAGGAAGGCGCCCGTCGCATAGGGCATCAGGTCTTCCCAGCGGGCGAAGCCGAAGTCCTCGGCGATGGTGCCGACCGCCGCCGCGAAGATCAGCAGCACCAGGTGGTCGAGCGCGTGCGAGACGTTGAGCAGCAGCGAGGTCAGGCGGCCGTGCGTCGACCAGAGGCACGTGCGCCGCGGCGTTGGGCACCGGGACTTCCAGCGCCGGCGGCGAGGCGGAAGAGCTGGTGGCGGAGGAGTTGGGCGGGGGCATGAAACCGCACCGGCGGACGGCCCGCCGGAGCAGCGGACATTCTACGGCAACCGCCGGCCGTGCCCGCGTCAATTGACGTTTACGTAAACGTAATGTACGGTCGCCCTTCCCGGCTTCCGGTAAGCTTTCCGGTCGTCCTGCCCGACTTCCATCCGTCGGGGGACGCTTTCCCCCTATTCCCTTGCGCCGCGAGGTTCGCGATGAACGACGCTTCCCGTCCGCCGCTGGTCTACAAGCCGCGCCACAAGGTGCGCTTCGTCACCGCCGCCAGCCTGTTCGACGGCCACGACGCGTCGATCAACATCATGCGGCGGATCCTCCAGGCCTCGGGCTGCGAGGTGATTCACCTCGGCCACAACCGCTCGGTCGAGGAGATCGTCAACTGCGCGCTGCAGGAGGATGCGC
Organism: uncultured beta proteobacterium; assembly: GCA_963699765.1. Taxonomy (GTDB): domain Bacteria; phylum Pseudomonadota; class Gammaproteobacteria; order Burkholderiales; family Casimicrobiaceae; genus VBCG01. Next base: position 35,019 of record CAVOVD010000002.1, on the reverse strand, counting down.
ACGGCATCGCCATCTCGTCCTACCAGGGCGGCCACGTCGAGTTCTTCAAATACATGCTCGACCTGCTGCGCGAGCGCGGCGGCGCGCACATCAAGGTCTTCGGCGGCGGCGGCGGGGTGATCGTGCCCGACGAGATCGCCGAGCTGCACGCCTACGGCGTCACCCGGATCTTCTCGCCCGAGGACGGGCAGAAGCTCGGCCTGCAGGGGATGATCAACGAAATCGTCGCCGCCTGCGACGTCGATCTCGGCACCGGCCTGCCCGGCTCGCTGGCGGCGCTGCGCGAAGGCACGCGCTTCGAGCGCACGCGCGCGCTGGCGCGGCTCGTCACCGGCCTCGAGGCCGGCACGGCGCCGGCGAAGCTGCGCGAGCAGATGCTGGCCGAGGCGGCGAAGGCCGCCGTGCCGGTGCTGGGCATCACCGGCACCGGCGGTGCGGGCAAGAGCTCGCTGACCGACGAGCTGGTGCGCCGCTTCCGGCTGGACCAGAAGGATGCGTTGAAGATCGCCATCGTCTCCATCGACCCGTCGCGGCGCAAGTCGGGCGGCGCGCTGCTGGGCGACCGCATCCGGATGAACGCCATCGAGCATCCGGGCATCTACATGCGTTCGATGGCGACGCGCGACTCGTTCGAGTCGCCCGGCAGCGAGGTGTCGAAGGCGCTGCCCGACGTGATCGCCGCCTGCAAGGTCGCCGGCTTCGACCTCGTCGTCGTCGAGACCTCCGGCATCGGCCAGGGCGATGCCGCCATCGTGCCGCTGGTCGACGTCTCGCTGTACGTGATGACGCCGGAGTTCGGCGCGGCGACCCAGCTGGAGAAGATCGACATGCTCGACTTCGCCGACTTCGTCGCCATCAACAAGTTCGACCGCAAGGGCGCGGCCGACGCGCTGCGCGACGTGCGCAAGCAGCTGCAGCGCAACCGCGAGGCCTGGAAGGCGGCGCCAGAGGAGATGCCGGTGTTCGGCACCATGGCCTCGCGCTTCAACGACGACGGCGTCACCGCGCTCTACCAGGCGCTGGCGAAGACCCTCGCGGCGAAGGGCCTGAAGCTCGCTGCCGGGACGCTGCCGGCGGTGACGACGCGGCAGTCGACGGCGCAGAACACCATCATCCCGGCCGCACGGGTGCGCTACCTGGCCGAGATCGCCGAGACGGTGCGCGGCTATCACGGCTGGGCGGCGGCGCAGGCGAGGATCGCCCGCGAGCGGCAGGCGCTGAAGATGTCGACGGAGATGCTGGGCGAAATCGCCGCCCACGAAAAGCCGCTCCAGGCCAGCGGTCGCGTCGCCGACAACGAGAATGCCGAGCGTCTGGACCAGAACCTGCGCGGCGCCAGGCACGCGCTCGACGCGCTGATCGCCGAGCGCGAGAAAGCGCTCGATCCGCGGGCGAAGAAACTGCTGGACATGTGGCCGCAGACGAGGGCCGCCTACGCCGGCGACGAATACGTGGTGAAGATCCGCGGCAGGGAGATCCGCACGGCTCTGACCACCACGTCGCTCTCCGGAACCAGGGTGCGCAAGGTCGCGCTGCCGCGGTTCGAGGATGACGGCGAGATCCTGCGCTGGCAGCTCGCGGAAAACGTGCCGGGCAGCTTTCCGTTCACCGCCGGCGTGTTCGCGTTCAAGCGCGAGAACGAGGACCCGACGCGGATGTTCGCCGGCGAGGGCGACGCCTTCCGCACCAACCGCCGCTTTCACCTGCTTGCCGACGGCATGCCGGCCAAGCGGCTGTCCACGGCCTTCGACTCGGTGACGCTCTACGGCAACGACCCGGCCGTGCGCCCGGACATCTACGGCAAGGTCGGCAATTCCGGCGTGTCCATCGCCACGCTCGACGACCTGAAGGTGCTGTACTCGGGCTTCGACCTTTGCGCGCCGGACAACTCGGTGTCGATGACCATCAACGGCCCGGCGCCGACGCTGCTGGCCATGTTCATGAACACGGCGATCGACCAGCAGCTGGACAGGTTCCGCAAGGACAACGGTCGCGAGCCCACCGACGACGAGGCGGCCAAGGTGCGCGCCTGGGCGCTGGCCACCGTGCGCGGCACCGTGCAGGCCGACATCCTCAAGGAGGACCAGGGCCAGAACACCTGCATCTTCTCCACCGAGTTCAGCCTCAAGGTGATGGGCGACATCCAGTCGTGCTTCGTCCACAACAACGTGAAGAATTTCTACTCGGTGTCGATCTCCGGCTATCACATCGCCGAGGCCGGGGCGAACCCGATCTCGCAGCTCGCCTTCACGCTGTCCAACGGCTTCACCTTCGTCGAGGCCTACCTGGCGCGCGGCATGCAGATCGACGACTTCGCGGGGAACCTGTCGTTCTTCTTCAGCTACGGCATGGATCCGGAATACACGGTGATCGGCCGGGTGGCGCGGCGCATCTGGGCGGTGGCGATGAAGAACCGCTACCACGCCAACGAGCGCTCGCAGAAGCTCAAGTTCCATTCGCAGACCAGCGGCCGGAGCCTGCACGCGCAGGAGATCTCGTTCAACGACATCCGCACCACGCTGCAGGCGCTGATCTCGACCTACGACAACACCAATTCGCTGCACACCAACGCCTACGACGAGGCGATCACCACGCCGACCGAGGAAAGCGTGCGCCGGGCGATGGCCATCCAGCTGATCATCAACCGCGAATGGGGTCTCGCGAAAAACGAAAACCCGAACCAGGGCTCTTTCATCATCGAGGAACTGACCGACCTGGTCGAGGAGGCGGTGCTGAAGGAATTCGAGGCGATTTCCGAGCGCGGCGGCGTGCTGGGCGCCATGGAGACCGGTTACCAGCGCGGCAAGATCCAGGAGGAGTCGCTGTACTACGAGCACCGCAAGCACGACGGCTCCTACCCGATCGTCGGCGTCAACATGTTCCGCAGCCCGCATTCCGACGACGCGCCGAAGACCATCGAGCTGCAGCGCTCGTCGGACGAGGAAAAGCAGTCGCAGCTCGCGCGTCTCGCCGACTTTCACGCGCGCCATGCCGGCGAGGCGCCCGCGGCGCTGGCGCGGCTCAAGCAGGTGGTGATCGACAACGGCAACGTGTTCGAGGAGCTGCTCGACACCGTGCGCGTGTGTTCGCTGGGTCAGATCACCGACGCGCTGTTCGAAGTGGGCGGGCAGTACCGGCGCAGCATGTAATCGCGCGGTTCGCCCATGGCGCGCCGCGGCTAGCCTTCGCGGCCGTGGCAGGCCTTGAATTTCTTTCCGCTGCCGCAGGGGCAGGGATCGTTGCGCCCGACCTTCGGCGCGTCGCGCACGACCGGACGCCTGGGCCGGGTGATCGGCGCGATGGCGAGCACGCAGTCCACCATGTCGTCGATGGCCTCGTCCAGGTCCGCGATCGGCGACTCCAGGTCGATCTGCGCCTGTTCGCGCGCGTGTTCCTCCTGCTCCTCGGCGCTCGACTCCGGATCGACGGGCAGGTAACGCAGGATGCCGGCCAGCAATCCGGCCAGTTCGTCGTCCTCGTCGGCCGCCGCCTCCAGCGAATCGAACGCCGCCAGCGCATTGGCGAACCCCGCGGCCCAGGGCGCCAGCGCGGCGATGCCCGCCTTGCCGGTGAGCACCTCGTCCTGCTCGTCGACCAGCTCGAACACGATGGGATCGAAGGGTTCGCCTGCGGCGAGGCAGGCCGCCAGTTCGTCGTGGCGGCGCATGATCAGGGCTTCGGCGCGCTGCTGCGCTTGCGCCGTCGGCAGGCTTGCGGGTCGACCCTGTGCGTCGAAGACCAGCGGCAGCCAGGCCGCAGGCGCGATCGGCGCCGGGTGCAGCAGGACGGCGGCGAGGAAGCCGTCGAGCATCGCCACGTCGAGCGGGTCGCAGGATTCCGGCACCGACGCCAGCAGTTCGTCGAGTTCGGCGATCTCCGTTTCGTCGAGCGGCCGGGTGGGGTCACTTCGCATGGCGGTCCTTGTCAGGGCGGGGCCGCGCCGGCGGCGGCGCGCGCCGTCAGCTTGGCGGTGATGTAGTCGCGGTGCTCGACGTAGAGCAGGTCGGCGATCTTGCGGATCAGGTGCTCCTCGAAGGGGCTGGCCACGTTGTCGGCGTAGGCGATCTCCCACATCAGCGCGATCACGCGGATTTTCTGCGCCTGCGTGAAGCGGCGGTTGATGATCGAGGTGAATTGGTAGTAGTCGTTGGCCTGCCGCGCTTCCGCCTCGGCGAGGTCGACCAGCTGCTGCGCCTGGCCGGGAGCGAGATTGAATTTCTCGCGCACGGCGCGCAGCGTCGCCTCGCGCTCGTCGGCGGTGGCCTCGCCGTCCATGCGGACCACCTCGACCAGCAGCGCGGCGGTGGCGACTTCCAGCGTGTGGCGCTCACTACCCGCCGGGTCACCGACCAGCGCCGAATTGAAGAAATCGCGGATCGACGCGAGCATGTCGGTGCGGCCCCGGCTACCTGGCGCCGGCCTTGGTCAGGATCGCGATCATGTCGCGGTAGCCGCGCTCGCGCGCCATTGCCAGCGGAGTGGCCCCGCGCCGGTCGGGCAGGTTGACGTTGGCGCCGGCGTCGACCAGCGCCTTCAGCGTTGCCGTGTGGCGCGGCCCGCCGTTGCCCAGGACGATGGATTCGATCAGCGCCGTCCAGCCCAGGTTGTTGACGTGGTCCAGCGGCGCGCCGGCGCGGATCAGCATCAGCACCACGCCGTCATGGCCGAGGTGCGCCGCGGCGATCAGCGCGGTGCCGTCGTAGCGGCTGGTGACGTTCTTCGGGCTGCAACCCAGCTCGAGCGCGACCGCGAGCGTGGACTCGTCGTCGGCGACGGCGGCGATGGTCACGATGTCGTAGCGATCGGACTCCAGCGCGTTGGGGTTCGCGCCTGCCTTGACCAGCGCGCGCATCGCGTCGCGCTGGCGCGCGTGCGCGGCGACGTGCAGCGGCGTGCGGCCATGGCCGTCGCGCGCCTTGACGTCCGCGCCCGAAGCGGCGAGCGAGGCGATGGCGGCAACATCGCCGCGCGATGCGGCGGCGAACAACCCGGTGTAGGCCGCTGCCTCCGTCGGCGTCGGCGGCACCTGCGCGCCTGGCGTCGCGGCGAACGCCAGCGCGGCGCCGAGGACCAGCAGAGCGCGGGCGCGGCGGATCATGGCGCCGGCCTGGCTCCGGCACGCGGCTTGGGTTCGCTGCCGGTGCGCAGGCTGCAGCAGCCGCTGCGAACCACGCTGCTCCTGAGCGAAACGACCACGCTGTAGGCGAACGCCGGAGTGTCGGCCATCGTGGATTTGCAGGCCTCCTCGCGCACCGTCGCCACCAGCGTTTCGCGAGGCAGGTGGGTAGAGTCGCCGCGCCAGACGATGACCGGCGGGCTCAGGTAGGACAAGGTCTGCAGCGAGCCCCGAAAGACCACCTCGCGCCGGCCGCGCGCGGCGAGTTCCGTGTACACGGCGGTGGCGCGACCGGCATCAAGCGACCAGAACGGTTCCTCGCCGCGGCAGACGACGCCGGGAATGGGGGGCGGAGCCTGCGCCGCAGCGAGCGGCACCACGGCGGCGAGCAGCGCTCCGAGAAGCAGGCGGTTCGCGGTATGCATGGGTTGGGCCGGAGAATTGCGGATGCGCCTATCTTCGCACAGGTCGGCGCCGACGGATCTTCGGACCACGGCCGGTCTTGCCGATCCCGCTCGCCTACTGCGTTGCCGCGAACTGCTCGGGACTCCAGCCGCCGCCCACCGCCTTGGCGAAGCCGACGATCGCGAGCCGCGCGTCGCGCGCGGCGCCGATGCGCAGCGTTTCCGCGGCCAGCAGCTGGCGCTGCGCGTCGATCACCTCGAGGAACGACGTGCGGCCGGCGTCGTAGCGCAGCAGCGCGACCTCGTAGGCCTTGGCGACATGGTCGCGCCGCGTCGTTTCCGCGGCGAGGACGTCGCGCGCCGAGCGGTGCGACAGCAGCGCGTCGTGCACGTCGCGAAAGGCGAGCTGCACGGTCTGCCGGTATTCGCCGGTGACCTGCGTGCGCCGCGCGGTCGCCAATTCCACCTGCGACTCGATGGCCTTCAGCGTCAGCAGCGGCTGCACGATGCCCAGGCCCAGACGCCAGATCCCGGCGGGGGAAGTGAACAGGTCGACCAGCGCCGCGGATTCCGAACCGTAGGCACCGGTCAGCGTCAGCGACGGAAAGTAATTCGCCCGGGCTTCCTGGATGCGCAGGTCGGCGGCGGCCAGCAGCGCTTCCGAGCGCCGGATGTCGGGACGGCGCTCGAGCAATCCGGACGGCAGTCCTGCCGGCAGGTCCGGCACGGCGGTCGCCGTCTCGATGGTCGCGCCCCGGTCGATCCGCGGCGCGAACACCGCGCGCGGCGAGCGGCCGGTCAGCGTCGCCAGCGCGGATTCCTGCAGGCCTATCGCGCGGCGGGTGCGGGCAATGTCGGCGACGACCGCTGCGCGTTCGGCCTCGGCGATGTTGAGGTCGTATTCGCCGATGATGCCGCCCTCGAAACGGTCGCGCTGCAGCGTGACGATCTCGGTGCGCAGCTTCAGTGTGTTTTCGAGCACGCCAAGCTCGGCGTCGGCGGCACGCAGCCGGAAATAGGCGCCGGCCGTCTCGGCGGCCACTGCAATGCGCACGGTCTCGCGATAGTAGCGCGACGCGACCAGATCGTTGATCGCCGCCAGCCGTCCGCTGCGGTACTTGCCCCAGACGTCGAGTTCGTAGGAGACCTCGAAGGCGAGGCGGAAATCGCTGCTGGTCTGGACCGACCCCGCTTCCAGCGGTGGCGACGTCGCCGCGGAGACGCGCGAGCGGTCGAGATCCGCGCGGACGCGGGTCTCGGGCACCAGCTGCGCCTGCGCCAGCAGCAGCTGCGCGCGCGCGGCCTCGATGCGCGCGAGGGCGATGGCCAGATCCAGGTTGCCGGCGAGCGCCTCGTCGATCAGCGCCGTCAGCGCCGGATCGTCGAAGGCGATCCACCAGCGTTCCAGCAGCGCATTCTGCTCGGCGGTGGCGGTCCCCGCCGGCAGGTCGAGCACGGGCGGGGCGGGCTGGTTGACCGCGCAGCCGGCGAGCAGCGCGGCGAACGCCACGCCGGCCAGGCGGCGGGTTGGCGTGAATGCGGTCATTCTGCGCCTCCATGGCTTCGCGGCGGATGGCCCGGCGTGTTCGGCGCCGGATGGTGCGCGGCGGCGCGCGCATGAAGGACTTCCTCGAACAGTTCGTCCCGGCTGCGTGGCTCGTGGATGCGGCGTTCGGTGATGACGCGGAAGAACAGCGGCACGAAGAACACCGCGAGGAAGGTTGCCGCGATCATCCCGCCCATGACGCCGGTGCCGGTCGAATGCCGCGCCCCGGCCCCGGCGCCGGTGGAGATCGCCAGCGGCAGCACGCCAAGGATGAAGGCCAGCGAGGTCATCAGGATCGGCCGGAAGCGCAGCCGCGCGGCTTCCAGCGCCGCTGCCGATGCCGTCATGCCGTCCTGGCGCTTCAGCACCGCGTACTCGACGATCAGGATCGCGTTCTTGGCGGCGAGACCCAGCAGCGTGACCAGCCCGATCTGGAAGTAGACATCGTTGGTCAGGCCGCGCAGCCAGACGGCGGCCAGCGCGCCGAAAGTGCCGAAGGGCAGCGCCAGCAGCACCGAGAACGGCAGCGACCAGCGTTCGTACTGCGCGGCGAGGATCAGGAACACCATGATCACCGCGAGGCCCAGCGCGAAGGTCGACGCGCCGCCCGAGCGCTTCTCCTGATACGAGGTGCCGCCCCAGTCGAAGCTGAACTCCGGCGGCAGCACCTCGTGGGCGATCTGCTCGACCCGGGCGATCGCCTGTCCGGAGCTGTACCCCGGCGCCGCCTGCCCGAAGATCTTCACGGCGGGCAGGTTGTTGAAGCGATCGAGCGTGTCCGGTCCCGACGAGTACCTGACGGCGGCCAGCGCCGACAGCGGAATCATCTCGCCTCGTTCGGAGCGCACATACACGGCGCCGATATCGTCCGGCCGGGCCCGGTACGACGGTTCGGCGGACATCAGAACCTGCCACGCCCGCCCGTACTTGTTGAAGTCGTTGACGTAGTAGGTGCCCAGCGTCGCCGACAGCGCGCTGAAGACTTCGTTGATCGGCACGCCGAGCTTCTTGGCCTTCTCGCGATCGACGTCGACCGCGAGCTGCGGCACGTTGGCGCGCCACAGCGATTGCGCGCCGCCGAGTTCCCGGTCCGAATTCACGCGCGCGAGGAATCGCTGCGTCACCTCGTTCAACCGCTTCGCGCCGCCCTCGCCGCGGTTCTGGATGTAGACCTCGTAGCCGCCGGTATTGGAGAGGCCGAAGATCGGCGGCGGGTTGAAGGCGAGCACGATCGCCTCCTTGATGTGCGCGGTGCGGCCGAAGAGCTCGCCGACCAGTTGCGGCGCGGTCACCGTGCGCTGGTCCCACGGCGTCTGGGTGACGAAGATCGTCGCGGCGTTGTTGCGCATGCCGCCGCCCAGGAAGTCGAAACCGGTGAACGAAACGACGTCCGCATTCGCCGGATTGGCGCGGATCGCCGCCTCGACCACGTCGACGACGCGCGCGGTGCGCTCCAGCGTGGCGCCGTCGGGCAGGATCACCGCGGCGATGTAGAAACCCTGGTCCTCGTCGGGTACGAGGCTGCCCGGCGTCGTCCGCCACAGGCCGATGGTGAGCGCGACCATGCCGGCGAACAGCAGCAGGCCGACGGCGCCGCGGCGAAGCATCCACGCCACGCCGTGCGTGTAGCCGCCGGTGAAGTGCGCGAAGCCGCGGTTGAACAACGCGAAGAATCCGCGGGTCGGCGGGGAACTGTGTTTCAGCACCAGCACGCACAGCGCCGGCGTCAGCGTCAGCGCGACCATGCCGGAGATGATCACCGCGATGGCGATGGTCACCGCGAACTGGCGGTAGAGCTCGCCGGTGAGCCCGCCCAGGAAGGCGATGGGCACGAACACCGCGGTCAGCGTCAGCACGATCGCGATCACCGGCCCGGTGACCTCGTGCATGGCCTTGATCGCCGCCTCGCGCTGGGTGACGCCGTCCTCGCGCATGATCCGCTCGACGTTTTCCAGCACGACGATCGCGTCGTCGACGACGATGCCGATCGCCAGCACCATGCCGAACAGCGTCAGCGTGTTGATCGAGTAGCCGAGCAGGAACAGCCCGGCAAAGGTGCCCAGCAGCGATACCGGCACCGCGACCAGCGGGATGATCGTGGCGCGCCAGCTCTGCAGGAACAGGTAGACGACCAGGAACACCAGCAGCATCGCCTCGGACAGCGTGTACACCACCTCGCGGATCGACACCTCGACGAAGCGCGTGGTGTCGTAGGGGACGGCGAAGGTCAGCCCGGCCGGGAAACGCCTCGAGAGTTCATCCAGCGTGGCGGTGACCGATTTGGCGACGTCGAGCGCGTTGGCGCCCGGCTGCAGGAAGATGCCGACCAGCGTCGCCGGCTTGCCGTTGTAGCGGCCGATGAAGTCGTAATCCTTGGAACCCAGCTCGACTCGCGCGACGTCGGACAGTCGCACGGTGGAACCGTCGGCGTTTGCCCGGACGATGATCCGGCCGAATTCCGCGGCGTCGGCCAGCCGGCCCTGCGTGGTGATCGTGTAGACCAGGTCCTGTCCGCTGGGCGACGGCGACTGGCCGACCTTGCCGGCGGCGAACTGCGCGTTCTGCTCGTTGACCGCGCGGACGACGTCCGCGGGCGTGAGCTTCAGCTGCGCGAGGCGGTCCGGCTTCAGCCAGATGCGCATCGCGTAGTCCTTCGCGCCGAAGATCTGCACGTTGGTCGCGCCGGGCAGCCGCTTCAGCCGGTCGAGGACGTTGAGCGTCACGTAGTTCGACGTGAACAGATCGTCGCGGCTGCCGTCGGGCGAGTAGAACGCGATCACCTGCAGGAACGACGAGCTGCCCTGCTCGACCACCACGCCCTGCCGGCGCACTTCCTCCGGCAGCCGCGGCTCGACCTGCTTGACGCGATTGTTGACGTTCACCGCCGCGTCCTCGACGTTGGTGCCGATGTCGAAGGTCACCGCGATGGACAGCACGCCCGACGACGACGAGGTCGAGCTCATGTAGAGCATGTTCGGCACGCCGTTGATGGCGTTTTCGATCGGCGCGGCTACCGTCGACTCGAGCACTTCGGCGGAGGCGCCCGGATAGGTGGCCGTCACCGTCACCACCGGCGGCGCGATCTCCGGATACTGGGCGATCGGCAGCGTGCGCATCGCGGCGAGTCCGGCGATGACCAGAAACAGCGACAGCACGGCCGCGAAAATCGGCCGGTCGATGAAGAAGCGCGAGAACATGGCGGCGGCCGGCGCCCTAGGACTTCGCGCCGGACGCGGGCGGCGCATCCTTCGCGGGTGCCGGCGCGGTGTCCTTCGCCGGTGGCGGAGCGGCTGCGGGCGATGCACCCGGAGTCGAAGGCGCCGATCCGGGCAGCACGATCGCCGCGCCCGGCTGCAGCTTGGCGACGCCGTCGACGATGACCTCGTCACCGGGCTTCAGGCCCGATTCGACGACCCACAGGTTGGCCCCGTCGAGCTCGACCCAGTCACCCAGCGTGATCGGACGCGCCTGCGCGATGTCCTTGCCGGTCTTGTCCTTGCCCGGGACGTAGACGAACTTGCCTTCCGGACCGTCGAGCACGGCGACCTGCGGCACCGCCAGCGCGTTGTTGCGCACGGCGCCGCCCAGCCTAACGCGCACGAACTGCCCCGGCTTGAGCGCGTGGTCGGCATTGGCCACCTCGGCGCGCATTTCGAAGGTGCCGGTGGACGGGTTGATCCGGGTGTCGGAGAAGTTGATGCGGCCGCGGCGCGCCAGTGTGGTCCCGTCGGCCAGGCGCACGGTGACGTCGTAGGCGTTGCCGCGCGGCAGCGTCAGGCGGCCTTCCTTCACCGCGCGGTTGAGCGCGAGCTGCTCGTTCTCGGCGATGGAAAACGGAATCCACATCGGATCGACCTGCGAAACGCTCGTCAGCAGCGTCTCGTAGGCGGTGACCAGGCTGCCCTCGGACTTGGGCGCGCGGCTGGACAGTCCGGAAATCGGCGAGGTGACGCGGGTATAGCCGAGATTGAGCCTGGCTTCGGCAAGGCGCGCCTCGGCAATCCTGATCGAGGCGGCGGCCAGATCCGCGGCGGACACCGCATCGTCGGCCTCCTTCTGGCCGATGGCGCGCCGCTCGGCGAGCGGCTTGAGACGCGCGACCTCGCGGTCGGCCTGCGCTTGTTGCGCGCGCGCGCGCGTCAGCTCGGCCTCGAGTGCGGCGACCTGGGTTTCGAGCAATTTGGGGTCGATCTGGAACAACACCTGCCCGGCGGTCACCGGCGCGCCTTCCTGGAACAACCGGCGCTCGAGAATGCCCGTCACTCGCGCCCGCACCTCGACTTCCTTGGAACCCATGGTCTGACCGACGTACTCGTAGCTCGCGGGCAGGCTCCGGGGCGCGACCTTGACCGTCGTCACCGCGGCCGGTGGAAAGCCCTGGAAGCCGCCACCCTGCTGCGGCTGCCCGCATCCGGCGAGGACCAGGACGACGGTGAGCGCAACGGCGGGGCGGACAGGGCGGGGCATGACGAGCTCCTGGTGGATCGGCAGGGCGCCGCCGGGCATGCCCGAGGCGCAAGACACAAAGCACTTTACATACATTCGAGAATGTTTGTAAAGTAGCTGGGCATTCCGGCGCGTGTGATACGGCGCAAGGCCAGGACGCCACGAGAAAACCACGGAAGGATACCCGACCAGCATGGTACGCAGAACCAGGGAAGAGGCGATGGAGACCCGTGAGCGGCTGCTCGACGCGGCGGAGCAGGAGTTCCGCCGCCAGGGTGTGTCGCGGACCTCGCTGGCGGAAATCGCGCAGGCTGCAGGCGTCACGCGCGGTGCCGTCTATTGGCATTTTCGCGACAAGGCCGCGCTGTTCCACGCCATGCGCGAACGCGCCACGCTGCCGCTGGACGCCATGTTCGAGCGCGCGATGCCGCAGGCGGCAGCCGACCCACTGGGCACGCTGCGCACGCTTTGCGTGGGCGCGCTCACCCGGCTTGCCACCGACGCACGCACGCAGCATGTCTTCGAAATCCTGTTCCACAAGTGCGAGCTCGTCGGCGAACTGGCCGAGCTCGCGGCTGCGCAGGAAGCCGAGCGCAGCCGGTGCCTGAATGAAATCCGCGGGCTGATCGCGCGTGCCGCCGGCTGCGGCGAATTGCCGGCCGACACCGACGCCGCGCTCGCCGCGCAGGCATTGCACGCGCTGATGGTCGGCGTCATGCGCGAGTGGGTGCTCGACCGGGCCGCCTACGACCTCGCGTCGGCGGCGCCGGCGCTTATCGACACCATGCTTGCCGGCCTGCGCGTGAGTCCGCCGCGGCGTGCGCCACGCACGCTGCCCCGCGTGCATCCGAAGCCGGTGCTGCCCCAGGGCCGGTCGACGCCATGAACGCCGGCGCGAACGGGCGCGCACCGTTCGTGAGCGCGGGCTGACCCCCGCTGGGCAGGCATAATGGACGGTTCATCAACTGCTCCCGAGGCGAAGGCCATGAAGAAAATCGAACGCGTGGGCGTCATCGGCGCCGGGACCATGGGCAACGGCATCGCGCAGGCCTGCGCCACCGCCGGAATTCCGGTCGTGATGCTCGACATCGCCGACGCCGCCGTGCAGCGCGGGCTCGCCGCCGTCGCCGGCAGTCTCGACCGCCTGATCAAGAAGGAAAAGCTCACCGCGGAAGACAAGACTGCGGTGCTCGGCCGGATCAAGGGCACGACGTCCTACGACGATCTCGCGCCCTGCGACCTGGTGATCGAGGCGGCCACCGAGAATCTCGAACTCAAGCTCAGGATCCTGCGCCAGGCGGACGCACTGCTCGCGCCGGATGCGCTGCTCGCGACCAACACGTCGTCGATCTCGATCACCACGCTCGCCGCCGCCACGTCGCGGCCGACGACCTTCATCGGCATGCACTTCTTCAACCCGGTGCCGATGATGGCGCTGCTCGAGCTGGTGCGCGGGCTGCAGACCTCGGACGCGGCGGTGGCCGCCGCGGTGGATTTCGGCAAGCGCCTCGACAAGACGCCGATCGTGGTGAAGAACAGCCCCGGCTTCGTCGTCAACCGCATCCTGTGCCCGATGATCAACGAGGCGGTGTTCGTGCTGCAGGAAGGCCTGGCGAGCGCCGAGGAAATCGACAACGGCATGAAGCTGGGCTGCAGCCATCCGATCGGACCGCTGGCGCTGGCCGACATGGTCGGCCTCGACGTCCTGCTGGCGGTGATGAACGTGTTCTACGCCGACTTCAACGATCCGAAGTACCGGCCGGCGCCGCTGCTGAAGGAAATGGTCGCCGCCGGCTTTCTCGGCCGCAAGTCCGGCCGTGGCTTCTACGACCACTCGCAGGCGAGGAAATGAGCGGCAAGGCCGCAGGGGTGGAGACAACATCATGAATTACGAGAACATCCTGCTCGAGGAAAAGGTCCCGGGCATCTGGCTGCTGACCGTCAACCGGCCGAAGGCGCTGAACGCGCTGTCGCCGGCGGTGATGGAGGACATCGCTGCGGCGACCGCGCAGGTGACCGCGGCCGGAGCGCGCTGCCTGCTGGTGACGGGCGCGGGCGATCGTGCCTTCGTGGCCGGCGGCGACATCGCGGCGATGAGCGCCATGGATGCGCTGGCGGCGCGCGGCTTCGCCATCGCCGGCCACGCCGTGCTCCGGGGCCTGGAAACCGCGCCGTTTCCGGTGATCGCGCTGGTCAACGGCTACGCGCTGGGCGGCGGCTGCGAACTGGCGCTGGCCTGCGACTTCATCGTCGCGTCGGAGAAGGCGGTGTTCGGCCAGCCCGAGGTCAGCCTCGGCATCTGCCCCGGCTTCGGCGGCACGCAGCGGCTGACCCGCGTGGTCGGCAAGTCGAGGGCGCTGGAGATGGTCACCACCGGCCGCATGGTCAAGGCCGACGAGGCGTACGCCATCGGCCTCGCCAATCATGTGGTCGCACCGGAGGCGCTGCTCGACAAGGGCCTCGAACTGGCCGGGATGATCGCCGCCAAGGCGCCGGTGGCCGTGCAGATGAGCAAGCACCTGGTGGTGCGCGGACAGGACCTGGACCTGGCCAACGCCAACGCCTTCGAAGCGGACATGTTCGGCCTGCTGTGCGGAACCGAGGACAAGCGCGAAGGCATGGCCGCGTTCCTCGAAAAACGCGCCGCGAAATTCACCGGACACTGAAGGCACGGCGCGCCCCTCCGGCTCATCGCCCGGCGCGCAGCGCCACGTCAACCGTCGAACTGGCTCAATCCGGGCAGGTCGGTGATCGTGACGGAACCGTACTCGATGCGCAGCAGCCCCGCCTGCGCGAGGCGCTGCAGCGCCCGGTTGGCGCGTTGGCGCGACAACCCGGCCAGCTGGGCGATCTCTTCCTGCGAAATCGGCAGCGTCGGCCCGGTCCCGGGATAGAGGTGCGGATTGAACATCGCCGCCAGGCAGCGCGCCAGACGGGCGTCGGGTCCGAGCAGCCGGTCGTGTTCCACCATGCCGATGAACTGGGCAAGCCGCTCGTTCAGCTGCGTCAGCAGGAACCGGTTGAACGGCATGCTGGTATCGAGCAGCCACATGAACGTCGCCTTCGGCATGTAGGCGATGCTGCTGGCGCGCAGGGCGACGATGTCGTAGCGGCGAGGCTCGTCCTTGAGCAGCGAGCCTTCGCCGAACCAGCCGCCGGCGGCGACGCCGACGAAACTCGTCGGCTTGCCTTCGGCGGAAACATTGGCCATCTTGACCAGGCCGTCGACGACGCCGATCCAGGCTTCGACCGGCTCGCCCTTGCGGCAGACGAGGCTGCCCGCCGGGCAGGCGCGGATCGAGGTTTCGGCTTCGATGCGGGCAAGTCCCGCCTCGGGGAGCGCACGCGCCCAAGGGCTCGCACGAAGCATGGCGGCGAATGGCGGCATGCGTGAATTGCGTGCGCCGCGGGCGAATTGTCGGCCAAGCGACAACTGCCCGGCGGCATTGCGCCTAGAGTGTTCCGAATGCGCTCATTCTAGACGGATGGTTGTTGCATCGGTCCATAGAACATAAGATAGGCTGTCGGGATGGGCCGCACCCCCGGGCAAAAACAACGCAGCGCCGACGCGACGGCGCGCCCCGGCGGAGATTCCCCTGGTTCCGCGCGCCAAGCGAGGCCAGGAGACGGAGGAGAGGATGGAGGAAAGCCAGGACACGTTCCCGCGCTACCTGCTGCGCCACGCGAAAGTGCGGCCGACGCATCCGGCCACGCGTGAAAAGGACCTCGGCATCTGGCAGGCCTGGTCGTGGGCCGAGGTCGCCGACGAAGTGCGCGCGCTCGCCTGCGGGCTGGCGGCGCAGGGCTTCCAGCGCGGCATGCACCTGGCCATCATCGGCGACAACCGGCCCCGGCTGTACTGGGCGATGTGCGCGGCGCAGGCGCTTGGCGGCATCCCGGTACCGATGTACCAGGATGCCCCGGCCGCGGACATCACCTTCGTGCTCAACGACGCGGAGATCGTCTATCGCGCTGGTCGAGGACCAGGAGCAGGTCGACAAGCTGCGCGAGGCCAGGGAGCAGGTGGCGACGCTCGCGCACATCTACTACGACGACTCGCGCGGCCTGCGCAACTACGACGACGTGACCAGCTACGACCGGTTGACGGAGATCGGCCGCGAGTTCGACCGCGCCAACCCCGGTTTCTTCGAGGCCGAGGTCGGCAAGGGCGCGAGCAGCGACGTCGCGATCATGCTCTACACGTCGGGCACCACCGGCAAGCCGAAGGGCGTTTGCCAGACGCACGGCGCGCTGATCGCTGCGGCCAAGGGGGGCATCGAGTTCGACCGGCTGACCGCCGACGAGTCGATCCTCTCCTACCTGCCGATGGCCTGGGTCGGCGACAACCTGTTTTCCTACGCGCAGGCGATGGTTGCCGGCTTCACCATCAACTGCCCGGAGTCCGGCGACACGGTGATGACCGACCTGCGCGAGATCGGCCCCACCTATTATTTTGCGCCGCCGCGAGTGTTCGAGAACCTGCTGACGCAGGTGATGATCCGCATGGAGGACGCCGGCTGGACCAAGCGCCGCATGTTTCATCACTTCATGGCGGTGGCGCGGCGGTGCGGCGCCGAGATCCTCGACGGCAAGCCGGTCGGGCTGGGCGACCGCCTGCAGTACCGGCTGGGCGACTGGCTGGTCTACGGGCCGCTGCGCAACGTGCTGGGCATGAGCCGGGTGCGCATCGCCTACACGGCGGGCGCCGCGATCGGCCCGGACCTGTTCCGCTTCTACCGCTCCATCGGCATCAACCTGAAGCAGCTCTACGGCTCGACCGAGACCTGCGCCTACGTCTGCCTGCAGCCCGACGGTGGCGTCAAGCTCGACACCGTCGGCCAGCCGGCGCCCAACGTCGAAGTGAAGATCGGCGACAACGGCGAGGTCCTGGTGCGCGGGCCGATGCTGCTGAAGGAGTACTACAAGCGTCCGGACGCGACCGCAGAGTCGATCGACGCCGAAGGTTACTTCCACACCGGCGACGCCGGCTTTTTCGACGACAGCGGGCAACTGAAGATCATCGACCGTGCCAAGGACGTCGGCAAGCTCGCCGGCGGCGCGATGTTCGCGCCCAACTATCTCGAGAACAAGCTCAAGTTCTTTCCGCACGTCAGGGAAGCGGTCGCTTTCGGGCATGGGCGCGACATGGTCTGCGCGTTCATCAACATCGACATCGGGTCCGTCGGCAACTGGGCGGAGCGGCGCGGCCTGGCCTATTCCGGCTACACCGACCTCGCGCAGAAGCCCGAGGTCTACGAGCTGATCCGCGAGTGCGTCGAATCGGTGAACGCGGAACTTGCCACCGAGCCCGGCCTCGCCGACTCGCAGGTGAAGCGCTTCCTGATCCTGCACAAGGAACTCGACCCGGACGACGACGAGCTCACCCGCACGCGCAAGGTGCGCCGGGGCTTCGTCGCCGAAAAATACGCGACGCTGATCGACGCGCTCTACGGCGGCAAGGCGGTGCAGCACATCGAAACCCTGGTGCGCTTCGAGGACGGCCGCACCAACATGGTCGCCGCCGACCTGCGCATCGACGACGCCAGGACCTTCCCGCCTTCGGCGAGGCAGGCGGCATGAGTGCCGCGCAGCGCCGTTCGGGGAGGGCCTCATGACCGAGCGCGCCGGCGGCGACGTCATGCTCAAGCTGGACAGCATCTCGCTGGCCTTCGGCGGCGTGAAGGCGCTGACCGACGTCAGCATGGACGTGCGCGAGCACGAGGTGCGGGCGATCATCGGCCCGAACGGCGCCGGCAAGAGCTCGATGCTCAACGTCATCAACGGCGTCTACCACCCGCAGCAGGGCACGATCAGCTTTCGCGGCAAGGTCCGCCGCGACATGGACACGCACCAGGCGGCCACGCAGGGCATCGCCAGGACCTTCCAGAACATCGCGCTGTTCCGCGGCATGAGCGTGCTGGACAACATCATGACCGGACGCAACCTCAAGATGCGCTCGAGCTTCATCGAGCAGGCGATCTGGTTCGGCCGCGCGCGCCGCGAGGAGCTCGCCAACCGGCTGAAGGTCGAGGAGGTGATCGATTTCCTCGAGATCCAGCACGTGCGCAAGACACCGGTCGGGCGGCTGCCCTACGGGCTGCAGAAGCGCGTCGAACTCGCCCGCGCGCTGGCCGCCGAGCCGTCGCTGCTGCTGCTCGACGAGCCGATGGCCGGGATGAACGTCGAGGAAAAGCAGGACATGTGCCGCTTCATCCTCGACGTCAACGAGCAGTACGGCACGACCATCGTGCTGATCGAGCACGACATGGGGGTGGTGATGGACATCTCCGACCGGGTGGTCGTTCTCGACTACGGCAAGAAGATCGGCGATGGCACGCCCGATGAGGTCCGCGCGAACCAGGCCGTCATCGACGCCTACCTGGGCGTTGCCCACTGACCGGCGCGGCAAGGCCTCCGATGAT
Organism: uncultured beta proteobacterium; assembly: GCA_963699765.1. Taxonomy (GTDB): domain Bacteria; phylum Pseudomonadota; class Gammaproteobacteria; order Burkholderiales; family Casimicrobiaceae; genus VBCG01. The sequence continues at coordinate 17,085 of CAVOVD010000002.1, read as the reverse complement.
CCGACACGCGAAACCCCACTGCGACAGCGACAGGCGCGACTGAACCCATGTCATTCTTCTTCGAAGTCCTCATCGGTGGCCTGCTGTCGGGCGTGATGTATTCGCTCGTCGCGCTCGGGTTCGTGCTGATCTACAAGGCGTCGGGCGTGTTCAACTTCGCGCAGGGCGCGATGATCTTCTTCGCCGCGCTGACATTCGTCGGACTGCAGGAGTCCGGCCTGAGTTTCTGGGTGGCCTTCGGCGTCACCATGATCGCGATGGTGGCGGTCGGCCTCGCCACCGAACGAGTGGTGCTGCGTCCCCTGGTCAACCAGCCGCAGATCACGCTGTTCATGGCGACCATCGGGCTCACCTTCTTCCTCGAAGGCGTGACGCAGATGGTCTGGGGCAGCACGCCATACGGACTGGAACTTGGAATCCAGGACCAGCCTCTCGAATGGCTGATGCAGAAGGCCGACCTCAACGTCAGCCAGTTCGACCTGTTTGCAGCGCTGGTGTCCGGCCTGCTGGTGACCGGGCTGGCGATTTTCTTCCAGAAGACGCGGATCGGCAGGGCGCTGCGCGCGGTGGCCGACGATCATCAGGCGGCGATGTCCATCGGCATCCCGCTGCAGCAGATCTGGGGCATCGTCTGGGCGGTCGCCGGATTCGTCGCGCTGGTGGCCGGCCTGCTCTGGGGCGCGCGCAACGGCGTGTCGTTCGCGCTGACCTTCGTCGCGCTGAAGGCGCTGCCGGTGCTGATTCTCGGAGGATTCGAGTCGGTTCCGGGAGCCATCGTCGGCGGCCTGATCATCGGCGCCGTCGAAAAGCTGGGCGAAGTCTACCTCGGGCCCTTCGTCGGCGGCGGCATCGAGAGCTGGATCGCCTACGTCATCGCGCTGGTGTTCCTGCTGTTCCGGCCCGAGGGCCTGTTCGGCGAGAAGCACATCGATCGCGTCTAGCCGGGGCCGAAGCAGAACCGTCGAGCAGCCTCCGACCCGCCCCTCCAACAATCCTCCAACCCATCGGCCCAGATCCCAACCATGCTCTACCGCGAAGCCGGCCAGTTCAAGGTTTCCTACGCCAAGGACCAGCAGATCTTCCCGATCCGGCAGGACCGGATCGCGGTGATCGCGCTGCTTCTGGTCGCCTTCGTCGCGGTGCCGCTGTTCGGCAACCAGTACTGGCTGTCGGCGATCTTCATTCCCTTCCTGATTTTTTCGCTGGCGGCGCTCGGTCTCAACATCCTGACCGGGTACGCAGGACAGCTGTCGCTGGGTACCGCGGCGTTCATGGCCGTGGGCGCCTTCGCCGCGTACAACTTCGTGCTGCGCGTGCCGGGCATACCGCTGCTGGTTGCCTTTGTCCTGGCCGGGATCTGCGCGGCGCTGGTCGGCATCGTCTTCGGCCTGCCCAGCCTGCGCATCAAGGGCTTCTACCTGGCGGTGGCGACGCTTGCCGCGCAGTTCTTCGTCGTCTGGGCGCTGGTGCGCGTGCCCTGGTTCTCCAACTATTCGAGCTCCGGGGTCATCACCGCCCAGAAAATGGTCATTCTCGGCGTTCCCTTCGACACGCCGGTGGAAAAATACCTGCTGACGCTCGCCATCGTGACGGTGCTGGCGCTGGCGGCGAAGAACCTGGTGCGAAGCTCCACCGGGCGGGCGTGGATGGCGGTCCGCGACATGGATGTGGCGGCGTCGGTGATCGGCATCCGGCTGATGCGCGCCAAGCTGCTGGCCTTCGCGGTCAGCTCGTTCTACTGCGGCGTCGCCGGCGCGCTGTTCGCCTTCGCCTACCTGGGCACGGTCGAACCCGAGGCATTCACGCTGGATCTGTCGTTTCGCATCCTGTTCATGGTGATCATCGGCGGACTGGGCAGCATCCTGGGATCGTTTCTCGGCGCGGGGTTCATCGTGCTGCTGCCGATCGTCCTGAATGTGCTGGTACACAAGCTGAATGCCATCCTGCTCTCCGGTTTCTCGATGCAGTTGCCGGGAAGCCTCACGTCGAATCTCGAGCTCATGGTCTTCGGCGGCCTGATCATATTCTTCCTGATCGTGGAGCCGCATGGCCTCGCGCGCCTTTGGCAATTGGGCAAGGAAAAGCTGCGGCTGTGGCCGTTTCCGCATTGATTGGTTATGCTGGGCATCGAATCTGATTCACGCAGGAACTGTTGAAGCAAGGACAGTCTCAACAAGAGGAGGACATCATGTTGCAACGCAATAAATGGGTGGGTGGGGTAGTCGGGCTGGCGCTGGCGGCGTTCACCGGAGCGGCATCGGCACAGCAGGATCAGTACGTGCCATTGCTGTCGTACCGGGTCGGCGCGTACGCCGCGGGCGGATCCGGGATCTTCGGCGGCTATATCGACTACATGAACTACATCAACATGAAAGACGGCGGGATCAACGGCGTCAAGCTGACCTGGGACGAGTGCGAGACCGAGTACAACAACTCGCGCGGCGTCGAGTGCTACGAGCGGCTGAAGAAGGACAAGGGCGGCGCGACGCTGGTCATGCCGCTGTCCACCGGCATCACCTACTCGCTGATCGACCGCGTCGCCGCCGACAAGATCCCGATGGTGACCATCGGCTACGGCCGCACCGATGCGGCGGACGGCCGGGTGTTCCCGTATGTGTTCCCGCTGATCACGACCTACTGGTCGCAGGCGTCGGCGATGATCAAGTACATCGCCGCCAAGGAGGGCGGCGAGGCCAAGCTGAAGGGCAAGAAGCTCGTCCACCTGTACCACGACTCGGCCTACGGCAAGGAGCCGATCGGCGTGTTCGAGGCCTACGCCAAGAAGCTCGGCATCGAGTTCACCGCGATTCCGGTGCCGCATCCGGGCAACGAGCAGCAGTCGCAGTGGCTGCAGATTCGCCAGATCCGGCCCGACTACGTGGTTCTCTGGGGCTGGGGCGTGATGAACCCGACCGCATTGAAGGCCGCCGCCAAGATCGGCTTCCCGCGCGAGAAGATCGTCGGTGTCTGGTGGGCGGGTTCCGAGGAGGACGTGATTCCCGCCGGCGACGCATCCAAGGGCTACACGACGGCGGTGTTCAACGTGTCAGGCGCCAGCCTGCCGCTGGTGCAGGAGATCAAGAAGGTCGTCTACGCCAAGGGCAAGGGCAACATGGAGGACGACTCGCGCGTCGGCTCCGTGTATCACGTGCGCGGCCTGGTGCACGGCATCATCACGGTCGAGGCGATCCGCAAGGCGCAGGAGAAATACGGCAAGGGCAAGCGGATGACCGCCGAGCAGGTGCGCTGGGGGCTGGAAAACCTGAACCTGGACGATGCCCGTCTGAAGGCGCTGAACGCCGCCGGCATGATGCCGCCGCTGAAGACGTCCTGCGCCGACCACGAGGGCTCGGGGCTGGTGAAGTTCCAGCGCTGGGACGGCAGCAAGTGGACCATCGTGACGCCGGACTGGGTCGTGCCGGACAAGGAGATGATCCGCGCCATGATCGTCGAGTCGGCGGACAAGTACGCGAAGGAGAAGAAAATCACGCTGCGTGATTGTTCGAAGGAGTCCTAGTCCGTCGTAGACCGTCGTCGACCGGTTCCGGCATGCGCCGGAACCGATGCGACGGACGTTCTACTTCGGCTCGTTCGAGCGTCGGCCAGAAACCGGCCGACGCTCAATTCGCCGGGGAGTCCCCGGCAAGTTGCCGCTTTCGAGTTGATGGTGATGACTGCTGGTACTGCTGCCGCTTCCGCTTCCGCCGCTCCCGCGGCGGCTGCGCCCTATCTCTCGGTGAACAACATCGAGGTGATCTACGATCACGTCATCCTGGTGCTGAAGGGCGTGTCGCTGGAGGTGCCCGAAGGCCGGATCGTCGCGCTGCTGGGCGCCAACGGCGCCGGCAAGAGCACGACGCTGAAGTCGATCTCGAACCTCCTCGCGGCCGAGCGCGGCGACGTCACCAAGGGCACGATCGAGTTCAAGGGCAAGCGCGTCGACAAGTTGAACACCAACGAGCTGGTGAAGATGGGCGTGTGCCAGGTGATGGAAGGGCGGCATTGCTTCCAGCACCTGACGGTGGAGGAAAACCTGTTGACCGGGGCATTCACCCGCAAGGTTCCGCGAGGAGAGATCGCCGCGGCGCTGGAAAAGGTCTATCACTATTTCCCGCGCCTCAAGCAGCGGCGATCCAGTCAGTCCGGCTACACGTCGGGTGGCGAGCAGCAGATGACGGCCGTGGGCCGCGCGCTGATGGCAGCACCGTCGATGATCCTGCTCGACGAGCCGTCGATGGGGCTGGCGCCGCAGATCGTCGAGGAAATCTTCGAGATCGTGAAGGACCTGAACACCCGCGAGGGCGTGTCCTTCCTGCTGGCCGAGCAGAACACCATGGTGGCGCTGCGCTACGCCAACTACGGCTACATCCTCGAGAACGGGCGCGTGGTGATGGACGGCGAGGCCAGGGATCTCGCCAGCAACGAGGACGTCAAGGAGTTCTACCTCGGGCTGTCGTCGGGCGGCCGCAAGTCCTTCCGCGACGTCAAGCACTATCGCCGCCGCAAGCGCTGGCTCGCCTGAGCGGTCGCGTCGAAGCCGAACAGGTGCATGAACTTCGACGCGCTGCGCCGGTACTGCGCCACGCTGCCGGGGGCGACCATGGACATCAAGTGGGGCGCCGACGAGTGTCACAGCGTCGGCGGCAGGATGTTCGCGGTGTTCCCGGTCGGGCAGGGGCGCTCGTCGGGCGTGAGCTTCAAGTGCGATCCGGAACGCTTTCTGGAGTTGACCGATGTGCCGGGCATCGTTCCGGCGCCCTACCTCGCCCGCGCGCACTGGGTACAGGTGAAGGACGCGAAGGCGCTGACCGATGCGCAGGCGCGTGAACTGGTCGGCCACTCGCATGCGCTGGTGCTGGCCAGGCTGACCCGGCGCGCGCGCGAGGAAATCGCCGCCGGCCACGGCAAGAGGAGAACGTCTTCATGACCGAACACTACGACGCGCTGGAAACGCGCGACCCGGCGGTCCGCGAGCAGGCGCAGTTCGCGGCGCTGCCGACCCAGGTGGCGCACGCCAAGGCGCATGCGCCCGCGTTCGCGAAACTGCTGGCCGGAGTCGACGCTGACCTGATCCGCTCGCGCGAAGCGCTGGCGGCGCTGCCGGTCGTGCGCAAGTCCGAGTTGCTCGAACTGCAGAAGGCGGCGCGGCCCTTCGGCGGCTTTGCCGCGGTGGAGTGGGGCGCGGCGCGGCGGGTGTTCATGAGTCCCGGGCCGCTGTACGAGCCGGAAGGCGCGCGTGCGGACTACTGGCGACTGGCGCGCGCGCTGTTCGCGGCCGGCTTCCGCGCCGGAGAGCTGATCCACAACTGCTTTTCCTACCACCTGACGCCGGCCGGGTCGATGCTGGAAACCGGCGCGCATGCGCTGGGCTGCACGGTGTTTCCCGGCGGCACCGGGCAGACCGAGATGCAGGTGCAGGCGATGGCCGAACTGTCGCCGTCGGGCTACGTGGGCACGCCGTCCTTCCTGAAGATCATTCTCGAAAAGGCCGACGCCGACGGCGTCGCGCTGCCGTCGCTCAAGCGCGCGGTGGTTTCCGGCGAGGCCTTCCTGCCGATCCAGCGCGACGCGCTGCTGGCGCGCGGCATCGCCGGCTTCCAGGTCTATGCATCTGCCGACCTGGGCAACATCGCCTACGAGACGCCCGCTCGCGAGGGCCTGGTCGTCGACGAGGGACTGCTGGTCGAGATCGTGCGCCCGGGCACCGGCGATCCGGTCGCGCCCGGCGAGGTCGGCGAGGTCGTGGTCACCACGCTGTTCAACACCGACTATCCGCTGATCCGCTTCGGCACCGGCGACCTGTCGGCGCTGCTGCCGGGGGTTTCGCCCTGTGGCCGCACCAACATGCGCATCAGGGGCTGGATGGGGCGCGCCGACCAGACCACCAAGGTCAAGGGCATGTTCGTTCATCCGGCGCAGGTCGCGGACATCGTCCGCCGGCATCCGGAAATCGGCAGGGCGCGCCTGGTCGTGGAGAATCCGGAAGGCAACGACCGGATGACGCTCAAGGTCGAGGTCGCCGGCAATGCCTCGTCGCAACGCGACGCCATCCTCGACTCCATCCGCGAGGTCACCAAGCTGCGCGGCGAGGTGGCGTTCGTCGCGCCCGGCGAACTGCCCAACGACGGCAAGGTCATCGACGACGCGCGCAAGTACGACTGATCGGGGGGGCGCGGTCGCTGCCTTGCCGGCGCGGCGATCCGCTTTCAGCCCGGCCGGCGCAGCTTGAGGGTGACCAGCAGCACGCCCGCCAATACCAGCGCAGCGCCTGCGAGCTGCATCGAATGCACGGCCTCGCCCAGGATCATCGCGCCCAGGCCGATGGTGAAGATCGGGCCGAGCGCGCCGATCAGCGACGATGCGTTGGCGCCGATGCGCCGGATGGATTCGGCGATCAGCCAGGTCGGCAACACCGTCGAGAACACGGCCATGGCAAGGCTGATGCCGTGGACGGCCGGCGGCACCGCCAGCGCGGCCAGCGGACGCGTCAGCGCGAACTGGGCCAGCACGAACACCGTCGACGCCAGCATCGCCCAGGAAATGAAGCGCAGCGAGCCGAGACGCCCGATCACCGGCCCGGCCTGCACCAGGTAGAGTGCGTAGAACACCGCGCTGCCGAAGACCAGCGCGCCGCCGGTGAGCGTGGCCGCCGGGTCGCCGCCGAAGCGCAGGTCCTGCCAGAACACCACGCCGATGCCGGCGTAGGACAACGCCAGCGCGGCCACGGTCCGCCGGGTCAATGGCTGGCGCAGCAGCACCGCGGACAGCAGCACGACCAGCGTCGGATACAGGTACAGCACCAGGCGCTCCAGCGCGGCGGTGATGTGCACCAGGCCCATGAAGTCGAGCAGGCTGGCCAGGTAGTAGCCGATGAAGCCCAGCCAGACGACCCGCCGGAGATCGCCGCGGGCGAGCGGCGCCGCGGCGCGGCGGCGGTTGACCCACAATGCCATCGCGCAGAAGAAGGGCGCGGCGTAGAGCATGCGCAGTGTCAGCAGCGTGACCGCATCCACCGGGTCGATCTGGTAGGCGAGCTTGATCAGGATCGCCTTGAACGAAAAGCCCAGCACGCCGAACACGGCGAACAGCGGGGCGGTCCAGACATGCGCCGATGGCGCTGTCTCGGGCGCCTTCGGCGCGGGGGGCGAAACGGCGGGCGGCGCCGGCGGCCTCAGTTCCACTGGACGACACCGGTCGCCGCGGTGACCAGGACCACGATCCCGAACACAATCCGATACCACGCGAAGGGCGTGAAGTCGTGGTGGCTGACGTAGCGCAGCAGCCAGCGCACGCACAGGAACGCGGAAACGAAGGCGGCGGCGAAGCCCACGCCGAAGCTCGGCAGGTCGGCGATTGAAAGCAGGTGCCGGTGCTTGATGGTGTCGTAGGCGCAGGCCGCGAACAGCGTCGGTATGGCGAGGAAGAACGAGAATTCGGTGGCGGCCCGGCGCGACAGCCCGAACAGCATGCCGCCGATGATGGTTGCGCCGGAGCGCGATGTTCCGGGAATCAGCGCGAAGGCCTGCGCGCAGCCGATCTTCAGCGCATCGGTCCAGCGCATGGCGTCGACATCGTCGATGCGCACCGATTCCGGGCGCAGGCGCTGCCGGCGTTCGGCCCAGAGGATGACCAGAGCGCCGACGACGAAGGCGGTCGCCACCGGCACCGGCGCGAACAGGCGCGCCTTGATCAAGCCGCCGAAAACCAGGCCAAGCACTGCTGCCGGCTGGAAGGCGATGGCCAGGTTGATGACGAAGCGGTTCGCCTTCGGGTCGCGGAAGAGTCCGCGCGCCACCGCGATCAGCCGATCGCGGAACTCCCAGCACACGGCCAGTATCGCGCCGGCCTGGATCGCGATCTGGAAGACCTTGGCCTTTTCGCCGGTGTAACCCAGCAGCGATCCGGCGAGGATCAGGTGGCCGGTCGACGAGATCGGCAGGAACTCGGTCAGTCCCTCGACGATGCCGAGCAGCAGGGCGGTGAGTAGGGTTGGCTGATCCACGGGCTGTGTCTGGAGAGCGCGTTACCGGGCTGCCGCGGAGACCGCCGCGGTGCCGGGCGCCGCGCATTGTCGCATGACGCCGCGCGACAACGGTTGGCGTCGCGCCAGGGAAGGCGTAGATTCGGAGCCGAAAGGAGCCGCCGCGTATGGAACACGAAGTCGTCCAGCTGTTCGACCCGGAATCATCGACGTTCACCTATTTCCTCGTCGACCGCGCGTCGCGGGAGGCGATGGTCATCGACTCGGTCGACCGCCAGCTCGAGCGCGATCTCGCACTGGTGCGCCGGCTCGACCTGCGGGTGCGCTATGTCCTCGAGACGCATGCGCACGCCGACCACATCACCGGCGCCGGCCGCCTGCGCGAGGAAACGGGCGCGCTGGCCGCGGCGCCCTCCGGCTGCGACATCGCGCCGGCCGACGTACAACTGGTCGACCGCGACGCGCTGCACTTCGGCGTCGGCGAGCGCCTGATCGCGCTGCATACACCCGGCCACACGGCGGGCAGCATGAGCTTCCTTTGGCGCGGCAACGTGTTCACCGGCGACGCGCTGCTCATCGACGGCTGCGGGCGCACCGATTTCCAGGGCGGCGATGCAGGCATGCTGTGGGACGCCATCCATGACAAGCTCTTCGAACTGCCGAGCAACACGCGCGTCTATCCCGGACATGATTACCGCGGCAACACGGTGTCGACCATCGGCTGGGAGCGGCGGCACAATTCGCGCCTGACGGGGCGCGACCGTGCGGCATTCATCGAGTTGATGGAGGAACTGAACCTGCCGAAGCCGAAGATGATCGATGTCGCGGTTCCCGCCAACCGGATGCTGGGCGTTCCCCATGCCGCCTGACGCCATGCCCGGCGTCACCGCGGTGTTCCTGGCGGCGGCGGAGCGGGCGCAGGAAAAGGGCGCGGCCTTCGCCGGACTGCTGACCCCCGCGGAGGCGTGGGCGCTGTTCGCGGCCGGCGAAATCGAGCTCATCGACACCCGGACGCTCGCCGAACGCGACCTGATCGGCTATGTCCCCGGCAGCCTGCACATCGAGTGGTACGACTACCCGGCGAAAAAACGCAACCCGGCGTTCATCGATCAGCTGCGCTCGCGTGTCGAGGACGACCGGCCGGTGGCGTTTCTTTGCCGCAGCGGCGTGCGTTCGCATCACGCGGCCACGCTCGCCGCCGCCAACGGATTCAGGGCCGCTTTCAACATCCTCGAAGGCTTCGAGGGCGACCGCAACCAGGTCAGCCAGCGCCGCGTCAACGGCTGGCAGATGGCTGGGCTGCCCTGGCGGCAGGACTAGCCCAGGCCGGGCCGGCCGCGCCCGCGCCCGGCCCCGCGCGCTTCGGAAATCAGGCCGCCTTCTGCCGCATGAACACGTGCGCCTCCGCTGCCGGGTAGCCGGCGGCGCCGAAGGTGTCGCGAATCGCCCTGTTGGCGTCGAAATACACCTGCCAGTAATTACTGGTGTGAACGTAGGGGCGCACTGCCAGGACCGGTCCGCGCTCGTTGAAGGTCAGGATCTCGACGTCGGGCGACGGCTTGTCGACGACGTTGGCGATGGTCGGCAGCACCTCCTTCAGCCGGCGGATGGCGTCGTGCGGATCCACCGTGTGGTCGAGCTGCGCGGTCAGGTCGACGCGGCGATAGGGATTGTTGGAGAAGTTCTTGATCGTGCCGTTCATGACCTTGGCATTGCCCACCATGGTGTTGACGTTGTCGGGCGCGTCGATGGCGGTGGTGAACAGCCCGATGGCGCGGACCGTGCCCTCCACTTCGCCGGCAAGCACGTAGTCGCCGACCTTGAACGGTCGCAGCACCAGGATGAAGACGCCGGCAGCAAAATTCGACAGCAGGCCGCCCCAGGCAGCGCCGATGGCGATGCCCAGCGCCGCGATCAGTGCCGCGAAGGACGTGGTCTCGACCCCGAAATAGCCGAGGATGCCGATGACCAGCAGGACGTTCAACGCCACCGTCAGCGTATTGCCGATGTAGCGGATGACCGTCGGCTCGATCTTCTGGCGCTCCAGCGCCTTGGTGAGCAGCGTCCCGACGATGCCGATCAGCCAGCGGCCGATGATGTAGAGAACGATCGCGCCCAATGCCTTGAGCGCGAAGGCGATGACGACCGGCTTGGCGGTCTCGTAGATGCTGCCAATGTCCATTGTTCTTCCTCTGTTGGTCCGGGTACCCACCCGGCCGGCGGCCATTGTCGCGCAGCGCGAAAGCCTTGCGCAACTCGACGACGGGCGCGCGTCCGCTAGTCGGGGGGCAAGCCGAGATCCCGAACCAGCCGGTCGACGACGGCGCGGACCGCGGCCAGTTCCTCGCGCAGCTCGGCGACATTGGCGCGAAGCGCGGCGAGTTCGCCCAGCGTGACCTGATCCTCGGGCGCGGCGCCCGCCATGGGGGCCGTCGTCGCCGCGAGTTCCGGCGGACCGGAGAGCAGGTGCGTCCAGCGCGTCTCGCGCGCGCCCGGCGCTCGCGGCAGCTCGGTGACCAGCGCCCCGGCCGGCCGCGCGGCGAGTTCCTGCAGGAAGGCCTCGACCGACGAGACGTCGGCGAAGCGGTGCAGGCGCTCGCTGTGCAGGCGTAGTTCGGCCGCGGTCTGCGCACCGCGCAGCATCAGCGTCGCCAGCAGTGCCACGGCCTGCTCGGGCACGGCGAGCACGCGGGCGACGTTGTGCGCGTAACGCATCACCCGCCCACCGCTGCTCTCGACCAGCAGCGACAGCGACTTCAGCTGGTCGATCGCCGCCTGGACCTCGCCTTCGCTGGCCTCGAGCACCGGGTCGCGGCTGGTCTTCTGATTGCAGCCGGAGATCAGTGCGTTGAGCGTGAGCGGATAGGTGTCGGGTACCGTGTGCTGCTTTTCGACCAGGACGCCGAGGACGCGGGTCTCGAGCAGAGACAGGGCAGGCAGTGTGGCGGACATCGTTCAAGAACTCCCATGCAGGCGGCTGGCAGCCGTCGTTGCGCGTCATCTTGCCATGCCTGTGGAAGGCGGGACTGGTATCGTGTCGTTTCGACCCACCCGGACCTGCGAGCGATGGCCTCTTCCTCTGACGTGACCAACATGGCGCTGTTCTGCGATTTCGAGAACATCGCGCTCGGCGTGCGCGACGCCGACTACGACAAGTTCGACATCGGCAGGATTCTCGAACGGCTGCTGCTCAAGGGCAGCATCGTGGTCAAGAAGGCCTATTGCGACTGGGACCGCTACAAGGCGTTCAAGGCGCCGATGCACGAGGCGTCGTTCGAACTGATCGAGATTCCGCATGTGCGCCAGTCGGGCAAGAACTCCGCCGACATCCGCATGGTCGTCGACGCGCTCGACCTGTGCTACACCAAGTCGCACGTCGACACCTTCGTGATCATCAGCGGCGACTCGGATTTCTCGCCGCTGGTTTCCAAGCTGCGCGAGAACGCCAAGACCGTGATCGGCGTAGGGGTCAAGAATTCGACCTCGGACCTGCTGATCGCCAACTGCGACGAATTCATCTATTACGACGACCTGGTCCGCGAGCAGAAGAAGCGCGCCGCGAAGAAGACGGTGGCAAAGCCCAGGGCCGAACCCAAGGCTGCGGGCGAAGCGAAAAAGGCAGCGAAGCGCCCGGCGAAGGGTGCGGCCAAGAGCGCAGCCCCGGCCGAGCCCGTCGCGGCTGCCGTCGCGGCGCCCACCGGCGACGAGGAGCGCCGGATCGAGGCGATCGACCTCATCGTCGGCACCGTCGAGGCGCTGGCAAGCGAGCGTGACGGCGGCGACAAGGTCTGGGGGTCGATGGTCAAGCAGGCGATCAAGCGCGTGAACCCGGGCTTCGCCGAGTCCTACTACGGCTTTCGCTCCTTCAACGGCATGCTCGAGGAGGCAGCGCGGCGCGGTGCGCTGGTGCTCGAACGCGACGAGAAATCCGGCGGCTACATCGTCCGGCTGGCCGGCAGCGACGACTGACCCGCGGCGGCCGCCGCCATTGAGATCCTGCCGGCCGCCCCCATTGATCCTGCATGGGTGCGGGTCATTCGGGAGATGTTCCGCGACAGCCCAAGCCCTTCGCCTCCCGAGGAAGGTCAGGCCAGATGATGCACGACATCCGGCCGGCCGCGATGGCTGGCCATTTCTATCCGGGTTCACCGGCGGCGCTCGCCGCCGATGTCCGCACCTGCCTGGCCGGCGCGCGGGCGCACGCGGGACCGGCGCCCAAGGCCCTGGTGGTCCCGCATGCCGGCTATGTCTACTCGGGCCCGGTGGCGGGACATGCCTATGCGGCGCTCGGGGCGATACGAGACGTGGTCCGCCGCGTCGTGCTGCTGGGCCCGGCGCATCGCCTTCCCGTTGCCGGATTGGCTTTGCCGTCGGTGCGGGCGTTCGCGACGCCGCTGGGTGAGGTTGCCATCGACGCCGAGGCGGTGGCGCGTGCAAGCGCGTTGCCGCAGGTGGTCGTCGACGACGCCGCGCATGCGCAGGAACACTCGCTCGAGGTGCAGTTGCCGTTCCTGCAGGCGACGCTCGCCAATTTCACTCTGGTGCCGTTCGTGGTCGGCGCCGCGTCGACCGCGGACGTCGCCGCCGTGCTCGATCTGCTGTGGGGCGGACCCGAAACGCTGATCGTCGTCAGCTCCGACCTGTCGCACTACCACCGCTACGACGAGGCGCGTGCCATCGACCGGGGTACAGCAGAGACGATCCTCGCCCTTCGCCCCGGCATCGACCACGAGCAGGCCTGCGGTGCCACGCCGGTCAATGGGTTGCTCGCCGTCGCGCGGCGGCGCGGCCTCGTCCCGCATCTGCTCGACTTGCGCAATTCGGGGGACACGGCCGGCGACCGTTCGCGGGTCGTCGGCTACGGGGCGTTCGCGTTCACGCCGGAGGCGGCGCGGTGAGTGCGGCCGTGCTCGGCCGGAGCCTCGTCGGCATCGCTCGCACGTCGATCGGCGTCGCGTTCGGGCGCGCCGGCCGCGGCCCGGCCGACGACGCGCATCCGGCGCTTGGCGCTCCCGGCGCGACGTTCGTCACGTTGATGCGCGAAGGCGCGCTGCGCGGCTGCATCGGCTCGCTGGAGCCGCGGCGAGCGCTTGCACAGGACGTGCGCGCCAACGCACTCGCCGCCGCCTTCGGCGATCCGCGCTTTCCGCCGCTGGCCGCCGTCGAATTCGACACGACCCTGGTCGAGGTGTCGCTGCTGGGTGCCAGCGAACCGCTGCGCCACAGGGGCGAGGCGCAGGTGCTGGCGCAACTCGCACCCGGCGTGGATGGGGTGATCATCGAATACGGCCGGCATCGCGCGACGTTCCTGCCGCAGGTCTGGGAGGCGCTACCCGAGCCGCGCGCGTTCCTGGCTGAGTTGAAGCGCAAGGCCGGCCTGCCGGCCGATTTCTGGCACGTGGAGATGAACGTTCGCCGCTACCGGGTGACCAAATGGAAGGAGAGCGAGTTCCTGTCGGTGGAGGTGACGCAATGAGCGATTTTCCGGGACGCTGGTGGCATCCGCTGCCCGACGGGCGCATCCAGTGCGACCTGTGCCCGCGCGACTGCCGGCTGCGCGACGGGCAGCGCGGCGCTCTGCTTCGTGCGCCAGCGCCAGGGCGAGCGGCATCGTGCTCACCACCTACGGCCGCTCGTCGCGGCTTCTGCGTCGACCCGATCGAGAAGAAGCCGCTCAACCACTTCTTCCCCGGCACGCCGGTGCTCTCGTTCGGCACCGCCGGCTGCAACCTCGCCTGCAAGTTCTGCCAGAACTGGGACATCAGCAAGTCGCGCGAGATCGACACGCTGATGGACGCGGCGTCGCCGGAGGCGATCGCCGCCGCCGCGGCCGGACACGGCTGCCGCAGCGTGGCGTTCACCTACAACGACCCGGTGATCTTCGCCGAGTACGCGATCGACGTCGCCGAGGCCTGCCGCGCGCGCGGCATCGCGACCGTGGCGGTCACCGCCGGCTACATCGGCGCCGACGCGCGGCGCGAGTTCTTCGCCACGATGGACGCGGCCAACGTCGACCTGAAGGCCTTCACCGACGACTTCTACTGCAAGCTCTGCGGCGCCCAGCTGGCGCCGGTGCTCGACACGCTGGCGTACGTCCGGCACGAGACCGACGTCTGGCTCGAGATCACCACGCTGCTGATCCCCGGGCAAGAACGACTCCGACGCCGAGCTCGACGGCGATGTCCCGCTGGATCGCCGCGCGAGCTCGGCCCGGACGTGCCGCTGCACTTCACCGCGTTCCATCCCGACTACAAGATGACCGACGTCGCCGCCACGCCGGCGGCGACGCTCACGCGCGCGCGCGCGATCGCGCGCGGCGAACGGCCTGCGCTACGTCTACACCGGCAACGTCCACGACCGCACCGGAGGCACCACGTTCTGCCCGGGCTGCGGCGGCCGCTGATCGTGCGCGACTGGCACGAGATCCTCGCCTACGAACTCACGCCCGAGGGCGCCTGCGGGCATTGCGGCACGCCGATCCCCGGCCGCTTCGGGCGCTTCATGCCTGCGCACGGACGCCGGCGCATGCCGGTGCGCATCGCGATGGCTTCCTGATCCGGACGGCCGTGGCGCCGCGCCGATGGTCCGGCGCGAGCTGAATTCGGCCGGCTAGAACTTCTCGTCGCGGCGCAGGTAGCGCCACTGCCCGACCGGCAGCGCACCCAGCGGCACGCCGCCGCTGCGCACGCGCTTCAGCGCGGTCACGGTGAGCCCGACCAGCTCGCACATGCGGCGGATCTGCCGCTTGCGGCCCTCGCGCAGCACGAAGCGCAGCTGATGCTCGTTCTGCCATGAGACCTTCGCGGGCTTGAGCTTGACGCCGTCGAGCTAGAGGCCGTGCTGGAGCAGCTTCATGCCCTCGTCCGACAGCGTGCCCTCGACCCTGACCAGGTATTCCTTCTCGACCTCCGAGTCGTCGCCCGATCAGCCGCTTGGCCACGCGGCCGTCCTGAGTGAAGACGATCAGACCGGTCGAGTCGATGTCCAGCCGCCCGGCCGGGGCGAGTCCGCGCAGGTGGCTGGCCCTGAACTTGGTCCGCGCCGGATCCTCCGGCCACCGGTTCTCCGGCCTGATCAGCGTCATCGCCGGCGTGTGGCCGTCCTCGGCCTGGCCGGAGACATAGCCGATCGGCTTGTTGGAGCACGACGGTCACCAGCTCGCCCTGGTGCTGTGTCGCGGCCGGATCGATGTCGATGCGCGCGCTGCCGGAAACGCGCTTGCAGCGTGTCGACGACGACGCCGTCGACGCGCACCCAGCCATTGACGATCCAGTCGTCGGCTTCGCGGCGCGAGCACAGGCCGAGTTCGCCCATGCGCTTGGACAGGCGCGGATCCTCGTTGCCCACGTTCTGCGGAGCGCGTGGTTGCGGCGCACGCACCGGACGCGTTGGCGTCGGTTGGGCTTCTTCGCGCCGTCTCCGGTCGGTTGTGCGCGCCTTGCCCTGCTCCTGCTTGCCGGCAGCTTGCGCCCGTGGCGGGCGCGCGCCCGCCGGCGTTTCGCCGACTGTCGCCGCAGGTTTGCCGCGTCGGCGGGAGCCGGTCTTCGCGGGCATCGGCGCATCGGTGCGCGTCGGCGAGGCGGTCGGATCGGGCACGGCGGGCGCCACAAACGAGGCGGCAGTCTTCGACGGCGGTCGTTGTCCGGCGGCTTGCCGTGCGCCGCCCGCCACGCGCGCGACGTCGGCGCCCTGGGCGCGGCGGTCGGATCGACCGGTTTGGTGACTTTGAGCGTGGGTCGGGCCATGGGCTGGAGGTCGACCGCATGAGGCGACGGCCAGAGCGCATCATCGCGGGCCGCCCGGGCCGCGGCGGGCGCCATCGCGCAACATCGGCCCCGCCGCCGGACGGGAATCGCCCGATGACCTGCGGAAGCGCGTCGCGGCGTGAATGAGATTCTGCCGGCGGGCGATGCCACAATGGCGAGCGCTTTCCGCGGAGAAATGTGATGAACGACCTTGCGGACCACAAGCCGCATTTGCCGATCGATCGCCGTCTAAGGCCGCAGCCGCCGTCGCGCTGCAGGCTGTGGCGCTGCCGATGCATCGCACCGGGACTGGCGCTGGCGATGGCCGCGGCGCTGCTTGTTGGCTGCGCCGCCGGCGGTGACGCGCCGTCGCGCGAGTTCGTCACCGTGACCCTGAAGCCCGGCCCCGACCTTCCCGCGCAGACCGGCCGCGCCTTCCTGATGCCGCAGGACGGCGGCACGCGCGTGCAGATCGAGGTCACCGGCGTGCCAGCGATGATCGCGGCCGGTTCAGCCTGTACACGTTCATCCATCGCGGCCGTTGCGGCGCGCTGGTCTCCCCACCGGCGTATCCGCTGCTGCGCACCGTGCTTGCAGGCTCGCCGGCGAGCACCGCGCTGGCGCCGGCCCACGGCCCGTTCACGGTGAGCAACGTCGCGCCGCTGCCGCTTGCGGAGCTGCGCGCCGGCGGCTATGCGATCGTCGTGCGCAGCGCGCCTGCCGACGGTGACCGGGAGATTGTCTGCGGCGACGTGAACTAGGTTCGCCCGGGCGCCGGCGGAGCGCGGAATCCCGCCAGACTCACGCCTTCGCGTAAACCTCGCCGCCCTTTTTCACGAACTCCTTCGACTTCGCCTCCATCCCCTTCTTCAAGCGCCTCCTCCTCGGCGATGCCTTGCTCGGCGGCGTATTTGCGGACGTCCTCGGTGATCTTCATCGAGCAGAAGTGCGGGCCGCACATGGAGCAGAAGTGGGCGATCTTGGCGCCGTCCTGCGGGCAGGGTCTCGTCGTGGAACTCGCGCGCGGTGACGGGGTCGAGGCTGAGGTTGAACTGGTCTTCCCAGCGGAATTCGAAGCGCGCCTTGCTACAACGCGTTGTCGCGGTATTGCGCGCCGGGATGGCCTTTGGCGAGGTCGGCGGCGTGGGCGGCGATCTTGTAGGCGATGACGCCGTCTTTCACGTCCTTCTTGTTCGGCAGGCCGAGGTGTTCCTTGGGCGTGACGTAGCAGAGCATCGCGCAGCCGTACCAGCCGATCATCGCGGCGCCGATGCCGCTGGTGATGTGGTCGTAGCCGGGCGCGATGTCGGTGGTGAGCGGCCCGAGCGTGTAGAACGGCGCTTCGCCGCACAGGCGCAG
>CAVOVD010000001.1:0-12393 GCA_963699765.1 uncultured beta proteobacterium | reverse complement strand
CGATGCCCTTCCCGAGAGATGGGTAACACTTCATTCCGGAGACATCGGTGACACTTTCTCCCAAAGGAGGGAGAAAGTGGTCATGCCATGGAAGGAGTGTCAGATCGTGGAAGAGCGACTTCGATTCATTGCCCGACTGTTGGACGGAGAGAAGATGGCGGGCCTCTGCCGTGAGTTTGGGATCTCTCGCAAGACGGGCTACAAGATCTACCACCGCTACCAGGATTGCGGGATCGATGGGCTAACCGATCGCAGCCGGCGTCCCTATCGTCACGCCAATCAGCTTCCGATGCAGATGGAAAAGCTGATCGTGAATCTCAAGAGGGAGTTTCCGAACTGGGGAGCTCCCAAGATCCGGGAACGACTGCGGCGTATCTATCTGGATCTGGACTGTCCTGCCATCAGTACCGTGCACGCGGTTTTGGATCGAAACGGGTTGGTCAAGCGCCGGAAGAGGGCTCGGCATCGAGCTCGGGGAACCGCGCTGTCGCGGGCGACAGCGCCCAACGAGCTGTGGTGTGCGGACTACAAGGGTGAGTTCATGCTGGCCGATCGCCGCTACTGTTACCCGTTGACGATTACGGACTTTGCCAGCCGCTATTTGCTGAGCTGCGAAGCCCTGTCGACAACCAAAGAAACCTACGCCTTCACGGTGTTCGAGCGCGTGTTCAAAGAGTTCGGTTAGAAGTGGCGCCGGAAAGTCGGACAGCCGGATAAGTGGAAGCTCTGCTCTAATGGGCGACGTTGTCGCCGAGGAGCAGACGATGAAACGACCGCGCAGGAACCATTCAGCAACGTTCAAGGCCAAGGTGGCGTTGGCCGCGATCCGGGGCGAAAAGACCCTGGTCGAGTTGGCCGAGCAGTTCAAGGTCCATCCGAACCAGATCGGGCAATGGCGGCCGGAGCTGCTGGAGCGCGCCGCCGAGGTGTTCGCCACGGCCGCCGAGAAGCGCGACGCCGGACCGGACCTGAAGACGCTGCACGCCAAGATCGGCCAGCTGGCGTTGGAGAACGATTTTTTGGCCGGCGCGCTCGGTCGCATCGGCGATGCGAGCGCAAAGCGATGATCGACGCGACGCACGAGCTGCCGATCGTGCGCCAGGCGCAGTTGCTGGAGCTGTCGCGCTCGTCGGTCTACTACCAGCCGCAGCCGACCTCGGACGCCGACCTGGCGCTGATGCGGCGCATCGACGAACTGCACCTGGAGCATCCGTTCGCCGGCAGCCGGATGCTGCGCGACCTGCTCAATCGGGAAGGCATTCGCGGTCGGCCGCAAGCATGTGGCGACGCTGATGCGCCAGATGGGCATCGAGGCGCTCTACCGAAGGCCGCGGACCAGTGGCCGGCATCGCGAGCATCCGGTCTTCCCGTACCTGCTGCGCGGCCTCACCATCGACCGGCCGAATCAGGTCTGGGCGATGGACACGACCTACATCCCGATGCGGCGCGGCTTCGTCTATCTGACCGCGGTGCTCGACTGGGCCACCCGCCGGGTGCTGGCGTGGCGACTGTCGATCAGCCTGGCCGCCGATGCCGCGGTCGAAGCGTTGGAGGAGGCGATCGCCAGCACGGCGTGCCGGAGATCATGAACACCGACCAGGGCAGCCAATTCACCGCCGCCGCCTTCATCGACGTGCTGCGCGAGCACGACATCCGGATCAGCATGGACGGCAAGGGCTGCTGGCGCGACAACGTGTTCGTCGAGCGGCTGTGGAAGTCGGTCAAGTACGAGCACGTCTACCTGCACGCCTACGAGACCACGTCCGACGCGCGGACGCAAGCTGGCCGTCTACCTCGACTTCTACAATCGCCGTCGGCCGCACTCCAGTCTTGACCGGCAGACCCCGGATGACGTGTACTTCAACCAGCCGCCGCTACGACTGGCGGCTTAACCCGCAGGGCAACCACTTAAGAAACCCGAAAAACTGTCCGAACGCGTGGGGCCACTTCATTCGCGATTCGTTTTCGAGCCAAAGATTTCCCGCCAGCGCGGGTTCGCATGGCGCCGATGAAGTCGTCCAAATATGGTCTTGCGTCCATATGGCTTTACATCCATAATACCCATCATGAGTTGGACGGTACTTTTCCACGACGAGTTCGACCGCGAGTTTCAGACCCTCGCCAAGGGCTTGCAGGATGAGCTTCTCGCCCATGCGCTGTTGCTGAGCCAGTTTGGGCCGGGCCTCGGGCGCCCCACGGTCGACACACTGAAGGGATCGAAGCACGCCAACATGAAGGAACTGCGTTTCGGCTGGCAGGGAGAGGTATGGCGCGTCGCCTTCGCCTTCGACCCGGATCGGCAGGCGATCCTTCTCGTGGGTGGGGACAAGGGCGGTGCCGACCAGAAACGGTTCTACAAACGACTCATCGGTCTCGCCGACGCCCGCTTCGAAACGCATTTGGCCTCGCTGGCAGCCGCTGTCGCACGAAAGGAAAAACGACATGCCAAGAAATCTTGAACAAGTGCTCGCCAAGCTGCCCGCCAAGCGCCGCGCGAAGGTGCAACAACGGGCGGCGGAACTCGCGACCCTCAAAGACCTGCGTCATGCGGTCGAGCGGACGCAGGAGGAACTTGCGACCGCCCTCGGCGTGGGACAGGACACGATCTCGCGCCTGGAGCAGCGAAGCGACATGCTGCTTTCGACCCTCAAACGCTATGTCGAAGCGATGGGTGGGAAGCTCGACCTCGTCGCCAAGTTTCCCAATCGTCCGCCAGTGATCATCGAGCAGATTGCGGAACCTCGAGGCCAACAGAAGCAGTCCGCCAAAGGGCCACGCACCGGCAAACGACACGCCGCCGAAGTCGTCTGACGTTGCTCGTTCGAGCCACACCGGTGCGAGGTTCGCGCCCGATCCCCAAGTCGGACAGGAGATGGGCCCCATGCGGTGCATTTCCATGCCTAGAACGACGGCCGTCGACCCTCGGTCCTGCGCCCGACGAATCCGACGTCCGTTATGCCGTGCGGATTCAACCGGTCAACGCAACACGTTCGCTGAACATCTCAGCGGGCGTGTGGAAGCCGAGCGTCTTGCGTGGCCTTTGGTTCAATTGTCTCGCAATTGCGTTGAGCTGAAGCTGCGAATAGCCCGATATGTCGATGCCCTTCGGCATGTACTGCCTGAGCAAGCCATTCGTGTTCTCGTTGCTTCCGCGCTGCCAGGGGCTCTGAGGATCACAGAAATAGACTTGGATGTCGGTAGCCATCGTGAATCGCTTGTGGCCATGCATTTCCGTGCCTCTGTCCCAGGTCAGTGATTTGTAGAGCTCCTGAGGCAACTTGCGAGCGTTCTTGATTAGTGCGTTGACAACCGTCGGCGAGTCTTTGCCGTCGAGCTTCACCAACATCACGTATCGTGTTTGGCGCTCAACCAAGGTTGCGATCTGGCTACCGCCACTGCCGAAGACCAAATCCCCTTCCCAGTGACCGGGCACCGCCCGATCCTCGACCGACGCAGGTCGCTCGCGGATCGAAACGGCGTCGGCAATCTGGCCGTGGATTGCGGTCTTTTGTGTGTAATGACGAGAACGACGCATGCCGCGAGTGCGTCTCAGGTGCTCCAACAGCTCCTTCTTCAAGGCGCCACGCGCTTGAATGAACAGACTGCGGTAGATGGTCTCGTGTGACACGTAGTGGCTCTCGTCGCACGGATAAGTATGCTTGAGCCAGCCAGCGATTTGCTCGGGCGACCACTGCAAGCGCAGCTTGTCCGCTACGACGCGTGCCAGTGGACGGTTCTCAGCGAGCTTGCAGCGCTTAGGTCGAAGTGCCCGATTCCAAGCGGCGCTGTCGGCCTGCGTAGCTCGATAACTGTCTTGGCCGCCGTTGCGCTTCAGTTCGCGGCTGACTGTCGATGGCGCTCGACCGAGCCGTGCAGCGATTGAGCGGATAGATTCGCCTGTCACCAGCGCGCGCGAGATTTCCTCTCTCTCGTCCAAAGACAGCGACGCCAGGGAACGGCGTCGGTCTGGCGGTCGGATGCCACCCGTCCTCGACAGAATGCCTTGGATAGACGTGTGCCGTCGATCAAACAGGTGGCCGATCTCGTGAAGAGTCCAGCCGGCCTTCCACCGCTCCCACATCAATGCCTTCTGACTATCGGTGTAGTAGGTTCGCGTCCGGTAAGTCATCTGCAACACTCCTTCCGCCAAGGCAGATCATAGTGTGTTGCATCGACCAGTTGAATCCACCCGCGACTGCGGCCATTCGGATCGGTCTGGTGGATGGCGGCAACCGGTCACCTCCGGCCATTCGTGGTCGCCGCGAATTCTTCCGGTAAGCCGCCATTGACGGGGCGACCGGCGCATCCCACGCCGCCGCTGGGTATTCAGCCAACTCACCTCAGCCGCGCGACCTAATCCCTGCGACCAATGGCGGCCGGCGCAGGGTGCCGCCCACCCTGATCCCCAACGCCGCAATGCGCGGCACAGGGGGCAGGCATGGGGGTCGAGCGTGGGGCCGGGGAGAGCGCACCGGCGCGGTATCGGCCGCGCCGTCCGAGCCAGAGCGTGCTCTATCGCTGCGTCCAGGAACACCTCGAGACCTGGCTCGCCCAATGCCGCGAGGGCTACGACGACGAGTGGTCCGGTGCCGGAACATGTGGAGCGTGAGTTTCGCCGCTACCTGGAGTGCGGCATCCTCGCCCACGGCTTCGCCCGTGCACGGTGCGGGCAGTGCGGGCACGACTTCCTGATCGCCTTCTCGTGCAAGGGCAGGGGCGTGTGTCCCTCATGCAACGCCCGGCGCATGGTGGCGACGGCGGCGCATCTGACCGATCACGTCTTGCCGCCGCTGCCGGTGCGCCAGTGGGTCTTGGCCGTGCCCAAGCGCCTGCGTTACTTCCTGCAGCGCGACGCCGATCTCCAGGGCGCGGCCCTGCGCTTGTTCCTGCGCGTGGTGGAGCAATGCCTGCGCGCGCACAGCCCGGGTGCCGGGAGCACGGCGCGCCTCGGCGCGGTGGCCTTCATCCACCGCTTCGGTTCCAGCCTCAATGCGCATCTACACTTTCACTGTGTCGTCATCGACGGCGTGTTCGACGCCGCCACCACGGGCGGGGTCGTCTTCCATGCCGCGACCCGGATCGACGCCAACGCCATCGCCACGGTGCAGGAGCGCGTGCGCCGGCGCTTGCTGCGCGTCTTTGTGCGCCGCGGCTTGCTGCCGGGCGATGATGCGCAGGCGATGGGACAATGGCAACACGGCGGTGGCTTTTCGGTGGACGGCTCGGTGCGCATCGAGGCCGCTGACCGCGCCGGGCGCGAGCGGCTGCTGCGCTATTGCGCCCGACCGCCGTTCGCCCTGGACCGGCTGCGCGAGCTCGACCGCGAGCACCTCATCTACGAGCCGCCGAAACCGGGCCCCGGTGCAAGTAGCCCGCAGCGCCTGACCCCGCTCGAGTTGCTCGACCGCCTCTCCGCCCTGGTGCCGCCGCCGCGGGTCCATCGCCATCGCTACTTCGGCGTGCTGGCGCCGAACTCACCCTTGCGCGCCGCGGTGACTGCCCTGGCCGAGCCGGCGGCGACGCCCGTTGCGGCCGTGCCCAGCGCCAACCCGGCAACGCCCGCCGACGAACCCATCCACCGCCGCGCCGCTCGCTATGCCTGGGCCCTGCTGCTCGCCCGCATCTACGAAGTTTTTCCGCTGGTTTGCCCCGACTGTGGTGGCGCGATGAAGATCATCGCCTTCATCACCGACGGCCCGACTGTGCGCGACATCCTCGGCCACCTCGGTGAGCCGACCGCGCCACCGCGCATCGCGCCCGCCCGCGGCCCGCCGCTGTGGGAGGCCACCGACGCCGAGCATGATCCGGCCGCTGATCCGCTGCTCCAGTCCGCCCCGGCCTTCGAGTTCGACCAGCGCCTCAGCTGGTAGCCACCACCGTCGCCGCTCACCTGTGTCCGACGCCGGACGGGCTCGTGCCAGCCCCTGCCCGCCTGCCCGCGCGCAGCCACCTTGGCGGCGGTGCCCGCCCGGAAGTGCCACCACAAGCGTACGGAGCAGCCCGTTGCCGCCGCAAATCCACGCTTGACCCGCCCCACCGACTTCTCCACACTCAGCCGCGTGCGGTTGAAATGACTATCCGTCTCGGTGCGGTACGTGCCCCCGAAGCAGTTCTCGAAGGCACAAATCTGTCACAGGGCTGAAAACCAAAGGACCTGCTCGAACGCAAGTCCTTGAGGGATTGGTAGGCCGTGTAGGATTTGAACCTACGACCAACGGATTAAGAGTCCGCTGCTCTACCAGCTGAGCTAACGACCCATCCCTTGCAACTCAACTGAATGGTGGCCCTGCCGTCGCCGACGCCACCGGCGATGATGGTAGGCCGTGCCGGATTTGAACCGGCGACCAACGGATTAAAAGTCCGCTGCTCTACCAACTGAGCTAACGACCCGCCGGCAAGACGCGAATTATACCCAAACTTGGCCCGGGCGACCACGCCCCGGCCGCGCCGCGGTCAGTGCGTGTCGCGGGTGAGGTAGGGCGGCAGCGACGCGAAATCGATGCCTTCCTCGGCCAGCGCTTCGGCTTCCTCGGGGCTGGCCTGGCCGCGGATGGCGCGCGCGGCGGTCTCCTCGTAATGGATGCGGCGCGCTTCCTCGGGGAAGCGCTCGCCCACATCCTCGGTGTTGCGCACAATCTGCCGCAGCGCGGCCACCAGGTCGGCCGGCAGGCCGGCAATGGCCGCAGGGGCAGGCGCCGGACTCGCCGGCGCGGGCGCGGCAACGGCGCGGTCGGTGCGCCGCGACTTGTTTTCGCCCTTGCGGACCCGGACCTTGCTGGTCGGCAGGCGGACCACCTCAGCGTCATCGCACACAGGGCAGCGCACCAGCTTCGCGTCCAGCTGGCGGTCGAATTCGGCGCCCGAGTCGAACCAGCCCTCGAAGGCGTGGTCGCGCGGACAGCGGAGGTCGTAGACGATCATCGTGGCTCGATGGATGGCGGCAGCGCGCCGCTACACCATCTTCTCCATGCGCCACATCAGGTAGCGCTGTGCGGCCACGCTGCCGACAATGATCGCGGCCAGCGCGATCATCGAACCAACCGCCAGCGTGGAGATCCCCGTCAGGCCCTGGCCGATGGTGCAGCCCAGCGCGGTGACGCCGCCGAAGCCCATGAAAATGCCGCCGACGATGTGGTTGCCGACATCCTCGACCGAGCCGAAGCCCTCCCAGCGGAAGGTCTTGCTGACCAGTGCGTAGGCGGCGGAACCGGCCAGCATGCCCAGCACGCCGGCGATGCCGAAGGTGACGATGCGGCTGGTGTCGCTCCACAGCAGCAGCAGTTCCAGCGTGAAGGCGACCGGTGCGGTGAAGCTGAAGGATTCGGCGCGGTTGGAGTTGGTGGCGACGAATTTTTCTTCCAGCGTCGCCGGGTCCTCGGCGAGGTAGCCCAGGTGACCGGTCACGTACCAGCCGCCGACGATCACCAGGCCGATGACGATGCCGCCAATGACCAGTTCCTTCGACACCCGGAAGTCGCGGTCCTTGAACACATAGATCAGCAAGGCGATGGCCACGACGAACGGCAGCCAGACCTTGACCGTGGCGCCGAGTCCGAGCGCGGCGAGCAGCGACGGCAGGTCCGAGGTCGGCGCGATGGCGGTGAAGTCGATGCGCCAGGGGTCAAGTGCGGCGGCGCGCCAGACGGCGAACAGTCCGCGCAGCGTCATCGACGCCGCTACACCGAACACCACCAGCACCAGCAGCGACTTCAAATTGCCGGCGCCGGCGCGGATCAGCGTCTTGCTGCCGCAGCCGGAAGCCAGCGTCATGCCGAAGCCGAACAGGAAGCCGCCGACGATTGCCGACACCCAGGCGACCTTGGCCCCGGTGTACAGCGACTTGGAGTGGTCGATCAGCCCGAGCTGGACCAGAACTGCACTGCCCGCAATCGCTACGGCGATAGCGAGCACCCACATCCGCATGCGCTTCCAGTCGCCGAAATTGACGATGTCGGAGACGGCGCCCATGGTGCAGAAATTGACCCGATTGGCGACCGCGCCGAACACGAAGGCCAGCACGAAGGCGAGTCCGGCGACGATGGCCGGCAGATTGGCGGAAGGGGTCGCGTCCATCCCAAAATTATCGCATGACGCCGCCATCCGCCACCCTGAGGCGTGCATCAACGCCCAAGCCTGCGGCCGACGGGTGTGCCTGGGTGTACACATTCCGGCCAACCCGGCCGTTGACCCCGTCCGCCGCCGTCGCCCGTTCATGACCTGCAGGACCGGTCCCGCAGGGGCCGGCCTCCACCACCGGGAGGCAGCACCATGACCATCACCCGCAGTCTTTTCCGTCGCGCGCTGGCCGGCGCGCTGATCGCCGCCGGCCTCGTCGCCGGCGCCGCGCAGGCATCGAAGTACCCGCCCCCCTACGTCAAGGGCGCGCTGGTGCAGGTAGACGTCTACGACCGCCGCGACCGCAGCGCGCTGGCGATCCACAGCAAGGATGGCCGGCAGTATGTGGTCGGCGCGCCGGGCCACGAGTACGCGGTGCGCATCCGCAACTGCACCGGTGCGCGGGTGCTGGTGGTGACCAGCGTCGATGGCGTCAACGTGATCTCCGGCGACACCGCGTCACCGTCGCAATCGGGCTATGTGCTGGAGCCCTGGGCCTCGGTGGAGATCGCCGGCTGGCGCAAGAACATGGACCGCACGGCGGCGTTCTACTTCACCGACCTGGGCGACTCCTATGCTGCGCGCACCGGCCGGCCCGGCAACGTCGGCGTCATCGGCGTCGCGGTGTTCCAGGAAAAGGCCCGCGTCGCCTGGCGCGACTTCAACGACTACCGCTCTCGCCGCGCCAACGAGGCGGACGCCACGGGATCGGCGCGCGGCGATGCGGCGCCCGAGTCCCGCGCCTCGCCGCCGCCGCCGGCGTCCGCACCCCCGCTCGCCGCGGCGGAGCAGGAGTCCGCACCGGTCGAGCGGCGCAAGGACGAGGTCGCGGACGGCGCCTCCCGGCAGGAGGAAAAGGTCGCCGGCGCGAAGCGGCTGGGCAAGCTGGGCACCGGTCACGGCCGCAACGAGCAGTCGCGGGTGACGCTGACGCAGTTCGAGCGTGCCACCGAGTCGCCGGCCGAGACCATCGCCATCCAGTACGACCGGCGCGAAAACCTGCTCGCCATGGGCGTGCTGCCGCCGCCCCGGCTCGCCCACCGCGACCCCAACCCCTTCCCGGCGCCGCTGCGCTTCGCGCCCGACCCCTGGCGTTGAGGCCGGCCATGGCGGGATGGTGATCCCGCCGGCTTCGACCCACGGCGCGCCCGGCGTTGTCACGCGCCGGGCGCACTCGCATACTTGGCGGACCATGGATGGTTCGCCCTCCCCGTCCGCCGACTCCGACGAAGCGCTGATGCTCGCCTACGGCGCCGGCGATGCCGGCGCCTTCGACCGGCTCTATGCGCGGCACAAGGGCGGCGTCTATCGCTATCTGCTGCGCCAGTGCCGCAACGCGGGCATCGCCGATGAACTCTTTCAGGATGTGTGGATGAACGCGATCCGGGTCCGCGCGTCGTACGTCCCCACTGCCAAGTTCAGCACCTGGCTGTACACGCTCGCGCATCACCGGCTGGTCGACCATTGGCGCGCCAACAGCAAGGCGAAATTCGTTTCCGTTGACGATGAGGACGAAGGCGCGGCCGACACCGTCGCCGCGCTGCCCGGCGCGCCACAGGAGCAACCGGAGGCGCGCGCGCAGACCGCACAGCTGGGCGACGCGCTGCGCGTGGCGCTGGCCGCGCTGCCGGACGAACAGCGCGAGGCCTTCCTGCTGCAGTACGAAGGCGGCCTGGCGCTGGCCGAGATCGCCGAGCTGACCGGCGTGGGCAGCGAAACCGTCAAGAGCCGCCTGCGCTACGCGACGGCGAAGCTGCGCACGGCGCTGGGCGACGTGCGCGAGGAATGGTCATGACCGGCCCGGAACATCCCGACCGCGATCCCGCGCTGGCGAACGCCTGGCGCGCGCAGGCGCAGGAACTGCCGCCGCCCGAACTCGATCGCGCGATCCTCGCCGCCGCGCATCGCGCCGTGGCCAGCGCGCCGCAGGATGCACGCGCAAGCGCCGCCGCGAACGCCACCGCGAACGCCGCCGTGAACCGGCCGCAGCGCTGGTGGATGCCGCTGGCCGCCGCCGCGACCATCGGCGTCGTGGTCATCGGCATCCTGCAGGTGGCCCCACCCGACCAGGACGCGATGGCGCCAATCGTCGTCCTGCCGCCGGTCCAGCGGCCCTCGCCACCGCAGATCGCGGAAACAGCGAAGATCCGTGCCGAATCACCCGGCATCGCGGACCAGCGCGCGGCGACCGGGGCAGGTGCGATGGCCGAGCGCGAACGCGCGCCGGCAAGCGTCGCGCCCAAGCCGGAGGCCAAGCGCAAACTGGAAGAACGCTCAACGGCGACGATGCCGGTGCCGGCAGCGGCTCCGGCGCCAGCCGCACCCCCGGCGCCCCCCGTGGTTGCGGAAAAGCGCGCGGCGAGCGAAGCCGATGCCGCTGTGCCGGCGCTCGAACGCAAGGACCTGACTCCGCGCCCCTCACCGGCGCCGCCGCTGCGGCCAGCACCGCAATTGCAGCAGCCGCCGCTGGCCGCGCCCGCGCCCCCGCCTTCACCCGCCATCCGGGCACCTGAGCCGTTTCCCGCCGCCGCACCCGCCAAGGCCGACGCCGTCGGCGGAGGGAAAGCGGCGATCGAGGCCGGCGGACGACAGGCGGCCAACGAGGCCACGGCGCGTTCGGGACACGATGCCACGGCGTCGGCCGGCGCGACGGCCAAACGGGCCGTAACTGCGCCGGCAATCAGTTCTCCCGACGCGCTGCGCGCCAAGGCGCAAGATCCGCAGGCGTGGATCACGCGCATCCGCAAACTGCGCGACGAGGGCGATGTCGCCGGGGCGCAGCGCGAGTTGCGCGATTTTCGCGCGGCATTTGCCGACGCCGAAACCCGGCTGCCGCCCGACCTGCGCGACTGGCTGAAGCCCTAGCGCTCGCGCAGGCTGCGCAGCAGCTTGCGGATCGGCGCCGGCAGCGCGGCGCCCTGCGCATCTTCGGGGGTGAGCCACACGGTGGCCGAAGCTTCGGCGCGCACGGGCCAGTGCCTGGCCGTCGCCCGCTGCGGATGCAGCGTCAGCGCGAAATGGGTGAAGCCGTGGTCGATGGCCGGCAGCGCCTCGCCCAGCACGATCTTCGCGTCGAAGCGCGCGCGAACCAGCGCGGCGGCATCGTCGTCGAGCGCGCACTCGGGCAGGCTCCACAATCCGCCCCAGATGCCCAGCGCCGGCCGCTTCTCGAACAGGATCTCGCCGTTGCGCTCGATCAGCAGCACGCGCAGCGCGCGCTGGGGCAAGGCCTTGCGCGGGCGCGGCGCCGGCAGACGGTCGGTGCGGCCTTCGCGGCGTGCCACGCAGTCGGCGGCGACCGGACAGGCATCGCAGCGCGGCGCGCTCCGCGTGCACAGCGTCGCGCCCAGATCCATCAGCCCCTGCGTGTAATGCTCGACGTCGCGCGACGGCAGGCGCACGGTCGCCGACTTCCACAGTTCGGTCTCGACCTTCGGCGCACCGGGCCAGCCGTCGATGCCGCCATGGCGGGCGAGCACCCGCTTGACGTTGCCGTCGAGGATCGCCGCGCGCACGCCGAAGGCGAACACCGCGATCGCCGCCGCCGTCGTGCGGCCGATGCCCGGCAGGGTCTCGAGCGCCTCGACATCGCGCGGAAACGCGCCGCCGTGCCGTGCGACTACTGCCTGCGCTGCGGCGTGCAGGTGATGCGCGCGGCGGTAGTAGCCCAGTCCACTCCACTGCGCGAGCACGCCGTCGAGCGGGGCCGCGGCGAGCGCGGCAACGTCGGGAAACGCCGCGATAAAACGCAGGTAATAGGGAATCGCCGCGGCGACCTGCGTCTGCTGCAGCATGATCTCCGATAGCCAGATGCGATAGGGGTCGCGGGTGTTCTGCCAGGGCAGGTCGTGCCGGCCATGCGCGCGCTGCCAGCGCACGAGGCGCGCGGCGAAGGTTGGTTGCCGCTGCCCGGGCATGCGGGACGCCGGCAGGTGGGGTGCTAGCGCCCGCTCAGGCGCTGCTTCGCCTTGACGGCGGCCTCCGACTGCGGGTATTTCGCCACCAGCTCCTCGAGCGTGCGTCGCGCCGCCGGGGCTTCGCCGAGTTCGGACTGTGCCGAGGCGATGTTGAGCAGCGCGTCGGGCACCTTGGCGCTGTCCGGGTAGGTCGCCAGCAACACGCGCTGCGCGGCGATGGCGCCGCGATAATCGCGCCGCGCGAACTGCGCGTTGCCGATCCAGTACTGCGCCGAAGGCGCGAGCGCGCTCTTCGGATACGTCTTCACAAAGGCGCCGAATCCGGCGATGGCGCCCGGATAGTCGCCGCGCTTGAATTGGT